>JAUJOM010000001.1:155636-160155 GCA_030447645.1 Longimicrobiaceae bacterium | reverse complement strand
ACGGAGACGCAAACTACCTTGCATCCCGACGAGCGGCGGGCTAACGTTGCCGGCGCTTTCGCCCCGGCGGCCCGTGTGTCCCTTGCAGGCGAGCACGTGCTGCTGGTGGATGATGTCTGGACGACCGGCGCCACCGCGCTCGCCTGTGCGGATGCTCTTTTCAGCGCCAGCGCGCGGGCGGTCAGCGTGGTGACTTTTGCCCGCGCACTACCAGGGCTCGACCGCCCCTCACTCTGACCCGGGAACGGATACATGCCAGTTCGAGTTGCCATCAACGGATTTGGTCGCATCGGCCGCAACGTGCTTCGCGCCGCCAAGCAGGAGGGGCGGAACGACATCGACTTTGTCGCCGTGAACGACTTGACGGACACGGAAACGCTCGCACACCTCCTGCGCTACGATTCGGTGCACGGCCAGTACCCCGGCACCGTCGAAGCCAAAGAAGGGGCACTGGTCATTGACGGCGACGAGGTGCGCGTCTTTTCCGAAAAGGATCCCGGGGCCATCCCCTGGGGTGAGGTCGGCGCGGACATCGTCATCGAGTCAACAGGTCGCTTCACCCAACGGGAGGACGCCGCCAAGCACCTGCAGGGCGGCGCCAAAAAGGTGATCATCTCGGCGCCCGCCAAGGGGGAGGACATCACTGTCGTGCTCGGCGTCAATGAAGACGAGTACGACGCGGCGAGCCACCACGTGATCTCCAACGCGAGCTGCACCACCAACTGTCTCGCGCCCGTGGTCAAGGTGCTGCTGGATGAGTTCGGGTTCCGGCGTGGCTTGATGACGACCGTACACTCGTACACCAACGACCAGCAGATCCTGGATCTGCCGCACAAGGATCTCCGCCGCGCCCGAGCCGCGGGCATGTCCATCATTCCCACCACAACCGGCGCGGCCAAGGCCACCGGGCTCGTGCTTCCCGAGGTAAAGGGCCGTATCGATGGAATGGCGATGCGCGTGCCCACACCTGACGTGTCGCTGGTCGATCTCACGGCTGAGCTGGAGCGGGAGGCGACCGCCGAGGAGATCAATGCCGCGCTGCAGCGTGCCGCCGACGGCAAGATGAAGGGCATCCTCGCGGTCGAGAACCAAGAGCTCGTTTCGGTGGACTTCATCGGGAACCCCCACTCCGCGATCGTTGACGCGGCCTCGACCAGCGTGATGAGCGGCCTCACCAAGGTGGTTGCCTGGTACGACAACGAGTGGGGATACTCATGCCGGTGCGTGGACCTGGCGCGGTTCGTCGGCGAGCGGCTGTAGCATGCGCAAGCTCGGCCTGCGTGATCTCGGGCCCGAGGAGCTGAGGGGTCGCAGGGTACTGGTGCGCGTGGATTACAACGTGCCCCTGAACGAGGATGGCACGGTTGCCGACGACACCCGCATCACGGCGACGCTGCCAACGCTGCGTCTGCTGCGGCAGGCGGGAGCGCGCGTCATCCTGCTCTCCCATTTCGGCCGGCCCAAGGGCAAGCCGGTCCCCGCGATGTCGCTCCGGCCGGTTGCTGACCGTCTAGCGGGTATGCTGGGCAGCGAGGTTCGCTTTGTGGAGGCGACCGTGGGGCGCGAAGCCGAGGCTGCAGCAGGCGAGCTGGGCGACGGCGAGGCGGTGCTCCTGGAAAACACTCGCTTCCTGCCGGGTGAGGAGGCCAACGACGGCGAGCTCGCGCGACATCTCGCCGGTCTGGCCGACGTGTACGTGAACGACGCCTTCGGGGCCGCGCACCGGGCCCATGCCTCTACAGCCGGCGTGGCTGAAGTGCTGCGGGGACAGGGGAAGCCCGCTGTGGCCGGGCTGCTGCTACAGCGGGAGCTGGACTACCTAGGGGGCGCGCTGGAGGCGCCGGAGCGCCCCTTCGTGGCGGTGCTCGGCGGCGCGAAGATCAGCGGCAAGATCGATGTCATCGAGCATCTTCTCCCAAGCGTAGACCGCCTGCTGATCGGCGGCGCGATGGCGAACACGTTCTTCCGTGCGCTCGGGCATGACACGGGTGCGTCGCTGGTTGAGGAGGAGCGGGTGGAGCTCGCTCGCACCCTGCTCGACCGCGCTGGAGCGAAGCTAGTGCTCCCAGTCGACGCGATTGTCGCGCGTGAGGTGCAGGCCGGCGAAGAAACCCGTGTGGTTGCGCGAGAGGCAATCCCGGAGGGCTTCCGAGCCCTGGATGTCGGCCCGCAAACAGTGGCCAAGTTCCGCCGGGTGCTGGAGTCCGCCCGCACCGTGCTCTGGAACGGCCCGATGGGTGTCGCGGAAATCCCGGCATTCGCGCGCGGGACCGAGGCAGTGGCTGCGACGATTGCTGCCGCTACGGACCGGGGCGCCGTGACCATCGTGGGCGGCGGCGACTCGGCTGCGGCCGTGGCGGCGCTGGGCCTTGCGGATCGGATGTCGCACGTGTCCACGGGTGGCGGTGCGTCGCTCGAATTTCTCGAGGGCAAGACGCTTCCCGGTGTAGCGGCTCTCACGGACAGGAGATGACGACTCCGCCGACGCCGGTGCTCGCCGGCAACTGGAAGATGAACCACGACCCGGCCAGCACCCGGGTGTTTTTCGAGCGTTTTCTCAGGCTGCACGGGTTGCGCACGGGCGCGACCGTCATCGTGTTTCCACCCGCGATCAGCCTGGAAGCCGCGCGCTCGGCGCTAGGGGAGCGTCGGGACGTTCAGCTTGGCGTGCAGAATGTGCACTGGGAAAGCTCTGGGGCATTCACCGGGGAAATCTCCGCTCACATGGCCGGGGGGGCCGGGGCACGGTACGCCCTGGTGGGGCATTCCGAGCGCCGTCAGCTCTTCAGCGAAGCGGACGCGGACGTGGCTCGCAAGACATGCGCGGTGCTGACTGCGGGGTTGATCCCGGTGGTTTGCGTGGGCGAAACGTTGGAGGATCGACGTGCGGGACGTGCGAACGACGTTGTCACCCGGCAGCTTGGAAGGGTGCTCGATGCTGTGCGGGACGCATCTGGCATCGTGGTCGCCTATGAGCCCGTGTGGGCGATCGGTACCGGCGAGACGGCGTCGCCGGAAGACGCTCAGGCGATGCACGATTCAATCCGTACGCAGCTTGCTTCGGGCGGAAAGGCAACGGTCCCGATCTTGTACGGTGGCAGCGTGAAGCCGGAGAATGCGGCCACCCTGCTCGCGCAACCGGACGTTGACGGGCTCCTGGTGGGCGGAGCAAGCGTCGACCCGCAAAGTTTTGCCACAATCTGCGCGGCGGGCGCTTGACAGCGGGGGCCGCGACGGTATCTTCCTGCATTCTGTTTTCCCGATCCTGCAGGTTGTGACTTTGTTTTACGTGCTCCTTACGCTGCTGATCCTGGATGCGCTTCTGCTGATCCCGGTGGTACTGCTGCAAGCCGGCAAGGGCGGCGGACTTGCGGCGATGGGTGGGGGCGGCGGTGGCGATACCCTTCTGGGCGGACGCCAGGCCACCACGCTCCTCACCAAGGCATCCTGGTGGGGCGGCGGAACCTTCCTGGTGCTTGCGCTCGCGCTCTCCATCTTGTCATCGCGCACGGCCACGCCGGAGAGCATACTCCGGGAGGGTGCCTCCCGTCCCGTCCCGGCCCGAACGCTGCCCGTGAGCCCAACCCCCCGGCCGGCAGAAGCGCCGACCACGGCGCCTGCAGCTGCTCCCGGCGCCGCGCCCGCGGGCCCGGGGCAGGCCCCCGCACCCGCTCCGACTCCGTGAGCGCTCGCCGCCTGCCCTGGCCGGAATGCTTTTTGCACCCGCGGCGGGCCGACGCAGCATGCATGGCCCAGCCAAACTTTCACAGGTAGCGCACGTGGCTCTGACCCGGAACACCTCGCGGCCTTCGGCTTCGCAACGGCAGATCGACCTTACAACGGCGATGTGTCAGGAGCGCCTGCTCGCAACGCATGTACGGCATGTGCTTGCGCTGGTGGATCTAGTTTCCGATCAGCTGGCGTTCGACTCGGCGGTTGACATCTACGTCCGCGTCCTCCGCCTCAATCCGGAGCAGGCGCGCAACGTTGCTAGCCGAGCCCTCGCTGCGCTCGGCCAGCGGGGCGCCGCCCCGGCACGAGACAGCGTCGCGCCGATGGCGGAAAGCGACGAGGACCTGCAGGATGTAGCCGCGGACGAGGGGCTGCGTGGGCGCTCGGAGCAGACGTTTGCCAGGTTCCGGAGGCGGATCCGTGGGCGGGTGCAGGAAGATCTTCGGCACCGGATCAACCTGGCGGCGGCACGCGCGGAAGATACGCTTATTGCCGTGCATGTAAAAAACACTCTCGACTTCGTGAAGACCTTTGGTGATAGGGGGACGTCGGAAGCCGCGGAGTTGTACCTGGAAACCATGTCGATCCAGGAAGGCGTGGCGGATGTGATCTACAACCGCGCGTTGCGCACCATTGCGGACGAGGCGCTCCCCCCGGTCGAGGACGAGCCGGGGACCGCAGCGGCTTGAGCTCATGTGCGAACCGGCTGAGTGGGGCGGCGGACCAAATGCTGGGAGGTGTGGTCACCTGCCTGTGGCAAGCCCTCTTCCGTCGAGGTGAGCGCGGT
>JAUJOM010000001.1:153668-155536 GCA_030447645.1 Longimicrobiaceae bacterium | reverse complement strand
TCCGGAGCGGTCGGCTGCCGCCGCCGGAACGCTGGGGTCTCGGGTGGGGGTGGCCTACTCCAGGAGTGGTGGTGGTGGGTCATGCACTCTACGGCGCAGTGCTTGGTGCTGTGCTGGCCGCATTTTAACCCTGGACAAGGAGGATGCCTAACAAACAGCTGCTGCACTCTGGCACCGAACTTGTATGGCGGTGCCGTTCTTGAGGAACATTCCCGAATGGGGATGGTTCCGGCTCACCTGCTTCAAAGAGGAATGATGAAGAAAACACTGTTGTGCGCCATGGCGGCGACTCTGCTCGCGGGGAGCGGGGTCCAAGCCCAGGATGAAATGATGATGACCCCGAGGTGGAACCGCTTTGAGGTTGGCATCTCCGCCGGCTACGCCTACTCCACCCCGTGGGCAACGCTGGGCTCGATCGCCGCGCAGCCGGCCAGAGGGAGATTCGCCGGCTCGCCTGCCCAGGGAGAGGAAGAGATTGCGCCGGGAGGGGCCCCGATCTTTAGCGGCTCTGCGACGTACTTCCTGAATCCCGCGCTCGGCATTCGGCTGAACTACAACTACATGCCGTCTCACATCTATGAGGCGGAGGATAACTTTGGCTTTCCAGGTGGTGGCTTTGGTCGCGGAGACGCGGGCGAAGATTGCGGATTGCCGCCCCGCCCGGAAGTCGAAGGAGACGGTTGTTACCCGATGAACAACCACTTCTACGATCTGGACGTGGTGTTCATGCCGTTCATGGCCAGGATGGGAACTTCACCCTTCCTGGGCTCCGTCTACGCCTTTCTTGGCGCTGGCGGACTGACCAGCAACTATGCGGGGGGTGCTCCAGACCCGATCGCGAGTTTCGCCCGCCGGGGAGTGGAACTTTCGCGGCGGCCGGGAAGGTCGACTGTGGGTCAGGGTGTGGTGGGGGTGGGGGCAAGCGTATTCAGCCTCCTCGGCCTGGGCTTTTTCCTTGAAGGCGCCGTGCACGGGTACGACTCCCCGGCGCATGTGGCGGAAAACGCCGCCGGTGGCGCTGACGACGCATTTGCGTTCACGCCGAACATCAAGCTCGGTGTGAAATTCGGCTTCGCTCCAGTTCTGCCGCCGGCGCCGCCCCCACCCCCGCCGCCGCCGCCGGTCGTCGAGGCTCCGCCTGTGGTAGAGGCGCCGCCGGCCGAGACGCCGATCCGGGTGTGCATTCTGGAGGCTGGGCAGCTGCGCGAGGTGGACGCGATGGTGAACCCCACCACGGGTGATACCATGGCAGTCGTGGGTGCGGAGCGCCGCCGCTTCAGGGAGGCCTTCCCGGCGACCACCGGCTATGCTGCGGGTGCTGAGTTCTTCGTGCAGGATCGCCCGATTCGGTTCCAGAACCGTAACTACGTGCGCTTCGGTCTGACCCGGATCATCCCGACTACGGATGTTCGGCCGATCGGGGACTTCCAGGGGGCCACGCTCTTTGCGGAGACGGCTGCCAACATGCAGAACCCGGATGTGGTGTACGTGCTCGTCCGCCCGGGCTGCGAGTTCCAGCCGTATCAGCGGGAGACGCGGGTAACGCCGCGCGGCTAATCAAGCCAGACGGTTTTGCAGGAGCGAGGGGTGCCGAAAGGCACCCCTCGTTTTAGCTTCCAGGGACCCGTGAACACCATCGAACAGCAGAAACGCGCGGCCGCCATCGCCGGCGCTGGGTACATTCAGGATGGGATGCTGGTGGGGCTCGGCACCGGTTCGACGGTGGGGTACCTGCTCGACTACATTGCGGAGCAGCGTTCCCGAGGGGAGTGGCAGAACATTCGGGGAGTGCCCACCTCCCGGGCGACTGAGATGCGGGCGCGTAAGCTGGGAATCCCACTCTGCACCCTTGCCGAGGCCCCGGAACT
>JAUJOM010000001.1:14910-153568 GCA_030447645.1 Longimicrobiaceae bacterium | reverse complement strand
ATGCTGGATCTTGTGCTGATCATGTCGGTAAACCCCGGGTGGGGTGGACAGCCCTACATTCCGGGTACCACGGGCAAAGTAGAGGGCCTACGCCAGATGCTGCGAGCCGGTGGACCCTCAGCGCTGGAGGTGGAGGTGGACGGGGGCATCGACACCCGCACGGCGGGGCAGGTGGTGCGTGCCGGTGCATCGGTGCTCGTCGCCGGTTCGGCGGTTTTCAATGATCGCGGAAGCGTGGCGGGCAACCTGGCTGCGTTGCGGCAGGCCACCTATGCATAGCAGCGGCGCGGAGACGATGTTATTTTTCGCTGCGCCCGCCTGGGTGGTGAAATGGGTAAACACAGAGGACTTAAAATCCTCCGCCGCGAGGCCTACGGGTTCGAGTCCCGTCCCAGGCATCTGATGAGTGCAGATTTCGACGCGCTGCTTCGAGAAGCAGCCGATGCCGGCGACGAGGGCGAATGGGAGCACGCCCATCAGCTTCTTGTCGCTGGGCTGGATACGTTTCCGGAACACCCGGCGTTTCTTTGCGCGCTGGGTGTCGCCGCGCGCCACCTCGGTGCGGAGGGTGCCGCGTACGAATACTTTCGCCGCTTTGTCGCGCAGGAGCCGGAAGACGCCGCGCTTCTTGCCGCGGCCGGCAGTGGGTTGGCTGCGCTCGATGACCCCGATGCGGAGCGCGTACTCCGGCTCGCCGCGATCTCGGCACCGGACTCACCCCCCGCGCGGATCGCGTACGGGTCGTATCTCGCCCGCGAGGGGATGACCGAGGGCGCCCTGCGGGAGCTGGAGGCCGCTCGCTTGCTGGGCGGGGAACAGGCTGTCGAGGCGCGGTGGGAGCTTGCCCTCGCATTCCTTTCCGCCCGGCGTCCCGCCGAGGCGCTGCCCCTGCTGGAAGAAGCCGGCGGAGATGCGTGGATCGACAAGATCCGTGCGTTGGCGCTGCTTGAGGCCGGCGAAGCCACCGAGGCGGCGGAACTGCTACACAGCCTGTCCGAGGCTGACCCAGACGATGTGGAACTCCAGCTGCTCGCCACGCTGGCCTGTGCGGCTGAAGGTTGGGACGACGCGGCATGGGGTGCATTCGCTCGGGCGGAGCTTGCCGCGGTGGAGGAAGATCGCCCCCTCCTGCTGGAGGTAGAGGAGCGAATCGAAGCGGGTTCGGGGCAGGCTGGCGAGATGCTCGCGGATGAACTCGGGCCGTGGTTTCTTCGCGAATGGCTGGTTGAGGCTCGTTGAAGATTCTACGTGTTTTCGTCGGGCTGATCGTCCTGGTTGTGGGCGGCTGGCTCTTCGTGTTCGCAGCCGTCTATCTATATGGTAGGCGCGACGATGCGCACAGGGCTGATGCTGTAGTGGTGCTGGGCGCCGCGCAGTACGACGGCCGCCCATCGCCGGTGCTCCGCGCCCGCCTCGACCACGCAATTCGCCTGTACCACAAGGGGATTGCGCCGCGGATGATTACCACCGGGGGCGTGGGACCGGGCGATACGGTGAGTGAGGCGGTGGTCGGGCGGCGATATGCAATCCGTCATGGAGTCCCGGCCGGCGCGATCCTGACGGAGCGCTCCGGGATGGGAACAACTCAGTCAATCGCCGCGGTTGCTCAGCTGATGCGCGACGGCGACATGGAGTCCGCCGTGCTGGTTAGCGACCCCTTCCACATGCTCCGACTGCGGCTGCTGGCGGCCCGGTTCGGGATCGACGCGCATAGCTCCCCAACACGCACCAGCCCGATCTCCGGAAATTCCGATGAAGAGTGGCGCTTCCTGGTGCGAGAAAGCCTCGGCCTGCCGTTTGCGCTCGTCGAGCGGCCCTGACGCACTCTGCCACTGAACGCATGAACATTCCCATAGAACGCTTTGCCCTCGGGAACGGGCTGCGGGTAATCCTTTCGGAGGACCGCTCCATGCCGGTGGTTGCCGTCAATCTGTGGTACAACGTGGGGAGTCGGAACGAGCGGCCGGGCCGCACCGGCTTCGCGCATCTCTTCGAGCACATGATGTTCCAGGGCTCGCAGAACGTGCCGGATACGCAGCACATCGCGCATATCGAACGGGTGGGCGGCGCGGTGAATGGATCCACCTGGCTGGATCGCACCAATTATTATGAAACAGTGCCCGCGCACCAGCTCGAGCTTGCCCTCTGGCTGGAGTCGGACCGGATGGGTTTCCTCCTCCCGGCCATGACCGCGGAAAAGCTGGACAACCAGCGGGATGTGGTGAAAAACGAACGCCGCTGGCGCGTGGACAATCGGCCCTACGGCGACTGGGACGAAAAGCTCCAGGCGCTGGTTTTCCCGTCCGAGCACGCGTACCACCACTCCGTCATCGGGAGCATGGCGGACCTGGATGCCGCGAGCCTGGAGGACGTCCAGGAGTTCTTTTGCACCTTTTACGCACCAAACAACGCGGTGCTCGCGATCTGCGGGGACTTCGATCCCGGCATCGCGCGGGCGGCGGTGGAGCGGTACTTCGGTCCCATTCCGCATGGCCCGCCCGTACCGCCAATACCCGGACCGGCTACACTGCCACTGCCCAGTGGTGCCGAAATCCGTGAAGAGGTGCATGCGGAGGTAGGCCTGCCGCGGGTATACCTTGCTTTCCGAATTCCAGCCTATGGAACGGATGACTTTTACCCGCTGGACGTTGCTTCCCACGTGCTAGGCCACGGAAAAACCAGCCGCCTTTACCGTTCACTGGTCCGCGAGCAGCGCATCGCGCAGGATGTCGCGGCTTTTGCCTTCCCGCTGGTCCACGGCGCGGCCATGCTGGTGATGTGGGCAACGGTGGCGCGTGGCAGAGATCCCAGCGCGGTCGAAGCGGCGCTCCTGCACGAGGTCGCAGCCCTGGGGGAAAGCGCGACCGAGCTGGAAATCGAAAGGGCGATTACCGGCATCGAGGCCCATCAAACCATCGGTCTGCAGCAGGTGGGTGAGCGCGCCGATCAGCTCGCGATGTTCACCACCTTGTGGGACGATCCTGACCGCATCAATACCGAGCTGGATCGCTACCGCGCCGTTTCCGCCGCGGCGGTGCGCCAGGCGGCAGCACGCTTCTTCGGCAGCGACAATCGGGTGGTACTTTCGTACCTGCCCCGCGCGGCGGAGGCGGCCTAATGGGACTGGTGGACCGGAGTCGCCCTCCCGTGCCGGGCGAGATCGGCCCCTTCGATTTTCCGGAGGTGCACCGCCATGCGCTGGCGAATGGTGTTCGTGTGCTCGCCGTCGAGACGACCGCACTGCCACTCGTCACCGTGCGTACCGTGACGCGTGCCGGTGGCGCAGCGGAGCACACGGCGCGGGCCGGTGTGGCCGCCCTTACCGCGGAACTGCTCGAGTCCGGTGCCGGGCAGTTGAGCGCGGTGGAGATTGCCGACACCTTCGAGAGCCTGGGAGTAGATCCCGAAACGGGCGCGGGATGGGACGCCGCCCACACCGGGATTACGGCGCTCGCACGCCGGCTCGACGACGCCTGGCATTTGCTCGCGGAGCTGGTGCGAAACCCCAGCTTTCCGGCTAACGAGGTGGAGCGCTTACGCGAGGAGCGGCTTTCGGAAATCGTCCAGCGGCGCGCTCAGCCCGGGGCGTTGGCAGACGAAGTGATCGCCAGCGCCATCTTCGGTACGCAGAACCGTTTTGGGCTGCCGCTCGGTGGAGTGCCGAATACCGTCGATAAAATCGACCGGGAGGAAATCGTCGACTTCCACGCTTCGCGCTACGCCCCGGATACGGCCGCGGTAATTGTCGCTGGCAATCTGCCGGTTGCGGATGCGTTCGGCGGTGCGCAGCGGCGTTACGGTGACTGGGTTGCCCCGAGGGGTAGCGCGAGCGTGCCCGACAGCTCGTCAGCGGCTTCGGGACGGCGCGTGCTGCTGGTGGACCGTCCGGGTGCAGTGCAATCCGAAATCCGCATCGGTCACTTGGGTGTCGAGCGCCTGGTGGACGACTACTTCCCGGTCGTGGTGATGAACACCATCCTGGGGGGCTCCTTCTCATCCCGGCTCAACCTGAACCTGCGGGAGGTCCATGGCTACACGTATGGGGTATCCTCGGGATTTGGGATGCGCCGCCAGGCGGGCCCCTTTTTGATCGCTACCGCTACTCAAACCGAGGTGACAGTCGCCGCGATCACCGAAATTATGAAGGAAGTGGAGCATCTCCGCGAGGGTGGCGTGTCACCGCATGAACTCCAGAGCGCCAGCGGGTACCTGGCCGGCGTGTTCCCGTTGCGGCTGCAAACCACCGCGGGGGTGGCGGCGCACCTGGCCGAGCTGGAAATCTACGGGCTGCCGGATGATCACTTTGATCGCTACCGGGAACGGGTACTCGCCGTAAGTGCTGAAGAAGCGCATCAAGCCGCCCGCAGGCGTCTCGACCCCGCGCGCCTCAACGTAGCAGTGGTCGGCGACGCCGAGCGCATCCGCGGCCCGCTGGAAGCTCTGGGGCTGGGCGCGGTCGAGATTACAGATCCATCCAGCGAGAGCTGGTGATGTATCCGGGGCGGATTGCCTCGCGGCCAATTCACCAGGGAAAGATCGTAGATCTGCGACTGGATACGGTTCGCTTTCCCGACGGGAGCACCGGCGAGCTGGAGATGATCCGGCACTCGGGAGCCGCTGGGGTGGTTCCGGTGCTCGGGAACCTCGGCGAGGGGGACCCGGAGGTTCTGCTTATCCACCAGTACCGGTATGCGGCCGACGGCTTCGTCTGGGAAATCCCCGCCGGCCGGCCATCCCGACAGGGAGAGCCATGGGCAGAGTGCGCCCAGCGTGAACTTGGAGAAGAAACCGGCTTTCGGGCCGGCGTGCTGCGCCCCCTCACCACCATCCACACCACCCCCGGGTTCACTGACGAGCGGATCCACATCTTTCTCGGAGCGGATCTCACGCCAGGGAACCACGCGCGTGACTTGGACGAATTCATGGAGGTCCGGCCTACACGTTTCTCGGTGGCGCTAGAAATGGTGCGTGACGGCACCATCTCCGACGCCAAGACGATTTCCGGTCTGCTCTACGCCGCGGTCTTCGTTCTTGCCTCCTGAACACCACCAGATGGGTCGTGCGGTGTCCCCCCGTGTGGACGCGCTGGGTCAGCGTGCGAGCGTCGCTCGCACGAGATAACTCGCTTATTCCCAGTATCTTAACAGGGTTTTCGCCACCGCCGGACAGTGGTATGGAACATGCCCTGGTAGACATCAGAACATGTCCGGCCCCGAAACCCGACAAGGAAGCATTCATGATACAACTACGTTTGGAGCAGCGAGCCTGCACGGAATCGAACCAGCGGCTCGCGTTGAAGCAGCTTGATGACAGTGGTGTGGTCGCACGCTACCTGGAGGGAGATCGCACGGCGTTCGCCGAGCTCGTCGAGCGCTATCAGACCCGCCTGCTGAACTTCATCTACCGGACCACCGGAGACCGGGAGCGGGCTGAGGACCTGGTGCAGGAGACGTTTATTCGCGTCTACCGGCACCTGCATCGCTTTGATCAAAGCAAGAAGTTTTCGACCTGGATCTACACCATCTCGAGCAACCTGGCCAAGAACGAGCTGCGTAACCGCTCCCGTAATCCGCTGGTGCTCTTCCAGGCCCTGCGGCGGAACGGGGACTCAGATCAGCGCCCGCTCGAATGGGAGGACAACACCTATCGTCCGGACGACCTGTTCCGCAAGCGCCACCTGCGGCGCACGGTGGAGGCGGCGGTGGCTGAGCTGCCCGAGCACCACCGCGCCGTGTTCGTGCTGCGAGAGGTGGAAGGAAAGACGTACGAAGAAATCGCCGAGATCACGGGCTGCAACCTCGGCACCGTAAAGAGCAGACTGAACCGGGCGCGCAATCGCTTCGCCCAGATTATTGCGCCATTGCTGGATTAAGGTGGAACACCGGCGTGTCCGGCGCGTACCATTGATGTCGTGGGGCCGCTGTGAGGCGGTCCCACAGCCCGCAATGGAATCGCTATGATTGTAGACTGCCCAGAATTCCTCGACCGCTACTCCGACTTCCGTGACGATTGTCTGGACGCGGAGAGCCGTAGTGCGTTCGAAGGCCACATCCGGGTGTGCGCCTCATGTGCACGCTATGATCGGGTGGTGCGAAACGGCGTGGAGCTATTCGCCAGTGCGCCGGAGATCGAGCCGTCCAAAGATTTCTATCCACGCTTGCAGCACCGGATCTTCCATCTCGAGGATGCGCGAGCGTTGTCGAACCGGCGTGCAAGCGGAGCGTCGCTCGCGGCGCTCGGGATCGCGGCTGCGGTCGCCTTCGCGGCGTGGACGCCCTCGCTCAGCACCGGTGACAATCTCGGGGCGGTGCCTGGGGTGCTTGCCTCCGAGAACGCGGCGTACACGCACTGGTTCGGAGGACCCGCGGTGCAACCCGTCCATACAGTAGCGATCCACGGGCCTCTAGCCCCGGCCCTCGAGGGTAGTGGCGCTGAGCTGCTTCTGTGGAGCCCGGTGGGGAGCATGGATCCGACTTTTGCGTCACTCACTTCGCCCGGCACGGGCGTTCCCTAATCGTCCGCGTCCGCCAAGCCCGCGGCCGTGCCGCGCAGCCCTTATCTCAAGCTGATCCAACAACTCCGCCGACCTTCTGGCGGAGTATTCTTTTTGAGCGGGGACGAACCGTTCCTGCGCGAGGAAGCGCTCCGCCAGATCATGGAAGCACACCTGGAGCCAGCTACTCGCGATTTCAATCTGGACCAGCTCCGCGGTGCGGAGGCCTCCGCCGATGCGCTTGCATCGCTCTTCGCCACGCCGCCCCTGATGGCAAATTGGCGGCTGGTAGTGGTGCGGGACGCACAGGGCCTCACTCCCAGGGCCAGGTCGGTCATCGAAGCAGCCGCGGCTACACCTCCCAGCGGTCTGGTCTTGATCCTGTCCGCGTCCATTCCAGCGGGCAGTCAGGCAGCATTCTACCGCACGCTTGAGCGGAACTCGACCGCGGTGGAATTTGCCCCCCTCGGCTCCCTCGACGCTCCGCCCTGGGCCGTGGAACGAGCCGTCACGCTGCACGGGGTCGAGCTGGAGCTGGATGCCGCACGGGCACTGGTCGCGGCCGTCGGCACGGATCTGGGCACCCTTGCGGCCGAGCTGGATAAGCTCGCGGGGGGGAGCCGAGATCGGAGGCGGATCAGCCTGGATGACGTGACGGATCTGGTGGGCGTGATTCCCCGGGTGAACCGCTGGACATGGGTGGAGCTGGTGGGGGACCGTCGCCTGGATGAAGCGATGCGCCAGCTGCCGACCCTGATGGGTGCGGGCGAAAACGGGGTGGGCCTGGTCATCGCCATCGGTGCCCAGCTGCTGCGCGTGGCGCTCGTCGTATCCGGGGGCGAGGCCACGCTGGAACGGGCGCTCCCCCGAACGCAGCCCACGCTCGTTCGGAAGCTGGTGGCCCAGGCACGACGCTGGACACTGCCGGAGCTGGACGCCGTATTCACCGAGCTGCTACGTACGGACCGGCTGCTGAAGACAGGTCCACCGTCGGAAGCGCAGGCGATGGAAGAGCTGCTGCTGCGGCTCCGTGCGGTTGGAGCGGTTGCCGGACCCACGGAGACGAGCTATGTTGTCTCGGTACCCGCTTCCTTCCCAAATGGCCGCTGACGACACCCCGCTGATCCAGCAATGGCGTGAGGTCAAAGCGCTTCACGCCGACGCGCTGGTGTTGTTTCGAGTCGGTGACTTTTACGAAATGTTCCACGAGGATGCCGAGGAAGGTTCCCGGCTCCTCAACCTGACGCTCACCTCTCGCAACAACGGCAGCTCGCGGGCGCCGCTAGCCGGCATTCCGGTGCACGCGCTCGATACATACCTGCAGCGCCTTGTTCGCCTGGGGCGCCGCGTCGCCATCTGCGAGCAGACGGAAGACCCCGCGGAAGCCAGGGGGCTCGTCCGGCGGGAAGTGACCGAGACGGTCACGCCCGGGGCGATCTTCGCCGACGCGCTGCTGGATGCACGCCGCAACAACTTCCTGGTAGCGGTCGCGGGAAACCCCGCCGCCGACGCTTTGCTCGGGCTGGCGGTGGCCGACCTGTCCACGGGCGAGCTGATTCTGCGTCCGGTCCGGCGCTGCGGCCTGGCGGATGCCCTTGGACGGGTCGAACCTTCCGAGCTGCTACTTCCGCGTTCCTGGGATGGCTACGCCGTTCCCGCTGACCGGCAAGCCACTCGCACCTACCGCGGCGACTGGCTCTTCGAGCCAGAGAACGCGGCCGAGGAATTGAAGCGCCGCTTCCGCGTCCTGGGGCTGGAGGGCTTTGGCCTCGAGGCCGGCGACCGCGTGCTGATCGCCGCCTGCGGTGCTCTGGTGGCGTACCTCGCTGAGGTGCAGCCGGCGGGGTGGGGAAGTCTACGCCCTCCGCACGTGGATCGGGGTGGAAACGAGATGGTGCTGGACGAGATGACCCGGCGAAATCTCGAGCTTGTGGAGCCGCTCCGGGGCACCGGCCGCACCGGCACTCTGCTGGATGTGCTCGACGAGGCGCTCACGCCCATGGGGGGCAGGCTGCTGCGGTGCTGGGTTCTCGCGCCCCTGCTCGACCCGGCCGCGATCAACGCCCGGCTGAACTCGATCGAAGAACTGGTGGTCCAGGACGATGTCCGCGCGGCTGTACGGCGGATCCTAGCCGGTGTGCGGGACCTGGAGCGCCTCAGTGCAAAGGTCGGTGCCGGGCGTGCCTCGCCGCGCGACCTGCTCGCTCTGGGCGCCTCGCTTGACTGCATTCCCCCACTTCGGCAAGCCTGCGACGCCCTGAGCGCGCTGCTCACGGCAGACCAGCGGGAGGGGCTGGGCACCCCCGATGATCTGCGCGAGGAGCTAACCCGAGCGCTCCATTGCGACGCTCCAGCGAGCTGTGCCGACGGCGGCTACATTCGGGACGGGTACAGCGCTGAGCTGGACGAGCTGCGGGCTGCCCGGGAGGGAGCCACGGGAGCCATCGCGGCAATGCAGCAGCGTGAGCGGGAGCGTACCGGGATCGCATCGCTCAAAGTCGGCTTCAACCGGGTCTTCGGGTACTACTTCGAGGTTTCGCGGGCGAATCTCGAGCGGGTGCCGCCGGACTTTCATCGCAAGCAAACTCTGGCGAATGGCGAGCGCTTCTTCACGCCCGAGCTGAAGACGTGGGAAGAAACCGTTCTACGAGCCGGTGAGCGGATCGCTGCGCTGGAGGCGAGCTTGTTCGGCGCCGTACGGCAGCGGGTGTGTGAGCACCTCCCGGCCATCCACGCCATCTCGGCGCGCATTGCCACGCTGGACGTTCTCGTCGCATTGGCGGAGGTGGCGCGTCGCCGCGATTATGTGCGGCCACAGGTCGGTGACGGATTCGCGCTGGAGATCGTCGCTGGACGGCACCCGGTGGTGGAAACCATCATGCCCAGGGAGCAATTCATCCCCAATGATCTGCGCCTGGACGAGGAGAGTCGCCTCGTCGTTCTCACCGGCCCGAACATGGCCGGCAAATCGACAGTGCTCCGGCAGGTGGGGTTGATCACGCTGCTGGCGCAGATCGGCTCTTTCGTACCCGCTCGCAGCGCTTCCGTGGGCGTGGTGGACCGCATCTTCACGCGGGTCGGAGCCTCGGACAACCTGGTGCGCGGCCAGTCTACCTTCATGGTGGAGATGAACGAAACGGCCGCGATCCTCAACGGAGCGAGTGCTCGAAGCCTCGTTCTGCTCGACGAGATCGGCCGGGGAACCTCCACCTGGGACGGCCTCAGCGTCGCAACGGCGACAACCGAGCACCTGCACGACCATGTCGGCGCGAAGACGATCTTCGCGACGCATTACCAGGAGCTGACCCGGCTTGCCGAACGGCTCGCCGGAGTGGTCAATTTCAGCGTGGCCGTTAGCGAGGAGAACGATGATATCGTGTTCCTGCGCCGCCTCGTGCCCGGCGGTGCTGACCGATCTTACGGCGTGGATGTCGCCCGCCTCGCCGGCCTGCCGCCGGCGGTGGTTGAGCGGGCACGGCACATTCTGCGCGAGCTGGAGTCCGGCGGAGGCACCAGCTCGCCACCTCCGCCCCGGCGCCAAGCACAGCTCGCGCTCTTTGCCGCTCCGACCCATCCGGTGCTGGAACGACTCCGTGTTACGGATGTGAACCATCTCACCCCCATGCAGGCGCTGGTCCTGCTGGCTGAGCTCGCCACCGGGGCGCGCTCATGAAGCGAGTTTGCATCGCACTGTTGACGGCCGGCGCGTGTCAGTCGACGCCGATCATGCCACCGCAGCCAGCAGGTCCAGCCGTTATTCTTTACCCGGAGGAGCTGTGGGACGCGGGTGCGGAGGGAACGACTCTGCTTCGCCTTTACGTAGCTCCGAGCGGCAATGCGGACTCGGCCCAGGTAAGCCGCAGCAGCGGATTTCCGGCCCTGGACGGGGCGGCCTTGGTTGGCGCTGCGTCGCTGCGCTTCAAGCCCGCTCGACACAGGGACGGGCCCGTTGGTACGTGGGTGCGCTTGCCCGTCCACTTCCGTCTTCAACCGGCGCCCGAGCAGCGCCCCGACGAATCGTGAATCCATACTTTCCGTCTTCGGCTGCGAAGCCTCCGCGGTATGCGCAGCCCGTCGGTAGCATCCTGGATGCGATCGGCTGGACGCCCCTGGTTCCGCTCCGGCGGGTTTCCGCCGGTATCCGCACTCCGGTTTTCGGCAAGGCCGAGTTCATGAACCCGGGCGGCTCGGTCAAGGACCGCATCGGGCCCGCCATCATCGATGCGGCGGAAGCCGAGGGTCGCCTGCACCCTGGTGGGACGGTGGTGGAGGGCACCAGCGGCAACACCGGCGTCGGCCTGGCCCTCGCAGCTGCGATTCGGGGCTACCGCTGCATCTTCACCATTCCCGACAAGATGACGCAGGAAAAGGTTCGCCTGCTGAAGGCCTACGGCGCGGAGGTGATCGTCACTCCATCCGCGGTGCCGCCGGACCACCCCGATAACTACGTCATGATGGCGAAACGAATCGCGGAGGAAACCCCCAACGCGATCCTGGCCAATCAGTTTTACAACCCCGCCAATCCCGCCGCTCATTACGCGAGTACGGGACCCGAGCTGTGGGAGCAAACCGAGGGCCGGATTACCCACTTCATCAGCGCTGCCGGCACGGGGGGTACGCTCACGGGGGTGGGGCGCTATTTAAAGGAGCGCAACCCGCAGATCCGCATCGTCGGCGGCGATCCGGTTGGGTCGATCATCAGGCGCTATGCCGAAACCGGGGTGAAGGGGGAGAGTACACCCTACAAGGTTGAAGGAATCGGGCAGGACAAGATCCCGGGTACGCTGGACATGGACGTCGTCGATGAATGGCGCTCGGTGGATGATCGGAGTGCATTTGCGCTGGCGCGTCGGCTCACCCGGGAAGAGGGTTTGTTCGTCGGGGGCTCCACCGGCCTGATTGCCCACGTGGCACTTCAGATCGCCCGCGAGGTGGATGATCCCCAAGCGTGCGTTGTATTCTTGATGTGCGACACGGGGGAGCGTTACCTGTCCAAGGTTTTCAACGAGGAGTGGCTTCGGGAAAATCAGCTCATCGACCCCGCAAGGATCCTTGTCTCGGACATGATCCGCGACAAGGACGGTGGCGCACCAGAAGGGCTGATCAGCGTCGCGCCGGAGACGCCTGTGCGGCGGGCTCTGGCCTTCGTGACGGAAAACAACGTCTCCCAGCTTCCGGTGCTGACCGGCGGAGACTGTGTCGGGCATGTGTCGGAGGCCACGTTGATGGCCCGGGTGATCGAGGATACGACTGTACTTGACCGCTCGGTGCAGGAGCTGATGGACGCGCCACTCCCCGTCATTGACTCGCACGTCGATCTGTCGGCGGTGACTCGGCTGCTTACCCGCCGTAATCCAGCAGTGCTGGTCAGGCACGACGGGCAGCTCGGCGCCATCCTGACAAGACACGATGTCCTCCGGTATCTGACGGGAGCCCTTGAGGGAGGTGTGACAGATACGTTACCTGGCTATCTTCCACATAGGTCAGTTAGGTGGTAAACTTCACGGCGTCGGCGTGCTGCCGATGCATTGCCAACCTTCCTTGCGAGGAGTTTATGAAACGTAGTTTGTACGGGCTTGCCGTACTCCTCTGTGCGGTGACCACCACCCTCGGCAATGCACGCTTGCATGCGCAGGCGGTGACCACTGCCGCAGTTGCCGGGCGCGTCGTTTCGCCGCAGGGTGCCGGCCTGCCTGGTGTGCAGATCACCGCCACGAATACCGCCACCGGCGGGGATCAAGAGTGACCACGCGAAGCGATGGACGCTATCTGATTCCGGGGCTCCAACCCGGCAGCTATCGGATTTCAGCCTCCGGGCTAGGGTACGGCACCCAAACGCGGACTGATATCACCCTGACGCTCGGTCAGACCGCCAACTTCGACTTCACCCTCGGTGCCCAAGCGGTAGCTCTCGATGAACTCACGGTTGTGAGTGAGCGGAATGCGGTGATTTCGCAGGGCCGCACGGGTGCATCCGCGGTCGTAAGCGATAGCACGCCCGCCGCGCACCAACAATTACCCGCGATTTGCAGGACTTCACCCGGCTGGTGCCGCAACTTGTAGTGACCAACACCACGACGGGCGCCGTCAGCGGTGGCGGGCGAAACAACCGCTTCAACCAGTTGCAGATTGACGGAACAGCCAGCAATGACCTGTTTGGCCTGGCGGCGAGTGGTAGCCCGGGCGGGCAAGCTGGTGCGAAGGCAATCACGATGGAGGCAATTCAGGAGCTTCAGATCGTCCTTGCTCCTTTCGACGTGCGCCAGAATGGATTCACCGGTGCGTCTGTAAACGCGGTCACCCGCTCCGGCACGAACCGATTCCAGGGAAGCCTCGCCGGGTTCAATCGCAATGAGAACCTCGTGGGCAGATACACGGTGCGGAATCCCGCTGGTGATACTCTCTCCGCCCGCTTTGGAGAGTTTAACAACACGGAGGTAGCAGGTTCCTATGGTGGTCCAATCGTCCGCAACCGGGCATTCTTTTTCGGCGCCGGTGAAATCACACGTCGTACCAACCCTGTCGATTTCGTGGGCGGCACCGATCCCACACGGGGCATCACTCTGGACCAGGCAGAGGCGGTGCGCGCGCATCTCGAGTCGCTCGGTTATGACGCCGGCTCGACCGGGGCCAGGACGCTCGAGCGCAACAGCACGAATCTGTTCGGCCGGTTTGATTTCAACCTCGGCCAGAACCATCGGCTCACCGTTCGTCACAATTATATCGACGGGGCTCGCGACGACTTCAGCCGCGGTCCGAATGCCTACTCGTTGGGGAACGCCGGCTATACCCAGAATAGCACCACCAACAGTAGCGTTCTGCAGCTGAATTCTGGTTTCGGTGGCGGGCTGTTCAACGAGCTTCGCCTTGGCTACAACCGTGTGCGTGACTTCCGCGGCTTCGGCGGTAGCGAGTTCCCCCGGGTGATCGTGCTCTACGGCACCCGCAGCGTCACCGGTGGAACGGAAAACTTCTCGGGTCGCAACGTCCTTGATCAGGATGCATTTGAGATCACCAACGACCTTACGGTCCCGTGGCGTGCGCACTCGTTCACGGTCGGAACGAGCAACGAGTTCTCCAAGTTCAGCAACCTCTTCGTACGCAATCCATTCGGCACGTACACCTTCGCGAGCTTTGATGATCTGGTACGGGGAACGCCAAGGCAGTACGAGCACAGCTACTTGTGTCAGCCTGGCCTCCCCAATTGCGTCGGACAGGGAGCGGAGCGCGCGGCGTTTCCTGTGAACCGTCACTCGCTGTATGCGCAGGACCGGTGGGATGCTCGGGAAAACTTGCAACTGACAATCGGCCTCCGCATGGACGCGACATTGCTGCCCGATGCGCCCGCTGAAAACCCTGACATCGTGAGGCTCTACGGCCGGAGCACAGCCAGCGTTCCGGGAAGTACCGTTATCTTCAACCCGCGCCTCGGTTTCAACTGGGACGTCACCGGTGAGCAAACCACTCAAATTCGCGGTGGTGTCGGGCTCTTCAGCGGACGAACTCCGGCCGTCTGGGTGTCGAATGCTTATGGCAATAACGGCTTGGATTACGTACGCTTCACCTGCAGCACGCTCGGCTCCAATCCTACGGGAACGCCCAACTTCGTCGCTGATCCGCGTAGCCAGCCGCAAAGCTGCCGACCCGGCGTAGCGGCAGCCGCCGCGCCGAACGAGATCAACCTGATCGATTCGAACTTCAAGTCGCCACAGGTAGCCCGTTATTCCCTCGCGGTGGACCAGCAGTTGCCGCAGGGACTAATCGGCACTCTCGAAGGATTGTACACGCGGACGATCAGTGACGTCCTGTACCAGAATTTGCGCTCGCAGCCGGACAGCCTTGGCAGAATGGTTGAGGGGCGGCCGCGCTGGCAGCTTCGCGGCAATACGCCAGGGTATGGGGACGTAATCGACATCACGAACACCAACCAGGGTTACGCTTACAACCTGACAGCACAGCTCCAACGGCCGTTCCGCGCTGGCTGGGAGTTTTCGGCGGCGTATACCTACTCACAGGCGCGCGACGTGAATCCGCTGACCTCGAGTCAGGCGATCTCCAACTGGCGCTTCAACCTGACTCAGGATAACCCCAACAATCCCGGGCTCGGACGCTCGGATTTCGAAATTCCCCATCGTATCGTTTCGACTGCTTCGTACCGGGTACCGCTGTTCAGCCGGGCGGCGACTGATCTGTCGGTCATCTACATTGGCCAGTCGGGTAGTCCATACTCGTTCCGGTACAATGACGACATCAACTTCGATGGCTCGTTTGGCAACGACCTGCTGTACGTGCCGGCCACGCAGGCCGAGGTTCGGTTCGCGCCGGGAACCGGTACCTCAGCCGGGATCACTCCAGATCATTCGTGGCGCAATCTCGACGACTTCATCGAGCGCGTAGACTGTCTGCGCGACCACCGTGGGCGGGTGCTAGAGCGCAATGCGTGTCGTGCACCCTGGTCCAACCGGTTCGACTCGCGGACGGCAGAATCTATCGCAGATCCGCGCCCAGAACGCGGCAGCTCACCCTCGACGTAGATGAACACGTCGGATTTCACGCAGCCGCAGCTGAATGCCGCGCTTGACCGGGGTCGCGACCAGTTCGCTCGAAGGCAACAAGGTCTTCACGACGTCCTTTACGCAATCGCACCCTCGAACAAACTCACGGTCCTTCGATGCCAACGGCAGGATACGTACAGCCTCACAACGCAGGTGCAGCGTCCTTTCCAAAATGCCCATGCGGCGATGTGTTTCCCGGGCAACAGACGTCACGTCTAGCCAGGCGATCTCGGTTCCAGGTATCCAGGTGCAGCGCTTCGGGTTCGCTTTCGGGCACGTACAGCTTTTCGGCGAGGGTATTGAATCCGGGCGATACTTCGTACATCTACGGAAGCGATGTCAAAGCGGGGCGGCAACGGATGGCCGCCCAGAGCGCCGTTTCTTCTTGGTCGGTGATCCGTCGGAACAGTCTGAAAACGTTTATTGAGCGGGTATGCCTCCGCGAAGCACGTCTACACCCCACGCCAGCCGCGGTCTACTTGTGGCCCACATCACCAGCAAGGAGCCTCGGGTGGCATTAATTTCGCTAACCCTCGCGAGGCTCGTCATGGACAACCTAGGACCACGTCGTCTAGGGAGCACAGGTTTACGTACCCCTAGACGTGTTCAGTATCTCCAACTTCGCGTCGCGCTATCAGATTCAGGGGCTTCGGTACAGCTTCTAATCCACGGTGTCGGCTTCCGGCCATCCCGCTTTTTTCTTGCGTTTAAAAAACATATCGTTCACTGCAACGTCTCACCAATCAACAGCGGTGCCTCGGCTGGAGTTCGTATGAAGAAAGAATACACACAGTTTAATATGAAAATGGTTGTTAGACTTTGCTTGCTCCTCCCAGCGGTACTGCTCCTTAACTCGGCTGCACTAGCAGCGCAGGGTGTGACCACCGGATCCATCAGCGGTGTCGTTGTCGGCCCGGCGCAGAACCCAATTGCGGGTGCGACTGTTACGGCAGTTCACCAGCCTTCGGGCACCACCTACCGAGCAACTACCCGTGCGGATGGGAGGTTCTCTATCCCTGGTATGCGCGTAGGCGGGCCCTACCGCGTGAGTGCTTCCCAGGTGGGATTCGGTACGCAGGTTAGAGAGAATGTCGTCGTCAATCTTGGCGTCGCAACGGACCTGGAATTCCGGGTGCAGCAAGTTGCGGTTGAAGTCGCGGGCATCACCGTCACTGGCCAGCGGAGCGCAATTCTAAGTTCGGAACGCACCGGTGCCGCAACTTCGGTGAGTCGAGAAGCGATCACTACGCTTCCCACGATCTCCGGACGACTTGAGTCGGTGACGCGCTTGACGCCACAGGCCGGCAGCGGAATGTCCTTTGCCGGTCAGGACAATCGGCTCAACAACATTACTGTTGACGGTTCGACCTTCAACAACTCCTTCGGTTTGGGAGGTCAGCCGGGCGATAGAACCGGCGTTGCTCCCATCTCTTTTGCGGCCATTGAGCAGGTGCAGGTCAACATCGCGCCTTTCGACGTGCGCCAGGGCAACTTCGTCGGTGCGAGTGTAAATACCGTCACCCGGAGCGGCACGAACGACTTCCGTGGCTCACTTTATCATCAGTTCCGCAACGAGAGCTATGTCGGCACCCGGGCGGGAGCGAATGAATTCAACCCCGGCACCTTCAACTTCCGGAACACAGGCGGGTGGTTGTCGGGACCGATCGTAAAGAACCGGCTGTTTTTCTTCCTCAACTATGAAAACGACGCGCTCACTGAACCGGGGACGACCTTTTTAGCCAATACGGGCGGTCAGACCGTGGGAGGAAGCGTCACGAGGGTGCGTTCCGCCAGCTTGGATTCGCTGAGCAATTTTCTGGCAACCCGCCTCGGCTATGAAACTGGTGGTTATCAAGGCTACAATCACGAAACGCCGGCAGTCCGCTTCCTCGGAAAGCTAGATCTCAACGTGAACGACCGGAACAAGCTCAGCCTTCGCTACAACCACCTGGATTCCAATACCGACGTACTACTATCGAACTCTTCTTCGCTTGGCTTCGGCAACCGGAGGACGAGTACCCAGGCGCTGAACTTCCAGAACTCCAATTATCAGATTCTGGAGAACATTCGCTCTGTGGTCGGTGAGTGGAACGCGATCATTGGCGGCAACATGGCCAATAACCTCATTCTCGGGTACACCTTCCAGGACGAAAGTCGCGCCTCTCGTGGAGCGTTCTTCCCCTTCGTCGACATCCTCGAAGCTGGAACCACCTACACCTCGTTCGGCTTTGAGCCGTTCACACCGAATAACGAGCTTCGATACGGCACCTATCAGCTCCAGAACAACTTTTCGATTTACGGCGAAAAGCACGGCCTCAGTTTCGGGGTGAGCGCCGAACGATTCGAGTCGGAGAACATATTCTTTTCCGGCGCTCAAAGTGTCTACACGTACAACTCGCTCGCGGATTTCTACGCGGATGCGAACGATTACCTCGCGAGGTGTACTGACCCGACCTCGCAAACATGCCTGAACCGAACATCTCCGGTAACGCTGCGCCGCTTCCAGGTACGTTATTCGAACATACCTGGCATGGAGAAGCCGGTGCAGCCGCTGGAAGTATTCTTCGGGGGTATTTACGGCCAGGATGAATGGCAGGCACACGACAACTTGAAGTTGACGCTCGGCCTGCGGCTGGACGCTCCGTTCTTCGCCGAGACCGGCTTTGAAAATCCACAGGTCAACGACCTGTCCTTCAGGGATGAGAACGGAAACACCGTCAGATATTCGACGGCTAAACTTCCCGACGCGAATGTTCTGATCTCGCCCAGAGTAGGCTTCAATCTCGACGTTTTTGGCAATCGCAGCACTCAGCTTCGTGGCGGTTCCGGAGTATTTACGGGACGTCCGGCTTATGTCTGGATCTCCAACCAGATCGGTGAAAACGGCATTCTCACAGGCTTTGAAGAACTGAACAACACGCGGGCAAGGCCGTTCAACCCAGATCCGAATCGCTACAAGCCCACTTCGGTCACCGGTGCGGCGGCGGCCAGCTATGCGCTGGCGTTTACCGATCCGGGTTTCAAATTTCCGCAGCTGTGGCGAAACAACATTGCGGTTGATCAAAGGCTGCCCCTCGGCCTCATCGGTACCGCGGAGCTTTTGTACGACCGCGATGTCAACGGAGTTTACTACATCAACGCCAACTTGAGGGAGCCGAACGCAAGCTTCACCGGAGCCGACACGCGTCCTCGATGGACCACCAGCAACAGAATCAACAGCAATATCACGAGCGCGGTCGTTTTGAAGAATCAGAACGAAGGCCGCTCGTGGAACATCGCGGGCTCGCTCGAGAGGCCGTTCAGCAACGGTATGTTCGTCAAGGCAGCCTACAGCTATGGCGAAGCGAAGAACACGGTTGATCCAGGTTCCATCGCCTTCGGCTCATGGAACAACAATCCGCATGCGGGTGATCCGAACAACCCGGGCCTCGGATACGCGGGCGCTTCAGCCGGGCACAGAGCTTTTGTAACGGGTTCCTATCGCGCGGAGTACTTCAGGTTCGGCGCGACGACTATCTCGCTGTTCGGCGAAGGTCGCACCATCGGGAATACAAGCTATACCTTCTCCGGTGACCTCAACGGCGATGGTGGTACCAGCAACGACCTGATCTACATTCATCGCGATCTCCGGAGATGAATTTCCAGCCGTACACGCAGGCCGCGTCGGGCAGCATTCCCGCCAGGACCTTCACGGCTGCCGAGCAGGCTGCGGCGTGGAACGCCTTTATTGAACAGGACAAGTACCTGAGGGAGAACCGGGGCCGGTATGCCGAGCGCGGTGCGGTATTCCTCCCGATGGTCTACCGCGCAGACCTGAGCCTTGCCCAGGAGCTATTCACCAACATCGCCCGCAGGCGCAACAGCTTGCAGTTCCGGGCGGATATTCTGAACGTCGGCAATCTCCTGAATAGCGACTGGGGTATCGGTCAGCGCCTGGTCAACACGCAGCCTTTGATTGTGCCGACTGCGGCCCAGGGTGGGCCTGCGGATGCGCAAGGAAGAGCGCAATACAGGTTCCGGTCTTCATCCGAGAGATGGCAGCACCAGCTCTTGGACACTTCGCTTGAGCCGCCTGCCGGAATCGGCGACGTGTCCCGAAGCCTGTATCGCCTGAGATACATTTACACCTGATCTCCACCTTCCCGGTACTTTCCCGGGGATTGGAGGCACGGACCAAGCAGACGTGCATAGCAGAAAAAAGGCCCCGGCAATCACGCCGGGGCCTTTTTTCTGCTTCCTGCCAGCTATGCGGCTTCCAGTGCGGCAATCTCTTTGCGTACCTTGTCGATCATCGCTTCTTTTTCACCCCGGTGCATGAATGCGCTCTGGAAGCCCATCTGCGCGATGTTCACCAGTTCTTCCCAGGTGAAGTTCAGATGCTGGTGTGCCCGCCAGTACTCTTCCGTGACCGTGGTGGCACTCATCAGCCGATTGTCGGTGTTCAGGCTGAGCACCAACCCCGCATCATAGTAGCGTCGCACCGGGTGTTCGGCGAAGCTGGGTACCGCACGGGTTTGCACGTTTGATGTGAGGCAGATCTCGATGGGAACGCGGAAATCGTTGACGTACTGCATCAGGTCCGGATCCTCGAACAGCCGCGTGCCGTGCCCGATCCGGTGCGCCTTGCAGTAGTGCAGCGCCTGGTGGATCGACTCGGGACCGTACGCCTCCCCCGCGTGAATGGTGGCGGCCATGTTCTTGTTGATGACCATGAAGAACGCCTCCTTGTGCTTCTTCGCCGGGTAGTTGTACTCGGCCCCTGCGAGATCGAAGGCGACCACCCCGCGATCCTTGTACGCGACCGTGAGGTCCGCGAGGTCGCGTGAGGTCTCCGGCTCCATGTTTCGGATGCCGCAGATGATGATCGCCGTTCGAATGCCGAAATCCCGTTCTGCCCGGAGCAGACCGCGCAGTGGCGCGTCTACGGTTTCGGTGAGCGGCAGGCCTTCACGTGCGTTCAGAACCGGGGAGTAGCGAATCTCGGCATAGCGTACGTTCTCCTCGGCAAGGTCCTCCGCCAGCTCGTAAGCAATACGCTCCAGTGCATCCGCCGTTTGCATGACCGAAAGCGTTACTTCAAATCGAGCCAGGTAGTCGACCAGGTTGCGTGCGTCCTGCACGTGCATGTATTCCCGGAGTGCTTCCGGATCCGTAGCCGGCATTCGCTTGCCGTATTCGGCCGCCAGCTCCAGCATGGTTTCCGGCCTGAGTGAACCGTCCAGGTGCACATGTAATTCGGCCTTCGGCAGCCGGTGGAGCAAATCTCTAGTTACTTGGATCATCAGCCTCTTTCTCGGAGTGTCAAAGCAGTATGCCCACCACGCATGCTGTCATAAACGAGGCGAGGGTCCCAGCGATCATTGCGCGCAGGCCCATACGGCTCAAATCGCCCCGCCGCTCCGGGGCCAGACCGCCGATTCCGCCGATCTGAATGGCGATGCTGCTGAAGTTGGCAAAGCCACAGAGCGCATATGTTGCGATCACAATACTGCGTGCACTCAGAGCCTCGCCGCCTTGTAGCATGTTCGCGAGGTGCAGGTACGCCACGAACTCGTTGAGTGCCGTCTTTTCACCGATAAGCGTTCCCACGGCCTGTGCGTCCTTCCAGGGCGTTCCCATGAGCCAGGCGATCGGCGCCCCGATCCAGCCCAGGAGTGTCTGCAGTGTGAGCGGCGTGCCGAAGAAGCCCGTTACCCAGCCCAGCAGACCATTCAGCAGCGCGAGCAGCGCGATAAAGGCGAGCAGCATCGCGCCCACGTTGAGCGCCAGTCCCAATCCCTCGCTCGCGCCGCGTGCTGCCGCGTCGATTGCGTTGGCGTCGGTCTGCTCCAGCTCCACCCGCACCTCGCCGCGCGTGGCGGACTCTCCGGTCTCGGGATACATGATCTTGGAGATGGCGAGCGCCGCCGGTGCCGACATTACGGACGCCGCGATCAAATGCCCGGCAATGTCCGGAAAGAAGGCTACCAGCAGCCCTACGTACGCCGCCATCACTCCCCCGGCCACGGTAGCGAAGCCGCCCGTCATCACTGCATGCAGCTCGCTGTTGGTCATGGTGCGCACGAACGGCTTTACGAGCAGCGGAGCCTCCGTCTGTCCCACGAAGATGTTGCCCGCCGCGCTCAAGCTTTCCGCCCCCGACGTGCCCATCGTGCGTACCATCACGCGCGCAAAGAGTCGCACGAAAAACTGCATGACGCCGAGATAGTACAGCAGCGTCATCAGACTGGAAAAAAAGATGATCGTGGGCAGCACGCTGAAGGCGAACAGGGCGCCGGTGTTCGCCCAGGTACCCGCCGCGGTTACGGCTCCGAAGGGACCTTCCGCGGGGCCCACCGGCACGTTGGGGCGGACCAGGTTGCCGAACAGGAAGCTGGCGCCCTCATTGGTATAGCCGAGGAGCGCCACGAAAACTCCGTTGAGCGCGTCGAAGAATGCCCGTCCGGGGCGGGTGAGCAGAATCAGCACCGCGAATACGAACTGTAAGCCAAGACCCCACACCACGACCCGCCACCGCACAGCGGCACGGTTGACGCTCAGCAGCCACGCGACACCAACGAAGACCAGCAATCCGAGCAGGCTCGTCGCCTTTTCCGCCGGTGTGCCCCCCCGGGCCGATTCGCGCGCCAGCCGCGTACGCTGCGCAGCAGTGACGTTGCCGCCGGCGGCGAGTCCCGGCCGGGTCGGCTCGACGACGCCGCTCTCCGGCTGCCCCGGCTGCTGAGTCGCCTCAGCAAGCGGATTGGCAGGAGCCAGGGTGGTGTCACCCCTTTGGGCGTGCAAAGGTACAACCATGAGGAGCGCGCACAGCCACAACAGGCGTTTCGGATCGCGCATCAGGGGTCGGTGTCGGTGGGGGGGAGCCAGGTTCGTCGGCGGTATTGTACTCTCACCACTCTAGCCGCGCCACTTCCTCAGGGCGAAGCTGGATTCCAGCGCGCTTGGCGGCCACCAGACGCGGCTTTTCAAAGATGCGGATCAGTAGCACCCCTGCGACAAAACCGCCGATGTGGGCCCATACGGCGACACCGCCTCGCTCGCCTGCCTCCGGGCCGAAGCTGACGCTTGCCATGACGATCTGCAGCACGAACCAGTAGCCGAGCACGAATACGGCTGACAGGTTCAGGAAAAAGAAGGGTGGAATCCAAGTCCGCACTCGAACGCGCGGGTACAGCAGGATGTACGCTCCCATAATTCCCCCGACTGCGCCACTTGCGCCAACCGCAGGAAGGCTGCTTTGGGGCGATAGGAACACGTGCGCCAATCCCGCAATCACACCGCACAACAGGTAAAAAACCAGAAAGCGAATGTGCCCCATCGAGTCTTCGATGTTGTTGCCGAAGACCCAGAGGAAGAGCAGGTTGCCCAGCAGATGTTCCCACCCGCCGTGCATGAACATCGAGGTGAGTACGGCTGTGGCGCCGAGCCCCTGGGGCGGACACGCGCCGGTTATCTCGCACGGGTAGGTACCAAAGGCGAACACAGAGGCCTCTAACGCTTCCATCGACGCTCCGCCGCCCTGCACGACGAACCAGGTAGCCAGATTCGCCGCCACTAGGAGCACGGTCATCCAGGGGCGGATCTCCGTCGGGTTGTCGTCTCGGAGTGGAATCACCGCTCGGCAGAGTTGCAACCGCTCATCATCGCGGGAGAGTTTTGCGCGGCACCTGCGGTGCTGCTACGTTGGTCGCGTACCTTTTACCGGTTGATGCCTGGTGCAAATCCGTTGCCTCGTCTTTGCTCTCGCCGCGCTCGTGATCGCTCCGACACTCGTTGCGCAGCAGACACCGCCCGCGGCAGCCCCCGCCGACACGACGGAGCGAAGCCGGGGTGTCTCGCCACGCGGAGCGTTCATCCGTTCTTTGATCCTGCCGGGATGGGGCCAGTCCGCGGTTGGCGCGCCGGGTCGGGGCGGAGTCTACTTCGCCCTGGAGAGCGGGAGTCTCTGGATGCTTTATCGAACTCAGCAGCGGCTCAACGACGCCCGGTCTCAGGAGCGCTTCCTCCGCGAAAACCGACTGCTGGGGGCACAGGAGCAGTTCGCCCTGGTGGAGGCGCGTGAGGAGCAGAGAGAGGACTGGCTGGTGCTTTCGGTCTTCTGGCTGTTCTTTGCCGGCGCAGACGCCTACGTAGCTGCATATCTCCGGGACTTCGACCGCCACATCGGGATGGTACCGGAACCGGGTGGCGCCCTCCGCCTACAAGCCACCGTGCCGCTTGCCCGCCGCCCGTGAACGGAAGCGAGCCGGTCGGCATCTTCGATTCCGGCGTTGGCGGGCTCACGATCGCACGGGAGATTCGAGCGCGCCTCCCGCACGAGGCACTGCTGTATCTTGCCGACACCGACTGGGTGCCGTATGGCGGCCGTTCCCTGGAATTAATCCGGGAGCGCAGCCTGGCTGTCGGCCAGTTTCTCGAGCGGCAGGGAGCAAAGGTGCTGGTGGTGGCCTGCAACACGGCATCGGGTGCGGGTCTCGAGGCGCTCCGCGAGGCGCTGGACATCCCGGTCGTCGGAGTAGAGCCGGCCATCAAGCCGGCTGCTGCCGCGACCCGTAACGGGCGCATTGGAGTGCTCGCTACCGAAGCGATGCTACGCGCTGAACGCTTCAATCGTCTTGTAGACAGGTACGCGCTGCGAACCCACGTGGTCGCCCAGCCGTGCCCCGGTCTGGTCGAATTGATCGAGGCGGGGGAGACCGACGGACCCTCGGTGCGGCAACAGCTGCAGGCCCTGCTGGAGCCACTCCAGCGGGCTCAGGTCGATACGGTGGTCCTGGGATGCACACATTACCCCCTTTTACACCGACCCCTCAGCGAGCTACTTGGCCCGGAAGTGACGCTACTGGATAGCCGGGCCGCGGTGGCGCTGCAGACGGAGCGGGTGCTCCGGGAAACGGGCAGGCTTGCTCCCGATGGGGGAGGGAGCTTCCGAATAGTCGCGACCGGTGAGCCCAGCCGTGTCTCCAGCACAGTGGCCCTGCTGTGGGGTGAGTCGCTAGAAGTGGGCCTCGCCGCCGTCTAGCTCCCCCACCGGGCGAGTGCCGGCGTTTCACCCGGCGAAAGGGCAACATAGCTGAAGTGTTTCAGCCAGTCGCCACTATTCACGTAGAAGCGCCTGGGCTCAACCTCCAGCACGACAGGAACATGAGCGTGACCGGCTAATACCAGGTCGAGGTCGGGGCGGGCTCCAAGTCGCTCAGTTGCCCAGCGCTGGATGTGGTGTGCGCGGCTTTCGCCCCCTGGATCGGCAGTTTCCACCTTGTGCTCCGTGGATGAGGCTCGAGCCGCGATTCGGCTGCCCAGGTCAGGATGAATCGTCCGGAACGAGCGCACCGTCCAGGGATGCCGGATGAAGCTACGGAGTGCTTTGTATCCGCGGTCTCCCGGACCCACACCGTCGCCATGGGCAATCAGAGCACAGTAGCCGGCCAGCGTCATCTCGCAGGGGCCCTGCAACAACGTCATTCCGATCTCGTCTCGCAGGAAGCTTCCACCCCAGGCGTCGTGGTTACCTCCGACAAACCATACCGGCACGCCGCTTTCCACCACGTCCGCCAGTGCGGCGAGCACACGCAGGTGCTGCCGCGGGACAACTGTTCTGTATTCGAACCAGAAGTCGAACAAATCTCCATTGATGAGCAACCCGGAAGCGCCACCGGCCACGAAGCCGAGGAAGCGGCGGAAGCTGCGTTCCGTGTCCGGTGGAACCGCCCCGAGGTGGATATCGGATACGACCATGATCGGCTTGGCGCTCATGTTGGCCGAACGTAGCGCGTCGGGCCGTGGTTTGACAGCCCAGGAGACGGCGGGTACGTTGGCCGCATGGAGCCGTCGCAGATCCGCAATACGGTAGAACTCCGGGTTCGGTATGCGGAAACCGACCAGATGGGCGTGGTCTACCACGCGAATTACCTCGTCTGGTGCGAGGTTGGACGAACGGAGTTGATCCGGTGCATGGGCGTGGCCTACGCGGATCTTGAGCGTGAAGGTGTTTTTCTCGCCGTTTCCGACGCCCATATTCGCTTCCACGCATCAGCCCGTTACGACGATCTGATCGCTGTTGAAACCCGGCTGGAGGAGTTGAGATCGCGTCAGTTGATGTTCACCTACCAGATCTTCCGAGAAGACACGATGGCCCGGCAGCGACTCGTCACGGCGAGTACCACGCTGACTGCACTGGACAGGAGCGGGCGGCCCTGCAAGCTCCCCGAGGTGGTACTCTCGATGTTTTCAAGTGCTGCGGCGGCTTTACCGGTTTAGCGCACCCGGGCTCGTTGCTGCAGCTTTCAGCGCCTGTGCGTTGGCGGCAGCAGCCCGCTCGCCGCTGCCGACGCCGTTGGCGTCGGCGGATGTGGACGCGATCGCAACACTTCTGCGCTTGGAAGATCGCCGGGAGTTCGACTCCGCAATATTTACCCGCCTTGCTGCCGCGCCGAGCCCGCGGCTTCGACGGCACGCCGCGCTCGCCGCGGGCAGGATCCGCAACCCCGCGGGCCGGAGCCTGCTCCTCACACTGCTCGCGGATTCCGATAGCTCCGTCGCCGCCACGGCGGCATTTGCCCTCGGACAGCTCGCCGACACGACCACACTGGCAGCACTTGCTTCACGGCTGGGCCTGGCAACGAATCCGGAGACCGTTGTGGCTGAAGCCGCTGCCGCGACAGGCAAGCTGGGCACAACGGGCGCCAGGGACGCACTCGCCCACTTGCTTCGCACCGCGCCGCCGATCGAACGTCCTCGACTTGCTGTCGGGGAGGCGCTGCTTGCCATCCCACGCACTCCACGGGGTGACCTTGCTCCCGTACTCCGCTGGGCAGAGGCGGCAGATCCCGAGCTTCGATGGCGGGCGGCGTACGCCCTGGCCCGACGGCCCGATCCTGCTGCTACCCCGACGCTTCTGCGGCTTGCCCGGGATGCGGATGCACGCGTTCGCTCCTTCGCGGTGCGGGGACTGACGGCCCCGCTGGCGGACTCCTCAGTCGTCGGCGTCGCTCCAGCCGCCGCGGCTCTTCACCGAGCGGCGGTTGATCCGGATCGGGCGGTGCGCGTGAATGCGATCCGCTCACTCGCGACGCACCCTGACGCAGAGTCCATAGCGCTGCTTGCGCAGCAGACCGGCAGCCCGGACGCATGGATGAGCGTCACCGCCGCGGAGTGGCTCGGGCGTCTTGGTACTCGCGCGGCTGCGGCAGTCCCCGCCCTTGAACGCGCAGCGGGGCCAGATAGGCCCATCGCGCTACGCTCGGCAGCCATGTTGGCCCTGGTATCGGCGTCACCTGCCAGGGCGGCGGAGCTGGCGGCGAATATTGCCCGCGAGCCTGGATGGCGCGCGCCGGCGGCGGCTGCGCGTGCGCTTGGCGCAATGCCGTTGCCGGAGACTGAGTTTTTGTCGCTGGCGCGTGACCCCGACCCCCGAGTAGCGGCTGCTGCGCTTGAAAGCGCCCTTGCCGCGACCGGTGATCCACCCACGGCACTGCGTCCGGTGTTGATTGACGGGCTCGCCTCATCGGACGTGAGGGTTCGTGCCGCTGCACTGGCCGGCCTCACCAAACTCGCCGAGCTGGCAACGCTGCCCCGTCTACTGGATGCCTACGCTCGCGCCCAGTCCGATACGCTCAACGATGCTGCGCTCGCTGCCGTCGACGCGATCGGGGCGGTGCAGCGACGCTCAGGCAGCGGGAGCGCCGCGTTCCTAGCACGGTTCCCGCGTTCTCCGGACCCGCTCATTCGGAGCCGTGTGGTGCGGGAACTCGGGAGCGCGGAAGGCACTAGCTGGGGCGCGCCCACGCCCATCGAAACTGGCCGGTCAGCGGCCGACTATCGAGCCCTGGCCGCACGTTGGGTGGTGCCAGGTACCGCCGGGCGCTTGCCCCGCGCGCGAATCGTAACTGACTCGGGAACCGTGGAGATCGAGCTGTTCGCGTCCGATGCGCCGCTCACGGTAGACAACTTCCTCCGGCTCGCCCGCTCCGGATACTTTTCTCATCAGCAGTGGCCCCGGGTAGTTGCCAACTTCGTGGTACAGGGCGGAGATCCACGTGGGGACACCAGCGGGGGTCCGGGGTACGCCATCCGTGACGAGATCAACCGACACCGTTACACGCGAGGAAGCCTCGGAATGGCACTTTCTGGACCGGACACCGGCGGCAGCCAGTGGTTTATCACCCATTCGCCGCAGCCCCACCTGGATGGTGGCTACACGGTATTTGGGCGCGTCGTCAGCGGAATGGAAGTCGCGGAACGTATCGCAGTAGGCGATCGGATCCAGGAGGTCCAGGTGCTCCCGTGAGGACACGGGTGATCCGGTCTACCGCCCTGATTGCGCTGCTTGCGGGGTGTGCCGGGCGCGAGGTTCAGCCCGTGGGATCACCCTCGCCCTACGCGCGCGCGGCCGCCGAACGTCTGGCTAGCCGTTCCTGGCCCGTGGGGCCTCGGCAAGCCACCTTTGCGTGGACTCTGAACGAGGCGGGGGAGCGCTTCAGCGGGCGGGGAGTTGTTCGGTTTCAGGCACCGGACCGGCTCCGGCTCGACCTCTTCGGTCCGCGCGGGGAGACCCTTCTTGCCGCCGCGCTCGTGGGTGATAGCATTCGAATGCCGCCTTCCGCGCAGGGGCAGGTCGCGCTTCCATCCCCGGCATTGCTGTGGGGTGTTCTCGGTGTGATCCGCCCACCCTCCGGCGCCACTCCGCTGGCAGTTTCGGGCGCTGGAGCGGACAGCACCATCCGGTATTCCGCCATCCGCGGGAACACATGGGAATTTCGCACCGGCGGGGCGGGACTCGCTCGGGTACAGCGCAGCGCCCGTGGCGGTGTGGCTGAATCGGTGGACCTGACCTGGGCTGCGGGCGATCGGTTACGTTCCGCACGGTACCGCGAGTGGTCCGCACAGCGCACACTTGATCTTTCGTTCGACTCAATCACCAATGCCGAACCTTTTGCACCGTCGATCTGGCTTCCGCAGGGCACCGGGCGGTAGCCTGCTTGCAGCGGTTGTTCTGCTCGCCTCCTCATGCATGTACTCGCTGGTGCAGGGGGGGCTCCCGGGCCACATTCGCACCATTGCGGTGCTCCCATTCGAGAACAACACGGTCGAGGCGATTCTGAGCACGGAGGTGCAGCAGCAGCTTCAGGACCGTATTCCTCGCGATCTGGGCGTCCGGCTAGCCGCTCCTGGTTTGGCGGACGCATTGATCCGGGGACGCATCGTGGCGATCGAGGAACCGCCGCCCACCGCGCGCTCAGCCGAAGGGGGAACCGGCGTTCAGGTCCTGGAACGGGAAATCCGCATCGTGGCCGAAACCGAGATCTACGACGTCCGCCAGAACCGACCGCTATACCGCGCCAACAGTCTCACCGCGATCGGGCGTTTTCGTCCGGACTCGGAGGTCTCCAGTACGGCCCGCGCCCGAGCCATTACCGAGCTCGCCCGGCTGATTGTCCAGGGTGCTCAGTCGCAGTGGTGACGGCGTGACCGTGCAGCTGCGCTTCGCGACGCGCGGAAGCCAGCTTGCGCTCTGGCAGACCCATGCTGTTGCGGACGCGCTCCGGGAGGGCGACGCAAACCTGGCGGTACAGATCCAAACTGTTCAGAGTACGGGTGATCGCCTTCTCGACGTGCCGCTCGCACAAATCGGCGACCGGGGCCTCTTCACCAAAGAGCTGGACGCCGCACTGCTGGAGGGCTCTGCCGACATCGCTGTGCATTCCCTCAAAGACATCCCCACGCGCTTGCCGGCTGGATTGGTGCTCGCGGCCGTGACCCGCCGCGAAGACCCGCGGGACGCGCTCGTATGCCGGCTGGGTGATGAGCAAACTCTTGCAACTCTCCCCGCCGGGGCACGGGTGGGCACCAGCTCTCTGCGGCGTGCCGCCCAGCTGCGCGCCGCACGCCCCGACCTCGAGGTGGCGGATCTCCGGGGGAATCTGAATACTCGCGTCGCAAAGCTGGATGCAGGTGCGTACGATGCCATCATCCTTGCTGCTGCTGGGCTTGTGCGGCTCGGTTGGAGCCACCGGATTCAGGAGCGCCTGGATGCAGCCGCGTGGCTCCCCGCGGTGGGGCAGGGGGCGCTTGGTGTCGTGATCCGCGAGGACTGCCCCGACGTCGGCGAACGGCTCCTGCAGGTCCATGATTCGGAGACTGCGGCCTGTGTCACCGCGGAGCGTGCGTTTCTGAATTCGCTCGAAGGTGGATGCCAGGTTCCCATCGGTGCGCTCGGCCGCGCGCAGCAGGGCAGGCTCACTCTCGATGGGTTCGTCTCCGGGCTCGGGGGTGCACCCATGCTTCGTGGAGCCGTTGAGGGCCGGCTGACGGAGGCATCCTCCCTCGGACGGGCGCTTGGCCGCTCGCTTATCGACCGCGGAGCCGCCGAGGTGCTTACAGAGGTGCGGCAGTCAGCCCGGGCGCTGCTGCCGGAGTCCGCCGTTCCGTGACGAGCCCTCCGCTACCGACCTCCAAGTTCCTGACGTGGCTGGAACTCTTCGCGCGCCACGGGCGGCCGCGAAACCATGTGGTGGTCTTCACGAACGGCTGTTTTGATGTCTTGCATCGCGGGCATGTGGAGTACCTGCACGCCGCCCGCACTCTCGGTGACGTGCTGGTCGTCGGCCTCAACTCTGACGACTCGGTGCGGCGGCTCAAGGGACCCTCCCGTCCCGTCAATCGGATTGACGACAGAGCCTGGGTACTCGGTGGGCTGGCCGCCGTTGATGCGGTTACGGTTTTCGATCAAGATACACCTAGGGAACTCATAGACGGATTGCTGCCGGATATTCTAATAAAGGGGGGGGATTACCGCGCGGACCAGGTGGTCGGCGCATCGTCCGTCCAGCAGGCTGGCGGCCGGGTAGTAATCGCGCCGCTGGTTGCCGGCCGCTCCACGACCGCAATTCTCAATCGGAGTGCCGCAGTTGAGTAAAACACTGCTGATAGCCACGCGCAGCAGTCACAAGCTGCAGGAGATCGGTGACATACTTGCGGACTTTGCGAGTCTCAGACTCGTGAATCTGGAGGAAATCGCACTCCCTGCCGAGGCGCAAGAGGACGGCCTGGAAGAGTTTCCAACCTTCGCGGAGAACGCCCTGGCGAAAGCGCATTATTTTGCGGGACGCTCCGGTATGCTGACGCTGGCCGACGATTCGGGGCTGTGTGTCGACGCACTGGGCGGAGCTCCGGGTGTACGTTCAAAGCGGTTTTCCGGTCGCCCGGATCTTGACGGTGAAAGCCTGGACGCGGCCAACAACCAGCTGCTCTTGCAGCGAACGAGCGACGTACCGGATGAGAGACGAACCGCACGATACGTTTGCGCCGCCGCCGTAGTGGATCCAAAGGGCGGGGAAGCGGTCTTCGAAGGCACATGTGCCGGGCAGATTCTACAGGCCGCGGTGGGTCAGAGCGGATTCGGGTACGATCCTTTGTTCTTTGTACCCGAGGAAAACGCATCCTTTGGTGAAATGGCAGCCAAACGCAAAAACCGTTTGAGTCATCGCGCGCGTGCAATGCGCCTCGCTGCGAGCTATCTCCTCCGGGGTTGACGTCCCGCGGGGTAGGTCATAGCTTTTGTTATTCCCGCGGGACGTGGCTCAGCCCGGTAGAGCACTCGCTTTGGGAGCGAGGGGTCGCCGGTTCGAATCCGGCCGTCCCCGATCGCGGTACTGCGCCAGTAGCTCAGCTGGATAGAGCAACGGCCTTCTAAGCCGTAGGTCATAGGTTCGAGTCCTATCTGGCGCGTAGGTCCTGGTGCAGGAAGTTGGATGAGCAGTTGGCATGGTGGGCGTAGCTCAGCTGGTTAGAGCGCCGGATTGTGGTTCCGGAGGTCGCGGGTTCGATCCCCGTCGCTCACCCTTGACCCCTTTCCTTTCTGTGGGTATACTGTGGGTCCCTGTGGAAACTGGGCTGCCGGGCGGGGAGAGCAGGTAGCGGGGGAGGGCTTGACGAGCGGGTGCGGGGGGGTGTACATTGGAGGGCTCCAAGCGAGTGGTTGGGCGGAGCGGCGAGGGGAAACAGATGGTATTGACAACTCTCTCAAGTCGGTTAGATTACATGAGTTCGAAGGCACGCAGCGGCTCGGGTGACACCGGGCGAGTTGCCATGAAGGAAGGGGAGCCGGGCTCCCGAATGAGCAGGGCATTGAAAATTCAGGGTAGAGGGAGTAGTGCTTTGTGGGTGTGGGTGTCCCGCGGGCTTTGACGCGACATGTCGTCGGAGCGCGATCAGGTAGAAACATGGATTCTGAGCACAAAACGAGCTAAAGGCCGCAAGCCATCAGCCACAAGCTGAGAGCTTGGGAGCTTTTAGCCATCTAGTGTTCTCTTCGAGCTGTTTAAACACTCTATGGAGAGTTTGATCCTGGCTCAGGACGAACGCTGGCGGCGCGCTTAACACATGCAAGTCGTACGCTGGGCGTGTTTGTGCGCAAGCGCAAACACATCCGGAGTGGCGGACGGGTGCGTAACACGTGAGCGATCTGCCCAGATGGGGGGGATACCCCGGGGAAACCCAGGTCAATCCCGCATGTGGTTTTCTTCCTTCATGGGGAGATCATCAAAGATCCTTTCGGGGATTCTGTCTGGAGGAGCTCGCGGCGTATCAGCTAGTTGGTAGGGTAACGGCCTACCAAGGCGACGACGCGTAGGGGGTCTGAGAGGATGGCCCCCCACATGGGGACTGAGATACGGCCCCGACTCCTACGGGAGGCAGCAGTGGGGAATCTTGCGCAATGGGCGAAAGCCTGACGCAGCGACGCCGCGTGCGGGAGGACGCTTTTCGGAGTGTAAACCGCTGTCGGGAGGGACGAACTCTGTGGATAGGAAATGATCCACAGTTGACGGTACCTTCAAAGGAAGCACCGGCTAACTCTGTGCCAGCAGCCGCGGTAATACAGAGGGTGCAAGCGTTGTTCGGAATCATTGGGCGTAAAGCGCACGTAGGCGGCTCTTTAAGTCCGACTGTGAAAGACCGGGGCTCAACCCCGGGGCTGCAGCGGAGACTGAGGGCTTGAGACACGTAGAGGCTGGCGGAATTCCGGGTGTAGCGGTGGAATGCGTAGAGATCCGGAAGAACACCGGTGGCGAAGGCGGCCAGCTGGGCGTGGTCTGACGCTGAGGTGCGAAGGCGTGGGAGCGAACAGGATTAGATACCCTGGTAGTCCACGCGGTAAACGATGGACACTCGCCGCGGGGGGATCAGAGCCCTTCCGTGGCCAAGCTAACGCGACAAGTGTCCCGCCTGGGGAGTACGGCCGCAAGGCTGAAACTCAAAGGAATTGACGGGGGCCCGCACAAGCGGTGGAGCATGTGGTTTAATTCGAAGCAACGCGAAGAACCTTACCTGGACTTGACATGCTAGAGAAAGCCCGGTGAAAGCCGGGCCCTCCTTCGGGACTCTAGCACAGGTGCTGCATGGCTGTCGTCAGCTCGTGTCGTGAGATGTTGGGTTAAGTCCCGCAACGAGCAGCAACCCTTGCCTGTTGTTGCCAGCATGGGAGAAATCCTGATGGGGACTCGACAGGGACCGCCGGTGATAAACCGGAGGAAGGTGGGGACGACGTCAAGTCATCATGGTCCTTACGTCCAGGGCTACACACGTGCTACAATGGCTGGGACAAACCGCTGCGAACCCGCGAGGGGGGCGAATCGGAAAACCCGGTCCAAGTTCGGATTGCAGTCTGTAACTCGACTGCATGAAGCTGGAATCGCTAGTAATCGTGGATCAGCTACGCCACGGTGAATACGTTCCCGGGCCTTGTACACACCGCCCGTCACGCCATGGAAGTCGGGAGCGCCCGAAGTACGTGGGCCAACCTGAAGGCTTGTCCTTCGGGAGGCAGCGTCCTAAGGCGAGTTCGGTGACTGGGGCGAAGTCGTAACAAGGTAGCCGTAGGGAACCTGCGGCTGGATCACCTCCTTTCTGGAGACGCGAGTAAGCGGAAAGGCGAAGAGCTCTTGAGCTACGAGCCCGAAGCAGAAAGCGCTCAAGACATCGAACACCACGCACACACAAAGCACTGTTCCCCTCTGTTCCTGAATCATTGACAACACGGGTAGCAGGGGGAAGCGAGGAAGCACTGGGGCACAAGGCCATAGAGCAATAAGCGTTTAGCTTAAAGCTTTCTGGCTTAGAGCTTTGGTTGCTTCTTTAAGGGTGTGAAGTCAAGAGCACACCAAATTATCTGGTCAAGTAATCAAGGGCGCATGGTGGATGCCTTGGCACGGACCGGCGAAGAAGGGCGTGATAAGCTGCGAAAAGCTTCGGGGAGCCGCACGTAGGCCGTGATCCGGAGATGCCCGAATGGGGAAACCCGGCGAGAGTCATGTCTCGTCACTGGGTGGTGAATTCATAGCCACCGCAGAGCCAACCGGGAGAACTGAAACATCTAAGTATCCCGAGGAAAAGAAATCAAATGAGATTCCCTGAGTAGCGGCGAGCGAAACGGGAGGAGCCTAAACCGAGCCCCTTGGGGTTCGGGGTTGTAGGGCCTGGGTGGGGCTTGTCCCGCCAGACAGGATGCACATAGCCGAAGCGCGTTGGAACGCGCCATCGTAGAGGGTGAGAATCCCGTAGGCGAAATGTGTGATCTACTGGTGACCTGGGTACCTGAGTACGGCGGGACACGAGGAATCCCGTCGGAATCTAGGGGACCACCCTCTAAGGCTACATACGAGTCCGTGACCGATAGTGCACTAGTACCGTGAGGGGAAGGTGAAAAGCACGCCTGGCGGCGAGTGAAACAGATCCTGAAACCATGTGCCTACAAGCGGTAGGAGCGGGGTGTATGTACTCGTACATATACACCTGTGACTGCGTGCCTTTGCATTATGATCCGGCGAGTTACTCCTCATGGGCGAGGTTAAGGTCTTTTGGACCGGAGCCGAAGCGAAAGCGAGTCTTAATAGGGCGAACACCCCAGCGTAAGCTGGGGAAGTCCATGGGGGTAGACCCGAAACCGAAGCGATCTATCCAGGGCCAGGTTGAAGCTCGGGTAACACCGAGTGGAGGACCGAACCCGTTCATGTTGAAAAATGTTGGGATGAGCTCTGGATAGGGGTGAAAGGCCAATCAAGCTCGGAGATAGCTGGTTCTCCCCGAAAACTATTGAGGTAGTGCCTCGGAGGCATGTGAGCGGGAGGTAGAGCACTGACAGGACGAGGGGCCTTAACAGGCTACCGACTTCTATCAAACTCCGAATGCCCGTCTCATGGACCCCGGAGACAGCACACGTGCGATAATGTGCGTGTACGAGAGGGAAAGAACCCAGACCGTCGGCTAAGGTCCCCAAGTGTACGCTAAGTGGATAAGGATGTGGAGGTGCAGTGACAACTGGGAGGTTGGCTTAGAAGCAGCCATGCCTTGAAAGAGTGCGTAATAGCTCACCAGTCAAGTGCGTCTGCGCCGATAATGGTCGGGACTCAAGCGTAACACCGAAGCCACGGATGACCATCACCGGTATTACCGGTGGGTCATGGTAGGGGAGCGTTCCCGTAACAGTGAAGCCCGGGTGGAAACCTACGGGTGGAGTGGCGGGAAGTGAGGATGCCGGAATGAGTACGCGAGAACGAGGGTGAGAATCCCGCACCGAAAGCCCAAGGGTTCCGGGGCCAGGCTCATCCGCCGGGTCAGTCGGACCCTAAGTCGAGGCCGAAGGGCGTAGACGATGGAAAGCAGGCGAATATTCCTGCACCACAGAGTGTGCGTTACCACCCGCAGGGGGACGCAGGAGCGAACGTATGGCCGGGCGGTGGTTGTCCCGGTGCAAGGCGGTAGGCGTTTCCGGGGGATTAAAGACCCGGATAGCCGAGAGCCGAAGCCAAGGTGAGGGCTTGCCCTTGCCGAGTGTACCGTAGCCGGCTGCCGAGAAAAGCCTCGGCGGGGAGTGCGCTTTGTGACCGTACCGGAAACCGACACAGGTGGGCGAGGCGAGTAGCCTCGGGTGCGCGAGTGAATTGTGGAGAAGGAACTCGGCAAAATGTCCCCGTAACTTCGGGAGAAGGGGAGCCAGTGGTAGGTGAGGCCCTTTACGGGCGGAGCCAAGAAGCTGGCCACGGAAGAATCGGCTCAAGCGACTGTTTAGCAAAAACACAGGTGCCTGCCAAGTCGAGCAAGACGACGTATAGGCACTGACGCCTGCCCGGTGCCGGAAGGTTAGAGGAGAGGTCAGCCCCTTCGGGGGTGAAGCTTTGAATCGAAGCCCCGGTAAACGGCGGCCGTAACTATAACGGTCCTAAGGTAGCGAAATTCCTTGTCGGGTAAGTTCCAGAACCTGCACGAATGGCGTAACGACTTGAGCGCTGTCTCCTCCACAAGCTCGGCGAAATTGGAGTCTCGGTGAGGATACCGAGTACCCGCGACAGGACAAAAGACCCCGTGCACCTTGACTGCACCCTGACATTGATCATGTGCGCTATCTGTGTAGCATAGGTGGGAGGCTGGGAAGCGGGGCGCTAGCTCTCGTGGAGCCACCGGTGAAATACCACCCTGGTTGTGTGCGTGATCTAACTTCGTGGTGTCTATCCACCACAAGAACCGTGTCAGGCGGGCAGTTTGACTGGGGCGGTCGCCTCCTAAAAGGTAGCGGAGGCGCGCAAAGGTTCCCTCAGCGCGGTCGGCAATCGCGCGGCGAGTGTAAACATACAAGGGAGCTTGACTGCGAGACGGACAGGTCGAGCAGGTGCGAAAGCAGGCGTTAGTGATCCGGCGGTCCCGTGTGGAAGGGCCGTCGCTCAACGGATAAAAGGTACGCCGGGGATAACAGGCTTATCGCCCCCGAGAGTTCACATCGACGGGGCGGTTTGGCACCTCGATGTCGGCTCATCGCATCCTGGGGCTGGAGAAGGTCCCAAGGGTCCGGCTGTTCGCCGGTTAAAGCGGTACGCGAGCTGGGTTCAGAACGTCGTGAGACAGTTCGGTCTGTATCCGTCGTGGGCGTTGGAGGATTGAGGGAGGCCGTCCCTAGTACGAGAGGACCGGGACGGACGAGCCTCTGGTGTACCGGTTGTGCTGCCAAGCGCAGTGCCGGGTAGCTATGCTCGGACGGGATAACCGCTGAAGGCATCTAAGTGGGAAGCCCCGCCCAAGATGAGTCCTCCCAGGGAGCAATCCCTCTGAAGGGCCGTGGAAGACCACCACGTAGATAGGCGGCAGGTGTACAGGGGGTGACTCCTTCAGCCGAGCCGTACTAAGGGCCCGTGTGGCTTGACCAGTTCTTTTTTAGCTCTTCACACCCGAAACGCTTCCTTCCTGCATACCCTGATCCTTTTACCGCTGAGCGTGGGTTTCTACACGCTCAGCCGCCAGTCTGCGATCGGTGGCAAGAGCGCGGGGGACACACCCGATCCCATCCCGAACTCGGAAGTTAAGCCCCGCTGCGCGGAGGGTACTGCCGGGGCCACCCGGTGGGAGAGTACGTCGCCGCCGGTCCGTTTGTGAAACCCCTGCGTGGCTCCTTGCCACCCAGGGGTTTCTTTTTTGCGCATAAATTCTACGTGGCACACGAAACCGTCGAAACCCGTGCCGGGTATGTTGCTCTAATTGGCTTACCGAACGCCGGAAAGTCTTCGTTGCTGAATCGCATGCTGGGCCAAAAGCTCAGCATCGTGAGTCGGACGGCACAGACTACCCGTGAGCGTGTGCTGGGTATCGATACCCGAGGTTCGGCACAACTGGTATTTGTAGATACTCCTGGCCTAGTCGAAGCGGGGCACTTGCTGCACCAGTCGATGCGGCACAGTGTCGCACAGGCACTGCCGGATGCCGACGCCATCGTGCTGGTGGTCGATGCTACTGGATCTGTCCCGGCACTGCCGCCGGACACACTGGAGGCGCTTCAAGCACGAGGGAAAGACGTCGTCATCGCGTTGAACAAGAGCGACTTGGCGACTGGTGACGAGATGGATGAGGTGGCCGCGTGGGGCTGTGAGATGGTGGGTGCCGAGTCGATCGCGGTTTCCGCGCGAACTGGCGCCGGCCTGAACACGCTGCGAGCTGAAATCGAGGTGCGGCTGCCGCGATCACCCTTTCTATACCCTGCGGATGAGGTCGCCACCCAGTCCGTGCGGTTTTTTGTCGCGGAGCTGATCCGGGAGTCGGTGTTGGAGCTTTACGCACGGGAAGTTCCGCATAGCGTGGCCGTGAAAGTCGACGAGTTTCGCGAAGCGAGCACACCGATTTATATTCGTGCTAGCATCTTCGTTGAACGGGCTTCGCAGAAGCAGATCGTGATCGGGACCGCCGGGGTCGCCATCAAACGGCTGGGCGCGCGAGCGCGTCACAAGGTCGAGGCTTTGGTGGGCGGTCCGTGCTACCTTGACCTGTGGGTGAAAGTCTTGCCGAAGTGGCGCAAGGACCCGGAACTGCTCCGGAGAATGGGGTACGTAACTTCTCCCACCGTGGATTGAACATGCTCGACGCGGAGCTGCTTGAAATTTTGGTGTGTCCAAAGTGCAAGGGTCCCCTGGAGTATCACCCGGAGCCGCCCTCACTGACATGTGCGAGCTGTCGTCTCCGGTATGAAATTCGTGATGGTATTCCGATCATGCTGATTGACGAGGCGCAGCCGATTTAGAGTGCTTGCTGCGGTAGTACGGAGCTGCCCGAAAATGCTGGGCGGCCCTTGTTCTGTTTTCCCCATCGCTGTCCAATGAACGAAGAGTTGAAGCAGCAACTGGAGGCTTACCGCAGCCGGCTCGACGAGCTGAGGGGGTTTCTTTGACGTTGATGCCAAACGCGAGCAGGTGCAGGAGCTGGAGGCCCGCATGGCCGACGCTGGATTCTGGGATGACGCCGAGAGTGCGCGAGCGATCATTGCCGACGCTAATACGCTTAAGGCGTGGTCGGACCCCTGGGTGACTCTGGCGGGTAGGACCAATGAACTTTCGGAGCTGGCGGATCTGCTCGAGGCCGACCCCGACCAGGCGTTATTCGAGGAGTGGACCCGCGAGCTGGAAGCAGTCGGGCGAGAGATTGAGGACCTGGAGCTTCGCAATATGCTTCAGGGACCCGATGATAGCCGTGACGCGCTGGTTACCATCCATCCGGGTGCTGGGGGGACCGAGTCGCAGGACTGGGCCGAGATGCTTCTTCGGACTTATGGACGGTGGGCCGAAAAGCACGGGTTCGAGGCCGAGCTTCTCGACCGGCTGGAAGGCGAAGAAGCGGGTATCAAGTCGGCGACGCTGGAAGTACGCGGCCCTTTCGCCTACGGCTACCTGAAGGCTGAACGCGGAGTGCACCGCCTCGTGCGGATTTCACCCTTCGACTCGCAGGCGCGGCGGCATACTTCCTTCGCCTCGGTCTTCGTGTACCCGGTGGTGGACGACACGATCGAAGTCGAAGTCCGCGAAGAAGATATCGAGATGGACGTGTACCGCGCTTCCGGGGCTGGCGGGCAGCACGTCAACAAGACGAGCAGCGCGGTCCGATTGCGGCACATCCCATCGGGAATCGTCGTCGCGTGTCAGCAGGAGCGCTCGCAACACAAGAACCGCGCAACGGCAATGAAGATGTTGAAGGCCGCGCTTTACCAGCGGGCGCTCGAAGAGCAGGAACGGAAAAAGGCGAAGCTGGAGTCCACCAAGACGGACATCGGTTGGGGCAGCCAGATCAGGAGCTATGTTTTCCAGCCATATACCATGGTGAACGATCATCGAACGGACCTCAAGATTCCGGATGTGCAGAAAGTGATGAACGGCGATCTGGATCCCTTTATCCACGCGTACCTGCGTGAGTTCGGCGCTCAGCAGTGACTCAGGTTGTTTTGGAAGATCGCGGCCGCATCGTCGGCGCTCGACTCGAAAAACTTGCGGCGCTCCGGGAGCGTGGGATCGAGCCATATGCGTACTCCTATTCGCCCACGCACAGCACTGTGGAAGCGCTCGCGCTCTTCACGGATGGAGCCCAGGTAGGACCAACCGTAAGCGTAGCCGGACGGTTGGTCACGCGACGCGCTATGGGCAAAACTGTATTCGCGCCGATAGCGGATCGTAGCGGGCGCATTCAGTTGTACTTCCGGCGGGATGTTCTAGGTGACGACGCGTTCGAGTTGCTGGATCTGGCGGATCTGGGCGACTGGATCGGAGCACGAGGCGAGCTGTTCCGGACGAGCGCCGGCGAGATCAGCATTCGGGTAGACGAGTGGCAAATGCTTTCCAAGGCAGTTCGGCCGCTCCCGCTGGGCAAGGAAGAGATTGATTCGAAGACCGGCGAGCGCCGGGTGTACTCCGGCTTCACCGATCGCGAGGCACGGTACCGGCAGCGCTACGCTGATCTCGCAGTTCACCCGGAGGTGCGGGCGGTATTCGTTACTCGGGCTCGGATCATTCAGGCGATTCGCCGTTTTCTGGATGAGAGGGGATTCCTGGAGGTGGAGACGCCCGTTTTACAGCCGCTCTACGGCGGTGCATCGGCACGTCCATTCGTGACGCACCACAACACGCTGGACATGCCGCTCTACCTGCGCATCGCCGACGAGCTGTATCTGAAGCGGCTCATCGTCGGCGGCCTTGAGCGGGTATACGAGATCGGCAAGGACTTCCGGAACGAAGGGATGGATCGCTTTCACAACCCTGAGTTCACCATGTTGGAGTTCTACGCCGCGTACATGGACTACCGGGAGGTGATGGGTCTCACGGAGGAGATGCTCCAGCACATCGTCGGCAGTGTCTTGCCCGGGCGGGCCGTCCGCTTCGGCGCTGAGACGATCCGCTTCGACGTGCCGTTCGCCCGGTATACCCTGTACGAGGCGCTGCGTGAGATTGGCGGTGTGGATGCAGCGTCGCTCAGCGGCGAGCAGCTCGGAGCACGGGCGCGGCAGGAGGGTGTGCCTGACACGGCGAGCATGGGCCGAGGAAGCTGATCGACGAGCTTTTTTGGGCTGCTGGTGGAGCCTCGCCTCATCCAGCCAACCTTCATCGTGGATTACCCACGGGAGATGTCGCCGCTCGCCAAGCCGAAACGGGGCGCTCCAGAGTTGACCGAGCGGTTCGAGCTGATCGTCGCTGGGAAGGAGCTGGTAAACGCATACAGCGAGCTTAATGACCCGATCGACCAGCGGGAGCGTCTGGAGGCGCAGGCGCGTCTGCGTTCCGCGGGGGACCTGGAAGCGCAGGCGGTCGACGAAGATTACATACGCGCTCTCGAGTACGGGATGCCCCCGACGGGTGGACTGGGGATGGGAATCGACCGGCTCGTCATGCTATTAACGGGAGAAACTTCCATTCGTGACGTGATCCTGTTCCCGACACTGAGGCCTGAACAGTGAAGCTCGAGTGGTTCGTCGCGCGGCGCTACCTGTCGTCTCGCCGGGGGACGCGATTCCTTTCGCTGATCACCAGCATTTCAATCGGAGGCGTGGCTGTCGGCGTTACCGCGCTGATCGTCGTTATTGGTGTGATGAACGGGCTGCAGAACGACCTCCGAGAAAAGATTTTGGGTACCAACCCGCACATCTGGCTGACGTCGTATGGGGAAGCAATGCGGGTGGATGACTGGCCGACCGTGCTCGCGCGCGCGTTCAGCAGGTTCCGGGTGTCCGTGCCGCGCCTTTCATCCACACCGAAGTGGGCGTTCGGAACAAGGCAGGCATGTCGAAGGTGCGATCCTGCGCGGCATCGAACCCTCTCCAGCCGGGCCGCCGATCACCGATGTTGCCCGGCAACTTCGACGTGGGGAGTTGCGGCTGGGCCCGACACGTTCGGACATCGAGCCAGTACTGGTGGGAAGGGGACTCGCTGAGCGTTTCGGTCTGTATCCAGGTGACGTCATCGATGTGTTCTCCTTTCAAAACGTCAAGGTGACGCCGATGGGCGTAAACCCGACCGGCCGCAAGTTCGAGGTCTCCGGTACCTTCCACACCCGGAATGTACGAGTACGACAACAAGTTCATGTACACACCGCTCGGGGCGGCGCAGGAGTTGACCGGCCTGGGCACCGCGGCTACGGGGATCGAGATCCGCGTACCGGACGCCATGCGGGCCGATCAGGTGGGTCGGCAAATCGAGCGAGCGCTGGGCTTTCCGTACCGAGCGGAAGACTGGAAAACGATGAACTCCTCGCTCTTCGAGGCGCTTAAGCTGGAAAAGTTCGCCATGGGTATCATCCTGCTCCTGATCGTCATCGTCGCTGCATTCAACATCATCTCCACCTTGATCATGGTGGTCACCGACAAGACGCGCGAAATCGGCATCCTGAAAGCGATCGGTATGACCCGTCCGCAGGTTTTGAGAGTTTTTCCTGCTGCAGGGATTGGTGATCGGGGTAGTGGGCTCCAGCCTCGGTTTGATCGGTGGGCTCGGCCTCAGCTGGATTCTTGATCACTACCAACTGATCAAAATTCCGGGAGATGTGTACTTTATCGACAGACTGCCGGTTGCGCTGGAGCCGAGGGATGTGGCGCTCATCGTGATTCTCAGCATATTGATTTCCTTCGTTGCGACTCTGTACCCGGCCCGGCAGGCCGCAACGCTGCTGCCGGTGGACGCCATACGAAATGATTGAGGAACGTGCGCACGCCGAGGTTGATGTTTGGTCTCCGGAGCGTTCGCTAGCGGCTGTATCCGCCCGAGCGCTCTTCAAACAGTACGTGGGCGGAGATGGCGGCGTCATTCACGTTCTCGAAGGCGTGGACCTGGACCTCAGCCCCGGCGAGGCGGTCGCGGTAATCGGCGAAAGCGGGACCGGGAAATCGACACTGCTGCACATCCTCGGCGGCCTGGACCGTCCCAGCGCCGGTGAGGTCCGCGTCGGCGAAGACTTGCTCTGGCGCTTGTCGGACGAAGCGCTGACCCGATTGCGCAATCAGCGGCTTGGATTCGTCTTCCAGTTCCACCATCTCCTCCGCGAGTTCACCGCGGTGGAAAACGTGATGATGCCACTGCTGCTGGCGGGTGTGGGTTGGGCTTCCGCGCGGGAGCGTTCCCGCGAGCTGCTCGCACGCGTGGGGCTGGAGCGGCGCCTGGAGCACAAGCCGGGGCAGCTTTCGGGTGGCGAACAGCAACGAGTAGCCGTCGCACGCGCGCTGGTTGCGCGACCGGTGGTGGTGCTCGCGGACGAGCCGTCCGGAAATCTGGATCCCGAGACAGGAGAGTGCCTGCACGACATCTTGCTTGAAGCGTGCCGTGAGCGCAGCGCGGCGATGGTGCTCGTCACCCACAATCGCGAACTCGCAGCCCGCGCCGACCGCGTGCTGCGCCTGGAGGCAGGTCAGCTTCTTCCGGCGCACGCTGCTCCCCTTTAATGCAGGCTTGAAGCCCCCATGCAGTGCGACGAGTGCGGAAACAGCGAGTCGGTGATCCACCTGACTCAGATAAAAAACGACCAGATGAGCACGTCCCATCTTTGTCAGGCCTGCGCCGCGGCCAAGGGATTGGACACGGGCGCCGCTGCCGAAACGGCTCCGCTCGCCGACTTCCTCGCCCAGATGGGCAAAGTTGCGGGCGACGCGGCGCTGCCGCCGGCGGCGTGCCCGTCCTGTGGTCTCACGTCCAGCGAGTTCAAGAAACGTGGGCGCGTGGGGTGTGCGCAGTGCTATGTGCACTTCGGCTCACACCTGCGGCGCCTGCTGCGCAAGCTGCACGGTGCCACGCGGCATGTGGGCAAGGTGTACCTTCCGCCAGACCCCGGCGAGGCGGATCACGCGTCTCGCGCGGACCATCTGCGACGTAGCCTGGCCCGTGCAATCGACGCTGAGGATTTCGAGCAGGCAGCCGCTTTGCGGGACCAGATTCGTCGCCTCGAGGCTGGCGGAGGGTGACACGTTGATCGATCATCTGATTCCTTCTGACGGTGGCCTCGACTGGCTCCAGGCAGACGGACCCCTGTCGGATGTGGTGCTATCGACACGGGTCCGCCTTGCCCGAAATCTGACAGGCCTTCGCTTCGGTGTGCGCTCCAGGCCCGCGGACCGAGCCTCCGTTCTGCGCCGCGTACAGCAAGCAGCCGAGCACGCCGGCGCGCTTGCGGGGGGCGAAGCCTTCGACATTCCGGCAATGCCATCCGTAGACAGGCTCCTGCTCTGGGAGCGGCACCTGGTCAGCCGCGAGCTGGTGGGCGAAGGTGGCGCTGCTCCCCGACGCACGCGGCTCTCTTGCTCGCCCCGCGGCAGTCGCTCGGGGTGATGGTCAACGAGGAAGACCACCTTCGCGTGCAGGGACTGGTGAGTGGTTTCCGGCTGCGGGAAGCATGGCGCCTCGTCGACCGGCTGGATGAGGAACTCGGTCAGCATCTCCCCTATGCGTACGATCCCGAGTTCGGGTATCTCACCTCGTGTCCCACGAACGTCGGGACGGGGCTTCGCGCGTCCGTGCTCGTTCACCTGCCCGGACTTGTACTCACCCAGGAGATCGCCAAGGTACTGCAGGGGATCGCGCAGGTTGGACTTACCTTCCGCGGATTGTATGGAGAGGGCAGCGAGGTGGTGGGAAACTTCTTTCAAATTTCCAACCAGACCACGCTAGGCAAGTCCGAGGAAGACCTCATCGAGCATCTACAAAAGGTTGGGCAACAGGTCGTGCAGTATGAGTCTCAGGCTCGCGCGGTCCTGCTGCGCGACGCGCCCGGCGTTATCGAGGACAAAGTGTGGCGCGCCTACGGTTTGCTACGCCACGCACGCTCCATGTCATTCCAAGAAATGATGAACCTGCTTAGCGGCGTCCGCCTCGGGGTTGGTCTGAAACTTCTCTCTGGGGTCAGTGTATACGCCCTCAACCGAGTCATGATCTTCACGCAGGCCGCGCACCTGGAGCAGGCGGCAGGTACGGCACTCGCCGGCGAAGAAGCAGATATGCGTCGCGCGACATTCGTCCGCCAGGCCCTTGCCGAATCCGGAGCATGAGCTCCTCACCGCGCAAGACGTCCCGAGTATGAAAGGCCAGCCATGAATTACAACTTCACCGACCGGGTGCGTAAAGTCCTCGCGATGGCGCGCGAAGAGGCGATCCGGCTACAACACGATTATGTCGGCACCGAGCACATCCTGCTCGGCCTGATCCGCGAAGGGGAGGGCGTGGCCGCCGCGGTGCTCACCAACCTGTCCGTCGATCTGGAGCAGGTGCAGGAGCGGGTGGAGGAGTCCGTCCGACGTGGCAAGGCCACAATCGCGCTGGGAGAGCTGCCGTATACCTCGCGGGCCAAGAAAGTGCTGGAGTTCGCCATGGCCGAAGCACGTGAGCTCAACCACTCCTACGTGGGCACCGAGCACCTGCTGCTGGGGCTGCTACGCGAGGAAAAGGGGATTGCGGCGGAGGTGCTTGGGCAGCTTGGCGTCTCCCTGGAGGACGCCCGTCGTGAAACGCTCAAAGCTGCTTGGCAGTGACCCGAACGTTTCGCAGCCAAGCGCGAGTGCCGGCGGAGCAACACCGAGCGGCGGCAGCACGGCCAAGGGTGAAAAAAGTCGAAGACGCCCGCGCTGGATCATTTCTGCCGCGATCTCACGGAGCTTGCTCGTCAGGGAGAGCTCGACCCGACCATCGGGCGAGCCGAGGAGATCGAGCGCGTCATGGAAATTTTATCACGCCGGAAGAAGAACAACCCGGTACTGATCGGCGAGCCGGGCGTAGGCAAGACCGCCATCGTGGAGGGGCTTGCCCAGATGATCGCCACCGGCGACTGCCCGGATTCACTCCGGGATCACCGCGTTCTGTCGCTGGACATGGCGGCGGTAATCGCCGGCACCAAGTACCGCGGTCAGTTCGAAGAGCGGCTCAAGGCGGTAATGAACGAGATCTCGCAAAACAAACAGATCATTCTTTTCATCGACGAGCTGCACACACTGGTAGGCGCCGGGGCCGCCGAGGGTGCAATCGACGCTTCCAACATGCTGAAGCCCGCGCTTGCGCGCGGCGAGCTGCAGTGCGTCGGTGCTTCGACACTAAACGAGTATCGCAAGTACATCGAAAAGGATGGTGCGCTGGAGCGCCGCTTCCAAACGGTGACGGTAGATCCGCCGTCGGTCGAGGAGGCAACGCAGATCCTCAAGGGTCTCAAGGCGCACTACGAGGACCACCATCGCGTACATATCGCCGACGATGTGCTCGAGGCAGCAGTCAAGCTGAGCGAGCGCTACATCACCGATCGTTTCCTTCCGGACAAGGCGATCGACGTCATCGACGAGGCCGGTGCTCGTGCGAGGCTGGCAACCCAGGTCCCCCGTCGGATGTCGCCGAGCTGCAGCAGGAGATCGAGTTGGTGACGGAAAAAAAGGACGCCGCGATCCGGGACCAGGACTTTGAGCGCGCAGCCGAGCTGCGCGACAACGAGCGTGACCTGCAGCGCCGCAAGGCGGAGCGCCAGAAGGCGTGGGAAGAGGAGCGCCGCACTCACCGGCCCGCTCTGACGGAAGACGACATCTCGTTCATTATCTCCCGCTGGACCGGGATCCCAGTGACGCGGCTGAAGCAGGCTGAGACGGCACGCCTTATCGGCATGGAGGAGGAGGTTCACAAGCGCGTAGTTGGACAAGATAAGGCGATCCATGCGATCAGCCGCGCTATCCGGCGCTCACGTGCGGGGCTCAAGGATCCGCGCCGCCCGATTGGCTCGTTTGTATTCGCCGGTCCCACCGGTGTCGGCAAGACGGAACTCGCGCGTGCGCTCGCGGAGTTCCTGTTCGCGGACCGCGATGCGCTGATCCGGGTGGATATGTCGGAGTATATGGAAAAGTTCAGCGTGTCCCGGCTGATTGGGGCACCCCCAGGATACGTCGGCTATGAGGATTCGGGCACGCTGACCAAGGCGGTGCGGCGCAAGCCCTATTCGGTGGTGCTGCTCGATGAGATCGAAAAGGCACACCCCGATGTGTTCAATATCCTGCTGCAGGTGCTCGACGAGGGGCACCTCACGGACAATACCGGCCGTGTGATTGACTTCAAGAACACGGTGATAATCATGACCTCAAACTTGGGCGCGCGCGATATCGGCAAGGGCAAGGGCCTGGGCTTCCATACGCCATCGGACCAGTCGAACTACGATGTGATCGAAGGCAAGGTTACCGAGGAGATCAACCGGGCGTTCAACCCTGAGTTTATCAACCGGCTGGACGAGATCATCGTCTTCCATCCGCTTACGCGGGAGCAGATCGGGCAGATCATCCGCAACCTGCTCCAGGAGTTGGAGACCCGTCTTGCGGAAGACGGCCTGGTGCTGCGGATGACGGACGAGGCGATCGATTTCTTGATCGAGCATGGCTTCGACCAGAAGTTCGGTGCCCGGCCCATCCGGCGCGCCATCCAGCGGTACCTGGAGGATCCGCTTTCGGAGAAGATGCTGGCCGGAGAGTTTTCGGCCGGTGACGAGATCGAAGCGTCGGTTGCGGATGACAAACAGGGCCTGGGATTCCGGGTTCCTTCGAAGGCGACTACATGAAAAGAACGTTGACGGGTTGGGTAATGCTGGTCGGCATCGGGGTGGCGTTGGTCAATGCCGCCCCGGTTTCGAGCCAGCAGAGTGCGCCGGGTGGCGTACGGGTAGACACGGTAATGGTACGTGGGAACCAGCGCATACCCGAAGGTACCATACGGGGCGGCTCGGGTCTGCAGCCGCGGACCAACATCAGTGCGGCGGACGTGCAACAGGCGATCCGTCGTTTGATGAACACGGGCAGCTACTCAACGGTGCAGGTGCTTGGCGAGGGGGAGCCGGGTCGCCGGTTCGCGCTCATCATCGACGTTGAAGAGCGCCCGCTGATTGCGAGCTATGGCTTCCGTGGCCTGGAGCGGGTGAACCCCAAGACGGTTCGGGACACTCTGAAGCTGGAGGATAACCGGCCGCTCGACCCGGACGTGGTGCTGCGTACGGAAAGCATGATTCGCGATCTGCTCGCGCGTCAGGGCGTGCAGGTGCAGTCGGTTGACACCGTGCTTACACCGGTTGCCGGCCGGACCGGCACCTACCAGCTGACGTTCGATGTACGGGAGGGGAACCGGCTGGCCATCGCTGACATTGAGTTCCGCGGCAATCAGGCGTTCCCAGACGCTGCACTCCGCAGTGCCATGAATACGAAGCGGGAGGGTTTTTTGTGGCTCCGGCCAGGGCGTTTCGACCGTGAAATCTTCCGCATCGATCTCCAGAAGCGTTTGCCGGACTTTTATGCTGAGCGGGGATATATCGACTTTGCCGTGGTCTCGGACACGTTGATCATTGATCCCGAGAGTGGCAAGGCCCGGCTTCAGGTTACAGTCGCCGAGGGACCGCAGTATCGGTTGGGCGAGTTCACCGTCGCCGGCAACAGTCGTTTCCCTTCGGAGCAGCTCGCCCGCTACTTCACATCTGAATCCCGTACGGTCCTGGGGCTGCCTTTCGGGAGAGCCGGGGAGCGTGAACGGGGCGAGGTGTTTGACCGTGTGGCGCTGAACAGCGCGATCCAGCAAGTGCAGCAGCTGTACAAGAATGAGGGTTATTTGTACGCACAGGTAGAACCCGTGTTGAAGCGGGTGCCAGCGACGAGCCCACGCGAGCAGCCTCGTGTAGATGTCACCTGGGCAATCTCGGAGCGGCAGCCGTTCTATATCCGGAATGTGGCGATCGTGGGCAACCAGACTACTCACGAATCGGTGATTCGGGACCGGCTGGTGGTCTTCCCGGGCGACGTTTACAACGAGGAGCGGCTGATCCAGAGCTACCAGAGCATCGGGGCACTCGGTTTCTTTGAGACGCCGATGCCGACGCCCGACATCAACCCTGACGCCGAGGCCGGGACGGTCGACATTACGTTCCACATCAAGGAAAAGCAGACGGGGAACATCAACTTCGGTACCTCCATCGGGGGCAGCGTCGCGGGTCGTGGTGGCGGTATCTCCGGCTTCCTTGGGTTCACCGAGCCGAACCTTTTCGGGCAGGGCAAGCAGGCGAGCCTGCGCGCCGAGTACGGTCCGGGGCGGAACACGTTCGAGGCGTCGTACACGGACCCCGCGCTCTTCGGCAGCCGCAACTCCGGGAGTACCTCGCTCTTCCATACGTCGGACCGGTACTCGCCGTTCAACGACGGACGGCGGGTAAGGACCGGGGCCTCGCTTCAGCTCGGAGTGCCTCTCCCGAACCTGCGGTGGAGTCGTGCGTTCGTGGGTTACTCACTGTCGCGCACCAGTTACCGGGCGGTGAACGAAGATTGCGCGGACACCGGGTCTATCTTCTGCTTGCCGAGTGCGACGGCAAGCACGCTGTCGCTGGGTTTGTCGCGGGATACACGCAACCACCCGCTTTTCCCGAGCGGCGGGACGCGGCACTCGATCTCCACTGCGCAGACCGGTGGCCCGCTCGGCGGCGACGGGAATTTCCAGAAGGCGACCACCGAGATGGAATGGTGGATACCGGTGGGGCAACTCGGCGGCGGACAGCCAGGGCAGCGCCCCATCCGCTTCGCCCTCGGCCTCCAGGCGCGGGCAGGATCGATTTTCGGTGATGCGTCCCGCTTCCCATTCGAACGGTTCTTCCTCGGCGGGACTACCTTCGGGCAGACGCTGCGCGGGTATGAGGAGTCGACGATCACGCCGTTTGGCTATGTACCGCGGAATGCCAATTTCGCCAGCGGGCAGCGGCTCGGCGATGCGTTCCTGGTGGTCAGCTCCGAGTACGCGGTGCGGATCAACGACAATCTTTCCGTATCGCTCTTTGGTGATGCCGGGAACGTCTGGAGGCAGGCCAGGTACATCGACCCGACGCGCCTTTACCGGGGACTGGGTATCGGCGCCACCGTCGTGACGCCGTTCGGACCGATCGGGCTGGATTACGCGTACGGGTTCGACAAGACCCAGCCGGGCTGGCAGTTCCATTTCAAGTTCGGGCAGGGATTCTAGAACAAACCAGGAGAAAACTACATGAAGCACTTTGGTAAGTATGCTGTCGCACTTGCACTCTCCCTCGGCTTCTTCGCCAGCGCCTCGGCACAGCAGGCGCCGAAACTTGGGTGGATCAACTCGCAGCGCATTCGGGCGGAAGCTCCCGGCGTAGCCGAGGCCCGCAAGACTCTTGAAGGCGAGGTGACGCGCTCCCGTACGCAGGTTGACTCCCTCAGCCGCGAGCTGCAGCGCCTGGAAGGTGACTTCCAGCGCCAGCAGGCGAATTTGTCGGCTACGGTGCGTCAGCAGAGAGAGCAGGAATTTCAGCAGAAGTTGACTACGGCGCAGCAGCGCGTCGCACAGCTTGAACAGACCATGCAGCGGCGCGAAGCGGAGTTGTTTGGCCCTATCAACCAGCGGATCAACGACGCGGTAGAAGCTGTGCGTAAGGAAGGCAGCTACGCCATGATCTTTGATGCAGCCGTCCTGGCTACTGCCGATCCCGCGTTGGATCTGACTACGCGAGTTCTCGAGCGACTGCGGCGGCCAGCAGGCCGGTAAGCGTTCCCAGCCGAGCACCCTGGGTGCCCCCGTCTTTCTAGCCGGCGGGCACCCTTTTCATTTCTCGGAGCCATGCCTTTTTTCTCACTGACACAGGTGAGCCGCATCACAGGGGGCCAACTTAGCGGCGACCCGGAGATCAGAGTGCGAGGCGTTGCCCCACTCGACACGGCAGGACCGGAGGAGCTGTCCTTGGTTGCCGGCCACCGGTACCTCTCCTATGTTCACGCTACGAAAGCGGCTGCGGTATTGGTGTCGGAGTCGCTGTCTCGGGAGGTGCCGGGTGCTGTAGCCCGGGTCGTGGTCCCGGACCCACACGTAGCGCTGACCCAGCTGCTACCGGTGCTGTACCCCGAGCCCAAAGTCGAACCGAGTGTTCATCCGACCGCGGTCCTGGAGGGAGGAGTGGTGCTCGGCAACCGCGTAGCAATCGGGGCATACACTGTGGTCGAAGAGGGGAGCCACCTCGGTGACGACGTTCGCATCGGCGCGCATGTGATGATCAGTCGGGGGTGCGAAGTTGGGTCAGCGACGGTGATTCACCCGCACGTTACGCTGTACCCAGGTGTGCGCATAGGTGCCCGCTGCTTGGTGCGCTCCGGAGCGCGGCTCGGTTCTGACGGCTTTGGACATGCGTGGATGGATGGTCAACACCGGAAAATCCCGCAGGTCGGTGGGTGCGTTATCGAGGACGATGTTGAGATCGGCGCGAATACCACGATTGACCGGGGCTCGATCGGCGACACGACCGTGGGTCGAGGCACAAAGATTGATAATCTGGTGCAGATCGGACACAACTGCCGGCTTGGGCGCCATGTGATCATCGTCTCCCAGGTGGGGATTTCCGGCAGCACGACGATCGACGATGGGGCGGTGATCGGGGGACAGGTCGGGATCGTGGGCCACATCACTGTCGGCGCAGGCGCGAAAGTGGGTGCGCAGGCAGGTGTGATCGGCGACGTGGCTCCGGGAAGCACCGTGTCCGGCTATCCTGCCCGCCCGCACAAGGAGGCGATGCGGGCAAGCGCCGCGCTGCAGCGACTTCCTGGTTTGATGGAGCGCATCGGACGTATCGAACGAGCGGTTTTTCCGAACAAAACACCATGACCACACCGCGGCAGCAGACAGTTGCCTCCGCTTTTGAAATCAGTGGAGTCGGATTGCATACGGGCGCCGCCGTCCGCATGCGCTGCCTGCCTGCCGCGGTGGGGACCGGAGTGGTGTTTCGGCGAACCGATTTGTCCGGGAGCCAGGAAATTCCTGCTCACGTGGCGCACGTCGTTGCCACCGACCGGGGGACGACTCTCGGCCTGGGCGACGCCCGGGTTCACACGGTTGAGCACCTGCTGGCGGCGGTCTCCGCAAACCACGTCGACAATCTGCTTGTGGATCTCGACGCCGGCGAACCGCCCGCGCTGGACGGAAGCGCCGAGGCTTTCCACGTGCTTATCCAGCAGGTGGGCGTCCACGAGCAGGATGGACCGGCAAAGATGCTCGCGCCGGATTCGGCGTTTTCTTTCGCCGCAGGTGGCAGTAGCTTCGTGGTTGCACCGGCCGGCAGTCTGCAGGTTTCAACCACGATCGAGTTCGACCACCCCCTGATTGGTCGCCAGTACGCCAGCTTTCCGATCAATCCGGACAGCTTCGGACGGGAGATTGCGCCCGCGCGAACGTTTTGCCCTATCGATGAGGTGCACGTCATCCGGGAGCGGGGGCTCGCTCAAGGAGGGACGACAGAGAACGCTGTGGTCCTCGACGCAGATGGGCTTGCATTTGGCGCCACACTCCGCTTCCCGGACGAATTCGTGCGCCACAAGACACTTGATCTAGTGGGCGACCTCGCCCTGGTAGGTGGCCGTCTGTCGGCTCACGTCGTCGCGGAGCGTCCGGGGCATCATGCCAACGTCGCGTTGGCACGCGAGCTGATTGCCCGTGCAGAAAAACAGGCGCTGGCTCGGCCGATCCTCAGCATCCAGCAGATTCTCCAGTACCTTCCGCATCGGTACCCGTTTCTTCTGGTTGACCGTGTCGTCGAGTATGAGGAAGGCAAACGGATCGTCGGGCTCAAGAATGTCACGATCAACGAGCCGTTTTTCGTGGGCCACTTTCCCGGGCACCCGATAATGCCTGGTGTCTTGATCATCGAAGCGATGGCGCAGGTGGGCGGTCTGCTGATGATGGACACGATCGAAAATCCGGAGGAGCAGATCGTCTATTTCATGTCCCTCGACCATGTCAAGTGGCGGCGGCCCGTTATTCCTGGTGACCAGATTCGCTTCGAACTGGAAGTGCTGCAGATTCGGGGTAAGACCTGCCGTATGCGTGGCGTGGGAACAGTTGATGGCCAAGTGGTCGCCGAAGCGGAGATGATGGCGCGTGTCGTTGATCGCTGAAGTGATAGGGATGACGGCACCCGGTGTGCACCCGACCGCGATTATTGATGAAACGGCCGTGCTGGAGCCGGACGTTTCGGTTGGCCCCTACACCGTGATCGGCCCCGGCGTTGAAGTTGGCGCGAGAACACGAATCGCCTCGCACGTACTGATCGAGCGTGACACCGCCGTTGGAGCGGATTGCGTCATCGCGAAGGGAGCAGTGCTTGGCACCGATCCGCAAGACCTCAAGTACGCCGGCGAGCCAACACGGCTGGTCGTGGGGGATCGGACCACAATCAGGGAATACGCGACCCTCAATCGTGGTACAAGCGCCAGCTCCGTCACCTCGGTAGGAAGTGACTGCCTGCTGATGGCGTACGTTCACGTGGCCCACGACTGCCACATCGGCGACCATGTAATCCTCGCCAATTCAGTGACCATGGGCGGGCACGTGGTAATCCAGAACTGGGCGATCGTAGGCGGCTTGACACCCATTCACCAGTTCGTGCGCATCGGCGCGCACGCGTTCGTTGGCGGGGCGAGCCGGGTCGCCAAGGATGTGCCCCCCTTCGTCAAGGTTGCCGGTAGCCCCATGCAGCTGTATGGGCTTAACTCAGTGGGATTGCAGCGCCGCGGGTTTAGCGAAGAGGTGCGCCGCGAGTTGAAGCGTGCCTACAAGCTCTTCTATGCCTCCGAGCACAATATAAGCCAGGCGCTCGCCCGCGCCCGCGATGAACTTCGGGCGCTTCCGGAGGTGGAAATATTTCTCGGCTTCTTCGAGCAGAGCCAGCGCGGGGTCACCCTTTGAAGGCCCCGCTGCCGCTCGCCGTCATCGGGGTAGGCAGTCTCGGCTATCACCACGCGCGAATCGCACACGATCTGCCGAACGCACGCCTGATCGGGATCCACGACACCGATCACCGCCGGGCTGCCGAGGTTGCAGACCAGCTTGGTACGCGTGCGGTTGGTGATCTTGACAAGCTGCTTCACGAGGTCGAGGCCGCGATCGTCGCTGTTCCCACCAGCGCTCATGCGGAGGTGGCACTTGCCGCGCTTCATCGCGGCGTACACCTGCTGATTGAAAAGCCGATCGCTCCGACCCTTGCCGAAGCAGACCGTATCCTGGAGGCTGCCGCCCGCCGGGGTCTGCTGGTAGCGATTGGCCATGTTGAGCGGTTCAATGGAGCGATCCGCGCCTGCGCTGATTTTTTGGACGAGCCCCGCTTCGTTGAATCGCACCGTCTTGCGCAGTTCAATCCTCGTGGGGCCGATGTCGCGGTGGTTCTGGATCTCATGATCCACGACATCGATCTGGTTCTGAGTCTCATGAACCGTGATGTTGTGGCGACGGATGCCGGCGGAGTGCACGTGCTCACACCCAACGTCGACATCGCCAACGCACGGCTCCGGTTCGCGGGCGGCGCAGTGGCGAACCTCACCGCCAGCCGGGTATCCGCGGAGCGCATGCGCAAGATTCGCCTCTTTCAACGCTCAGGATACCTGAGCATCGATCTCGCCCGCGGTGCCGGCGAATTTTACCGGGTGCGGGAAGATTTGGATCTGGAGCAGTTCACAGCGGGAGCCGGGGCGCTCAACCAGATCGTGGAGCGCGTCGAGATTCGGGGTGCCGAAGGCGAGCCGCTACGCGGTGAGCTGGAGGCGTTTGTGTCGGCTGTGGGAGGCACGGGCGACGGCGTGGCTACTGGAGCCGACGGCCGGCGCGCCCTGGCAGTAGCGTTGAATGTTCTTGAGCGCATAGATGAATCGTGGTCCTGACCAACCCCGGACCGATACCCGGTGGACGCAACGTTCGACCACCTTCCCTATTCCGCCTCGTCCTGATGCTGCTGGTCGTCATAGGGGCGGTCTGGATGTTGATCAGGGGCTGAGTCGATGGAGGCGCCGACGGTGTTCCTGTCCGCCGGCGAAGCGTCGGGGGATCTTCATGGGGCCGCTGTCGCGCGCGCCCTGCGCAAGCAGTTTCCGGGCGTGCGGCTGCTCGGGCTGGGAGGCTCGCGCATGGCTGCCGAGGGCGTGGAGCTTCTCGCCAACCTGTCGCAGCTCGCCATCATGGGCTTCACGGAAGTTGTCCGGCACCTCCACCGTATCCTCCGCCTTGAGCACACGGTCCGCGCTGCACTCGCGAGTGAACGCGTCGACCTCATCATTCCGATCGACTACCCGGGGTTCAATCTCCGCCTGGCACGCCATGCGCGTCGTGACGGCATTCCGGTCCTCTGGTACATTGCGCCCCAGGTTTGGGCGTGGCGCCCCGGCCGGATGCGGGCCCTTGCTCGCGACGCGGCCGCGGTCGCAGTAGTGCTGCCCTTTGAAGAAGCGTTTCTCCAGGGCGCCGGCGTGCGCGCGCAGTTTGTCGGGCACCCCCTGCTGGACGGGCAATCCACGGCTGAGCCGCACGTGGGCTGGGCCCAGCAGTGGGGACTCGATCCGGAGCGGCCGATTCTAGCGCTCTTCCCCGGATCGCGCGTGCAGGAGGTGCAACGCCATCTCCTCCTCTTTGAAAACGCCGCGGCAAGGGTGGTTGCGCAGCTCCCCCACGTGCAGCCGGTGGTCGGCACCGCCGGTGATCTGTCGGGCGATGTCTACCGACAAAGTACATTGCCCCGGGTTCCCGGAGCAGCGAGTCTGCTCGAGCATGCATCTGTGGTCCTGGCAAAATCCGGAACTACGACCTTGGAGGCCGCGCTCTCGGGCACCCCCCTGGTAGTGGCGTATCGCACAAGCCCGTTGACCTATGCGATCGCCCGGCGACTGGTGAAAGTGCCGCACGTCGCGCTTGCCAATTTGGTCGCGGGTGCGCGAGTCGCTCCCGAGCTGCTACAGCACGAAGCAACCCCGCAGGCGTTGGCGGAAGCTCTGGTACCGTTGTTTGATGCCGCATCTCCCGAACGGGCCGCCATGACTGCTGGGCTCGCGCGCGTACGAAGCGCTCTCGGCACGCCCGGCGCAGCCGAGCGGGTTGTGGAGATGGCGTCACGGCTGCTGCCCGGCCGTTGACGAGTCATTCCACGAAAGGCGGGAGCCCACTGGTCAGCGCGATCGGCGGAGCTGTGCTTGCTGGTCTGCTCGGGACCTGCCGCTATCACATACTCGGGGAAGAGCACTACCTTCCTTTTTATCGCGCCCGAAGGCCGGTCATCTTTGTGCTGTGGCATGGACGGCTACTTCCATGTACATATGCACACCGGCGGGAGGGAATCGCCACGTTGGTCAGTCAGCACCGCGACGGTGGCTACATCGCCCGGATCGTGGAGCGATGGGGTTTCCAGGTGGTGCGTGGCTCCAGCACGCGCGGGGGCTCGCCTGCCTTCCGGCAGCTGCTCCGTCATCTGCGTGCGGGGCGTTCGCTGGCGATTACGCCGGATGGGCCACGGGGGCCGCGCGAGCAGATGAAACCCGGCCCCTTGCTCCTCGCCCAGCTTTCGGGTGCTCCGATTATTCCGGGCGCCGGTGGCGCGGACCGGGCCTGGTGGTTCGGCGGATGGGATCGATTCCTCGTGCCAAGGCCCTTCGCGCGGCTGCGCATTGTGCACGGAGAACCGCTCCGAATTCCTCGGGACGCCGACGCGGCTGCGCTCGGCAGCTATTCGGCGGATCTCGAAGCACGGCTCGCCGCGGTAATGCGGATTGCGGACGCTGCCTGATCCCCGAAGGCACTCGGTTCGGGTGCACTCCTGGCTCCGCCGGTGGTGGGCAGGGGAGGGCGGGGCGCTGGGCAGCTTGGCCGACCTGGCACTGGCGCCTGCCGAGTGGGCGTACCAAGTGGCAACTGAGGTCCGTAATCGAGCGTACGACGAGGGCTGGCTGGATGCCGCGCAAGCGACCGTTCCTGTGATCAGCGTCGGCAACCTGGCCGTGGGCGGGAGCGGTAAAACGCCCTTTACGGCGTGGCTGGCTGGTCGCATCGTGCAGTGGGGCAGGGCACCGGCGGTTGTGCTCCGGGGCTATGGGGACGACGAAGTCTTACTCCACCGCGAGTTGAACCCGATGGTGCCTGTCTTCACCGGGCCCAACCGCGTGGCGACAGTAGGTGACGTCGCAGCGGCGGGCCGCGACATTGCGATATTGGATGACGGATTTCAGCACCGTGCATTAAGGCGTGACCTGAACATGGTGCTGATCGCCGCTGACGCATGGACGTCACGACGGCGGCTCCTTCCCCGGGGGCCATGGCGGGAAAGTACGCGTGCCCTGGGCCGCGCTGACGTCGTGGTTGTCGTCCGGAAGGCGGTGCAGGATTCCCGCGCCGTCTCGGCAGAGATCCGCAGAGCCGCGCCCTCCGGGTTAGTGGTGCAATGCGCAATCACGCCGGGCGCGCTCGTACCGCTGCACGGCGAGCACCAGACGGCCGAACCGTTGCTCCAGGGCAGCAGCGTTCTCGGGGTCGCGAGCCTTGCCGATCCGCGCCCCTTTGCGGCGCACCTGCACGAGATCGCCGCATCGGCGGAGTTGGTCGCCTTCCCGGATCATTACCCATTCCGGCCTGTGGATGCTGACCAGCTACGGTCACGCGCTGCGGGCCGGCCCATTATTATGACACGGAAGGAAGCCGTGAAGCTGCGCCCGCTTTTGCCCGGCAGTGAGCGGGCCTTCGTGCTCCACCAGCGCGTTGAGATCACCTCCGGCGCCAAGCAGCTCGACGCTGCGGTTCGTCGCGTGTTCGGGGGATCTCTCTCGTGAAAGCGGACGTGCTGGTCATCGGCAGCGGGATCGCGGGGCTCGTGTTCAGCCTCAAGATCGCGCGGTTTGCATCGGTGGCAATCATCACCAAGAAGGGCCGGGTCGACAGCAGTACGAACTATGCCCAAGGTGGGATTGCAGCGGTATTCGGCCGGGATGATTCCTTCGCACTCCACTTCCAGGATACCCTGGCTGCTGGTGCAGGGTTGTGTCACAGCGATGTGGTGCGTGTGCTCGTACAGGAAGGACCGGAACGGGTTCGGGAGCTGATCGACTGGGGGGCTCGCTTCACGCGCAACGCCGAGGCGCTATCACTCGGCAGGGAAGGCGGGCATTCACGTCGGCGAATCGTTCGGGCGGACGACCTTACTGGCCGGGAGATTGAGAGAGCGCTTCTCGCCGCGGCGGCCGCATCACCAAACATCGCAGTCTACGAAGACCATGCGGCGCTAGATCTCGTCACTGTCGGGGTGGGAAAGGAAAGTCGCTGCTGTGGTGCAGTCGTGCTGCCGGCCACGGGCGAGAGTTATCTTATCCATGCGAGGGCCGTGCTCCTGGCGACCGGCGGGTGTGGCCAGGTATATCGCCATACCACCAACCCGCCGGTTGCGACGGGCGACGGCATCGCGATGGCATACCGCGCGGGCCCGCATATCGCCAACCTGGAGTTCATGCAGTTCCATCCCACGGCGTTGTACCCTGCTGACGGAGATACTACGCTGCTCATTTCGGAAGCGGTGAGGGGCGAAGGCGGAACGCTTCTCCGTGCGAATGGCCAGCCACTTATGGAGCATCTCCATGCGCTCGGCTCATTGGCACCACGCGACATTGTAGCGCGGGCAATAGACCAGGAGATGAAGCAATCCGGATCATCTCACGTGCTTCTCGACTGTACGAGTATCTCACCCACGGAGGTGCGTAGCCGTTTTCCGAACATCTTGAGAGAAACCGCCGCGCGTGGCATCGACATGCTTTCCGAGCCATTGCCGGTGGTCCCGGCGGCCCATTACGCCTGTGGGGGCGTCTTGACCGATACCCGGGGGCAAACAACACTGCCGGCACTATTCGCCGCTGGCGAAACTGCCTGTACAGGGGTTCACGGCGCGAACAGGCTGGCCTCCAACTCGCTTCTGGAGGCTATCGTGTTCGCTCACCGTGCCGCTGTACGGGTCCGGGAGGAGCTGTGTCGGCCAGCGCCCTCAGTGGATGAGGAGCCTGGCCCTATCCCCGAGGAAACGAGTTCGGCCCGGACATTGATCTCGATCCGAGATGAGGTCCGGGATATGATGTGGCGCGATGTTGGCATTGTCCGGAACGATGCTGATCTGGCTGCGGCTGAGGCTCGCTTGAACGACCTTGTGGCTGTCAGTGGCGATGCGGGACTAACACAGGAGGAGGCGGAGCTTCGCAACCTGGTGCTGGCGGCGTCTTTGATCGTACGCTGCGCGCGTGCCCGGGTGGAGAGTCGCGGGCTGCACTTCAACCAGGACCATCCACGGCGTGACAACGAGGGATTCCTTCGGGATACGGTGATCGTTCAGTGACCAAGGTCCGGATTGTTGCGGTGGGTAGAGTGCGCGGTCCCATGGCCGATGCGATCGACGACTACGAAAAACGCGCCCGTCGCTACTTCGCCTTCACAGGTATGGAAGTGCGGGAGGAAACCTGCCGTGGGCCGGCGGACGTGCCGCGCGTCAAGAACGAGGAGGGAGAACGCCTGCTCGCGCGGGCCGGCGGTGCTGTTCAGCTTGTAGCGCTGCACCGGGGCGGGAGGATGTGGTCTTCCGGACAGTTCGCCAGGTACCTCGCCGATCCGGTTCTGCAGGCTGGCGCAGGTGTCGCGTTCCTGATCGGCGGGGCATTCGGGCTCGCCGAAAGCGTCATCGAACGCGCAGCCCACCGCGTTTCCCTTTCCGCGTGCACACTTCCTCACGAACTGGCGAGACTTGCCGTGACGGAGCAGCTTTACCGCGCTGGCACGATCATGCGCGGAGAGCCGTATCACAAAGGAGCGCTCGAGTGAGCCGAGCCGACTGGTACACCCGGTGGTTCGGAGACCAGTATCTCCAGCTCTACCCGCACCGTGATGCCGAAGAGGCGCGCCGTGCTGTTGCGCTCGTGGCGGCGCATGTGGAGTTACCGGACAGCGGTCTCGTTCTGGACCTCGCCTGCGGGGCAGGGCGACACCTGGCCGAGCTACAGCTACGCGGATGTACCGCCTCCGGCCTCGACCTTTCCATGCCGCTCCTAGGGCGGGCGCGAGCTGCCGGGCTTCCGGTCGTGCGGGCCGACATGCGCTTTGTACCCTTTGCTACGGCGCACTTCGATCTGGTTACCAGCTTTTTCACCTCCTTCGGATATTTCGAGGACCCGCGCGATGACGCCGCGACCCTCGGCGAGGTGCGGCGGGTGCTTCGTGCGGGGGCATGGTTCGCGCTTGACTATCTCAACGCCCAGCGGGTGCGGGATAGCATTCTTGAGGAGGGTGAGAATGCCGCGGCAATGAGCCGGCCGGTTGTCGAGCGGCGGGCTCTGGTGGGGGGAGATCGGTACGTGGAAAAAACCATCAAGATTCCGCAGGCGAACGGCTCGTTTCAGGTTTTTCACGAACGAGTTCGGCTGTATGGGAGTGAGGAGCTACTCTCGCTGCTGGGGACTTATGGCCTGAACGCCGTGCACACCTTCGGGGACTATGATGGTACGCCCGCGACTCCCGAATCATCACGGTTCATCGTTCTCGCGAGGGCCAGCTGACGACACAGCTCGAGATAAAGCTTTCTCCGCTTGCAGGTCCCAGGCTGGTGCGAGATTACATCGCAGGCAAGCTCCGGCGGTGCAGTTCTTTCGCGGCGATCCCTTTTCTCTTGCCACGTACCAAGCGCGCATAGCTGAGCTGAGAACTCTTCGGACGCAGCGAGCGCGAGGCTGCGGCCGCGGCCCTGCGCCCCTCGTCGCCCCATGCGGCCGAGCGGCTTGCGCAGTTCGCCGAAAAGGGTGGAGCGGTTGTCACCACTGGACAGCAGACGGGCTTTTCACGGGCCCGCTGTACACCGTCCACAAGATTCTCGGCGCGATCACGCTCGCCGACGTGCTGGAAAAGGCCCTCGAGATGATTGTTCTTCCAGTTTTTGGTCAGCCTCCGAGGACCACGACTGGGCCGAGGTCAATCAAGCGTGGATGATCGATGGTGGCGGACGGCTGCGCCGCCTGGAGCTGCCTTTCGGCGACCCACGAGCCTTGCCGATGAGTGACCGCCTGATCAGGCCGGACATTGGACAGGTACTCAGTGATGCGCGGCAAACGCTGCATTCCCAGCCACATGCAGATGAGTATCTACGTCTGCTTCGCAGTGCCTATCAGCCCGGTCGGAGCGTGGCCAGCGCGTTCCGGGAGACTGTCGAACGAATCTTTGCGCAGTTCGACCTGCTAACGACGGATGCCGCTGATCCCGTACTGAAGCGCACATCCGCTCCGGTGATTCACGGGCTGGTGGGCGCGGCGAGCACGAGGCTGTGCTTCAGCGCACCTCATTGCGCCTGAAGAAGTGGATACCACACGCAAGTAAATCTCGTGCCAGGCGCCGCAAACGTATTTCTGCACACCGACGCCGGACGTGAGCGCTTGCACCGATCTCCCGGCGGTTGGCGGACGCGCGTGTCCCGACAGCACGTAGAGACCCTGCAGATCAGCAGTCTACTCCAGGAAGATCCGCGGCAGCTCAGTCCAAACGTTTTTCTTCGGCCGATTGTGGAAAGTTTTGTGTTCCCGGTCGTGGCTTACGTCGGCGGCCCGGGCGAGATCAGCTATCTGGCGCAGATCAGTGATCTTCGGCTGTTTCGGTGCAGCACCGCCCGTCGTGTTCCCGCGCCCGTCCGTTCTCTTCCTCCCGGCGGACATACGCGCCAACCTGGCGAAACTCGGTCTTGAAGTCGCTGATCTGAGCACACCCGAAGGCGAGCTCAGCACGCGAATTGCACGCAGATCCGTCGCGCCCGCAACCATGGACGCACTCGAGGCGTTGCGCTTCTCGGTTGTAGATGGGCATCGCGCGCTCCTCGAGAGCGTCCCTGAAGCGGACGCGGCGCTAGAGCGTTCCGTTGGCGCTCTTCGGAATCGTGCGCTGAGCAACGTCGCGGAAGTCGAACACCAGATTCTGCGCCACACAAAGGAACGTGCATCGTCACAGCTGGAAGAGATCGCGCGCGCGCGTGCGATGCCCGTCCGCGGCGCGCGCTCCACAGGAGCGGGTTTTGAACGTTTTCCCTTTCTCGCCGCATATGGTCCGGAGCTGCTCCGGGGAACCGTTGCGGCGATGCGCGATGCTCTGGATCATAGGCTGGCCTAGGGGTTGCGTTCGTGCTGAGTACGTCCGGAACGCGTCACACCCGCACACTGTGAATGTCTGCTGTGACAGAAGCCAAACCCGCCGCGGATGCGCAAGCGGGTGGCAGCCGCGCCTCGAGCATGGTGGCGGGCGGGATCTTCCTGAGCCGCATCTCCGGCCTGGTGCGCGAGCGCGTGTTCGCGCAGTTCTTCGGCACATCGCTGTATGCTGACGTATTCCGCGCCGGGCTTCGCATGCCGAACATGCTGCAGAACCTGCTCGGCGAGGGCACGCTCAGCGTCTTTTATCCCGGTATATGCGGAGCTGCTGGAGCAGGGCAGGGAGGAAGATGCTGGCAAGGTAGCCGGTGCCATCTTCGCGCTGCTGCTTGCGGTGGCGGGTGCACTTGCGCTCTTCGGTGTCTTGCTCGCGGAGCCGCTGGTTTCCTTCTTTCTCCCCGGCTTCACCGGAGAGCGGCGCGCTCTGACGGTGGTAGTCTCCCGCATTCTATTCCCGATGACTGGGGTGCTTGTGCTTTCCGCCTGGTCCCTGGGCATTCTCAACAGCCACCGTCGCTTTTTCATCCCGTACTTTGCGCCGGTGCTGTGGAACGGCGCCATGATCACGACGCTGCTCGTATTCGGCGGACAGTTCGATCCTGCCCGGCTGGTGGTGGCGCTTGCCTGGGGTGCGCTCATAGGGGGCGCACTTCAGTTCCTGATTCAGCTACCGTGGGTGCTGCGCCTGGAGCGCAGTCTTCGATTCTCGTGGGGAGGGGCCTCGCGCCCGTCGAGGAAGCAGTTAAGAATGCCGGACCCGCGATTTTGGGGCGCGGGGTAGTTCAGCTCAGCGGATGGCTGGACATGGTGCTGGCCAGCCTGCTTGCCGTTGGTGCTGTGGCAGCAATCGGCTACGCGCAAACCATTTACGTGCTCCCGGTGAGCCTGTTTGGGATGTCGATCGCGGCGGCGGAACTCCCGGAGCTGGCGCGGCGCCGCTCCGGAGGCATGGATATATTGCGCGAGCGCACACAGTCGGCACTTCGACGTGTGGCCTTCTTTCGTGGTGCCCACGTTCGTGGCCTTCCTGCTGCTGGGTGACGTGGGGTGGCGGCGCTGTATCAGACCGGAGAGTTCGGTCCCGACGACACGCGGCTGGTATACCTGACTCTTGCAGGGTATGCGCTTGGGCTCATTGCCTCAACCAGCACGCGATTGTTTTCGTCTGCTTTTTTCCTCTCCGAGATACACGCACGCCGGCCCGTATCGCAGCAATCAGGGTGGCGACCTCCGCGCTCTTCGGCTTCATACTGATGACGCAGTTCGAGCCCGTGCGCGTGTTCGGCTTCACCTTCGGTCCGGGTTTGGGCGAGGATCTCCGGATCGGGACGCGGTCCCTGGGTGCTGTCGGGCTGGCGCTGGGAGCAGGCGCGGGGGCCTGGCTAGAGTGGGCGCTGCTGCGTCGCGAGCTGAACAGCCGGATCGGACCCGTGGGGCCCGGAGCCGGGGTCGTGGAGCCGCATGCTCATCGCGGCTTTCGCTGGAGCGGCTGCAGGGTGGGGAACACGCATGCTGTTAGGCAGCGTGCACCCGGTGGTGGACGCTGCACTTATCGGGGCGGCATTCGGTACCGTTTACCTTGGTTTGAGTGTGGCACTCGGGATCGAGCAGGCGGGTGTCTTGAAGGATGCGCCGGCGCCCGTATTCGGGGTACGCCTACATTTTGTTCGCGCAACGTATTCGGCGGCTTGCCGGCCGGGCGTGACTAGCGGAACTGCAATCGGCCCGGGGGTAATAAACTTGTATTTCACACGCACTTCCAGTTGCTGCCGCCGTGAGTGAACTAAGCCTGATAAAGGACAAACTCCGTCATCTGCCGGCTCGGTCGGGTGTTTACCTGATGAAGGATGTCGACGGAGCAATCTTGTACGTGGGCAAGGCGAAATCACTCCGGTCACGGGTACGCTCATATTTTGTCGCGTCCGCATCACACGCTCCCAAGACGCGGGAGCTCGTCCGCAGGGCTGCTGACCTGGAAACGATTGTCGTGGACAGCGAAGCCGAGGCGCTGATCCTCGAGAACAACTTGATCAAGGAGCATCGGCCACGGTTCAACATCAACCTCAAGGACGACAAGACCTATCCGTACATCAAGGTCACCATTCACGAGGCGTTTCCGCGGGTTTACGTCACACGGCGGCTCGATCACGACGGAGCGCGCTACTTCGGGCCGTACACCGACGTGCGACGCATGCGCCAGGCCCTCGAGCTGGTCAAGAAGCTTTACACGATTCGCTCGTGCCACTACGACCTGCCGCGCGAGGTACCAGCGCGGCCATGCCTCGACTACCACATCGGCCGGTGTCGCGCTCCTTGTGTAGCATTACAGCAGGAATCAGAGTACCGGGAAATGGTGGACGAAATCCTGGACATTTTGGGCGGACATACCCGCCGCGCGGCGGCTCGTCTCCAGGAGCAGATGGAGGCTGCCGCTGCCGCACTCGACTTCGAGCGCGCGGCGGAGCTGCGGGATGCGATCAGCCAGCTGGAGCGTCTCGAGAGTCGACAAAAGATCGTCGACCCTGACGGGAGCGATCGGGACATCGTTGGTGTGGCCCGCGATGGTAGCGTCGGCTGCGGGATCGTGTTGCGGATCCGAGAAGGAAAGATGCTGGGACGTGAGGCGCAGTTCCTTTCCAACCTGGAAGGAGAGAGTGACGCCGCGGTACTGGGGGCGTTCGCGACTCGCCTCTACGCGCTCCGCGCGGCCGGTGAAGAACATGACATGCCCGATGAGATATTTTTTCCCGGTGAGTTTGAGGACCGGGCGACTCTTGAATCGTTGCTCCGCGAACGCACCGGAGTCACCGTACGAACGCAGGTGCCCCGCCGTGGCGAAAAGGTCAACCTTGTGCAGCTCGCCGGGCGGAACGCTCGCCACCTGCTTGAGGAGTGGAAGCTCATCGGCAGCGCCGCCGAGGCCCGTGCCCCGGACGCGCTGTACGAGCTTCAGGAGGTGCTTGAGCTTGCCGCCGTTCCCCGCCTGATGGTGTGTTTCGACGTTTCGCATACGCAGGGGAGCGAGACAGTCGCATCGGCTGTGTTTTTCAAGAATGGGGAGCCGGACAAGTCTGAATACCGAAAGTTTCGGATCCAGGGTGAGTGGGGCAATGACGACTTTCGGTCGATGCATGAGGTCGTACACCGCTACTTTTCCCGGCGCCTCCAGGAAGATCAGCTTTTGCCTGATCTGGTGCTGATCGACGGTGGAAAAGGGCAGCTTGGCGCTGCCCGCAAGGCGCTGGAGTTGCTTGATCTGGGGCAGCAGCCGGTTGCAAGTCTGGCTAAGCGGGATGAGGAGATCTTCGTGCCGAGCCGCTTCGAGCCGGTACGGCTTTCGCGACGCTCGCCCGCGCTGCGCCTGCTCCAGCGGTTGCGCGATGAGGCCCATCGGTTCGCCGTGACGTACAACCGTCAGCTTCGCTCGAAACGTACGGTTCGCTCCGAACTCGGCGAAATCCCCGGCGTCGGCGCCGCGCGCCAGCGGCTTTTGCTTGAGTGCTTTGGCTCGGTGCGCGCCATCGGCAACGCGTCAGAGCAAGAGATCGCCGCACTGCCCGGGTTTGGACCCGCACTGGCAAAGACCGTGCTGGCGCACACCCGCAGGAGGGGACCTCGCCCGGTGCGTACGGTTCCTGCGTAGCCGACCCGCGCAAACTGTCTACTGCCACACGGGGAACTGCTTTATGAACATCGCGGTGCTGATGGGTGGAACGAGTGAGGAGCGGGAGGTTTCACTCGCGAGCGGCCTCGCGGTGGTGAAGGCGCTCCGTGAGCGCGGGCACGCCGTATCGGCTGTCGATACGGCCAGGGGCTTTGTCGCCGAGGCAGATGAACTAAATCTTCTGCCAGAGGGGGTGCATGCGGCCCCGCCGAAGGAGTTGCGCGACGTCTTGCCGCCGGTACAACTTGTCGAGATCCCTCAGGTCCGAAGTGCCGATGTGGCGTTTCTGGCGCTGCATGGCGGAGCAGGGGAAGACGGGACGATCCAGGCGCTGCTCGATCCTTGTTCGGGTACCATATACCGGTCGGGTCCTCGGCTCCGCGGTCGCTATGGACAAAGACGTCTCGAAGCGGCTGCTGCGAGATGGGCAGGTGCCGACGCTACCCTGGCGCCTCGCGAGCGCACCAAGCTTCGCGTACGAGGCCGATATGATCGAGGACTTTGTCGGGTATCCCTGCATCGTAAAGCCATCGAAGCAGGGCTCGAGCGTGGGTTTGACGGTTGTGGAGCAACCATCCGCGCTGGAGGCGGCGGTACTGCAGGCAGGACGCTTCGACGACGAGGTGATGATTGAGCGATTTGTGCGCGGCCGTGAGCTAACCATTGGGGTCATGGGCGATCAGGCATTTCCGCCGGTGGAGATCCGGCCCAAGAAAGGGCTGTACGACTACGAGTCGAAGTACACCCCGGGAATGACCGAGTACCTGTGCCCGGCTCCGCTGGACGAAGAAACCGTCGCCCAGGTGCAGGCTTATGCACTCCGCGCCTTTCGTCTGCTCAAGTTGCGGGGCTACGGGCGGATCGACTTCATCCTGGCGAAGGAGCAGCTCTTCTGCCTTGAGGCGAACACGCTGCCAGGAATGACGGCTACGAGTCTGCTACCAAAAGCGGCTGCGGCGGCAGGCATTCCATTTGGGGAGTTGTGCGAGCGAATCGCGCAGTTCGCAGGCATCCAGCAACACCATTGAGCGTAGCGGCAGGATCCGATGTCCTACAGAGATTCCTACGATACGCCATTTGGCGGCGGCGTACCACCGGTTGTCACTTACCTGCTAATCGCGAACGCACTGGTCTTTCTGCTTTCGCTCCTGCCAGGCGTTCAGTCGTTCCTCGCGCTCACTCCAGCCAACGTGCTACGGCAGCCCTGGACGCCGTTCACGTACATGTTCGTTCATGCGGGCGGCTTTCACCTTCTCTTCAACCTGATCGTCCTCTTCTTCTTCGGGCGCCCGCTTGAGGAACGGTGGGGCCCCGCGACGTTCCTAAAGTACTATCTGGTCGCGGGACTCGGTGGGGCAGTGCTGTCCTTCCTGACGCCCCATGCAAGTATCGTCGGTGCCTCCGGCGCATTGAACGGGCTACTAGTTGCGTTTGCCATGATATGGCCAGACTCACCAATCCACCTTTTCGGGGTGCTACCGGTCAAAGCAAAGTGGCTCGTCGCCTTTCTTGCTGCCTTCAGCGTGTTCGCCGCGGTTGGCGGCGCCCACTCGGGAGTGGCCCATTGGGCGCACCTTGGCGGGTTCGCGGCGGGGTTCCTATACCTGAAGTCCGGTTTGCTGCAGCCGTCCTACGGCAGCCACTCAGCTGGTTCGCCCGAGGGTCGCGTGGCGCAGCTCCTTGATAAGCTGCGCCGTCGTCCGCAGGTCCGCGGTGAGCGCCCAACCCCCGAGGCGCCGAAGCAGCCGCCGGATCCGCGTGCGCCGGACGATATTGATCGCATCCTCGACAAGATCTCCGCAAAAGGGCTGAAGTCTCTGACACCAGCGGAGCGCAAGCAACTTGAGGAAGTGAGTCGTCGGTACCGTATATGATCACCGCGAAGCCGGCCCCAAAAGCCCCGAAACGAGACTGCCGATAATATACATTATGTAAACCAGTTGTGCGTGGAAGTGTGGAAAAGCTCGTGTTTTCCCACTCCCTGGTATTCCCCGCCTACAGGCGATTTAACAGCGCTAGATAGCGCAGCCGCCATACACGCCAGACCGCCTCGCGAATGATCTTTTTGGACATCTTGGATTCGCCTTCGGTCCGGTCGACGAACATGATGGGTATCTCGCCCAGCTTGAAGCCCCGCTGCCAGGCGCGGAGGCTCATCTCGATCTGAAACGCGTATCCACTGGATTCAACGCGGTCGAGTGGAATCGCGGCGAGGACCTCGCGGCGAAAGCACTTGAAGCCGCTGGTGGCATCGGCAACGGGTAACCCGGTCACCCATCCTGCATAACGATTTGCGAAATAGCTCAGCAGCAGTCTGCCGATTGGCCAGTTGACCACCGTGACGCGGCCGTGCAGGTAACGCGACCCAAGCACCACATCGTACTCTTCCACGGCTTCGAGGAATTGCGGAAGATGTGCCGGATCGTGGCTGAAGTCCGCATCCATCTCGAAGAGCACGTCGTAGCTGCGCTCCAGGCCCCAGCGAAAGCCCGCGATGTAGGCGGTGCCGAGACCGAGTTTACCGCTCCGGTGCAACACGTGAACACGGGGCTCCCGAGAGGCAATCTGGTCCGCCAATGCCCCTGTGCCGTCGGGCGAACCATCATCCACTACCAGAATTTCCAGACGGTCGTCCTGTGCCAGCACTTGGGGAATCAGACGAGGAAGGTTGTCACGCTCGTCGTACGTGGGAACTATGATGAGGGCGTGTTGCAAGCTGGCGGGTGCTTGTACGCGGGATTTTGTCACGGTATGTTGAGCAAGAACGCGAAGATAACCCGGACGTGGCTCGACGGACAAGTGAGAGTCCTTTATGTGGTGTCTGCATATCCACGGCACCCGGGAGATGTGATTACGCCCTGGCTTACGGAAACGATCCGCCGCCTGCGTGCCGAGAACGTTGAAGTCGAGGTGCTCGCACCGGCCTACCGCGGCTCAGCAAGCCAGGTAATCGATGGTGTGCGGGTTCACCGGTTTCGATATGCTCCGGCGCCGATTGAGTCGCTGACGCATGATCAAACCGCCCCGGATCGCGTACGCGAGCGGCCGATCTACCTTTGTCTCGTCCCCGGCTACGTGCTGGCAGGCACCCTCGCCGCGGTTCGTCAGGTGCGAACTGGGCAGTTCGATCTTATTCATGTTTTTTGGCCCATTCCACACGGCCTCTTCGGCGTCGCAGCACGGCGCCTAGGGGGGATCCCGCTGGTTTGCACGTTCTTCGGTGTCGAGCTGACCTGGCTCCGCAAACAGTTTCCCCTACTCCGAACCGTGCTGAAGCGGATTGTGCGTGAGTCGGATGCAGTCACGGCAATCTCGTCTTATACGGCTGCACAGCTGCAGGACCAGGTTCCCCAAACAAAACCGATGGTCATTCCTTTCGGTGCGGCCGTCGAACCACACGCGCTGTGTGCACCAGAAAGCCCTGGGGATACTGCCTTCCAGCTGCTGTTCGTCGGGCGGCTGGTTGAGCGAAAAGGCGTGCGGGTCCTGCTTGACGCTGTCGCGGACTTGCGGGCCACCACCAGCGTCCGCCTGAACATAGTCGGCGATGGTCCGCTCCGTGCCGAGCTCGAGGCGCACGCGGGGTCGCTGGGGATTGCAGATCTCGTGCGCTTCAGCGGTTCAGTCGCGCGCGCCGACCTAGAGCGCAGCTTCGCATCCTGCGATGCCTTTGTGCTCCCCGCCGTAACGGACTCCAAGGGTGATACGGAGGGGCTTGGTGTCGTTCTGCTCGAAGCCATGGCCTACGGCAAACCGGTGATCGCTAGCGCCAGCGGCGGGATCGTGGATATTGTGCGCGATCACGAAACCGGCTTGCTCGTGCCGCCCGGTGACGCTCACGCGCTCGGCGAAGCCATCAGGTTGTACGTTCATCAGCCGCAACTCGCCTCGCGGCTCGCCCTCGCTGGCCGCGCCCACGCCAAACATCACTTCGGATGGGGAGAAATCATCCGCCGACTTACTTCATTGTATGCAAGCCTTGCATCGCGGCAGCAACGGAATGATGCCGAAGTCTGAGCGATTGCGGGTCAGTCGCACTGACACTTCTCACCTGGAGCCGCGCTATCTCGCGTTGCTCGAGCAGCAGCGCGAACACTGGTGGGAGTCGAGCAATTTCGACACGTGGAAGAATTTGTATGTCAGCGAGTACGCCCGCGGGTACTACGTCCTTCGTACCCTCCACCGCTATGTGCCGGAATTCGCGGCTTCACCCTTCATCTGCTGGAATGTGCTCCAATGGTGAACACTCTTTCTGAAACACGCTCTAAGCTTTTACCGCCCTGGTTGCCTGCAAGTCGAGTACGGGAGCGGAGCCACCCGGGCCCGCCGCACAGATCGTCGCGGCTTCGATACCGTGCGCGCCGGCTTCGTCGGTGCCGATCTCCAGGACTCTCTAGCCGTTCGGGTGGTGGACGCGAATGCTCGTGGGGTTCCCGGGCATTCGGTGACCTGGGGCTCATTCAGCCCTGGCGGGGTGATCAGTCCGAGGGAGTCGCTCACCGACGAGAGGGGGAGAGCGAGATCAGCGTTGCGTGTTGGGACCCGCGCGGGCGAATACATCGCGGTGGCGCAGGCGGTCACGGTGGATGGGCCCCTTACAGTGCGCTTCCGCACGGTGGCAGCCCCCGGAGCCGTGGCAACGATCCAGATCTCCCCATCCGGCGCCTTTCTCGGGGTGAACGAGATGCGGCAGTTCACAGCGCTCCGGATTGACACTTATGGGAACAGCATCAATGACCGTCCTGTTGCCTGGTCGAGCTCAAACCCGGGCATCGTCAGCGTTGACGCGCAGAGCGGGATGGCCCGGGCCATCGCCGTCGGGGCGACGGACATCACTGCGACCAGCGAGGGGAAGAGCGCCACGACCCGCGTGTCTGTCGCAGTGACATCCTCGGGAGAGGACCCGTTCGACACGAACACCATCGACCGCTATACCCAATTTGCCGACGTCCCCGCCACCTGGAGCATCGCACAGGGGATGCTGACGGCGCAGGGAGCCGGCGAGCAGAGCATGCTCATCCGCAACGATGTCCTGGTGCGGGATGGATGGGTGGAGGCCGAGATGGACCGCGCGGACGAGGGAGGCTTGGTGCTGCGCTTCCAAGACCAGAGCAATCTCTACCTTCTCGCTATCCGTGACGACGGCAGTCTCCTCGGCCACCGGAACCTGGAGCTGTTCAGGCGGAGCGGCAGACAGTGGATCCTCCTGGTGTACGGCAGGGATATCACGTGGCCGCGCGGAACGGCGAGGAAGATCCGGTTCGAGGCCGTGGGGACCCGGCTCCGTGCGTACGCGGACGGCACGCTTATCGTGGAGGTGACGGACAGCGTCATCCAGGGGGCAGGGCGGGTTGGAATGCGGTACCATGACGTCCCCGAGACACCAGGAACCGATATGGCGCGCTACTACACGTTCCGCTGGAATGGGCTGTGACGGACCTTCCGTGACCAATGTGCGCATGCGAGCCAGCGCTATGCATCTCGGCGTTAGAATGGACAGTAGCCCGGAGTCGGAGCCAGGCTGCGGGTTGCGGTAGGGCCGCTTCCCGCCCTAGCTTCGCGCATTACTTCGGGTGGGCGAGGAGCCCCTCGCCTACCCCTCCATCGCGCCCGCACTCCGATGCTCCGCGTCGTACACTGCATTTACGACGATCCCCGCAACCCGTGGGTGGGGGGAGGCGGTGCCATGCGTGTTTTCGAGATCTACCGCCGCCTGGCCGGACAGGTCGACGCGACCGTTCTCACCGGGAACTTCCCCGGAGCGCGGTGCGAGACTCTCGACGGCGTCCGTTATCGGCGCCTCGGAGCCTCGTCTCCCTATCCCTGGAGCCGCTGGACCTATGCCGGTGCGGCCACGCGGCTCCTCGCCCGCGCACCATATGATGCGGCGGTCTACGATTTTTCCGTTTACACTCCGCTCCGCCTGCCCCGGAACCGACCGGTTGGGCTAGTCGTACATATGCTGCATGGGCCCACAGCAGAGGACAGGTGGGGGCACATTCTTGCTAGTGGCGTGCGCCGCTACGAGCGTACACTTCTCCGCCAGGCACAATGGATCTCCACCACATCCCGCTGGATGGAGGAGCAACTTAAGCCGCTGGTTTTGCCTACGGCACGGATCGTCCTGATCGGGAGTGGTGTTCCGGACGAATTCGCGCGGGTCAGCAGGCGGGAGGCGGATTATCTCCTCTACTACGGGCGCTTTGACTTTTTCCAAAAGGGGCTGGATACACTGCTGTCTGCCTTCGCGCGCATAGCCAGCGTCACCCCGATCGAGCTACGGGTCGCTGGCGAGGGGAAGGACGAGGCCCAGCCCATCAGCGAACCAGGGATCTGCGCCTTGACGGGCGGGTGCGCATCCTCCCCGGGATCAAACGGAAGGAGGTGTCGACCGTTGTCCGGGGCGCTCGTGCCCGGACGGTGCTGTCGCGCCTCGAGAGGGCCTCCCGATGGTCCCCGCCGAGGCCATGGCTGCCGGGGTTCCGGGTGGTCGCCACCACCGTCGGGGCCGTCCCAGAAGTGGTGAGCCCTCCCGCCGGGGGTTCTGTCCGCCCTGACGACCCGGAGGTTTCAAGCCGAGGGCAGGCTCTGAGGATCCCGCACGCCGTGAGGCGCTCAGCTACCCGCCCGGAATCAGCCGAAGGCCAGATGCAGTTGCCGAGCGGCATCTGAATTTTCTTCACGCCATCGCCGGAGGTGGTGGGCGCGTTTAGCGCGGAAACCGCAAGTGAAAACTGGAGATCAGCAGACCCGAAGGCTCGTAGCCGCTTCGGGTTGCTCTTTCTGAAAGGATAACGAGCCCGAAGTACCAATTTAGCTTTCCGCCGCAGCTCTGTATTTCGCTCACTCATTTATTTTTCCGCCTGCTCCCTGACCAGCACCTTACGGGACGGACTACCTGGTCGGGAGCTACTTGTCCACGAGTTCTTCTGAAAGGTTCGCGGCGGGGGAACTCCCCAAATGGCTACCGCACACTATGAGTGTTCCAGTGTTCGGCGCGAACCTGAGTGCTTTTTACCCCTTCCGCTTCGGTAGACCTGTTTCTCCCAGTCTCGAAGCTTTTCGCCGTACTCTTCGTAATCCAGTTCGGGCTTGCGGGGATCGGAATGCACTTGCTAGCGGTCTTTGAAATGGGGCGCTGCTGGGCTGCGCTAGTTGCCGGGCTCGCCTTCCAGTTCACCGGAATCACGGTGTCTTGGGTTCTCGCAGGGCACGAGGGTGGCGGATCATCGTGGCCATTGCTCCGTTGCTCTTCTTCCTTCATCGAGGAATCCGCACCGGAGCGGCACCCTTGTGGGTGCCGCCGGCGGCAAATTGGGTTCGGCGCTCTACCAGGATCCAGAACTCGTACTACCTTCTGCTGGGAGCGCTGGTCTGGAGCCTATTCTTGCTCTGGCACTTCCAGGCTTTCCGCGAGCCAAGGCGCCTGTTGAAGCTACCTCGCCTTCGGCGGGCCGCTGTAGCATTTGCCTTTGTGCTGGCCTCGGTCAACTTCCTCCCTTTCCTCGACTACGTGGATGCGTCCCCCGTGGCGGCCCCGGACGTGGGTACGACTACGCCGTCTCGTGGGCGATGCCGGCCGGCGAGTTGCTAGCGCTTGCCGTCCCTGAGTACGCTGGGGCTCTTGAGGACAACAGTGGCGCCAACCCTCACAGCTTCGCCGCTACCAGAGTATGTCGGGGCCACCGTGCCAAGGCTGCTGGCGCTGGGCTTCGTGTATGCGCGGCGAAACCGTTATTGGTGGTTTTTTCAAGCCTCGGCGTCTTTCTCACCATCGCGCTCGGTGGGGATACACCGCTGTACCGCGTTTACTACGAGGTTCTTCCCGGACGAAAAGTCTCCGCGCGCCTTGATCTCTTTTTTTATGGTGTCGCCGTCGCTCGTCACGATGGCGCTGCCATTACCCTTTCGAAAGCTTGGCTTTCCGGAAGAGGGTGCGCAGGCCGATTAGACGGCAGGCGCGGAGCCGGAGGAGGTGCCCGCCCTGGAAGTGGATCCCGCCGAGTGTCGCCGCGTTTGCTCGAAGGGGCACTCACCGCCGTTGCGCCGGTTCCACCGGGCGTCGACTTCGTGCCTTCTGCTCGTTTCTTCGTGATCACTTTGTGGACCTTCATCTTCAGCTTCGTACTGGAACACGCGTGACCAATTTTGCCTGGGCCACGTTCTACTGTAGTATCCCGGCGACGGTGATAAACGGTGCCGGAGACCGTTCCTTCTCCGGATGAGAGGTTGCGGTGGACTGCGATGCTGCGCGATTCTTCTGATGTACCGCCTTCGCGACTGCGGGTTCTCCCCTTCCCTCCAGGTATCGGGCCAGTCCGGAAACTACCTGATGCATTCACCGACCGTTACGGGGAGCACGGAAACCAGTTCGCGCGCAGCAATCGAGTATGCTGCGCAGGAAGGATGTCTACGATTGGCACAATTTCCTCGGAAATCCGGTATTTCTCGATGCTGCAAACGTCCGCTACATCGTATCCGGTGCTGAGTTTCAGGACCCGCGGCTGCGCGAAGTTCACCGCGGAAGCGCTCTGGTCTACGAAAACCTCGGCGCCCTGCCCCGGGCCTGGCTCGTTCCGAACGTAGTCGCTACGAATGGTGCTGATGGGGCACTAGAAATCATGAAGCAGGAGGGCTTTGATCCCCGCGCGACGGCGGTAGTCAACACGCCAAATCCCGTCCGACTCCCCGCGGGTTCACTGGAGGGAACAGTGCAAGTGGCGGAGTACTTACCGGACCGGGTGGTGATTCGTACCCGTCAGAACCGTGAGGCTCTACTCGTGCTGGCTGATAACTTTTATGAGGGGTGGCAAGCCAGGATTGACGGGACGCGGGTGCCGGTGCTCCGGACGAACCACACCTTTCGTGGCGTGGTAGTGGGGCCGGGTGAGCACGAGGTGATCTTTAGCTTTGAGCCGAAACAGCTCTACACCGGATTTCTCGTGTACTGCGTTGGGCTAGCACTGCTCGCGGTTTACGGACTGTTCCTCCCGGTGCGCCATCTGAGACGGCGGGATTGCGAACGGTGGCGGGAGCGCGGCGGCTCCTCACCGCCGCGCTCATCGGCGCCAATTTTTTCTTCCGGGCGAGATATACCGAAGCACCGACCAGCTCTGCAGGATCGACGGGGCAGGTCAGGCCGCTTCTTCGTCGGCATTGCTCTCGCTTGCCTTCTTGTGGAGTGGTTGCTGAAGGTACCCGCAGCAGTTTGGGACGGAGTTTCCTCCGATGATGCGCGCAAAAAGTTTGTTTTCGCCAAACTGAGCGATACGTCCCAGGATAGTGCAGTTCCTCGTCAGCCCCGCAGCTCGGACCAGCCGCAGGGTTGTCCCCGACCCGCTATAGTCACGTCGCTTCTGGTGCAGATGGGCTTTCTGCTCCTCTTCCGCCGGTCTGGGGATTTACCTTCTCCCGACCGCCCTCGCTGGTGAACTCGACCAGTCCTCAGGATGCTGCGTTGGGCGGGCCTGGTCGTACTGCTGCTGGTACATCCGGCTGTAATCCGCATGGCCTCCAGAGTGTGTGGGGCGGATAACCTGCCGTGAGCCCTGGAGTGGCAGGGCAGCTGGCTTGACGGTTTGTGGATCCTGACCTGTCGTCGAGCGCCTGATGCTTAACGGATAGCTTTCCTCCTCGAACGCGTTCATTCCCTCTGCCCCGCGTCCATACTGCCCGCATCACAGCCATCAACGCCCTGGTTTCATCGCGCTGCGTTTTTTGCACCCGGCGGGATCGGCTTCAAAGAGGGGGCGCTATTTCCCGTTTTCGGGCTTGGTCCCAAGCGGGGTGGCTGCATCCCTGGCGATCCTCGCGCGGTGCCTATGGACTCGCGGCGGCGGAAATCATCCCGGCCTTTTTCTCTACTCCGCAAGGTCGATAGCTCGCCCGTCCCGCAGCCCCGGGAGCCGTAAACGCGACGCCTACGCGGCGCCGCGACGGAAGGCGAGGATATTTTCGGCGAATTCTTCCGGGACGGTTCGCAGCCTTTCTGTCGCCTCCTGATCGTACCGGTATCCGCGCGCGCCGAACTGGGCAATCCAGTATGCAGGTGGCTGCTCGTTGAAATGCCCCTGCCCGCCCTGCCCCGGGGGTGCGGCGGATAGTACGACGCAGTCACCGTGGTTCGAGAAGGTGTTGAGGAGATTGTTCACGTAGTCCGGGTGGATATGCTCCACAACCTCGTAGCTCCACACGAGGTCGAACTTTCGCCCGAGGTTGATCTCTTCGTTCAGGTCGGCCTGAACGATCCGATCCTGGTGCGATGACTTGGAAATTGCGAGTGCCGATCCTTCGATCCCCACGACGTCGATTCCGTAATCGTGAAACCATTCCAGACTGCGCCCGGTCCCACAGCCAAGATCGAGAACCGACTGTGGGTGGAAGATCCGGATTGTTTCCTCCAGCATCTGCCCCGGAAAGAGCGAGCACATGTCCATCTCGCTTTCAAAGTGGAAGATGCTGTTCTTCTTGTGCCTCCGTAAACTGTGTGGGGATAAAACACGACGGCGATCTTTCCCACCGAGCGCGTTTTTCCGCTCGTGTTCATCTTTCAGTTCGGCATGGCCGGCCTAGGCATGTACCTGCTGGCTGGCGAGCTGGGTACACGGCGGTGGGTAGGATTCCTTGCCGGGCTGATGTTCCAGTTTACCGGCATCACGATGTCAGCGGTGTACGCGGGGCACGATGGGCGGATCATCGTGGCGACGCTGGCGCCCACACTCTTCTTTTTCCTTCATCGGGGTATCCGGACGGGTGCCGTGGCACCCTTCATTGGCGCAGCTGCTACGATCGGGTTCTTTTTGCTGTCGTTCCAGATCCAGAGCGCTTACTACCTCCTGCTGGCCTCCGCCGGTTGGGCAGCTTTTCTTCTGGTGCATCACGGCTACCTCAGCAATTCCGCGGCGTTACTGCGCCGACTGGCACTCGGGCTCGCGGCGGTCGCCTTCGGCTTCGCCATGGCAGCCGTCAACTTCCTCCCGTTCATCGACTACGTACCGACGTCGCCACGCGGCGCGGAGGGAGGACGAGGCTACGAGTATTCGACGTCCTGGTCCATGCCTCCCGCTGAGATCGGCGCCCTGGCGGTGCCGGAGCACTCGGGTGCCTCGATCCAGGATCCGAACACGGGTGCTCCGGCATTAGGGGAGTATCGGGGAGCGAACCCGTTCAAACTGCACACCGAATACGTCGGCGCCACTGTTCTCGCGCTGCTCGTGCTCGGTGCAGCGTTCGCCCGGCGTGACCGGCGCTGGTGGTTTTTCGCAGGCCTGTCGGTGTTTGCCCTCCTGATCGCCTTTGGCGGGCACACCCCGGTGTACCGCCTATTCTATGAGGCGCTACCTGGCACGAAGCGCTTTCGCGCGCCGTCCATCTCCTTTTTTGTCGTGTCGTTCTCGCTGGTGGCGATGGCGGCGATTACGCTCGAACGGCTTGCGGAGCAGCGCGACGCAGCCCAGAGCGGCCCGCGTGGGCACAGACCTGGTGAGGAAAGTACCAGCAACGCCCTTATCTGGCTTGCGGGAGCCAGCATCGCGTTCTTTGTATTATGGATGATGGTGAGCCACGGTGACAATCCCGCGGCTACAGGCGGCTTCGGTCGCTTTCTGATTTTCCTAGTCGCCGTCCTGGCTGCCCTGGTGGCGTGGACAAGAGGCAGCATGGGAAACCGAACCGTGGCTGTCGTCCTGGCTCTGCTGACGGTTGCGGATTTGTGGATCGTCGCTCGCCCCTTCTTCCAAACGGCCCCACCACCCGCGGAAACCTTCGCGGCAGACGACGTGGTTCAATTTATCCGTTCTCAGCCGCAGCCGGCTCGTGTTTGGGTCCTCCCCTTCCCTGCTGGACAAACCTACCGTGGAAGTGGCGACTACCTCATGCACTTCGGCATAGATCAAGCAGGCGGGGAGCACCCCAATCCGCTGCAGCGCTGGTACGAGTACGTTGGAGCCGGCAAAGAAAGCTACACGGACTGGCACAACTTCCTTGAAGCGCCGGCATTCCGGCACGGCGCCAACATCCGCTACATCATTAGCGGCGTGCCCCTGGAAGCTCCCGAGCTGAGGGAGGTGCACCGTGGGAGCGCGCTGGTTTACGAGGATACCACGGCGCTGCATCGCGCCTACCTCGTTCCCCAGGTCCGCGTGCTCGGCGATGCCGCAGCGCTGGAGGTGATGCGGCAGCCCGATTTTGACCCCCGGCGGACGGCGCTGGTGGCGGGGGCGCCCTCAATCCGCCTTTCAACTGGTCCTTTGTCCGGATCGGCCGCTGTTACGGAGTACACGCCGGACCGGGTGGTAGTGCAGACACAAGCGAGCCGGCCCGCGATGCTAGTGCTGGCGGATAACTACTACCTGGGGTGGCGAGCTTCCGTTGGCGGTGCCACTGTGCCGGTTCTGCGCACGAATCACACGTTCCGTGGGGTTGCCGTTCCAGCCGGGACCCAAGAGGTGGTGTTCGAGTTCGTACCGACGAGCCTCCGAACCGGGTTTGCGATCTACGTCACCACGCTTGTGCTACTCGCAGGGTACGCTGTTTTTGCAGTCGCGCGTCGCCCCCGCGATTGATCCCTTTGCCTTCGTGGGTTCGCCCCCTGCTGACTGGGATCTTCATAGCGGGCGCAACGGCCTTTCTAATGTGGACAGCCGCGCGCAACTGGGCGGACGTTCAGCGTTACGAGTGGCAAGTGCGCCCGCTCCTGCTAGCCGGCAGCATCGCCGCGCATGTGGCTGTACTGGCCTGGGGCGTGTATGTCTGGGGACGCGTGCTCCGACGTTTCGGGTCCGACGCTCCCCCCTACCCTGCCCTCCTGCGCATCTGGTTCGGATCCGCGCTCGCACGGTACGTTCCCGGTGCGGTCTGGCAGTTTGTCGCTGCCGCACAGCTTGCCCGGGCGGCGGGGCTTGCACCCGCATTACTGCTCACATCGATGCTGGTGCACGTCGGGTTTTCGCTTCTCGCGGCCGCGGTCACAGCGGCGCTGACTCTTTCACATCCGGCGCTACAGACGCTGGGCAGGTGGGGACCGGCTGGCGTGCTTGCCCTGGCGATTGTCTGCATTCATCCGACCGTGATCGGTGGAATGGTACGTGTCGTAGCTCGGCTTTCGCGCCGGAGCACCCTGGCCTGGCAGGGGAGCTGGATCGATGGCCTGGAGCTGTTCGCGCTTTCGCTGCTGAGCTGGGCACTTTACGGCGGCGCATTTGTGCTCTTCGCCTCCTCCGTGATTAATCTCCCCAGGGGTTTGGTGCTGCCGCTAACTGGCGTGAACGCGCTCTCTTTTCTTGCCGGCTACCTGGTGCTCTTTGCCCCGGCGGGCCTGGGAGTACGGGAAGTATCGATGACCGTGCTGCTTGCAGGAGTGCTCCCGGCAGGCGTGGCTACCCTGATCGCGCTGGCTTCGCGGCTGTGGACGGTGGTCGCCGAACTCGTGGGTGGTGCGCTGGCATTGCTCTGGCGAGGCCCGCCAGCATAGAGCGCCCTTGCGTCCATGGGTTGCTTTTGCCCATCTTCCGCCAATACCCAAAGCGACAACTCGATGCTTGAAGAACTCAGACAAAAGCTCGCCGACGAGATCGAACGCCTGACGCACGAGCTTCAGGTCACCCTCCCGCGTGCGATCCAGACAGCGGTGGAGCACGGTGATCTGCGGGAAAACGCCGAGTACAAATCGGCTCTCGAACGTCAGCAATTCGTGCAGGCTCGCCTGAATCACCTCACCTCTCGCGTGGGCGAGCTTGCCAAAATTGATCTGTCGGAAATTCCCAGTGACAGGATCGGGTTTGGCTCCCGGGTGCGCGTGGTGGATTTGCGGACGCGGGAGGAGGAAAGCTTCACCCTTGTCTTTGGCGACTATATCGAGCTGGACAGCGGGCAGATTTCGCTTGCTTCTCCGCTCGGGCAAACGCTACTCGGTAAGACCAGGGGCGACGAGGTAGCATTGCAGCTACCCCGCGGGCAGCGGCGGCTTCGGATCAAGGAGGTCGTTACCCTGCCGCAGATGGCGAAGGGGGAGGCCACGAGCTAGCGGCTACGCAGCCTGGTGCGGAGGTCTTCCACTTCCACGCGCAGAGTCGCGATCAGCTCGGCGATGAATCCGAAGCCGAACAACATAAAGCCGACGGTTTCGAGGAGCAGAACCAGGGTGAGTAGCGGGCGGTATCCGAAAGGCGGCATAAGCCCAGCTACCCGCAGGACGATGGCCACAAGGCCGACCAGAATGCCTAGCGTGATCAGAGCCAGGCCGCTACCGCCAAAGAACTGCATCGGTTTGGCGCTGAACTTCAGGTAGAACCATACCACGATCAGGTCCCCCACGCCGACCAACACCCGCCCCCGCCCGCTGTACTTGGACACTCCCGCCGTCCGGGGGAAGAGATCGGTGTCGATCTCGGTGACGGAGTACCCCTGCGCGTGGGCGAGCACTACAAAGAAGCGGTGCCAGTCATGCCGGAGAGGGATCTCGTCGAGAATTTCGCGCCGGAACGCCTTCATCGAGTTCAAGTCCCGAACCGGCACGTCAAACATGGTGCGAGAAAGGCGGTTGTAGACGGAGCTCACCGCGCGCTTCGCGTACTCACCGCGCTTTCGGCCGGTCACGATGTCCCAGCCCTCCGCCAGCTTGGTCAGGAAACGGGGGAACTCCTCCGTGCTGTGCTGGAGGTCGGCGTCGAAGAGGATCAGGTATTCAGCGGTCGCGACCTGCGCCGCAGAAACCATCGCTTCGGTCTTGCCGAGGTTCCGCCGGTGGCGGAGCAGGCGCAGTCGTGGAATGCCTTCGCCATGGAGGCTGGCGGAGTCGTACGTGCCGTCCTTCGAGCCGTCGTCGACGAAGATAACCTCGCCGTCCAAACCATGGCGTGCGAACGTATCGCGCAATGCCGCGAAGAGGGCCGGGACGCTCTCCACCTCGTTATAAGCGGGAATAACTACGGCAAAGTTGCTGCGGAGCGCCTCCGGGAGTACGGAGCCGCGGGCCACCGGCAGGTTCACACTCGCTTGCGCATTCGTGCCGACAGGATACCGAGCTGGTCGCGGTACTTCGCCACCGTGCGCCGGGCGATCTGAATCCCCTCATTTTTGAGTATGTTCACAATCGCCTGGTCGGTAAGTGGCCGCGCGGCATCTTCCTCGGATACAAGTTTCTCGATCTGAGCCTTGATGCCCCGGGCGGAGACATCCTCGCCCGAAGTGGTGGACAGGCCGGAAGAGAAAAAGAACTTGAGCGGAAACACGCCGCGGGGTGTCTGCACGAACTTTTCGTTGGTCACGCGCGAAACGGTAGACTCGTGCATGTCGATCACCTCAGCGACTTCACGCAAGGTGAGCGGCTTGAGGTACTGAACGCCTCGTTCGAAGAAGTCCCGCTGGCGATCCACGATGAAGTTCATCACCTTGAGCATCGTCTGCCGACGCTGCTCGATCGCCTGAATCATCCAGTTGGCGGAGTTCAACTTGTTGGAGATGAATTCCTTGTTTTCCCCGATGAACTTTTTCTTGTCCTTGGCAATGTCACGGTAGGTTCGTGACAGCTTCAACCGGGGCAAGCTGGTGTCATTCAGAAAAACCAGGTACTCCTCGTCTACCTTCTCAACGATCAGGTCCGGGATGATGTAGTTGTCGCCGTGGTTGCCGTACTTCAGCCCAGGTTTCGGGTCCAGCTTCGCAACCTCGTCAGCGGCATCTTGCACATCCCGTGGGGTGATGGACAGCTCCTTGGAGATCTCGGACCAGCGGTGGTTAATGAGCTGGTCGAAGTAGTCGCGGACGATGCGGTACGCCAGGCTGCCAGCGAGGCGCTCTTCAAGCTCGAGGTCATTCGGATCGATGTTGCGGTTCCCCCGCGCGAGCAGGTGCGCGACGCCATCACGAAGCTGAAGCAAGATGCACTCGCGCAGATCCCGGGCTCCGACACCTGCCGGATCGAACGCCTGGATCACCCGGAGCATCGACTCCGCTTCGGCAAGGGTGTACGGCTTGCGCTCGTCGGCGGACGTCGCCCACTCCTCGCCGGGTTCCTTCAGGAAATCGTTGAGAGCGGTGGCCACATCCTCCAGCGAGCACACCAGGTACCCTTCGTCGCCGATATTGCCGATGATCTCCTCGCCCAGGAGCAGCTCGCGCGGTGACAAACGCAGAAGCGTGAGCTGGTCGTGCAGGTGGTCCGCGAGGTCGCGGGTAGCGACCGAAACGGGTTCGAAATACTCCCTTTCTTCGTACTCTTCGCGGCGCCCGCCGGCTTCGAATCCGTTGAGGAGGATTTCTTCCCAATCGATCTCGTCCTCTTCTTCGTCCTTTTCCTTTTCCGCCGATTCCTCCGTTTCCCCCTCCACCAGGTCGAGGAACGGATTATTGAGAAGTTCCTGCTTCAGGTGCTGCTGCAGATCGAGCAAGGGCATGTAGAGCAGGTCCATCGCCTGGTAAAGGCGAGGGTTGATCTTCATCTCCTGCTTGAGCGCGGTGCCCTGATACAAGCCCGTCTTCATACGCGTATTTGCTTAGGCCGGGCGCGGATACCGACTCCGCATCCGGGCAGTCAACGTGGGCCCAAGATAAATCTCGGCTGCTTCATCATTCCAGACCAGTTCCGACACCGTGCCGGAGATCCGGACCCTGCCTTCATACATGATATACGCGCGATCCACAATGTCGAGGGTCTGCTCCACATTATGGTCACTAATCAATACCCCGATGCCACGCCGCCGCAGGTCCGCCACAATCTGTTGGATGTCGTGCACGGCGATGGGATCTACCCCCGCAAAGGGCTCATCCAACAACATGAACTTGGGCTCGCTCACCAATGCACGGGTGATCTCCAGCCGTCGGCGCTCGCCACCCGAAAGGGCGTACGCTCGGGTAGATCTCAGGTGCTTGATGCTCAACTCGTCCAGGTACCGCTCCAGGCGTTCGTGACGTTCACGCTTCGGGACACGGAGCATCTGCAGAATCGCCAGGACGTTCTCCTCCACGGTGAGCCTGCGAAACACCGACGGTTCCTGGGCGAGATAGCCGATGCCGCGCCGCGCGCGGCGGTACATCGGCACCTTCGTGACGTCCTCGGTGTCCAGCAGCACACTGCCCGAATCCGGCGCGATCAGGCCCACCATCATGTAGAAGGTGGTGGTCTTCCCTGCTCCGTTGGGACCCAGCAGGCCGACGATTTCACCTTCGCTGACCTCCACGGCGACCTCGTTTACCACCCGCCGCTTGCGGTACACCTTCACCAGGCCTTCAGCGCGGAGCGTGCTCCCCCGTCGGACCGGCACCTGAGGCGAGTGGGCAGGCGTACTGGCCGCGAGCACCTCCGTGATACGCGCGTCTACGCTGCTGATGACCTCACCTGGGTGATTCGCCCTTGCCTCGGCGAGCCACGGCGTAAGCCACACCACGCCTGAAGAACCGTTGGAGTGCGCCTCCGCCGCTCCCTGTTCCGCAAGGCGCGGCAGCACATGCTCACGCAGGTAATCCAGCGTTGCCGGGGCTGGAAACCGCGACAGCTCGCCCGCAGCCTCGGGATCCCCGTCGGGCGTCGCGGGCGACGGATATACGCGGCGGTATTCCGCCTCCATCCCGTCGAGCAGGTCGTCCACGGCGAGCGTGCCGCCAACACCTGCCAGAGTGGCGAGTGCGCGCAGAGCTACCAGGCAAGACACGTCGGACGGTCCGAATGCGTGCAGAACCTCCCGCAGGTGCTCGGTGTCACTCACGAGCCCGGCCGGCGTTGCGGTGGGGGCGTCGCGCTCGTGGCCGCCGGCCCGGCTGGCGCAGCTGTGCGCCCAACCGGGTCCAGGTATATGCCTCGCTCCAAGCCGGTTACCTGCGCAATGTCCAGTTGGCCTTGCTCAAAGTACAACCGGATAGTGGAGCCCGCTATCAAATTCATGCCCCGGGGCCCGGGGATACCGCGTTTCTCTTCCGGAGCCCGGTAAAGGGACTGGGCGTTTCCCCGCGCCACAAGCCTGCGAATCTCCGGGGTAGTGTCGCGTGCGGCTCCGCGGGCGGCTGAAGTTTGTGCCCGCACGCCGAAGTTCCCCACCACCGTGTCACCGGCGATCCAGTCGCGGTCACCGGCCGCGGCCGCCTGCCCGCCGCTAGCGACGGTGTCGATCGCTTCACCGCGAGCGTTCCCGATTGCGACAATGCTATCCAGTCGCTGCTGCGGCAGGACGGCTTCCAGCGAGTCGGCTTCCAGGCGAAAGCCGGTAGCGGTCACCACCGGCCGGCGGGCCGCCTGCTCGGCTGCGCCGCGAGCAACCAGGCGCTGGAGCAGGTCGTTTGCAAAGAACATCTGCACCTCGGGGCCGTCCAGCCGAAGCCGATCGCTCACAAGCGCGGCTCGCTGCCGCGCCACCACCCGATTTACCCTGCCCCCTGGAAGCGTCGCGTCGATCGTCTCACCGGCGAGGTCGAAGCGATCGCCTTTGATGCGGGCGGTGCCACGCAGGTTCATCGTTTCGCGAACTCCATCGTACTGAGCTTCGGCCCCGGAAGCATTCAGACCAGTTCGGCGGATTACCACGCTCCCGCTGGCTGAAAACTGATCCTCGCCGACCAGGTTCAGGCGGTCGCCGTCGATCTCGAACGGCTCCCGATTGGCCCCTGCACGCTGCGCGTCTGGCACCAGGCGGAGGTGTGGTCGTCCACTTGCGACGACCTGCACCTGCGGCCTGCCCGGTTGGGCTCGATAATATTCAATTTCCGGCCCTCGAAGCGTGGAGCCACGCGCAGCGTCGGTGAAAACCACGTTGCCTGTTGCGTAAAGACGCCCGGTCACATCCGAGTACGTGGCATTCTGAGCTACCAGAGTACGAGTCGGGTCCCGGTAGTTGACGTTGCCGTCAAGGAGCACCTCGCTGGTGGCTCGCAGGAAGGTGCCCTGATTCGCGCTGATTTCCACACCTCCCGCGCACTGCACGACCGGTTGAGGAACTATCACAGTTCCGGTCACCTGGTTGATGTTGGCATCGCCCACGCTACGTAACAGTTCACACGAGCCAGCTTGCGCTCTGAGTGCCGGGGGCGCGGCAAGCAAAAGGGACGCAAACAAGCCGAACCTCCGCAGGCTCAAAAGCGCATTCCTCTGCCGGTGCTCGGTGCCGGCTGTGCAAGATCACGCGGAGGCGGTCCGGAAGTGCGCGCACTGGACACGGTCAGATTCTGGAAGCGTGTATCGGATCGGAAGCTAGTGCCCTGCAACACGCTCGGCCCCTGTCGCATAGTCGTCGGCTTGTCGCTCCAGATCCGGTCACCTTTGATGTCGAAGTGAAGCTCTTCGGATTCAATCCGCCGCGGGGCTTCACCGAGTACATTCAGCACCACGTTGCCGCGGGCCACCATGGTACCACTCGTCGGGTTGTACTTGCCTGTCTTGGAGGTAAGATCGCCAGTTTTTATCCCATTGTCGCCGTGGAACGTGAGTCGTACGCCCATGACATCGATATCAGTGTCACCGGACCGCTGGTAGGCCGAGTCGCCCAAGAGCACAACCCTGCGGACCCCATCGGCGGTCATGGTGTGCTGGATGCCGTAGGCTATGAGGTCAGCCGGCAGGTTGGTGGCTCGTTCCGTCGCGGTGGGTGCCGCGGGGTCTGGCCGACAGGCCGCGGCTAGCCCGAGCAGCAGAATGGCCCGCTTCACACCGCTCCGGCGCGGAGCGCGTCATGAAGGTGCAGCATCCCGATAACGCGCCGGTCAGCGTCGACTACGGGCAGCGCCATCACGCCGGCGCGCTCCATGACGCCTACGGCGGCTGCAGCTAGCTGGTCAGCATCGGTCGTGCGGGGATCCGTTGTCATTACATGGGATACGGGGATTGCGAAAAAGTGTTCCTTGCGTTCCATCAAACGGGTCAAATCCCCGGAGGTCACAACCCCGAGCAGCAAGCCTGCGCCATCGACGACAGCAACAGTCCCCCGGCGCTCCGCCAGCAACACCACACATGCTCGCATGGTGGCGGTTGGCGGGAGCAGCGGGATACCCTGGGTCACCATTACGTCCCGCACCCGAAGCAGCAATCTGCGCCCCAGGGCACCTCCCGGATGCAGACGCGCGAAGTCTTCGCGTCCGAAGCCCCTGGCGAGCAGCAGCGCCACGGCAAGGGCGTCCCCCATCGCGAGGGTGGCGGTGGTAGAGCAGGTTGGCGCCAGGTCGTGCGGGCAGGCTTCTTCGGCTACCGCACAGTCGAGTACAATGTGTGCATGTCTGCCCAGCGTGGAGTCCGTGCGGCCGGTCATCGCGATGGTTCGCACACCTACTCGGCCGAAGTACTCCAGCAGCCCGCGCAGCTCGTCGGATTCCCCGCTCTTCGAGAGCAGGATCGCCAGGTCGCCGGAACGGACGATGCCAAGGTCGCCGTGCAGCGCCTCGGTTGGGTGGAGAAACGACGCCGGCGTGCCGGTGGAGGTGAGCGTAGCCGTGAGCTTTCGCCCAATGATCCCGGACTTGCCCACTCCGGAGACCAGAACCCGACCGGGTGCATGCAGGATCGCCTCAACGGCAGCTTCAAATCGACCATCGAGCCGGTCCTCGAGCGCCGCCACCGCGGCGGCCTCCATGCGGATGACACGCCGGGCACTTTCCAGGGCGGGCGCGTTCAGGTGTCACCCCGTGCCGCAAGGTAGCGCTCCACCACGCCATTCCACTCGCCACGTGTGCGGAGCAGTGCTTCGGCGAACTCGCGCACGGCCCCGTGACCTCCCGTTCGGTGGGTGATCCACCGCGCCTCGGCACGCACCTCGGCGGCAGCGTTTGCCACCGCCACCGGAAGACCGACCCTGCGGAGAACCGGCAGGTCGGGAAGATCGTCCCCGACGAACGCGGTCTCGTCCCACCCTATGCCGAGGCGCTCCAGCATGGCCTCCATGATGGGCAGCTTGGCTGCAGTGGGGTTCTGGTGGCACTCGGCAATGCCGAGCTCGTCCGCACGGATACGGACGGCGTGGGAAACACGGCCGGTGACGACCCCCACCTGAATCCCGGACTCCTGAAGGAGTCGGATGCCCAGGCCGTCGGTGATCTCGAATCGCTTGACTTCGGTGCGCTCGCCGGTCCCTGTAGCGCCGATGTACAATCCCCCGTCGGTGAGGACGCCGTCCACGTCGAGCACGACCAGGCGGATCCGCTGAGCAACCGACCCTGGGAGCGTTCCGACGTCAGCCACTCTCACCCGACGTGCTGCGGATCGCCCGCAGTGCCAGCACCTCCTCCAGCAGTGAACGCAGTCCCCGCAGGGGCAGCATGTTGGAAGCGTCAGACGGGGCCCTGGCGGGGTGTGGGTGAACCTCCAGGAAGAGTGCATTGGCACCGGCGGCAACAGCCGCCCGTACGAGCGTCGGGATGAAGTGCGGGTCCCCACCGCTCACGCCGGCTCCCCGCCCCGGGCGCTGGACCGAGTGCGTACCGTCAAAGATAGCTGGTGCATCGCACGCTTCGCGCAGCTGCGCGAACGCCCGCATGTCCACTACCAGGTTGCCATACCCGAAAAAGGTGCCGCGCTCCGTGACCGCGAGTGCAGCCGCACCCGCGGTGCGCACCTTGGCGGCTGCACCCGCCATCTCCGCAGGTGCCATCCACTGCCCCTTCTTGACGTTCACGGCTCGGCCCGTGGCACCCGCGGCCCTGAGCAGGTCGGTTTGACGGCAAAGGAAGGCGGGAATCTGCAGTACGTCGACGCGCTCCCCGACCGGCTCACACTGCCAGGGCTCGTGGACGTCCGTGAGCACGGGCAGACCACTTTCTTCACGCACGCGGGCGAGCGCCCGCAGCCCGTCCACCATCCCCGGGCCCCGAGGGGATCCAGCCGCGGAGCGGTTCGCCTTGTCGAAGGAAGCCTTGAAGATCACCGGCAGATCCAGCTCTTCGCCGATATAGGCAAGCTCGCGGGCGATCTGCACGTTGAGAGCGTCAGTCTCCAGCACACAGGGCCCCGCGATCAGAAAAAAGGGGCCGCCAAGCTGGAGAAGCGATGCGACGGGCGGAGTCACCCCACCGCCTCCGCCACCCTGCGGACCGGGCGAACACCAGCGCCCGCTCGTTCGCGGTGCTCCACGCCGGCCGCGATGAACGAGGCGAAGAGCGGGTGGGGCTCGCTGGGGCGTGACTTGAGCTCGGGGTGGAACTGGGCCCCAATGAACCAGGGGTGCTCCGGCAGCTCGATCATTTCGACCAGCCGCCGTCAGGTGAGGTCCCGCTCACCTGCATTCCGTGCTCCTGCAGCACGTCGCGATAGCGGTTGTTCACCTCATATCGGTGTCGGTGTCGCTCGCTGATTTCCTGCGAGCTGTAGATCTCGGCGGCTCGGGACCCCGGCTGCAGGCGGGCCGTGCTTGCACCCAGGCGCATGGTTCCGCCGAGGTCGGTCACCTGGCGCTGCACGTCCATCAGGCAGATTACCGGGTCGGCGGTTTCCCGCTCCCACTCCGCGGAGTGTGCCTCGGCAATACCGCACACGCTGCGACTGAACTCGATGATCGCTGTTTGCAGGCCCAGGCAAATTCCGAAGAAAGGGAGCTCATGAGCTCGGGCCCAGCTGATCGCTTCCAGCATTCCCTCCACTCCGCGAACGCCGAAGCCGCCCGGGATCAGCAGGCCATTGTACTCGGCGAGCTGCTCCGCACTTCCGCGTTCGAAATCCTCCGAGGACAGCCAATCGATTTCAACCCGCACATCATTGGCGATACCTCCGTGTACCAGGGCCTCCTGCACTGACTTGTAGGAGTCCACCAGCGCCACGTACTTCCCCACCACTGCAATCCGGACCTTGCCGTTGCCCGGGTCACGAATACGCGCGACCATCTGCCGCCACTCATCCATCGCGGGCGTGGATCCCGGGAGTCCGAGCTTGCTCGCGACCTGGTCGTCAAGCCGCTGCGCATGGTATTCCAGCGGTACTTCGTAGATCGTACGGACGTCCCGAGCCTCGATGACTGCCGCCACATCTACATTGGTAAAGAGCGCAATCTTGCGCCGCATTTCCTCAGACAGAGGATGCTCGGTGCGGCAGATCAGCACATCCGGCTGAATGCCGATCTGCATCAACTCACGAACCGAGTGCTGGGTCGGCTTCGTCTTGAGCTCGCCAGCCGCGGCGATGTAGGGGATCAGCGTGAGATGGACGAAGAGCGTGTGCTCGCGGCCGACCTCCTGCCTGAACTGGCGGATCGCCTCCAGGAATGGGAGGCTTTCGATGTCACCCACCGTGCCGCCGATCTCCGTGATGACCACATCGTGCCCGGGCGACAAACGCCGAATCGCCGACTTGATCGCGTCGGTGATGTGCGGGATGACCTGCACCGTCGCGCCGAGGTATTCGCCGCGCCGCTCCCGCGTAATGACCTCCTGGTAGATCCGACCACTGGTGATGTTGTTCGCCTGGGAAAGCGACTCGCCGATGAAGCGCTCGTAGTGGCCGAGATCCAGATCGGTCTCCGCACCATCATCGGTGACGAACACCTCACCGTGCTGAAAGGGCGACAACGTACCCGGGTCCACGTTGATGTACGGATCGAACTTTTGCATCGTGACACGGAGCCCCCGTTCCACCAGGAGCCTGCCGAGGCTAGCAGCGGCGATGCCCTTGCCGAGAGACGACACCACGCCGCCGGTCACGAAGATATACTTGGTGGGTGTGGTGGATCTATCGGTCATTGCTGATATGCGTTCACGGGTTCTACTTCACGAAGCCGAAGGTCTGCCCGGACGGCGTCCTCCGGCGTGTCCACTCCACCGTCGGCGTGGGCCACGGTCGCTACGCCAATTCGAATGCCCGCCGCCAAAGGCCGGAGCTGTTCCAGCCGTTCCACACGCTCCAGCGGGTGCTCCGGCAGGCTCACCCAGCGTAGCAAGGCGTCACGCGCGTAGGCGTAAATACCGACGTGCCGGAGAAACATCCCGGTGGCGAAGTCGGGCTCTCCGTCGCGAGAGTGCGGGACGGGAGCCCGCGAAAAAAGCAGCGCCGCGCCCGCATCATCCCTGACCACTTTCACCACAGCGGGATCCCGCCATTCCGCGGCGCTCCCAATCGGGGCTGCAACCGTTCCGGCCGGCCACCCGCCACTCTGGACGGCTGCGAGGGCGCCGTGGACCTGCTCCTCGGTGACGAACGGCTCGTCGCCCTGCACATTCGCGACCACCTCGAAGCCCCGGTAGCGCGGACGTTCAACGACCTCGGCGATCCGGTCGGTTCCGGAGGGGTGCCCAGACGCCGTAAGCTCCGCCAGCGCCCCAAACCCGCGTGCTACTTCCAGGACCTCCAGGGCGTCGGTGGCGATGACTACCGCATCAAAGCACCTCATCCCGGAAACACGTCTCCACACCCATTCGATCAGCGGACGTCCGGCGAGCAGGTGAAGGGGCTTGCGGGGAAGACGGGAGGACGCGAGCCGTGCGGGAATGACCGCGAGCGCGTGAGGGGAACGCCGAAGAACATGCATGACGTCACCCAACTTACCGCAGGCAACGCACCCTGTCAAAGCGCTCGGCGTTCCTCAGAAGGAGAATGCGACCCCCAAGCCGAGTCTGGGGCGGAGCCGCTCTGCCGACGGGTCGAAGCGCACGGAAATGTATCCCGGCAGGAAGCGCAATCCGATCCCCAGGTCACTGCGCCAATCCGGCTCCGGTGTTCCCGACGGCCAGGCGACGCCGGACGTCTGGGTGAACTGGAGATAAGGCGATCCCAGGTACCGGAGGGTGATCCACGGGAGAGGGATCTCGTAGGCGGACTCGACAAAGCGCAAATTGTCGCCCCGGAGCTCGCCGGTTCCCAGGAACGGCAGCGTCCCGGGTCCTCCTACAAAGCTCCAGCGTTGTCCCGGCACATCTCCCGCTATCGGCTGCAGAACCCGGAATCGAACTGAGATGCGATGGCTCCACAGCACCGGCGTGCGAAACAAGCCCGCCGCGAGGCCATGCGTAAAGGTATGATCCCCCACCCCGGGAATTCCCTGCTCCACCCCAGCCTCGCCCTCGAACGTGGCGAACCGGCCCTGGTAACGCACCAGCGTTCCGGCGCCCGCGGAAACGAGCACCCCGTCGTCGATCTCCGGATTCACTCGCGCCAGTCCGCCGCCGGTGAGCGACCACGGGTCGCCCGCGGCCAGGGAGCGGTCGCGGGACGCGAGCAGAGACGCGCGAGGGGCGAAGCGAAGTCCCGCCCGCACCTCGGGGTTGAACGTTCGCGCGACTTGAACCGTGAGCCGGTCGGACTCGTAGTAATTGCGCTCGTCCAGGCCGAAGACCAAGGCGAGCGCCGAGTTGGGCAAGTCACCCCGGATCCAGCGTTCGTTGGTGAACGTGGCTCGCTCGATCCGCGCCGTGGCCCGGGTGGTGCTGTCCAGTGGGAGGGCAACCCGCGCGCCGCCGCCGAATCGCCCCCGCGCGGATGCGTAAGATGCAAACACATCGGCGGCCGGACCGGTGAGTGTGTCACCCGTAAATCGGTACTGGGCACCCACCACGATCCGCAAGCCATCGACCCGGTCGTAGCTCGGTAGGGCAACGCCAAACGTGCCAGGAAGTACGAAGCGCGGCGGAGCGGGAGGGGGCTCCACCGTCAAGGCATATGCCACTGCCCCCGGCTGGGTGCCAGGCCGACGCTCGGTGGTAACCCGGGCCTGCGGGTCCACTCGTATGAGCGGGCCGGTAGAAGCGAGCCGGGACGGGTAAACTTCTCCCCCTACTATGGCCACCGTGCCGCCAATCCGGGCGCCCGGGCGTATGAAAAGCTGGCCGTTCACGACGGCCACATCGCCAGCCACTTGCCCTTCCAGGCGGACTTCGGCGTCGGTGATGATCAGATCGCCGGACTCCAGGAAGGTGGGCGCGAGAACCGTGTCACGAGCGAGAACCCGGTACTGGCCGCGCCCAAGAATCCCGGCGAGCACGCGCTCGGCGGGCGAGCTTCCCAGGGGGCGTTCGAGTCGCAGCTCCTGTGCTCTCAGCATCGGCACCCACCCGATCGCTGCGAGCAGAGCTGCCAACAGGCGCAACTTCACGAGTCCAAAAAGTTGCGGATCAACTGGTGACCCCCCTCGCTCGCGATGGACTCGGGGTGGAACTGCACCCCCCAGACCGGGTGCTCCCGGTGGGCGACAGCCTGAATCTCCGTGTCGCCCGGCTGGTCGGTCCACGCCGTGATCTCGAGCTCAGCCGGCAAGGTGGTCGGCTCAATCACGAGCGAGTGGTAGCGTGCGACTGTGAGCGGCGAGGGAAGATCGCAAAAGATCCCGCAGCCGTTATGGATGACCGGTGAGGTTTTTCCGTGCATCACCCGCTCGGCACGCACCACCCGCCCGCCATAGGCGGCGCCGATCGCCTGGTGGCCCAGGCAGACGCCCAGAATGGGTACCCGCTTCCCGAGTGCCCTGATCACCTCCACCGATACTCCTGCCTCGGCTGGGGTGCACGGGCCGGGTGAAATTACGATGCGCTCTGGCGCCATCTTTTGGATATCGGCTACACTGATCTCATCGTTCCGGCAAACGTGCGGTTCGGCTCCCAGCTCGCCGATGTACTGCACGAGATTCCATGTGAAGCTGTCGTAGTTATCTATAACCAGTATCATAGCTTATAGCCAGTCACCGAATCCCCGTTCTCACGGCCGTGGATGGAAGCTGCGATGCACTTCCGCAAGGTACCGCCGATCAACGTGGGTGTAGATCTGCGTGGTGGAAATGTCCGCGTGGCCAAGCATCTCCTGCACGGCCAGCAGGTCGGCGCCGCCCTCCAGCAGGTGAGTCGCGAAGGAGTGTCGCAGCGTGTGCGGACTGACCGACTTTTCGATGCCCGCTGTTTCTGTATGTCCACGAAGAATCTTCCACACACCCATTCGCGTCAGCGGGCCGCCTCGGGCATTGAGAAAGACCCTACCCTGCCCCTTGCCACGCTCCAGCCGCGGTCTGGTTTCGCGCAGATATACCGAGAGCGTTCCCACGGCCCGCCGGCCGATGGGCACCAGGCGCTCCTTGCTGCCCTTGCCGTGCACGGTTGCCATTTCTTCCGAAAGTGCCAGGCTCCGCAGCGGCAGCGCAATCAGCTCTGACACGCGGACCCCACTCGCATAGGCGAACTCCAGGAGCGCGCGATCCCGCCACGCCAGCGGGTGGGCCAGATCGGGGGCGGAAAGTAGCTGGTCCATTTCCTCCACCGAAAGCACCGCGGGAAGAGTGCGCCATCCTTTGGGGGCATCGATGCGCTCACTGGGATCATTCTCGACGTGACCTTCACCCGCTAGAAACCCGAAGTAAGTGCGCAGGGCCGATACGTTGCGGGCGATGGACGTGGAGGCGAGCCCCAGATCCTTGAGCCGAAGCAGGTACCGGCGCAGATCACCGGGCGCGATCTCGCCGGGTCCAGCGCGGTCGAGCTCCCGGCCGAAGCTGGCGAGCCGAACGACGTCGTGCCGGTAGGCGTCGACGGTCCGGTCAGAAAGACCGCGCTCGAAGCGCAGATGGTCGACGAACGCTTCCACGCTCCACGCGCGGGCGAGCTGATCAATCTCCATTGCCGCCGCGCCGGGTGCGCCACCACCAGACGAGTATCGGCACGGCCACGACCAGGGCCGCAAAGAACAGCCACCGGCTCGCGCCTTCCATGCCGGCCCGCAGCGCCTGCCAGTTTTCGCCTGCCTGCGCCCCCAGATAGACGAGGGCGCCATACCACACCGCCGAGGCCATGCCAAGGGGCACTGCCGTGTTCCAGAAGCCGAGCCGCGTTGTGCCCGCGAAGGCAGGTACCACGGCCCGGAACATCGGCAGAAAGCGGCTGACAAAGATGACGATCACGCCGTGGCGCTGGTACAGGGAGCTGAGCCGTTCCAGCTGGCGAGGGGCGAGGAGCTGTGAGCCCAGAGGCGTAGCGAAAAAGCGCTCTCCATAGCGTCGCCCGGCGCCGTACACCAGCAGTGCGCCCACCACGTTGCCGACCCACACGTAAAGAAAGGCGAGCCAGGCACTGCCGCCGATCTGGCCGACCAGGAAGCCGCCGAAGAGGGCCACGGTGTCAGCAGGAATCGGCGGAACGATGTTCTCGAGAGCAGCGAATACGCCGATGATCAGGTAAACGAGCCCGGCTGGGAGCGCGAGCATCCGCTCAAGCAGCCAGTCGATCACCGCACCGACAGCACGCCCGTCTGGAAGCCGCTGGTTTCCGGCATGCGGTCGATCAGTGCGACCGCAAAGACGGCAACGCCTTCGCCCCGGCCGATCCACCCCATTCCCTCGTTGCTCTTCCCCTTCACGGACACGTTCTCCGGGGCAATGCTCAGCACCGCGGAAATTCGCTCTCGCATCGCCGTAGCATGCGGCCTGATTCGGGGGTGTTCCCCGACCACGGTGACGTCGACATTGACTACCTGGTAATTCTGCCGCTCCAGGAGGTGAACAGCGCTCGCGAGCAGCTTCAGGGAATCAGCATCCTTGTAAGTCGCATCAGTAGGCGGGAAGTGCTGCCCGATGTCGCCCAGACCGGCCGCGCCGAGCAGCGCATCCGTTACCGCGTGAGCGACGGCATCCGCATCGGAGTGGCCGTCAAGCCCCTTTTCGGAGGGAATTTCCACGCCGCCGAGAACAAGGCGGCGACCCGCAGCAAAGCGGTGGCTGTCGTAGCCGTGTCCGATCCGCACCTATGCATCCCAGCGCCGGAAGGCGAGCGACACGTTGTGACCGCCGAATCCAGCGGAGTTGGAGAGCGCTAGGGCAACACCCCGCTCGCGCTTACCTTCTGGAGCGTAATCCAGATCGCATTCGGGATCGGGATCGCGCAGGTTGGCCGTCGGCGGAATGACGCCATGGCGGCAGACCAGCGTCGAAATAACGGCTTCGATCGCTCCCGCTGCCCCCAGGGTATGTCCAGTCATCGACTTGGTACTCCCCACCACCACCTGCTCTGCCCGAGCGCCAAGGACGTTGCGGATCGCCCGCGTCTCATTGCTGTCGTTCAGCGGCGTGGACGTACCGTGAGCATTGACGTAGTCTACCTCGTCCGATGCGGCGGCAGCGTCTCGAAGCGCGAAGCGCATCGCCCGCGCGAGGCCCTCATGGTCTTCTGGCTGCCCGGTGATGTGGTAGGCGTCGCCGGTCGCGCCGTAGCCCACAAGCTCCCCCAGGATCGTCGCTCCCCGCGCGCGAGCGTGCTCCAGCTCCTCAAGCACGAGAACTCCGGCCCCCTCGCCCAGAACAAAGCCGTCACGGGTCCGGTCGAACGGGCGACTCGCCGTTTCGGGAGAGTCGTTTCGTTCAGAAAGCGCCGTCATGTTGGCGAAGCCCGCGATGGCCATCGGCGTTACGCTTCGCTTCCGCGCCGCCGGCGATCATCACGTCGGCGTCGCCAGCCCGAATGTGGCGGAGTGCGTTGCCAACCGCGTGCGCGCCCGTCGCGCAGGCGGACACCGTGGCGTAGTTCGGACCCTTGGCTCCAAAACGGATGGAAACCAGACCGGCTGCAATGTCGGAAATAAACATTGGAACAAAGAACGGCGATACTCTTCCATTGCCCTTGTCCAGCAGCCTGGCATGCTGCTCCTCGAAGGTGGAGATGCCACCAATGCCGCTTCCGATCACTACGCCAACCCGTTCGGGATCCACGCCATTCAGGCCCTCGCCGAGCCCCGCCTCCCGCATCGCCTGCGCGGACGCCGCGAGCGCGAACTGGCTGTAGCGGTCGGTCCGCTTGACTTCCTTGCGGTCGATGTACTCCGCCGGCTCAAAGTTTTTGACCTCGCACGCGAAGCGCACCGCGAAATCCGTAGCATCGAAGTGCGTGATGGGGCCGGCGCCACTGCGGCCTTCAAGCAGGGCGGCCCAGGTGCTCGGGACGTCCAGCCCTACCGGCGTAATGAGACCTGTACCAGTGACGGCGACCCTGCGCATCAGCCCTGGCTTTTTTCGATGTAGTCGATCGCGTCGCCTACGGTTTGAAGCTTTTCCGCGGCCTCATCCGGGATTTCCATCCCGAACTCTTCCTCGAATGCCATGACCAGCTCCACGGTGTCCAGCGAGTCAGCGCCGAGGTCCTCCACAAAGGAAGCGGAGCGCGTCACCTTTTCCGCGTCCACGCCCAGCTCGTTGATGATGATGTCCTTGACCTTCGCTTCAATGTCCGCCATCGATCGTCCTCCGTTGTATTGTTGATTACATCACCATCCCACCATCCACCACCAGCACCTGACCTGTCATGTAAGCAGCCCCTGGTCCCGCGAGGAATCGCACGACCGGGGCCACGTCGCCCGCGGTACCGAGGCGGCCGAGCGCAATCTGGGACGAAAGCCCTGCACGCGCCTCCTCCGTCAGCTCCGCGGTCATATCCGTTGCAATGAAGCCGGGCGCAACCGCGTTGACCAGCACGTTACGCGACGCCAGCTCCTTCGCCACCGATTTGGTGAGCCCAATCAAGCCGGCCTTGGATGCCGCGTAGTTGGCCTGGCCCCGGTTGCCCGTGATTCCCACCACGCTCGCGATGTTGATGATCCGGCCCCCGCGACGCTTCATCATGCCACGCGACACCGCGCGAATGGTGTTGAAGGCGCCACGGAGATTGGTGTCGAGCACCGCGTCCCAGTCCTCATCGCGCATGCGCATGAGAACGTTGTCACGGGTGATCCCGGCGTTGTTGACGAGGATCGCGATCTCGCCGACCTCCTCTTCCACCTGCTTTATCAACGCCGTCACTGCGCCAGCGTTCGCAACGTCCGCGGCCATGCCCGTGTGCCCGCTGCCGGGCAGCTGTGCCGCAACCCCACTGGCGCGCGCTCTGCGTCGCGACCGACAACCGCGACGCGCGCGCCCGCACTTGCAAGCTCCCGCGCGATCGCCTCACCAATTCCCCGGGAACCGCCGGTGACGAGAGCTACCTGACCGCTCAGTTCCATGCTGTGGCTGCCTCGGGGGAGAACTGCTCAAGCGCATCGGCGGTGCCCAGCGCCCGGGTCTCAGCTCCGGGGACAATCCGGCGTACTAGACCGGAAAGAACATTGCCCGGTCCCACTTCTAGGAACCGGGTGACACCCAGTTCGCCGATCGTCTGCACGCAGCCTACCCAGCGAACCGGCGCGGTCAACTGCTCAACCAGCAATCGTGCGGCCTCCGCCGATTGGCGCACGGGCTGGGCCGTAGCATTGGCGACCACCGGAAAGACCGGGTCCCGCATCGCCACCCCCGCGAGCCAAACCCGAAGACCATCCTCGGCAGCTGCGATCAAAGGGGAGTGAAAGGCACCCGAAACATTCAACGGGAGAACTCGTTTCGCCCCCGCCTCCCTTGCCAGCTCGCCCGCATGATTCACCGCGTCCGGATCTCCGGAGATCACCACCTGTCCAGGCGCATTGTAATTCGCAGGTACAACCACACTCCCGTTTCGGCTTGCATCGGAGCAGACACGTTGTACCGCCTCATCATCCAGCCCGAGTACGGCGGCCATCGTGCCCGGGCGCTCGGCTCCGGCTTTCGCCATCAGCTCACCACGCCGGCGCACGGTACGTACCGCGTCCGCAAAGCTCAAAGCGCCCGCGGCCACATACGCGCTCCACTCACCCAGCGAGTGTCCTGCCGCCGCGAGCACCTGCACGTCTAGTGGTCGAAGTACCCGCCACACGGCGACGCTGTGTACCAGGATCGCCGGCTGAGCGTTGTCCGTGCGCGTGAGCTCCGCTTCCGGACCTTCCCAACAGAGCTGGCTCAGCCGGAACCCGAGCGCCTCGTCTGCTTCAAGGAAAGTGTCGCGCGCCGCGGGAAAGCGTTCGGCGAGATCCCGACCCATGCCCACGTGCTGGGAGCCCTGCCCCGGGAACAGCAACCCCGTGCTCACAAGCGGACAACACTCGCGGCCCACGTGAGCCCGGCGCCAAATGCCACCATCAGGATCACCGATCCGGGCCCGGCGAGTCCCTGCTCCCGCACCTCATCCAGCGCCACGGGGATGGAGGCCGAGCTCATGTTGCCGAAGCGGTCCACATTGACGTACACCTTGTCCATAGGGATGTCCGCGTATCGAGCGGTTGCTTCGATGATACGGATGTTCGCCTGATGCGGAACCAGCAGATCGATCTCGTCGGCAGTAACCCCCGCCCGCTGCAGAGCGGCATCCGCCGCTTCGCACATGCTGCGCACCGCAGACTTGAAGATTTCGCGTCCCGTCATCTTGACAAGGTGGCCGCGCTCACCGAGTACAGCGACATCGAAGGGAGTCCGGGCGCCGCCGCTGGGGCGGTACAGGAGGTCGGCCAGGCGGCCGTCGCTCTTCATGTAGGAAGACAGGATCCCGCGTTCATCGTCCGCCGGTCGGATCACTGCGGCACCTGCACCGTCGCCGAAGAGAACACATGTAGCGCGGTCGGTCCAGTCCACGATCGCGCTCATCTTTTCGGTGGCAACCACCAGCACGTTGCGCGCATGGCCGGCAACGATGTGACCCTCCGCGATGGCGAGGCCATATACAAAGCCGGAGCACGCAGTAGCGAAGTCGTACGCGCCGGCATCATTCGCACCCAACAGGGCTTGGAGATCGCAGGCGGTCGAGGGAAGCAGGCGGTCCGGTGTGGCGGTGGATACGAGGATGAGATCTACGTCGCTGGGCGTCAGGCCGGCTTGGTCCAGCGCGCGGCGCGACGCTCGCTCGGCCATGTCCGCCGCGCCCTCACCATCCGCAGCGATGCGACGCTCGCGGATGCCCGTCCGCGTGTAGATCCATTCGTCGGAGGTATCCACGATCTCGGAAAGCTCCGCATTCGTCATCACGCGGGCCGGAGAGTACCGGCCGGTGGAAGCAATGGCTGCCCGGGGTCGCTGGCTCATGCGGCGGACATCTCGGCCAGCCGCGACATTTCACGTTCGATATGCCTGACCATTCCCCGCTCTACCGCCTGCGCCGCTATTTGAATGGCATTGCAAATTGCGCGCGGAGGCGAGCCTCCGTGGCAGATGATGGTAACGCCTCCAACCCCGAGCAGGGGGGCACCTCCCAGCTTGGTGTAATCAAGAGTATCCAGGATACGCTTCGCGTACGGTTCGGCGTTCCCGTCATCGGGGTCGTTGCGGAGAATCCCCGCTATAAACTCCGCGATCGACTCGTAGAACTTGAGCAGAACATTGCCCACGAAGCCGTCACAGACGAGCACATCGCAGTTCCCCCAAACGACGTCACGTCCCTCGATGTTGCCGACGAAGTTCAGCCGAGTATCCGCCGCGAGTAAGCGGTATGCCTCGACTGCCCGCTCATCGCCCTTTCCGGGCTCTTCACCGATGTTGAGCAGACCGATTCGCGGGGTTTCGATGCCCATCAGATCTTCGGCGTAGATGCTCCCGAGGTGAGCGAACTGCACGAGGTGATGTGGGCGCGTATCGACGTTGGCTCCGCTGTCGAGCACCAACGTTTGGCCACCTAGCGTCGGAAAAAGGGTGCCCACGGCTGGCCGGTCCACTCCTGGAAGCGGGCGCAGCATCAACAACGACCCCGCCATCGCGGCGCCGGTGGACCCGGCACTGATGAATGCGTCCACTTCCCCGCGTTTGTGCAGTCCGAGACCCACGGCGATCGAGGAGCCTGGCTTCCGGCGGATCGCTTGGGCCGGCGACTCGCTCATTTCGATCCGCTGCGGTGCATGTACTACGTCAATCCGCTCCCGAGACGAAGCTGGATGACGCCGGAGTTCCGCTTCGATCGCCACCTGGTCGCCGACTAGAACCAGGCGGAATACGCCCGCGGAACCCTTGAGAGCCTCAACAGCGCCCCGGATCTCAACGGCCGGCGCATTGTCGGAGCCCATCGCGTCAAGCGCGATCCGCATCGCCGGCGCCGGATCTAAATCTCTTCGACCTCGACGCGCTGCACGCTGCGGTAGTATCCGCAGTTAGCGCAGACCCGATGCGGTACTCGAGGATCGCCGCACTGCGGGCAGCTGCCGTAAACGGGCATTGCCGCCTTGACGTGCGTACGGCGCTTGCGCTGGCGCTGCTTGGATTGTCGGCGCTTAGGTACAGCCATCGGTCATCAATTCGGTTCGAGTTTCCTTAAAACATCCCACGGGCTCGGACTTGCCTCGGGAACGCAGACGCAGGTCGCGAAGTTCAGATCCGTCCCGCATTGGGGACACAGCCCCTTGCACTCTTCACTACACAGCGCATACTCGGGCGTTCGGAGAATCAGCTGCTCACGGATCGGCTCGGTCAGATCGAGATCCATTCCGCGAAGCGGCAGCGGATACACCTCACCGCCTAAATCCTCCTCCTCGTCCGCATCCGCCGGGACGAAGAGCAGGTCGAGTGTTTCGTCTACGGGCTGCGTCACCGTGCTCAGGCAACGGCGGCAGGGTACATCAATCTGGGTCTGGACGGTGCCTCGCACCAGCACCCCGTCGCCCACCGAGCGCGCCCGCAGATCCAGTACGACCGGTCCGGAGAGTGGCAAAGCCGCATCTCGCAAACCCCGATGATCGGCCGGGATCTGCTCTTCAAGGCGGACCTCATCCCGTGCGCCCGCCGGAAGAAGGAGTTTTAACATAAACCGCGAAACTACCCATTTTCGCCGCCTCTGTCAACCAGCTGCGGTGTCAGTCCCGATCACGGAACGAGAGTGAAAACGTCCAGGCTGCGAGGCTGATGATGATGGCTCCCAATATGGCCGAGCCGAAATCCCGCACTTCGAAGCCGAAGCCCAGCGTGGATGCCAGCAGCGATGCCAGCCAGAGCATGGCGGCATTGATGACCAGCAGGAAAAGGCCGAGCGTCAGCACGATCAACCCACACGAAAGCATCTTCACCAGCGGCCGCACCAGCGCATTGATCAAACCAAAGATCAGCGCAACCACGAACAGGGTCCAAACGCCGCCGGATACCCGGATGCCTGGCAGGAGCCAGGCAGCGACCCCCACTCCGGCTGCGGCCGCCGCCCAGCGCAGGAGCAGCGTCACCGGGTAGCGAGCAGATCCGCGTCCGAAAAAAAGAAATGGATTTCGTTGGCCGCGTTTTCATCGGAGTCCGACGCGTGGATCGCGTTTCGCGCTTTCGACTCCGCGTACAGCTTTCGCACCGTGCCATCGGCGGCCTCAGCAGGGTCGGTGGAGCCAATCGCTTCGCGCAGCTTGCCGACTGCACTCTCGGCCTTGAGCACCAAGGGCATAACCGCTCCCGAGGTCATGAATTCCACCAGTTCTCCATAGAACGGGCGCTCTCGATGGACCCCGTAGAACTCGCTGGCCTGGTCACGGGTGAGGCGCGTCATACGTGCTGCGAGAAGCCGGAATCCCCGCTCCTCCAGGTGTGCGATAATTCTGCCCGCATTTCCGGCTGCCACGGCGTCCGGTTTAATGATTGCCAGTGTGTGTGTCATAGTCCGAAAAGTTTGCGAATGATATCTCCCCGGGTCAGAAAGCCCGTCAGCTGCCCTTCACTCACTACTGGGAGACGGTCGACGTCCTTGTTCAACATGATGTTTGCAACCTCGGCGAGCGGCTGATCTTCGGAGATGCACATCACTGTCCGGGACATGACATCTCTCGCCGTTGCGCCAGCGGCGATCACCCCGGGCCCGCCGTGGATGGCTTCGTTCTCGGCGCGGATGCGGATCACATGCGGCATGAGGTAGCGGAGCAGGTCTCGATCGGTGACGAGACCCAGCACCTCGCGCTGCTCACCCACCACCGGCACGGCGCGCAGGCGATGCGCCGACATCAGCGAAACCAGCTCGCGAAGCGGCGCGTCGGGAGCCACTCGGTATACGCGCTGCGTCATCACATCGCGCACGAGCAGGCGCGGTTGAATCACCAGCTCCCGAATCTCGGAAACGCCCAGGACTTCTTCAGGCGTGCGCGCGGCGAGCAAGCGAGCCACCACATGGTCGTGGCGGAGCGTTCGCGCGAGCGCCGCGACGGTTTGCAGATACAAGCTGGCGGCGGAGGGAGCGGCGAGCACCAGCACCACAATACGTGCCCTGCCGTCTGCCCGATCCGTATCAGACGGCAACGGCTCTGCCGCGACACCCAGCGCAACGACCAGCCCGTTGACAGCGCCGGTACGGAGGTGGGGGAGCAAAACGTGGGGGCCGATGTGGATCACATCGCGGATCCGTGAGTCCGTGAAGACCTGCTCCAAGGCAGCCGGGTCAGCCACAGCGCCCGTCTCCGCCAGCTTCCGGATCAGGGCCATGACGGCCGGCCGAGTGCCACCCGTTGGAAGCGGCGCCACAATGTGCTCCGGCCGGAGGAACTCCGTGATGTGGAAGTTCGGCTCGACCTGGCCTCGCCGAGGGCTCAGAGCACGTCCTGGACGAGGCCGACCACGTCAAGCGGGCGCTTCGCGACGCCGATGCCGTTGTCCTGGAACGCCTGGATTTTTTCCTCCGCGGTGCCGGCGGAGCCGGAGATGATCGCTCCGGCATGTCCCATTCTCCGCCCCGGGGGCGCAGTCTGGCCGGCGATAAAGCCGACCACGGGCTTGGAGAGATTCTCGCTCACGTAGCGGGCCGCATCCTGCTCGTCGCTGCCCCCAATCTCCCCAATGATCACCACCGCGCGAGTTTCCGGATCCGCCTCGAATGCGGCGAGGCAGTCGATGAACGAGGTGCCGTTGATCGGATCCCCTCCGATGCCGACGCAGGTGGTGGTGCCGATCCCTGCGCCCTTGAGCTTGTAGACGACCTCGTATGTCAACGTACCGGAGCGAGAAACCAGGCCCACCGGACCCGGCTGCGTAATGTTTCCCGGAATAATTCCCACCTTACTCTTGCCTGCCGAAAGCAAACCAGGACAGTTGGGCCCCAGCAGCCGGGCGCCCTTTTCCAGGATAAAAGGACGAACGCGAGTCATGTCCAGTACCGGTACACCCTCCGTGATGCACACGATGAAGTCCACACCGGCGTCCGCAGCCTCGAACATGGCATTTGCCGCAAAGGGTGGCGGCACGTAGATCGCGGACGTGTTGGCGCCGGTCTCCCGCACTGCCTGCTCGACAGTATCGAAGATCGGCACCCGGTCCTCGAAGCGCTGTCCGCCCTTACCGGGGGTCACACCCGCCACGACTTCCGTGCCGTACTCCATCATCTGCCGGGTGTGAAAGGAGCCGTCGCGCCCGGTGATGCCCTGTACTACGAGCCGCGTGTTTTCGTCGATGAAGATGCTCACTTGCCTTCCCCCTTGGCCAGGTGCACCGCGCGCTTCACGGCTTCGTCCATGTCGGTCATGGCGCTGAAGCCGGCTTGCTCCAGGATCTGCACGGCCAGTTCCTCGTTAGTACCGGTCAGCCGGATGACGATCGGCACATCGATGTTGATCTGCCGGGTCGCCGTCACAATTCCGTTAGCGACGTCATCGCAGCGCGTGATGCCGCCAAAGATGTTGAAGAGGATTACCCGGACGCCCGGATCCGAGGTGATGATCCTGAGGGCATTCACCACCTTTTCGGGGTTGCTGGAGCCGCCGATGTCCAGAAAGTTCGCCGGGTCGCCGCCGTAATACTTCACCAGATCCATGGTTGCCATCGCCAGCCCTGCGCCGTTGACGCAACAGCCGACATCGCCCTCCAGCTTGATGAAAGTCAATCCGGCTTCGCGTGCCGCCACCTCGGAGGGTGCCTCGGCGCTGGGATCGCGCAGCGCTTCCACCTCCGGCTTCCGAAAGAGCTCGTTCTCGTCGATGTTGATCTTGGCGTCGAGCGCCTTGACCTCTCCGTCCGGCGTGGTGACCAGCGGATTGATCTCGGCGAGCGAGGCGCCCGAATCCACGAACGCGGCATAAAGCTGCTGCAGGATCTTGGCTGCGGCACGCTGCTGCCGCACGTCGTCGTACAAGGATGTGGCGAGGCTGTAGGCCTGGTGTGGAAGCAGGCCGTAGCGTGGGTCCACCGGCTGCCTGCGTATGGCATTCGGATTGGTCGCCGCTACCTCCTCGATGTCCACGCCACCCTCACGGGAAACCATGAACACCGGCGCTTTGGACGCCCGGTCCACGATGATACCGACATACGCCTCCGACGCAATGTCTTCGGCCGGCGCAACGAGCACGCGCAGAACGGGCAGGCCCTTGATCTCCATGCCCAGGATGCGCCCGGCGTGCTCTCGTGCTTCTTGCGGAGTGTCGGCCAGCTTTACGCCACCGGCCTTGCCGCGGCCGCCCGCGTGGACCTGAGCCTTGATTACCACCTTGCCCCCAAGCCGTCGCGCGATCCGTTCCGCCTCGTCGGCGGTGGTAGCCACCTCGCCATCGGGGACAGGTACACCGTGCGCGCTCAGAATGTCGCGCGCCTGATACTCGTGGATGTTCATGACAGGTGTGTGCGAGTGATCATGCAACAATCTCCGTACCTGCGCGACCGGCAACCGCGTCGCGTCCGGCGTCGAGCCGGGCAATGATGGCACGGCGGCCGCCCTCCCGCACAAACCGTGCGGCGGCTTCCACCTTGGGCGCCATGCTCCCCGCTGCCAACTCGCCGGATTGGCCCAGCTCTTCTGCATCCCGAAGGCTGAGTCGGTGCAGCGGCTCCGCCTCCGATGTGCCATACCGGCGGTACACGCGATCTACGTCCGTCAAAATTAACAACGTGTCGGCCTGAATGTCACGAGCCAGGATTGCGGCGGCTCGGTCCTTGTCGACGACAGCGTCTACACCTTCGAGGGTGCCGGATTCATCCAGATAAACCGGCGTACCGCCGCCGCCGGCAGCGATTACCACATGGCCGGCAGCGACCAGCGCCTGAATCATCCGGGACTCGACGATTCCGACCGGGTTCGGCGAGGGCACCACCCGTTGCCAGCCGTCTTCGGTGCGGCGGATCTGCCAGCCGAATTCGGAGGCAAGGCTGCGTGCAGCGGCTTCGCTGAGCGCACGCCCCACGGGCTTGGTGGGGCGCGCGAGGGCCGGGTCGGTCGGATCCACTCGAACCTGGGTCACGACGCTCACCACCTGGCGTCGCACCTCGGCACGGGCGAGCGCGTTCTGCAGGGACTGCTGGATCATGTATCCCATCCAACCCTGCGTCCCCGCGACGAGCATCCCGAGCGGGAGCGGCGGCAGAATCTCGCTGGCGATCTCGTGGCGGGCGAGGTCGTCACCAACCTGCGGACCGTTGCCATGCACGATGGCGATCCGCCAGCCTTCCGCCGCCAGGTCCACCACCGGGCCGAGGCTCGCACGCGCATGGCGAAACTGCTCCGCGATCGTGCCAGTCCCACCAGCGGGGGCGATGGCATTTCCACCGACTGCGATGACGACCGTGCGATTCAGCACCTCGCTAGACAGCGACGCCCGCGTCTGTGAGCCATCCCTCCATCGTCAACCGAATCTGCGCCAGCCGCTCCGGCGTGCGTGCCTCGTAGCGGGCTACGAGCACCGGCTCGGTGTTGGACGCACGGATCAAGCCCCATCCATCGCCGAAGAGTACGCGCGCGCCGTCCACGTCAATCACCTGGTGATTGCGCTTGAAGTGCTCGGTTGCGCTGCGTACCACCTCCCACTTGCCGTCTTCGGTCGCCGGGTAGCGGATCTCGGCAGTGGAGACGAACTGAGGAAACTCCGCCGTAATGGCTGAAAGCGGCCGCCCTGCATCGGCAACGATCTGGATGAGCAGGCACGCACCATAAAGGGCGTCATCAAAACCGTAGTAATCATCGCCGAACATGATGTGTCCGGAAAGCTCTCCCGCCAGCAGTGCGCCCTCGCGCTTCATTCGTTCTTTGATCAGGGAGTGCCCGGTTTGCGACATGATGGGCCGTCCGCCTGCGCGCTCGAGCACTTCAGGTAGCGCCTGAGAGCACTTGACGTCGAACACCACAGGCTGCCCTGCCCCGCGACGAGCAAGCAAATCCAGTCCATACAGAAGGAGGAGCGTGTCACCACGGACGATCTGGCCCTGGTCGTCGACCGCGCCGATCCGATCCCCGTCGCCATCGAAGGCCACCCCCAGATCGGCTCCCGTTTCGCGCACCCGCTGGATAAGGTCCAGCAGGTTCTTGTCCACCACAGGATCCGGGTGGTGATTGGGGAAGGTCCCGTCCGACTCGCAGAATAAGCCATCCACCTCGACGTTCGGCCCGAGTGCGCGGAGGAGGTCCACAGCGGCCAGGCTCGCAGCGCCGTTCCCACAGTCGACAACCACCCGCAGCGGTCGTGTGATATTGAACTTGGCCGCAACCTCACGAACATAATCCGGGAGAATTGCGCGCGACTCCACCTGACCTTCGCCGGAAACGAAGTCCGCACGCTCGATCAGGCCCCGCAGCTCCTGGATCGCCTCTCCATACAGTGACCGTCCGCCCGCCGACAGCTTGAACCCATTGTACTGCGGCGGATTGTGCGAGCCGGTGATCTGTATTCCACCATCGGTTTCCAGGTAGGCGGCCGCAAAGCTGTGCGCCGGTGTGGGGACCATCCCTACATCCACGACATCTACACCGGCGGCAGTGATGCCGCGGATCACGCCAGTGGCAAGCTCATCCGAGGAAAGCCGGTTGTCCCGTCCAATGGCGACGCGCAGCCGCGGCGCTCCAACCTGAGCCCGTGTCAGCCGGGTTGCAAAGGCCAACCCAATTGCCTCTGCAAGCTCCGGAGTTACATCGCTGCCGACCACTCCGCGGATGTCATACTGCCGAAAGATGTGAGGATTCACGGAGCCACAGCGGCGATGACTTCAATCTCGACGCGGGCATCGCGCGGGAGCCGCGCGGCTTGCACGGTGGAGCGGGCAGGGCGGTGATCGCCGAAGCGGCGCGCGTACACGTCGTTCATGGCGGCGAAGTCGTTCATGTCCTGGAGAAAAACGGTCGTCTTGATCACCGTCGAAAGCGATGCGCCCGCCGCGCCGAGGATCGCATCCAGGTTGTCAAAGACCTGACCGGTCTGCCGGCCAATGTCACCCTCAACCAGCTGGCCCGTGGTCGGGTCAAACGGCACCTGCCCCGCCGTGTATACCAGGCCGTTGTGCACGACCGCCTGGCTATAAGGCCCGATCGCGGCCGGAGCCGCATCCGTCTGTACGCGCTGAAGCACGAGATTCCCTTCCGGCGTTAGGGGTGTTGATGTTGGGCGAAAGTCAAAGCATCGCGAAGCTCCGCTGGAGCGACCGTAGCGACTCCCGGCTTGCCCACTTCGATGCCTGCCGCGACGTTGGCCACCACCGCAGCTTCTTCCACGGATGCACCGGCGGCAAGCGCCACCGCAAGGCAAGCGGTTACGGTGTCACCGGCCCCGGAGACGTCATACACCTCACGCGCAAGGGTCGGAACCCGGAGCGTGGCTCCAGCATAACTTCGCAGCACCATGCCATCCTCCCCGAGGGTGACGAGCAGGTGCTCACAGCCGATGCGCAGCCGTGCTTCCTCCAGCCAGCCATCGTCCGCGTATGCGGCCGGTGTCCCGAGCACCGCCCCAAGCTCGAGGGCGTTGGGCTTGAACACAGTCGCGCCCTGGTAGTGGAAGAAGTTGCGGAACTTGGGATCAACCACGGACGGCATGCCCTCACGGCTCGCGTGGTCGAGCGCCGTGCGTATCACCGCTGGGACCAGAACGCCCTTGTTGTAGTCTTCTAGGATGAGTGCGTCAGCGCCGGGCAACGTCTGCGCGAGCAGCCTGCACAGCTCATCCGTACACGACTCATCAAGGTCGTCGTCCCGCTCGCGGTCAAAACGGACCACCTGCTGAGTTCTTGCCACGACCCGGGTTTTGGTCGTGGTCGGCCGATGCGCGCGCTCGGTTAGATGAGCCCGTATTGCGCCGCCGGGACCGTCAGCGAGCGCACGCCGGATCTGTATTCCCGCAGGATCAAGCCCCACATACCCCAGCAGATCACACTCCGCACCGAGGGCCGCCACATTCGCGGCGACGTTCGCCGCCCCGCCGAGCGCCACGCGCTCCTCGGTGACATGGACCACGGGGACCGGTGCTTCGGGCGAGACGCGAGACACCGCCCCGGACAGGTACACGTCGAGCATCAGATCGCCTACGACCACAACGCGCAGCCCGGCCGCACGCTCAAGTATCTCGTCCAGCCGGGCTGATGTGAGGCGCTGCATGGGCGCGCAATGTACCGGGGCCAGCAGTCGCGGGCAAGCCGCGCCGGGTCCGCCGGGTTATGCCTACGTAGCAGCCAATTCGACGGTCGGCACGCTCACCTTGACGGCACCGTTCTCACGCGCTCTCCGCTTCTTGAAAAGGGTGAGCGCCTGTCCCCCCACATGATCCATGTTGTAGTAGCGATAGGTAGCCAGGCGCCCGACAAAGAACACGCCGGGCGTCTGGTCTGCCAGCGCCTTGTACCGCTTGTAGATTTCCGCGGTTTCGCGGCGCGGAATCGGATAGTAAGGATCGCCCTCGGCAGTCGGGTACTCTGCCACGGTGGTTGTCTTCGGATGCACCTGGCCGGTGAGATACTTGAACTCGGTGATGCGCGTGAAGGCGTAGTCGTTCGGGTAGTTGACCACCGGCACGGATTGCGCCCACTCCGTGTCGTGTGTTTCGAAGCGAAAGTCGAGGGAGCGGTAGGGCAACTTCCCGTACCGGTAGCCGAAGAACTCGTCCACGGGGCCGCTGAAGATCAACTCGCGATGCGGGATGATATCGCGGACCTCAGCGTACTCCGTATTGAGCATGATCTTGATGTTCGGGTGGTCCAGCATCCGCTCGAACATGCGCGTAAAGCCGTGCATCGGCTGCGCCTGGTACGTGTCGGTGAAATACCGCGCATCGCGGTTCGTGCGGGTAGGCACCCGCGCAATCACCGATGCGTCCAGATCCGACGGGTCGAGCCCCCATTGTTTCCGCGTGTACCCACGAAAGAACTTTTCGTACAGCTCACGTCCAACCTTGCTGACGACGACGTCCTCCGATGTGGCAATCCGCTCAACGGGCTCGGCGCGTGATGCAAACCATTCCTCCAGCTCGAACGAACTCAGGTTGAGTCCGTACAGCTGATTAATGGTGTCGAGGTTGATTGGGATGGGTACGAGCTGCCCGTCCACACTCGCCTGCACGCGGTGCTGGTACTGACGCCACGCCGTGAAGCGCGACAGGTACTCGAAGATCTCCTTGGCGTTGGTGTGGAAGATGTGCGGGCCGTACTTGTGAATGAGTACACCGGCATCATCGTAGCAGTCATAGGCATTGCCGGCGATGTGCGAACGCTTGTCCACCACGAGCACGCGCTTCCCGACCGACGCGAGCCGTTCAGCGACCACGGATCCGGCAAACCCTGCTCCCACTATGAGAAAGTCAAAGGTCATGCGACGCGGCTTTCGGCGTGAAGGTTGATCCTGGCCGGAACCGCAACATCGCGGAGCAGCGAGTCCATCTCGCTCCACGTGCGGTCCCAGGACTGTGTTGCGAGCATGACGTCGGCGGCAGCGCGCCTCGCCGCCGTATACCCCGTAATCGCTCGCCTGCACGCGGCCACGAACGCATCGGGCGTGGCGGCGATCTCGACCACACCCCGCTGGCCGTAGGTCCGCACGACGTCGTGAAACGGCGTGGAAACCACGGGAAGCCCGGCGGCCAAATACTCGGGTGTCTTGGTTGGCGAGATGTACCGCGTCGACTCGTTGAGGGCGAACGGCATCAGCGCCACGTCCCAATGGGCCATGTACGCCGGAAGCTCCGCGTACTGCTTGCCGCCCAAAAGATGGAGATTGGGCGCCTGAGGCAAACTTGCCGGGGCGATCTTTACGACGGGCCCCACCAGTACCCACTGCCAGTCCGGTCGGAGCGACACCACCGCTGACAGCAGAGCGAGGTCCATCCGCTCATCGATCACACCCGCGAAGCCGAGACGGGGTCGATCGATGCCAGCCAGGTCAGCCGGCTCCGGCAGCGACTCGCGAGCCCGTGCCCAATGCTCCACGTCCACGCTGGATGGAAAAAGGTGTACGTCAGGATGTCTTCCCTGCTTCGCTTCGTACAAGCTCCAGCCGCCGGTGAAAACCAGGTCGGCTCGCTCGAGCAGCGCTTGTTCGCGCCGCACCAGATCCACCGCCGCAAAACGGAAAGCGCTCAGCTCATCCATGCAGTCGTAAACGACGGCTGCGGCATCCATCCCTGCCGACACTGGCTGCCACATCGGGGAGTAATGCCAGAGCACCGGGTCCTCGACACCTTCCCTGGAACAAAGCTGCTGGAGCAGCTCGCGCACAGCGGCTACGCTTGCGGCGCTAGCGAGATCCGGATTCGGCAGATGCGGTACGCAAACCCGCACGCCTTCCGCGGAGGTGTACTCGATAATGTGCGGCGCACCGTTCCATTGCACCGGTTCCTCAACGAAAAACACGCGCCGGTCCCGGGCTGCGCGGGCAAGGAGGTGCTGTGGGCGCTGGAAGACAAAATTCCAGCGCAAATGAGACAAACAGATGATGTCCGGTGTCAATGGTACTCCAGGTTGAAACAGCGGCCAGTCTTGCCCGCGGGGATGCAATCCGTGTTCCACATTGCACGCACCTGATTACCTGCGGGAAAGAAGAGAGCCTCCCGGGGGTGGGAGGCTCTCTTCTTGAGTGGAGGTGGCGGGAGTCGAACCCGCGTCCGAATACAGATCCCACCCAAGCTCTACATGCTTATTCCGCTGTTCTTTTCTCCTCGTCCAGTCATCGGCCAGCAGAAGGCCCATCCCAGACCAGTCGTGTAATTCTCGCTCGTCCTACCACGACACTTGAACGAGCCAGCCTGGATTTGCGACACCTGTTGACCCGGCTCAGGCAGGTCTGATCAACAAGCGGGGGCCTGCAAGGAACCAGGTTCCTTAGGCCGCCAAGGCGAAGTTATCGTTCGCTTTTACTGAGTTTTTCAGAGGTTTTACGAGGTGTCTGAAACCTCGGCATGCACTCAGGTCTTCACCACACCCGTCGAAACCATGACACCCCCAAGTCGTGCTACACAAATAAGATAACCGCGGCGAGCCCTGCTGTCAAGCGCAGCTATGCTAGCGGCAGCAAGTTGATACGCGAGGCTGCCGCCGCAGCGCCAAATCCGTTGTCGATGTTCACTACCGTGAGGCCTGGAGCACAACTCCCGAGCATGCCGAGCAAAGCCGCAAAGCCACCCGCACTTGCCCCGTAGCCGATGCTGGTGGGCACGGCGATCACCGGTGCCGCAATCAGCCCTCCCACCACCGACGGGAGCGCCCCCTCCATCCCAGCAACCACGATCACGACCGCGGCATCGAGCAGAACATCACGCGAAGCCAGCAGGCGGTGAAGCCCGGCGACCCCGACGTCGCGCAGCTGCTCAACCGGATTGCCGAAAGCGCGGGCGGAAAGCGCCGCTTCTTCCGCTACGGGCAGGTCCGCTGTGCCTGCCGTAACAATGAGCACTGGGCCACGCGTGTCTCGTACCGGGCTCCCGGGGGCTGCGCGGTACGCGGTCCTGCCGAACGTACACCATTCTAAACCATCTACGGATCCTACGGATCGCGACAGCGCTTCCCGAGCCTCCGGGCTCAGCCGGGTGGCAAGCAGGGTGTCGCCACGCCCGATGATGCGTTCCGCGATGGCAACCACCTGTTCCGGCGTCTTGCCTTGTCCGAAGATTACTTCCGGAAAACCCTGACGGAGGGCGCGATGATGGTCGATGCGGGCGAACTCGACGTCCTCGATCGGCATCCAGGCGAGGCGCCTTGCTGCCTCGTCGGGTGCTGCACGTCCTGCTGCGACGTCCGTGAGCAGCAGCCGAAGTGCCTCCGCCGTCAAGCCGCTGCCACCGCGAGCTGGTCCTCCAGGTAACCGTCCAGCAACGCTTCCGCCTGCTCGAGCGATTCGACAGCGAACAGCTCCTGCCGCAGAAAGCGTCCATTCGGAAGCCCCTTGGTATACCACCCCAGGTGCTTACGGAACTCGAGCATCGCCTTGCCCTCGTCCTGTTCCCACGCGATCGCCAGACGGGCATGCTCACGCACGATCTGGAACTTTTCGGCGGGATCCGGCTGGGCGGGCATTGCGCTGCCGTCCAACGCCGCGCGCGCCTCACGGAAGATCCAGGGAGCCCCGTGTGAGCCGCGGGCGATCATGATGCCGGCACACCCCGTGTGGTCCCACATGCGGCGGGCGTCCATTCCGGTCCACACGTCGCCGTTGCCGATCACCGGAATTTCCAGGGCTTCCACCACCGCCGCGATCTCGTCCCAGCGCGCCGTGCCGCTGTACATCTGGGTCCGCGTGCGGGCATGCAGAGTCAGAGCCCGCGCACCTGCATCCTGGCAGCGCTGGGCGATTTCGACCGGATTGCGCAGCTCCTCGCTCCACCCGCTGCGTATCTTGACGGTGACGGGGACGGCGACAGCGGCGCTGACCGAGCGAATGATCGCTTGAACCAGATGCAGGTCGCGAAGGCACCCCGAGCCGCCGTTGCGACTCACCACCTTCTTCACCGGGCAGCCGAAGTTGATGTCGAGGAAGTCCGGTGCGTAAACTTCCTCCACGAGCGCTGCGGCTTCCCCCATCACGGCAGGGTCGGCACCGAAGATTTGCACGCCGATGGGCCGCTCGTCCTCGTGAAACCGGAGATAGCCGTGCGTACGGCGATCATGCCGCCGAATTCCCTCGGCGGAAACAAACTCCGATACCACCACATCGGCACCAAAGCCGCGGCAAAGGCGTCGAAATGGCGACTCGCTGACGCCGGCCTGGGGCGCCAGGTAAAGCGGGGTTGTACCCGCTCCGAGCAGCTCTAATACGTTGTGGCGCATACCAAAATATAGCACTGCCGATTGGGGTGTTCAAGCACGACGGTGCCGGATGCGCGAACCGGCCCAGGTGTTTACCTGGACCGGCCGCGGAACCAAGGAAACAGGTTCCGGCGCTTGCGTGGGTTCACCACGATGAGCTTCCGGGTTTGTGGCACAAGATGGTTGACGGTCATCTCGCAGTAGTAGACACCCGTTGGGACGAGTCGCCCCGCGGTGTCCTTGCCGTCCCAATACGCTACCTGCCGGCCGGACTCCGCATACTGCAAGTTCTCCACAGGCGCATTCTTCGCCTGCGGGTGTTCAACTGCCTTTGGAATCGCAATCAGCTGACGTAGTACGTTGTAGATCCGGATGGACACTTTCCCGGCTTCTCCATCCTGGAACAGGGGCTCCTCCAAGGTAAAGGGAATCCAAGTCTCCGGGCTGACTGGGTTCGGATAGTTCTGCTCGAGACGAAAGCTGCTGGCCTGCTCAAGAGCAGGGGGCGCCCTCGACTCCTGACCTGCGGCAGGTGCCGGGGGGCTTCCAAGGATCAGCGGCAACACGAGCAGAACGGGGTGGGCCAGCCGCATGCACACCTCGCTGTTCGGACGAAAGTTCGGTTGATCAATTCTCCCGCGTTGGGATGCTGATTTACCCTATATTACCCAGATCCCTGCACAGAGTGCGCCACAACTCATTCAGCAAGCTGCTCCTCGAAGAACTCCAGCGAGCGGAGTGACCGCTCAGGGGCAAGCTGGTGCTGTAGAAAAGCTCGCAGCAGATCTCGCTGTACCCGTGGACGCACGAAGTTGGGCGTCTCTCCACCCGGGTCAAGCATACGCCGCAGTTCCTCGCGCGAAACCGGGTCCAGCGTACGCCTACCCGGACGGCATGCGAGGCAGGCAACCCCGCCACCCGACGGATCAAAGGGTGCGCTCTGGTCGGCGCTCACACCCGCACCACAGCTGACACAGCTTTCTGTCTGCGGCGCGAACCCCAGGAGCACCACGATCCGCCATGCCGCAGCGACTACCGTCGCTTCGCACTGCGCCCCAGCGCCATCGAGAACCCTGTCGAACGCCGCCGTTACTTCTTCAAAGAGCCGCGGGTCAGCATCTTCGGTGCCAAATCGGAGGACGAGTTCCGCCAGCAGCGATGCACCTGCGAAGCCAACCAGATCTCGCCCGAGCCCCTGCCGGTTTCGGAGCAGATCCCACCCGGTCAGGGTGTGCAAGTCACGTCCTTCCTTGACATAGAACGTCGCGGTGCCCTCGGTGAACGGCTCCAGCAGTCCGCCGAAGCGGCTGCGTGGGCGCTGTGCGCCCTTGGCTACCAGAGCGTGCGCGCCGTGCTCCGCCGTCAGCACACGGAGGATCTTGCTGGTCTCACTGTACGCAAAGGATTGAAGTACCACGGCACGCACGGTGACCAGCGGCATGTCACCGGTGTCGTTCGCTACGTACTGCCAGTCCCGCTCCGCCGAGAAGCACCAGGCCCGCGACCACCACCGCCCCGGTGAGCGGAGCAAGCGGAGCGGCGGAGCCATCCCATTCGACTCGCACGCGGGCTCCCGCCTCAAGTTGCGACGCAGTGTAGCGGGTGAAGCGCTCACCGGCCAACCTCTCGTCAGCCACCCGGGTGAGGCCAACAACCCGAAGGCGGGGTGACGGCTCACGGACCAGCAAGCCCAGCTCGCGCGTGGGCTGCTTGATCTCAAGGGTGAGTGCGGAACGGGTCCGCGGGAGCCGGTAGCGAACGACAGCGTCGTGCGAACCCGGCGGAAGCGGCGCGCTGACCAAAACTCGAGCGCCCATGCGCTGGATCCGGTTCGCCGGGATGCCACCGTCACCCACCTCGAAGGCACCGGCTCCAGCAGGCAAACGGAACTCCCAGGTGGGCATTCCGCCCGTGGACACCAGGGTACGCTTGCTCCCGTTCTCCACGCGAAGCACTTCATTGATTTCCCATCCGCCATCGGCTTCGGGCAGCATGATCAGATCCCGCCTGACCACCCGCAGCGACGAGCCCTCCGCGTTCGCCGCGACGGTGTCGAACACCTCGACGCGGTAGTCCCCGCGACCATCCGTGGGATGAAGGGGTGGGCCGAAGTAGCGAACCCCCTGCCATTCGGCGGTCGCGAAGTAGACGGTGAACCCGCTGGCAGCGGGTGGAGGGGGACTGAATTCGAACCGGCCGTCCGCACCCGTGCGGCTTTCCGCCACCACCCCGCTGGAGTCGGGGGTTACGCGGTGCAAGGTGACCGGCACTCCGGCGACTCCGTGCCCCGCGTTCTCCACCCTGCCGCTCAGCTCCTGACCGGCGCCCTCGGCCGTTCCCAGGGCAAGCAAAAGCAGGGCGAGCCCGGCTGCTTTCATGGCTCGAACCGGCCGAGATCCTCGGGCTTGAGCTTGCGGAGTCGCTCCTGGAGCTGCTCGGCGGTGAGGCTGGATCCTTGACCCGGTTCTTCTCTGGAGGAAGCTTCGGGCTCATTGCCGTTTGTATCCACGGACCCGGCAAGTAGATCGGCGCTGATGTACAGCTCCGCATCCAGACGCAGCGCAATCGCGATTGAGTCCGACGGGCGGGCGTCCACACTGAAGACATGGTCTCCACGCTGGATCAAGAGTTCGGCGAAATACGTGTTGTCCTCCACCCGCGTGATCGTCACGCGCCGCAGCACGCCGCCCAGACCGCGAATCACGGACGCGAACAGATCGTGCGTCAGGGGACGGGGAAAAGACATGCCCGCGAGCTGCATCGCGATGGCCGACGCCTCGGCCGGGCCGATCCAGATCGGCAGCGCCCGCGTCCCGCCCATCTCCTGCAGGATGACAACCGGGGCCTTGGTAGCCTGGTCCAAACCCAGACTTTGAACGCGGACCCGGGTGGGTGAGTCGCTCACGTGGCCATCTCCCATACGTTGATTTCCTCCACGGTTCCGAACGGTTACATACCCGCGGCGCTCCGAAGATGGTCCACGCGATTCAATTCTTCCCAGGGAAAGAGCTTCACTTCACGCCCATCCAGTCGTATAGAGGTGGTCTCCCGACCGAAGTGACCGTACGCGGCGGTGGACCGGAAGATGGGGCTGCGCAGGTCGAGCTGTCGAATGATCTCGCGCGGCTTGAAGTCGAACACCTCGCGAACTGCCTCGCTGATCCGGTCGTCACCGAGGGTGCCGGTACCAAAGGTATCGACGCGTACCGAGACGGGTTCGGCGACGCCAATGGCGTAGGCGAGCTGGATTTCGCAACGCCGAGCCAGCCCCGCTGCAACCACGTTCTTGGCCGCCCAGCGAGCCGCGTATGCGGCCGAACGGTCCACTTTGGTTGCGTCTTTGCCGCTGAACGCGCCGCCCCCGTGCCTTCCCATGCCGCCGTAGGTGTCAACGATGATCTTACGTCCCGTCAGTCCCGCGTCGCCGTGAGGCCCGCCGATCACGAACCGACCGGTTGGATTGATGTGGATCGTGCAATGCTCTGGATCGAACAATTCCCGGGGCATCACCGGCTCGATCACGCGCTCCAGCACCTCCCGGCGGATCTGCTCCGATGTCACGTCCGGCGAATGCTGGGTTGAAATCACCACCGTGTCCACGCGCACCGGGCGTTCCCCGTCGTACTCAACCGTTACCTGCGCCTTGCCATCGGGCCGGGCCCAACTGAGCTTGCCACTCTTGCGCACCTCCGCCAGCCGCTCGGTGAGGCGGTGCGCGAGCAGGATCGGCGTGGGCATGTAGGCTTCGTTCTCGTCCGAAGCGTATCCGAACATCATCCCCTGGTCGCCGGCGCCGCCGGTATCCACACCCTGGGCGATGTCCGGAGACTGCTGGTCGATGGTGGTCATCACGGCACACGTATCACCGTCAATGCCGTAGTTGGCATCCGTGTATCCGATCCCTCTCAGCGTTCCACGTACGATCCCCGGGATATCCACATAGGTGGTGGTGGTGATTTCTCCCGCGATCACCGCGAGGCCGGTGGTGACCAGCGTTTCGCACGCGACGCGACCCGCGGAGTCCTTTTCCAGGATTGCGTCGAGTACTGCGTCGGAAATCTGATCGGCGATCTTGTCGGGGTGACCCTCGGTCACCGACTCGGAGGTGAACAGCTGGCGATGTAGCACAGGATCGAGGACCAAGGTGGACACAAAGTTCAACCGGCGAAAAATACCGCGCTAATTAGGCACCGGCAAGCCGAGCGTTCCGCCGAAGATGCTGACGTCGGTGCCCCGCCCTAACCCGGCAGCGAGCGCGTCTACTACCTCGTCCGGGGTGAACGCCTGCAGAGCAACCTGTGCCGCCCGCGCCGCGTCCCGGGCGTCCGTGGAACGTATCACTTTACGGATTTCGGCTAGCGCGGAGGTGCCGACTGACAAAACCTCCACACCCATACCGATGAGCATGAAGGCGCCGAGCGGGTTGGCGGCGAGCTCCCCGCAGACGCTGACCTCGACCCCCGCGTCCCGCCCGGCGTCGACCACCATCTTGATCAGGCGCGCGACGGCGGGATGGAACGGGTTGTACTGCTTTGCCAGGCGGGCATTGCCGCGGTCAACAGCCAGCGTGTACTGCACGAGATCATTGGTGCCGATCGAAAAAAAGTCCACATGCCGGGCCAGATCGCGTGCGCAGATCGCTGCAGCCGGCGTTTCGATCATGACGCCAAGGCGCAGGGAACGGGCAGCCGAGCGCGCTTCGCCGCCAAGCTCGCTCGCCGCCCGTTCCAGCATTTCCCGGGCGGCCTTGATCTCGCTGATCTCGTTGACCAGCGGGAGCATGACGCGAATATCTCCGCGGGCACCGGCGCGAAGCAGAGCGCGGAGCTGGGCATGGAAGAGAGCCGGTTCATCGAGACAGACCCGAATCGCCCGCCACCCGAGAAAGGGATTTTCCTCCGGAACCATATGCAGGAATGGTGGAAACTTGTCCCCTCCGAGGTCGTAAGTGCGGATCACCACCGGCTTCCCCGAGAAGGTTTCTGCTACGTCCCGATAGGCCGAATACTGCTCTTCCTCGCCCGGAGCCGTGCCACGGCCGATGACCAGGAACTCGGTCCGGAGGAGGCCGACACCGTCGGCGCCATGTGCCCGGGCAGACACGGCTTCCCCAGGAAGATCCAGGTTCGCGCGGAGAGAGATGCGAACGCCGTCGAGGGTGACCGGCTCAAGATGGGCGAGTAAAAGCTGCTCCTGTTCCCACTCGCGGGTGCGGAAATCCCGTTCCCGGTAAATTCGCTTTTCCTCCTCACCGGGCCCAACAACCGCACGGCCGGTGCTCCCGTCAAGGATCATCTCCGCGCCGTCGGGCACCTGCTCGGAAAACGCTCCCAGACTGACTACCGCGGGAATCCCGAGCGACCGCGCCAGGATCGACGCGTGGGACGCGCGGGTGCCACCATCAAGCGCGAGGCCGAGTACGCGCTCCGGGTCGATTCGCGCGACCACACTGGGCGCGAGTTCCGGTGCCACTATGACAACGGGCTCGCCCACACGCTGAAGAACCGGCTCCAGCTCCGGCAGGTCCAGCAGACGGCGGAGAACCCGAGCGTGCACGTCCGCAAGGTCGTTCAGCTTGTCGAGAACCATCGGATTCGCGGTGTGTGACCACTGGGATTCCCATTCCAGGACCCGCATCTCCCAGGCACGCGGAGCGCTCAAGCGCCCTTCGCGGATATAGGACTCCGTGCGCTCGACCAGCTCAGCGTCCTTGAGCATGAGCAGCTGCGGTTCGAAGATCCGCGCCTCGACCCCGCCAAGTCGCTCCTCAGTTTGCCGCTGAATCTCCCGGGTTTGGTTCCGTGCCCACGCACAGGCTTCGCGGAAGCGGCGAACCTCGGCCTCCGGCTCGCCCGTTGTCAGCGCCCCCTGAGCCGACACACGGGGCATCTCCCAGCGCAGCACGCGCGCGGGAGCGATCACAATGCCGGGCGATGCCGGTATCCCATCCCGCGCGAGGCGCATCGCTAGTCCTCTCCGAAGCCGGCCGCGACCAGCGACTCAAGAGCAGAAACAGCGTCTTCGGCGTCGTCGCCGGACGCCCGGAGCGTCAAGCTTGATCCGCGTTCTGCTGCCAGCATCAGCACGCCCATAATGCTTTTTCCGTTGACCTCCAGACCCTCCTTGCCAACCCAAACGTCGGCCTGGAAGCGATTGGCGAGCTTCACCAGCTCGGCGGCCGGGCGCGCGTGCAGTCCGTACTTGTTCGGGACAGTTACCGTTGCAATCCGTTCCATTCTTGTATTGTTAGCCGAACGCTGCAAACATGCCGGTGACGCCCGCAAACCATCCAGCCGCGAGAACGCTCCACACCAGTCGTCGTGTCCAGCCGCGGAGCAACAAGCCCGCGCCGACCGCCACTATCACTACTCCGAGATCGAATGAACCGCGTTCAACCCGCGCCGAAGCGAGCACCGTCGCAAAGCCGGCGAGCAATGCTCCGGCCCTTGCGGCTCGATTTCCCCAGCGCTCGAGCGACGCATCGCGCAGGGCAGCTCCGACCTGCAGCCCGGTGGCCAGTCCCGCATCAAGGCCCCAGTACCGTACGTACAGGTGAACGGCGTTGTAGAGAACCAGGAAGCCGACTGCCGCGACCCACCAGGGCAGGCCCAGGAGCAGCAGCGTGATGGCGCCCAGCGCGCAGGTGGGGCGCCACGCGAGCCAGAAGGCGATCTCCGATCGATCCGAGCGGGGCGCGCAGAGCATCCTTGAAGCGCTTGATCAACTCCGGGTTCGCCTGGTCAGCTTCCAGCCGGGCGACGGCGCCCGCGGCGAGCGTCGCCAGGTACGGGTGGCTGTTGAACAGCTCTGCGTGCCGGGCGAGCGCGGAGCGCAGCGCCGCAGGGTCGTCTCCCAACTGGTGACGCAGAGCCGGCAGCAGCATGTACGCGAAGCCGGTCCCGATCAGGGTCTGGTAGTTCCAGGAGCCTTGCACAGCCAGGCTCCGTAGCAGCAGAGCCCTTCGCGCCGCCGCGGGAAGGTAGGTCAACGGAGCGCCACGAACAGCAGTCCGAGCCCGGCGCCGGCCAGCGCAAAGCGTGCGTGCGCGAGGCCGAACATGCCGGCCGCCGAGGCCACGCCCGCAGCCACGGCAGCAGCCAGCAAAAGACCGCTCCTGGCTCCATAGCCAGCGAGAAACGGCTCGGTACTGACCGCGATCCCGAGGAGCAACGGCACACCGACAAGTACCAGCAGAACACCTCGCGCAAAATCCAGTGCGATCGCCATGACGTGTCCCTGTTCGAGCGCGGCGGGTGTGAGACCACCGCACACGGGAGCCGGCGTGTTCCAGTTGCGTAGCTGCCGGACAGTTTCCCCACCAAGCCATTCCCACAGCAACACGAAGACGGCGGCAGTGAGCAGGCCGTTGGTTCCCGTCAGAACCGCGGCTGCGGCCCCGCCCACCACGGCAGCCGGACCGCCCTCCGGGTACCGTGCGGCACCGATGGGCAACACCCGCAGGTGCAACGCTTCGAGAACGAGTCCGAGCTGAGCTGCCTGAGCCGGTGCACCCGCGACCGCGCCAGCGGCAACAGCCGCGATGAACGGCCTTGAAACCATGAACTGCCCCCAGGAAACGCCGTCAACGGCGGTCCACCCACCCAGCAGGCAAAGCAGAACCCACTGGTACGGCTCGGGCATGGCTAGTCTCGCCGCGTGAGCAGCTCGGCTAGCGGCACTCGCTGCGCATTCGGGAGGTCACGCGCCCCAATATCAGCGCCTGAGGCGGCGACCCGATCGAGATCGGCACGTTCTTCAGGGCTCAGGAAGAGATAGGCGAGCACCCGCTCGCGCCCCGGAGCATGATGAATGCCACCGAGGTTCACCTGCTGATCGGCCAGTGAGCCTCCCTCGGCGAGCCGGCCCAATTCCGGAACGCCGCGGACCAGGAGGGCGATTCGCTCCGATCCCCTCTGCCACGCGGCAATGCGATCCCGCGCGGTGGCGACTGGCAGGAACCTGCACTCAATGCCTGCGGGGACACCGAGCTTGTAGAGATCCTGCTCCCACTCGCTCTCCGCCAGGGCATCATCCGCAACCACGATGCACCCGATCCGCAGGGGTCCGGCCCATCCGACGATGACCTGACCGTGGATCAAGCGCTCGTCAACGCGCAGCAGCACCAGCGGCATCAGTGCAGTCCTCCGAGCACGCTCCGGTGATCGCATCCCGCCCATGAGTCACGAGCCGCTCCACCAGCACCGGCAGCGGCAGATCGCGATGAAAAACGAAGTCGAGCAGCATCGCGAGATTGGCTCCCGAAAGGACTGCCGTACCCGGCCGCTCAGCCACCAGCTTCCGTGCGGCGAATCCGCAGCTGCCGCTGACAAGATCGGTGAAGATCAGCGCCGGACCGGAACCGGCATCGCGGCGGACCGCATCCAGCAGCGCGTCCGGGCCACAGCCGTCGTTGGTCAGTGGGCGGAGCGTCCCGTCACCGATCCCCGCGATCTGCTTGACGGCAGCGACCAGCCCGGAAGCCACCGAGGCATGCGCCAGGATCAATCCTTGTACCGGCTCACTCATCATCTTCCTCCAGGTATTCCCGTGCCTGCTGCATGCGATTCCGCAGCCGGTGGTGAAACTGGCCTGCGGAATCGATTCCTGCATACCGCAACAGGTGGTTCATGGCAACGACCTCGCTGATCACGGTGATGTTCTTGCCCGGGATCAGCGGGATGACGACCTTCGGGAGCGTCACATCGAGAATTTCCACTGTCTGCCGGTCCAGGCCAGTGCGGTCGTACGTGGCATTTGCATCCCACAGCTCAAGCTGCACGACCACTTCCAGACGCTTCTGTTGACGTATCGCGCGGACGCCGAAGAGGTGACTTATATCGACTATGCCTACACCGCGGATCTCCATGTGGTGGCGTTGGAGTTCATGTCCACGGCCGATCAGTACATCGTTCCCTCGCCGCGCAACCAGCACCAGATCGTCGGCCACCAGACGGTGCCCGCGCTCGACCAGATCCAGCACGGCTTCGGACTTGCCAATCCCGCTCCGGCCCACGAAGAGCAGCCCCACACCGAATACGTCGGCCAGCGAGCCGTGCATGCTGGTGCGGGGAGCAAAACAGTCTTCAAGAAAGGGCTTGATGCGGGTGAAGAACTCGGCTGTCTTTGCAGGCGTTCGGATGACGGGAATACCCCGCTGGTTCGCGACCTCCACGAGTGGAACCGGCGGCTCCTGCCCCTTGGTGATGAAGACCGCGGGGATGTCGAGAGCAAGAAAGCCCTCGATGGCTCGGCGTCGTTCATCCTCGGTCAGTGAAAGGAGAAAGGACACCTCCGTTTCTCCGAGCACCTGGAGACGCTCCGCCGGAAAGCGGTGCGTGTAGCCCGTAAGTGCGAGCCCCGGCGTGGACACGTCAGGCCCTGGGACCAAACGCGCAAGACCCCGGATGTCCGTCAACAGCTCGAGCGCCAGGCTCTGCTGCTTTGCGCGGAGCATTTCCTCAATGGTCAATGGCGGCACAGCGTGACTCCTTCAGCGATTCCGAACGCCGTGCGCAGGTGATGCTCGGTTTCCGCTGCAGCCCGATCCCAGGTAAAGCGCTCAGCGAACCCGCGGGCGTGCCGCCCCATCGTTTCCACCCTCTCGGGATGTTGCGCGAGGGTTTCGAGAGCAGTCGTGAGCAACGCAACGTCGCCGTGGGGTACCAGCAAGCCCGTTTCGCCGTCGCGCACGGATTCCCGCAACCCCGGTGCGTCACTCACGACGGAAGGCGTTCCGCATGCGGCAGCCTCGAGGTTGGTGATTCCCCACCCCTCCTTTGGCGATGTGAAAACGTTGGCCCATGCCGCCCGGAAAAGCGCGCGCTTTTCCTCTTCGCTGACGTAGCCGAGAAAACGCACTTGGTCGTCGGCGCCCAGCCGGGCTGTCAAGCGCCTCAAAGAACCCTCATGCTCCCCACGGCCCGCAATCAACAGTGTGGCACTCACACCCCGCCCCCGCAGGAGTGCAACTGCTCGTATGACTAGGTCAACCCGCTTGTAGCGCTGCAGCCGTCCAAGGTACAGGAACGTCGGCCGGGGCGACCGGCTTTCGCGCGCCGCCGGGGCGAAAAATCCGGTGTCGACCCCCGGCTGTATGACGGTGATCCTCCGACTGTCCATCCCTCGAGCGGCAAGATCGTCAGCGGTACTGCTCGAGATCGCCTGGACCGGCAGGCCGCGGTACACCCGGGCGAGCGGCCGCTCGAGCAGCCAGGTTGCGGCCGCGATGGGAGGCGGTGCCTGGCGAAACGCGGTTCCTCCAAAGAGATGATGTACGAGGAGTACTACAGGGCGGCCGGCCCAGAGAGGCGTGAACAGCGGGATCTTGTTGAGGGCGTCGACCATGCCGTCAAAGCTTTGACGGCTCAGGTGCTGTCGGTAATAGCCCGGAGCACGCATTCCGAAGGTGTGTCGCCTTCCAGTACGGTGCACCTCGATCCCGTCCAGCATTTCGCGAGTGGCGGCGTTCCGCCAGCCGGAGGCGAGAAACGTGATCTGGTGGCCCCGCGTGGCCAGACGGCCGAAAATCTCGTGAAGATGAATTTCCGCACCCCCAGCGTGCGGATTCATGCGGTCCTGCCAGTTGACTACCAGCAGCTTCACGGCCGCTGTGCCGCCACATTTCGGGCCACGGCGTCCAGGACCCCTTTGACAAAGCGAGGGCTTTCCGGAGTTCCGTAGCGTTCGGCGAGCGCTACCCCTTCGCGCACGGCGATGAGTGGCGGAACGTCATCCACGAACACCAGCTCGGTGATCCCAACTCGGAGAATGTTCCGGTCCATCACCGCCAGCCGGTCCATGCGCCAGTTTTCGAGTGCGTCACTGAGCACGCGATCGATACGGGGGAGATTCGCGGCCACGAGACGGACCAGAACCATGGAGTAGGATGCGTTCCGGCGTGCCACCTGCAGCTGGTCGAAAACGTCTTCCAGCGTCTGCACCAGGGCGTCCGGCCCGGCTCCGCGCATCTCCAAGGCATACAGCGCCTGCAACGCCCACCCTCGCGCGCGGCTGCGCTCATGCACCTTCGGCGTCTGCATTCAGCCTCGCATACAGGTCCGCGACTTCCAATGCGGCAAGCGCCGCCTCCCATCCCTTGTTCCCGGCTTTGGTTCCAGCACGCTCGATCGCTTGCTCCACCGTGTCCGTCGTGAGCACTCCGAAGGCGACGGGGAGGTCGCTTTCGGCACCCACGGCGGCGACTCCACTCGCCACTCCACCTGATACGTACTCGAAGTGAGGAGTACCGCCACGAATCACCGCACCCAGGGCAATCAATGCGTCGAATGGCGCATGCCGGGCCAGTCGCCGCAGCGCGCCAGGAATCTCCCATGCACCCGGAACCCACGCCACCACGATGTCCTCATCCGCGACTCCGTGGCGCTGGAGGCAGTCACGTGCGCCAGCGAGGAGCTGGCCCGTGATGAACTCGTTGAATCGCCCCACAACGATCCCAAAGCGGCGCCCATCCCCGCGCAACATTCCCTGGTGTTCCCTCATTGATCAGCCGGTGGGGAGCAGATGGCCCATCTTGTCCCGCTTCGTGGCGAGATAGCCGTGGTTGAACGGGTTCGGCTCGATCCGTAGCGGGACCTGATCCGCTACCGAAAGGCCGTAGCCGTCAAGTCCCACGATTTTTTTGGTGTTGTTCGTGAGCAAACGCATCGACGATACTCCAAGATCCCGCAGGATCTGTGCACCGATTCCGTAGTCACGCAGGTCCGGCTGAAAGCCAAGTGCTTCATTGGCCTGCACGGTATCGAGCCCCTGGTCCTGGAGCGCGTAGGCATGCAGCTTGTTCACCAGACCAATCCCACGCCCCTCCTGTCGCAGGTACACGATCACGCCCGCGCCCTCCGCGGCGATCAGCCGCAGAGCGGTGTCGAGCTGCTCTCCACAGTCGCAGCGCTGTGAATGGAACACATCACCCGTGAGGCACTCCGAATGCATCCGCACCAGCACATCACGCCCGCCGCCGATGTCGCCGTGCACGAAGGCGACGTGATCAAAGGAATCCACGTCGTTCCGGTATGCGATGATCCGCCAGTCGCCGTACGGGGTCGGGATGGTTGCCGCCGCTTCCCGGTGTACCAGCGACTCGTTCTTGAGGCGATGCGCGATGATTTGCGCGACGGTGATGAATCGCATGCCGTGCTCCGCGGCGAAGCGCTCCAGTTCCGGGCGCCGCGCCATGGTGCCGTCCGGATTCAGGATTTCGCAGATCACACCCGCCGGAGCGAGCCCAGCCATTCGAGCGAGATCGACCGATGCCTCTGTCTGGCCGACCCGGCGGAGCACCCCGCCTGGGCGGGAGCGGATCGGGTGCACGTGCCCGGGGCGACGCAGATCCGCGGGACCGCTGTCGGGGTCCACGCAAACCTGGATCGTCTTGGCCCGATCCGCTGCGCTGATCCCCGTTGTCACGCCGAAGCGCGGGGCGGCATCAACGGTAACGGTGAATGCTGTACCTTGGGCCTCCGTGTTCACTTCCGTCATGGGCCGGAGCTCGAGCGCATCGGCGCGCTCCGGAGTGAGCGTGAGGCAGATCATCCCCCGGCCGTGAGTGGCCATGAAGTTGATCGTTTGCGGAGTGACGGCGGCCGCCGCGCAGACCAGGTCCCCCTCGTTCTCCCGGTCCTCATCGTCGGCGACGATCACCATGCGGCCTTCCGCGATGTCGCGGATCGCTGCTTCTACGCTGTCAAAGGGCATGCGCCTAGTACCCCCACCCGCCCATGAGGTCCGCGCCCGCAGATGGCGCGCCGAGCAGACGCCGGACATACTTGCCGATCAGGTCGCCCTCAACGTTCACCGGATCCCTAGGGGCTAGCTCGCGCAGAGCCGTGTGGGACCATGTGTGAGGGATGATGGATACCTGGCAAATGGAGTGGGCCGGCAGCGCGTTGACGGTCAAACTGATTCCGTTGAGCGCAATCGAGCCGTGCAGCACCGTGAAATCGGCTACTTCTTCGGGCAGCGTGAAGTCGATCCGCACCAGCTCGTCTCGCGGATGGATGCTCTCGATCCATCCTACCCCGTCGACATGTCCCTGTACCAGGTGTCCTCCAAGCCGGGCCCCCAGCGCGAGCGCCCGCTCGAGGTTTACTCGCCGACCCGGCGCATATGTGCCGAGTGCCGTCCGTTCCAAAGTGGTCGCCACAGCGTCCACGGTGAAGCTGTCCGGAGCCACCGACGTAGCAGTGAGGCAAACACCGTCGATGGCCACGCTGTCGCCGACCGCGAGTTGCTGGAGCACATGGGATGCCGCAATTCGCAATGCGGCGCCATTGCCCAGCGGCTCTGCCGCGGCGATCTCGCCGACTTCTTCGATGATCCCGGTGAACACGCCAGCTACGCTGCAAGGGTGATCAGCGTGTCCGGCCCGAACTGTTCCGTCGGCAGCATACGCCACCGCGCGGCGCTCTCCACGGAAGCGGCCGCAAGGGCGCCGAATGCCCGAACCGCACCCGCGCCGAGTAGCAGAGGGGCGTAGAACAGGTACAGCCGGTCCACAAAACCGCCCGAAAGCAGTGCGCTGGCGATGTGCGCTCCGCCCTCCACCAGCATTGAGCCGACGCCGTGATTCCACAGCCCACGGAGGCCGTCGCCGAGATCGCGACTCCGAAGCACTCGCACGCCCATATCTTCAAGGGCACTGCATCGCTCCTCGGGCGCAGTGGCGCCGGTGACCACCCACACCGGAATCTCACCCGCCGTACGCGCGAGCCGGCTGTCGGTGGGGAGCCGGAGTCGCCGATCCCACACCACCCGGGCCGGGGCGCATCGGGGCGGGACCAACCCCCGGACGGTGAGCTGCGGATCGTCTGCCAGTGCGGTGCCACTTCCCACCCCGATCCCGTCGAACTGCGCACGTAGCCGGTGGGTTTCCCGTCGGGCCAGCTCCCCGGTAATCCACTTCGAGCGTCCGTATGCGTCCGCCACTGCCCCATCCAGCGACATGGCGAGCTTGAGCGCGATCCAGGGGCGCTTGGTACCGGCGAAGCGATGGAAGAAAGGCGCGTTCTGGTCCCACGTCCCCTGTTCCTCCACACCCCAGCTTAGTTCCACACCGGAGGCCCGGAGCACTTCGGCGCCGCCCCGGGCCTGGGGGTTCGGGTCGGCAGCCGCGAATACAACCCGGGCGATGCCGTGAGCCAGTATAGCGTTCGTGCAGGGCGGCGTCTTGCCGTGATGAGCACAGGGCTCGAGCGTTACGTACAGTGTAGCCCCGGTGGCGCGAGTTCCCGCGGCTCGCAGTGCCTGGACCTCCGCATGGGGGCCGCCGTACTCCGCGTGCCACCCCTCACCCAGGACTTCCTCCCCCTGCGCCACCACAGCTCCGACCAGCGGGTTGGGTGCGACACGGCCCCAGCCTCTCAACGCAAGCTGCAGAGCACGCCGCATGTGCACATCGTCCGTGCTGGAACTCACAGGGACAACCGCATTCCCACACTCCCGAACCATGTGCCTGACCCGGGATCGAAACGGCTGCGTGAGGGATCAAACTCGGCCAGCGCTGCGCCGCCCTGCAGCCATCCTGCCTCCGCGGCGAGCGCGACGAACGGGAGCGACAAAACCCCGTTCGCGAATGCGGACCAGCGCCGGCTGCTCAGCTCCAGACCGGAGGCGCGGAAGAAGCGGGGATCGCGGGGCGCGCGAAAACCGAACGCAATGTCGCTCCTCCAGCGGTCGTACCCCACGCCTGCGGTCAAACCCAGCAGAAGCAGTCGCTTGCTAGCGGCGGCACGCACGCTCGTGTTGTGGAGATCGAAGGAAAACTCGCCCGCGTTGCCGCCAGCGGCGGAATCGCCAGAGCCCGTGCATGACCCCTGCCCGAAGCTGTAGCCCTGGCTGGTGTCGGCTGAGGTGGTCCGGGCCGTCCCCTGGCATACATTCCCAAAGCGGGCATCACCGAGGCGCCGGTACATGGCGCTCACCGACACGCCTGGCAAGAGGAACGATTCGCGCAGAATCCCAACGCGCACGCCCGCCCCATACGCCATCTCCGGAGAACTTTCGTCGAAGCCCCCGGCCCCAAAGGTCCGTAATGGCAGGTAAGTGGCCTGCGCGAGCAGATCCAAGCTCCCGATCCCGCCGAGCATCGGCGCGAGGCTCACACCGGGGAATACGCCGAGCATGGCAGTGCCGGAGATCGCCGGAGCGACTGCAGTCAGCCGGCCAGCCATCGGTCCAGCGCCGGAGCCTGCTGAACGGAGGTCCGGCAGCTGAACCTGCACAAGGTTCAGCTTTGCGCTGACACTCGCCTGCGGCAGGACGCCGAGTCGAAAGCCGCCGCCGGCACGGCCCGCCCCGAGGATCGGATTGCCGGCAGCGAGCAGAATGCCTAGCTGCGGCTGAGCCGAGGTGACTGCCTGCGCTGTCTGGATGCACCAGTCGCGTGCTGCCGCTGGAGCCTCGGAACCCACACGCGTGCACGGATTCGCGACGTTGCCATGCTGCGCGACAACCGGCGAGCTGACGGCTGTCAGCAGGGTGAACGCCCATCCCCAGCGCTTCATCCCATTTTCCATGGCTAGGAGAGCAATACCTGACCCGTGCCCGGGCGGATCGCGCCCGCCACCCAAGCCCGCTCCCCACCGGCATCCAGCTCGCGGACCAGCGCGTCAGCCCGGTCCGCATTCACCATCGCGACCATGCCGACGCCCATGTTGAAGACGCGGAACATTTCCATCTGCTCGACACCTCCCTGCTCTTGCAGCGTGCGGAAGACGCTTGGCACCTCCCATGACCCCGTTTCCAGGCGCGCGTCCACGCCCGGTGGAAGCACCCGCGGGATATTGTCCCGCAGGCCACCACCCGTGATGTGCGCCAGCCCGTGGATTTCCCCCCGCTCCAGCGGCCCCGCGAGCGCACGCAGGTAGCTGCGGTGGGTACGAAGCAACACTTCCGCGACCGTGCCGGCCTCGCCCGGGAAAGCATCATCGAGTCCCAGGCGCATGCGCTCGAAAACCACACGCCGCGCAAGCGAGTAGCCGTTGGTATGCAGGCCCGAGGATGCAAGCGCCACAACCGCATCGCCGGCTTCAATCCGCGAGCCATCCAGCAGCTGGTCGTGCTCCACGACTCCCACGATTGTTCCGGCGAGGTCGTACTCGCCGGCTGTGTACATGCCCGGAAGCTCGGCGGTTTCACCTCCCAGCAGAGCACATCCATTCTCGCGGCAGCCGCGCGCCACCCCGCTTACGACCGCCTCCACAATGCCCTCGTCCATCCGGCCGATTCCCAGGTAATCCTGGAAGAAGAGTGGGCGGGCACCCTGCACCAGGATGTCGTTCACGCAGTGGTTGACCAGGTCCTCGCCAACCGTGTCGTGTCGTCCTGCTGCCACCGCCACCTTGAGCTTGGTGCCTACGCCGTCGGTGCTCGCTACCAGGATCGGGTCGTTCAGGCCCCTAGGGAGGCGATACAGGCCGCCAAAAGAGCCGAGCTCCGAGAGTGTGTCGGGCGTTGAGGTCGAGCGCACAAGCCCGGCCAGGCGGTGTTTGGCCTGCTCGGCGGCATCGATATCGACGCCGCTCCCGCGGTAGCTCAGTGAGATGTCAGAGGCCGGCATCCACTCCCACTGCGAGCTCGAACGCCACCAGCTCGCGAAATGCGCGCGCCCGCTCCTCGATCTCCTCTCCACCCAGGTCGCGCAGACGATCGAGCCCGAAACGCTCGACCGCGAAGGAGCCGAGCACCGAACCGTAAATCATCGCCCGGCGGAGGTCCCCGTCTTCGGCCCGCCCGGCCTGGGCCAGGTACCCCATGAATCCACCGGCGAACGAATCGCCAGCTCCGGTGGGATCGCACACATCTTCCAGGGGAAAGCCCGGTGCGACAAACGGTCCGCTCGGCGTCCACAGCATGGCCCCGTGCTGGCCCTTCTTGATGATCACGTAACGGGGGCCCTGCTCCTGGATCCACCGGGCCGCGCGGGCAAGATTCCACTCCCGCGACAGCTCGCGCGCCTCGTCGTCATTCACCAGCAGCAGATCCACCTGGCCCAGCAGCTCCAGAACAGTGTCGCGATTACCCGAGATCCAGAAGTTCATCGTGTCTGCGGCAACCAGGCGCGGGCGGCGGATCTGGCGAAGCACGTCGAGCTGCAGCTCGGGATGGATGTTACCGAGGAACACCCAGTCCGCCTCGCGGAAGCGCTCCGGGATTCGCGGCTGGAAGTCGGCGAAGACACCGAGCCGTGTTTCCAGCGTTTCCCGCGAGTTCAGATCCGCGCTGTACAGTCCCGACCAGCGAAAGCTTTCCCCCTGCGCACGAGCAAGGCCGTCAAGATCGACGCCGCGGTCCGCCAGGAACTGGAGATCGTCCACCGGGTAGTCATCTCCCACCACCCCTACCAGCTGTACGGGGCAGAACAGCGAGGCCGCGGCGCTGAAGTGGGTTGCAGAACCCCCGAGAGCGTCCTCCGCGGTTCCCATCGGTGTGTGGATCGTGTCCAGTGCGACGCTACCAACAACCAAAAGCGACATCGAAAGCGTTCAGGTGAGGGTTTCCGCGTGCTCCATTCGCTCCGGTGCCGTGATTCCCAGCACCGAAAGTCCGTTCCGAAGCACGATGGCTGCCGCGCGTGCGAGTAAGAGCCGCGCACGCGAAAGATCTTGTTCGACTCCGAGCACCCGCAGCGACTCGTCGCGATTCCCCGTGTGGTACCATGCGTTCACTGCTGCCGCAGCTTCCTCCAGGTACTTGCAAAGCAGATGCGGCGCGTGTCTTGCCGCCGCCTCCGCGAGGGTTTCCGGCAGGCGGCGGAGCACCTTCACCAGCTCAACCTCCGCGGGCTGCCGGAGCAAGGCGACAGTGCCTGCGGCAACGTCGCTCATCGGCAGTCCAGCTCGCCGGAAAATCGCATGCATGCGCGCGTGCGCATACTGAATCTTGTATACGGGGTTCTTGTCGGACTGGTCGAGCGCAAGGTCCAGATCGAAAACCAGCTGCGCCTCCGCCCGCCGCATAAGGAAGAAGTAGCGTGCCACGTCCACGCCCACTTCGGTGAAGAGCTCTCGAAGCGTGACGTAGTCTCCGGCGCGCTTCGAGAACTTGACCTCTTGCCCGCCCCGCAGCACGGTAACCATCTGGTGCAGGACGTACTCGGGGTAGCCGCGGGGCAGGCCAAGCGCCTGCAGGCCGGCGCGTACACGAGCGGTGGTCCCGTGGTGGTCGGAGCCCTGCACGTTGATGGCCCGCCGGAAGCCACGCTCCCATTTGGCGAGGTGGTACGCAACGTCCGCAAGGAAATACGTCGGCTCACCGTTGCTTCGCACCATCACCCGGTCTTTGTCGTCCCCGAAGGCGGTGGTGCGCAGCCACAGAGCACCACCCTGCTCGTACACGCGGCCAGCTTCGCGCAGCCGCCGGATCGTGTCCTGCACGCGGCCATCCGTGTACAACGAAGATTCGAGATAGTAGCGGTCGAAGCGGACGCGGAACTCACTCAGGTCCCGGTCCTGTTCGGCGCGTAGCTCGGAGACGGCGAACGCGCGCAACTCTTCACTTGCGGCTGGCCCGCCGGGGAAGCGGCTGGCAATCTCCGACACGTAATCGCCGTGATAGCCATCCTCCGGAAAAGGCGCGGAAGGACTGTCGAGCTGTGCACGACGAGCGGCCACGCTGCGAGCAAGCCGATTGATCTGCTCGCCCGCATCGTTGTAGTAAAACTCGCGCGATACCTTCCAGCCTGTCCAGGCGAGCAGCTCCGCGATAGCGTCGCCAAGGGCGGCCTGCCGGCCGTGCCCGATATGGAGTGGCCCCGTCGGGTTCGCAGAAACAAACTCGACCATTACAGGCTCGCCCTGACCATCCTCCGAACGGCCAAAGGCCAGGTCCGCGTCCACGATCTCCGCGAGACCTCCGATCAGCGCTTCCGGCGCCAGACGGAAGTTGATAAAGCCAGGTCCAGCCACCTCCACGGAGCGCACACCCGCCGCGTCCGTGTCCAGTCTGGCGACGATCTCCTCCGCGATCTCGCGGGGTTTCCTGCGGAGCGGACGCGCGAGTGTGAGTGCAACGTTGCTGGCCCAGTCGCCGTGCTCGGGATCCCGAGCCCGCTCAAGGCCAACGCGCGTGTCGGGATCCGCGCCGATCGCCCGTACAGCCCGACCCAGCTCCCGCTGAAGCGATTCTACTGCCATTCAGTCACTGGAAGCGGATGTGCTGCTGGCGGACGGCTTACTGTTCCCGGACTTGCCGTCGCCGGGCTTGCTGTCGCCCGACTTCGAGCCGCCCGTGTCGGGTTTGTCAGCGCCGGCGGCCTTTTTGTATCCTTCACCCCGGTAATCGGTGATGTAAAAGCCGGACCCCTTGAAGAGCAGTCCCGCCCCACCCGAGAGGCGACGCTGCGCCGGTGCACCGCAGCTTGGACAATCCGCGCCGGGATCATCCGACATGCGCTGAAACTTTTCAAAGTCGCTGCCACACGATGGGCAGCGATACTCGTACGTGGGCATTGCTAAAAACCTTTTATTTCTTGTAGGCGGAACCGAACAAGCTAATCCGTTGCTGCGGCGCGAGCAACCGGCCGTAGCTTCAAACCGGCCGGTACGTACCCCACTCCGCGCGGAGCGCGTCACTGATCTCACCCAGCGAAACGGTGGCTTTCACCGCGTCGATGATGGCTGGCATCAAGTTCTCGCCTCCGCGCGCGGCGGAGCGGATGGCAGCAAGGCGACTGCTGACCTCCACATCGTTACGCTCGGCCTTGATGGCGGTGAGCTGCGCGCGCTGGCTTCGTTCCAGGGCCGAAAAGTCAGGCTGCCCCAGGTCGAACGGCTCGTCCCGCTCAGAAAAACGGTTGACTCCAATGATCACGCGGTCCCCACGCTCCACCGCGATCTGATGCTCGTAGGCGGCACGATGGATCTCCTCCTGCATGTAGGCGATCCCCTCCGCCGCGCCACCCATCTCCTCGATCTTGTCGAGATACTCCCGCGCTTTCTCCTCCACGGCGCTGGTCAGCGACTCCACGTAATAGGAGCCGGCGAGTGGGTCCACGGTATCGCCTATGCCGGATTCGTGGGCGAGGACCTGCTGTGTGCGGAGCGCCAGCGTCGCGGCCTGCGCCGTCGGAAGCGAAAGTGCCTCGTCGTAGCCATTGGTGTGCAGCGACTGCGTTCCACCGAGCGTCGCCGCAAGGGCCTGAACCGTCACGCGTACCACGTTGTTGAGCGGCTGCTGCGCCTGCAGCGTAACGCCACCGGTCTGTGTGTGGAAGCGCAACCGGGCCGCGTCATCCGATGCGCCGAAGCGTTCGCGCATCAGGCGCGCCCACAGGCGCCGTGCTGCGCGGAACTTGGCGACCTCCTCGAACAGGTCGTTGTGCGAGGCGAAAAAGAACGAAAGGCGCGGCGCGAAGCGGTTGACATCCAGCCCGGCCGCGATCGCGCGGCGGACGTACTCAAGGGCGTTGGCAAAGGTGAAGGCGATCTCCTGAGCGGCCGTCGAGCCGGCTTCACGGATGTGATAGCCGGAAATCGAGATGGTATTCCAGCGCGGCACCTCCGTGTTGCAAAAGGCGAAGATGTCCGTAATCAAGCGAAGACTCGGCTCCACCGGGAACACATAGGTGCCGCGAGCGATGTACTCCTTCAAGATGTCGTTCTGGATCGTACCGGAGATCTTTGAGCGCGGAATCCCCTGCTCATCGGCGATGGCGATGTAGAAGGCGAGCAGGATGGACGCTGTGGCGTTGATGGTCATCGACGTGGAAACCCTGTCCAGCGGAATGTCGTGCAGCAGCTTCCGCATGTCCGCCACCGTGTCAATCGCCACCCCCACCCGTCCGACCTCGCCCGCGGCCATGGGATGATCCGAGTCGTACCCCATCTGGGTCGGAAGGTCGAAGGCGGTGGAAAGCCCCGTCTGCCCCGCGTTCAGCAGGTGGTGAAAGCGGCGGTTGGTATCGTCGGCGGTGCCAAAGCCCGCATACTGCCGCATCGTCCAGAAGCGACCCCGGTACATGGTAGGCTGGATGCCACGCGTGAACGGGTACTCGCCCGGGTAGCCGAGGTCCCGCTCGTAATCCAGCCCCTCCACCTCCGCGGGAGTGTACAGGCGATCCACCTCGATGCCACTGGTGCCCGCAAAGCCCTCCCGCCGCTCCGGGTGCTTGGACAGGCCGGGCGCAATGCGTGCCACCCATCCCGCCTTGCCGTCGACGGCGGGCCCGGTTGTCCCCGGATCCTCCCCGATGTTGGGGACTACGTGCGTCTCATTCATAGGCTTGGTTGCGAGCGACTACTCGAGTACGATAAGCGTGGCTCCCTTTTCGACCGTACGGCCGGGTTCCACCTCAATTCGCGCGACGACCCCATCGGCGGGAGCCTTAAGCTCATTCTCCATCTTCATTGCTTCCACGATCACCAGGCCCTGCCCAGCTCGGACCTGCTGTCCGATCTCGACCTCCACCTTGATGACCAGCCCCGGCATGGGTGCCGAAATCACCTTCTCCGTTTCCTCCTCGCCGGTGCCGGTCATCTCCCGGATCGCACGGGTCCGCTCGTCCACCGCATCCGCGGCGAACCGAACGCCCCCCAGCGTGATCTGCCAGCGGCCCCTCCGGTCACCGGGTTGCGCCAGGAAGGGGTGTGATGCTCCACCGGCGAGCAGATGGCGGACTCCCGTTCCGGGAAGGGCAGTCAGGTCGGCCGGTACCGGCGTCCCATCAACGATGGGAACGGCGCCGGAAAGGTCCACCTCGACTACCCGATCAGCTATGGAGACATAGTAACGCATGAGTGCGGTTCACACCCGGTTCGGAGATAATACCGCCACGGTTTCGACGTGTGCCGTCTGCGGAAAGAGATCAAAAGCGCGCAGGCTGGTCACGCGCAGAGCGTCCATGCGCTTCAGATCTCGCGCCAGAGTGGCGGGATCGCAGGAGATGTAGATCAGCTTTTCGGGCGGGGATGCCTGCAGCGCTGCTGCCGCCTCCGGGGCAATGCCCGCCCGGGGTGGGTTGAGGATCACCAGATCGGCGGGAAGACGCCCCGGAAGCAAGGACTCGACGGCCCCGCGCTCGAACGATGCACCGGCGGGCGCGGCACGCCGCGCTTCGGCGACCGCCTGCGGGTCCAGCTCCAGGCCGATCACCCTCGCTCCCTCGCGCGCGAAGCGCCGTGCATGGAGCCCCACACCGCAGTATGCATCCACCACCCGTAAGCCCGCGACGCTCCCGGCTGCCTCCGCCACGTGCGCTTCGAGCAGTGCCGCCGCGCCGCGATTCACCTGCAGAAAGGCTGCGCCGGTGAGCTCCACCGTTTCGTCGCCCCAGGACTCCGGCAGCCCGGGCGCACCGGCGATCAGCTCGGTGCCGGCCCCGGCGGTCTGATGCCAGACGGCGACCAGCCCCGGCACCAGGGCGATCAGCTCTTCAGCTTTCCCCCGGGAGGCGCCGCCCTCCACCAGGAGCGAAACTTCCCCGCCAGCGCTCGCCCGAAGGGTGAGACGGAGCTGAGGACCGCCTGGCAGTCGGTCAGCACCCGGACCCCAGTGCCTGCGCAATGCGTCCCAGGCCCTACCGACGGGCTCCTCCATCAACAAACAGTCGCCATCGATCTCCACGATGCGGTGTGGGTCGCCGATGGCGTGAAAACCAGCCACCACGCGGCCGTCGTGCAGGCGCCGCAGGGCGAACGACACCCGATTGCGATAGCGATGCTCCCGGGGTGAGGGCGCCACCTCCGGTGGTGCAACGTCCAGGCCGCCGATCCGGTTGAGCGCGTCCGCGACGATCCGGCTCTTGGCACGAAGCTGCGCGGGATAGGTGAGATGCTCCACAGTGCAGCCGCCGCAGTCGGCGTAAAAGCGGCAGGGTGCTGGCCGCCGCTCCGTGGAGGGCTCCAGCACCCGCGCGAGACGGGCGCGCGCCCAGCGGGGGTGCTCCTCCTGCAGAACCAGCTCCGCGAGATCACCGGGTGCGGTGCGGTGTGCAAACACGACCCGTCCGTCCGCAAGGCGCCCCACGCCCTCACCGCCGGCGGCGATGGAGTCGATCCGCACCTGCACCGGCGTTGCGCGGGACGGCGCGCGACGGGAGCGTTTCACCCCGCCCGCCACCCGCCGCGCTGCTTCCATCCACGAGTTGTGCCGCTACCCGCCTGCATTCGCTGCGCGGAGCGGCGGGTACGATGCTCTTCTTCCAGCATCGCAGCCGCGAGGGCCACTGCCTGGATCTGCATCTCCTCGGCACCCGGGCTCAAAAGCTCGGCTTCGTGACGATCCAGGTACTTGATGTCCAGACGCCCCGCGCGGAAATCCGGCTCGTCCATGACGCGCAGGTGGAAGGGCACGCTGGTGTCCACGCCCACCACCCGCAGCTCCAGCAGTGCGCGCTTCATACGCTCGATCGCCTGCTCCCGTGTGGGCGCATGAACGATCAGCTTGGCGAGCATGGGATCGTAAAAGAGCCCCACCTCGTAGCCGGCTGTGATGCCGCCGTCCCAGCGGACGCCGGGGCCGGTGGGCACCTCCAGCAGCTGAATGCGTCCGGTGGACGGCAGAAAACCATTGAAGGGGTCTTCGGAGGTGATCCGGCACTCGATGGCGTGGCCGGTGAACGCTATCTGCTCCTGCGTGAACGGGAGCCGTTCGCCGGCGGCGACTCGAATCTGCCACTGCACCAGATCGATTCCCGTCACCAGTTCCGTGACGGGGTGCTCCACCTGGATGCGGGTGTTCATCTCCAGAAAGAAGAATTCACCGTCCTGGTAAAGGAACTCAACCGTGCCGGCACCCTCGTAGCCGACCGCACGCGCAGCCGCAACCGCCGTAGAGCCCATGGCGGCACGCTCCTCGGGCGTAAGCACCGCCGACGGCGCTTCTTCGATAAGCTTCTGGTGCCGTCGCTGGATGGAACACTCACGCTCCCCGAGGTGCAGCACGTTTCCGTGCTGGTCGGCCAGCAGCTGAATCTCGATGTGGCGTGGACCCTCTAGGAACTTTTCGACATACACCGAGCCGTCCCCAAAGGCTCCCAGTGCCTCGCGGCTGGCGGCGCTGAATGCAGCTGCCGTTTCCTCGTGAGTGCGCACAATGCGCATCCCCTTCCCGCCCCCACCGGCCGCGGCCTTGAGAAGCACCGGATAGCCAACCTTCGCCGCAACTCGCTCGGCTTCGGCGGCATCCGCCAGCGGCTCGGTCGTCCCCGGAACCACCGGAACGCCCGCCGCCGTGGCTCGCTTGCGGGCTTCGGTCTTGTCCCCCATCGCCTCCACGGCGTCCGCCGGGGGCCCGATGAACACCAGACCCGCTTCCTTCACTGCTCGCATGAAGGGCGCGCGCTCGGACAAGAAGCCGTAGCCCGGGTGAATGGCCTCGGCGCCGGCTTCCCTGGCGACGCGGATCAGCTCGTCGGCTCGCAGATAGCTTTGCGCGGAGGGCGGTGGGCCAATCAGGTAGGCTTCGTCCGCAGCCAGCACGTGCGGAGCGAGGCGGTCGGCCTCCGAGTACACCGCGACCGTGTGGACACCCAGCTCCTGCGCGGCGCGGATAATCCGGAGCGCAATTTCCCCGCGGTTGGCGACTAAGATCTTGTTGAACAAAGCTTTCCGTGACTCAGGGTGCCGGCGCCGTGTAATCGTCAAAGAGCCAAACGCGAACACCTTCACCCTCCACGCGACGGAGCCGGCGATCGTTGGTGACGAGCCAATCCACCTCACTTTCAACCGCGCTCGCGACGTGAACGGCGTCGGGAGTATGCAGATTGTACACACCGCGCAAACGAGCCGCATGTTCTGCAGTCCGCCCCGCCACCTCCAGCAACTCCAAGTGCGGGTACGCGCGGAGACTCGCCGCCAGTCCCCTGCGCGCGCCCGGTGCTACCAAGGCGATACAGCGGCATTAGCAGTTCCGTCAAGCTCAGGACGGACGTGTGCGCCCGCAAGAGCCCCGTCCGCACGCGCGAAAACAGATCGGCGGCGAGCCGTCCGTAGCGGGCGTGGTGTTCGAGATGGTAAATGAAGGCGGGTGTGTCGAGGTACACACTAGCTCCGTCAGCAATCGACGCGGAGCTCACGAGGGTGGTGGAGCCCCGCTGGTCTCGACGCGCTCACGCAGAAGCTCCTCCGCGTATCCGGCCCAGACCGGTCGCCAATGAACTCCTCCAACCCCGCGAGCGCCGATCCTGGTGCCTTGCGCAACACGATGGCGTCACGCTCGACCTCAATAGAAAGGCGGTCGCCCGGCCGCAAACCGAGTCGGCGGCGGCGTCTGCCGGAATAACTATCTGAGACTTGCTGCTTAGCTTGATGGTCACAGGCTGCTCCTTTACCTCAAGGTAAAGCAAGCTTCCTCAGGTGTCAACGGAAGCCCGCCAGGTGCTGATCCAGCTACAGCGGGATGTTGCCGTGCTTTAGGCGGATTCGAATCCCGCTTGTTTTGCAGCATGTCGAAGGCGCTGATCACGCGAGCCCTGGTTTCCACGTGGTCGATGACGTCGTCCACGAAGCGCCGCCGCGGCGGCGGCGAAGGGATTGGCGAAGCGTTCGGCGTATTCCTGCTGCTTCGAGGCGGCCACCTCATCGCCATTCCCGAGCCGGCGATTTCGCGGCGGTACAGGATCTCCACCGCGCCCTTGGCACCCATCACCGCGATCTCGGCGGTTGGCCAGGCGTAATTCAGGTCTCCGCGAATGTGCTTGGAGCTCATCACGTCGTAGGCGCCGCCGTACGCCTTGCGGGTGATGATCGTCACCTTGGGCACCGTGGCTTCGCAAAAGGCGTAGAGCAGCTTGGCTCCATGGCGGATGATGCCGCCGTGCTCCTGCGCCACGCCCGGCAGGAAGCCCGGTACGTCCTCGAACGTTAGGAGTGGAATGTTGAAGGCATCGCAGAAGCGGACAAAGCGTGCACCCTTTACGGCTGCGTCGATGTCCAGCACGCCCGCGAGCACCGCTGGCTGGTTGGCTACGATTCCTACCGAGTGGCCGCCCATGTGGGCGAAGCCGCACAGGATGTTTCCCGCGTAGTCCGCGTGCACCTCGTAGAATTCACCGTCGTCGATCACGCGTGAGATGACATCACGCATGTCGTACGGCTTGTTGGGGTTATCCGGAACCAGATCAAGTAGATCCTCATCCCCGCGATCGAAGGGATCATCGGTCTGGCGGTAGGGGGGGTCTTCGGCGTTGTTCTGCGGGATGTATTCAAAGAGCTTGCGGATGCGGTGCAGGCACTCCACCTCGGACTTCAGCGCGAAGTGCGCCACACCGGACCTGGCGGCGTGTGTGGCGGCACCGCCCAGCTCCTCCATGGTAACGTCTTCGTGGGTCACCGTCTTCACTACGTTGGGCCCAGTCACGAACATGTAGCTGGTGCCCTGGACCATGTAGATGAAATCAGTGATCGCGGGCGAGTAGACGGCTCCGCCGGCACAGGGACCCAGGATGGCGCTGATCTGCGGGATGACGCCGGATGCCAGGGTGTTGCGCAAAAAGATGTCCGCGTAACCGCCGAGCGAAACGACGCCTTCCTGGATGCGCGCGCCACCGGAGTCGCTCAGGCCAACGACGGGTGCGCCATTCTTTAGCGCCATGTCCATGATCTTGACGATCTTTTCGGCATGCGCCTCCGATAGGGACCCGCCGAAAACGGTAAAATCCTGCGAAAATACATAGACCAGGCGCCCGTGTATCGCGCCGTACCCGGTCACCACCCCGTCGCCGAGGTATTTCTCCTTGTCGAGGCCAAAATCCGTCGCCCGGTGCACCACGAAGCGATCCAGTTCGACCAACGATCCTGGATCGAGGAGTACGTCCAGCCGCTCACGCGCGGCTAGCTTGCCGCGTGCGTGCTGCGCCTTGATCCGCTTTTCGCCGCCGCCAAGCTCCGCCTGGCGCCGCAGTGTCTCCAGATGCTCCAGCTTCACCCGCATTGACATCTTGAATTCCGTCCCCGTTAGCAGTTACCGGACAGCCGTGGTCCCCATTCCGTGGGGTATAGTACGACAAAAGGGTGTGAAGCCGAAACTCCACACCCCTAAATCTGCTATTGCCGGCGAGCTCTAGCCTTCTACAGCCTCGGCGGGTGCTTCTGTATCGGCCTTGGGTGCCGCTGGTTCAGGTTCCGGCTGCTCGGCCGGATCCGTTGACGCAGGCAACTTCGGTACGCGGCCTTCGAACTTGGGAACGTCCAGCACTTCGAGGACGATCTTGCGCGCCGGGATGTCCATCTCCGACAGGCGCATCACCAGCTCGTCGCCCACCTCGAAGAGGTCGGCGGGGTTCTGCAGGTTCGGTACCATCAAGTTCTGGGTCGGAACGAAACCTTCCAGGTCGTTGCCAAGATCCACCGCCACACCGTTGTCCTGCAGTCGGGTCACCGGGCCGTTCACCAGCTGGCCGATCCGGTACTCCGCCGCAAGATCCTCGAACGGATCGTCGGTGGCCTGCTTCATTCCGAGGGAGATCCGCTTGTTCTCCGGGTCAACCCCCAGAACCACTACAGCGACCTCGTCGCCCTTCTTTACCACCTCGGACGGATGCTGAATGCGCTTGGTCCAGCTCATGTCCGAGATGTGCACGAGCCCGTCGATCCCGTTCTCGAT
>JAUJOM010000001.1:0-14810 GCA_030447645.1 Longimicrobiaceae bacterium | reverse complement strand
GCTTGGTCCAGCTCATGTCCGAGATGTGCACGAGCCCGTCGATCCCGTTCTCGATCTCCACAAAGGCACCAAACGAGGTCAGGTTGCGGACAATGCCCTGGAGTCGCATTCCGCTCGGGTATTTGAGCGGGAGTGCGTGCCAGGGATCTTCCTCGATCTGCTTCATGCCGAGGGAGATCTTTTCACCCTCCGGGTCCACCTTCAGGACCACGGCTTCGATCTCCTGGCCGAGCTCCACCACCTTGGATGGGTGGCGGACGTTGCGCGTCCAGCTCATCTCCGAGATGTGCACCAGGCCCTCGACGCCCTTCTCCAGCTCGACGAACGCGCCGTAGTTGGTGATGGATACCACCCGGCCGTGGATGCGCATGCCGACGGGGTAGCGCTCGGCCACATCCTGCCAGGGGTACTCCTGGAGCTGCTTCATGCCGAGCGACAGCCGCTCGCGCTCCCAGTCGATGTCCAGCACCTTGACGTCGATCTCCTGCCCGATCTGCACCACCTCGGTCGGATGGCCAACGCGGCCCCAGCTCATGTCGGTGATGTGAAGCAGGCCGTCCATACCGCCCAGGTCGATAAACGCGCCGAAGTCAGTGATGTTCTTGACCACGCCCTTGCGGACCTGCCCAATGGCGAGCTCGGTCTTGAGACGCTCCCGCTTGACGGCGCGATCTTCTTCGAGCAGCACGCGACGCGAAACAACGATGTTCCGGCGCCGCTTGTTCAGCTTGATGATCTTGAACTCGTAGCTGTCGCCGATCAGGTCCTCGATGTTGGGGACCCGCCGGAGCGCGATCTGTGAGCCGGGAAGGAAGGCGTCCACACCCATCACGTCCACGGTCACGCCACCCTTGATCTTGCGGGTGAGCACCCCCACGACAGGGGAACCTTCTTCGTGCGCTACCTTGATCTTTTCCCAGACGCGCAGGAAGTCAGCCTTCTTTTTGCTCAGTACGACGACACCGTCTTCGTCTTCGAGGTTTTCAAGAAACACCTCGATCTCCTCGCCGATCTGCAGCGAGTCCGGGTCCTTGAACTCGTCACGATTGACGGTGCCTTCGCTCTTGAAGCCCACATCGAGAATCACCGACTGATCGGTGACCCGCAGGACACGCGCTTTAACGATCTCCCCTTCCTCGATGTTGGAAAGGGTATCCTCATACATCCCGAGAAGCTCTTCGTACTCCTCGGAGGTGTACTCGTCCTCGTCGAACAAGTCGGGGCGGATGTTCACGGCTCTGGCGCGCGCCGCAATCTGTTGCTGGGTCGATTCGCCAGCCCGCACGGCTTCCGCTACTGCCACGCCGCCCTGCTGTTCGTCCAGGTTATTGTCTTCGGCCATTAAAACGCGATGCCTCGCACTGCGGTGAGGGTGGGCTACAGGGGAGCCACTCGGCTCCATGGGAAACGAGGGAATTTAGCGGCCACCGGGGACAGCGTCAAGCGCCAGCGGACCGGGCGAGTTCTACGATACTATCGACCTGCTCCCGGAACGTGAGTTCCGTTGTGTCGATCACCACCGCATCCGAGGCCGGAAGAAGGGGCGCCACGGCTCGCCCGCTGTCAATCTCGTCCCTTCCCTGCAGCCGCGCTGCCTCCCGCCTAACCTCGTCAGCAGGGTCGTCCGTAATCCCCTGCTCGCGCAGGCGCCGGCGGGCACGCTCCTCCGGCGCGCACACCAGAAAAAGCTTCAGGTCCGCGTCAGGGAAAACCACCGTGCCGATATCACGGCCGTCGGCCACCAGCTGCCCGCTCCTCCCTGCCTCCCGTAGCGCTCCGAGCAGCCATTCGCGCACCGCCGGAATTGCTGCCATGCGGGAGACGTGGGCGTTTACCTCCGGGCTGCGGATCTCGTCACCAACAATCCGCCCGCGAACCGCGACGTCGAACCTGTAGGGTGCGGGGATGCTACGGACATCGAGGCTGTCGAGTGTGCGTGCGTCCAGCTGCATCCACTCTTCGACGGGGAGATCGGCTTCTAGAGCGGCCCAGGTGATGGCACGGTACAGGGCGCCGGAGTCCAGGTGCCGAAAGCCAAGCTCCGCAGCGACAGCCTTGGCGGTGGAGCTCTTTCCGGACCCCGCCGGACCATCGATGGCGATGATCACTTCACCACCCGCCGCAGCAGTTCCCAGAAGCCAGGGAAGCTAACGCCCGCAGCCGCCGCGTCATCGATCTCGATCTGGTTTTCCGGTAGTGCGGCCAGCACGCCGAACGCCATGGCAATCCGGTGGTCGCCTCGGGTTTCCACAGCTCCCACCAAAGGCCGGCCAGTGCCTCGCACGGCGAGGCCATCTGGAAGCTCCTCGGCATCAACGCCGATCGCCCGCAGATTTCGGACGATGGTGTAGAGACGATCGCTCTCCTTGAGCCGCAGCTCGGCTGCTCCCGTGATGATGGTATCACCGTCCGCCCGTGCAGCCATCACGGCGAGCACCGGGACCTCGTCGATAAGCGACGGGATCTCGGCTGCGCCTACGTTCGCAGCCCTAAGTGCAGCGGGGCGCACCAGCAGATCAGCCGTGGGCTCCCCGCCGTGCTCATCCAGGTTGGTAACCGCGACATTTGCTCCCATCCGCCCCAAAACCGGGAGCAGTCCGGTGCGGGTAGGGTTTACCCCCGCGCCCCGGATGCACAAGTCGCCGGCACTAGCAAGTGTAGCGAGTGCAATGAAGAAGGCAGCTGAACTGAAGTCACCGGGAACCTGTAGATCGAGCGGCGGCAGTGTCTCAGTAGAGGGATTCAGCGCAACCATCCACCCGCCGTCGGAGGCTTCTTGCAGGAGCTCCACTCCCAGCGAGCGCAGCAGCCGCTCCGTATGGTCCCGGGACTGAATGGGTTCGTGCACTCGCACCGGCACGGCACCGGACACTCCCGCGAGCAACATGGCGCTTTTGACCTGCGCGCTCGCCATTTCCGAGCGGTGTTCGTGGTTACGGAGCACTCCGCCGTGAATTGTGAGCGGTAGCCGATCAGCCTCACCTCGCTCATGGAATCGGGCGCCCATCTCCGCGAGGGGCTGGGACACGCGCCGCATCGGGCGCCCACGGAGCGAGGCGTCTCCGGTGAGCGTCGCAGAAAAGGGGCGGCCGGCGAGGAGGCCGAGCAGCAGTCGCGCGGTCGTGCCGCTGTTGCCGCAATCAATCCAGCCAGCCGGAGCGCGCCACTCCTCCAGCCCAGCGCTTCCGATCCGGAGTTCGCCGCCATCGGCCGGAATTGGTGAAACCGCGCAGCCGAGAGCACGTAGTGCGCTGGCGGTGCTCTGGCAGTCCGCGCCGGAAAGCAGACCCGCCAGGCGACTTTCGCCCTTCGCGGCAGCAGCGAGCATGAGAGCGCGGTGGGTGATGGATTTGTCACCGGGGACGCGAAGCTCCCCTGTCACCGAAAGCTTCACGGGAGGCGCTGCGGGAGTTGCATGGGGTCCAGGGTTATGGCTTCGCGGCGATCCAGGTGCTCCCGCGCCAGCCGGAGCCCGTGGAGGGTAAGAAACGGCTCGATGAACTGCACGGTGCGGCAGTGCGGGCCAATCAGGGTTGCCAGCCCGCCGGTGGCGACCACGAGCGCAGCGGGGCGATTCCACTCCTCGCGGATGCGGCTCACCATACCGTCCACGGCGTCTACCGCCCCGTAAAATATGCCGCTCTGCAGGCACGCCTCGGTACGCTTTCCGATCACCGCGGGCGGCTGGGCGAGCTCCACCCGCGGGAGCTTGGCCGTGCGCTCAGTGAGGCGCTCGGCAGCGCTGCGTACTCCCGGCGCGATCACCCCTCCGACGAACACGCCGTCGGCAGTCACGCAGTCGTACGTGGTTGCCGTCCCCAGGTCCACCACGATGCTGTCGGCGCGGTACACCCGGCTTGCGGCGAGGGTGTTCACTATTCGGTCGGCCCCAACGGTAAGCGGGTCTTCCACTGCCAGCCGGATCGGCAGCGGGGTGCGGGCGTCTATGCCAACGGCCCGAGCGTGCAGATACCGTTCGCATGCTTCCCGCAGCACCCCTGAGAGGCTGGGCACCACCGAGCCAAAGGTGATCGCACAAACGTCCCCCGGCTCGAAGCCATCTTCGGCGATGAACCGACGGAGCAGGAGCCCAAGCTCGTCCGGCGTTCGGCGAGGGTCACTCGCCAGCCGCCAGTGCGCGACCAGATCGTCGCCTCGAAATAGGCCAACGACAGTTTCCGTGTTGCCGATGTCCAGGACCAGGCTCATACTCATACGTAGGAATGTGAGTGGACCGGTCGGACCGTGCCGAATTTTACCGCACGCAGCGCTCCGGTTGTGCGTCGAACGAGCAGCGCCCCATCCGGAGCAATCCCGCAAGCTTTCCCGGAGAAGGTGGCTTCCAGTGTGTTCGACACCTCGATCTCCTTACCCCGAAGCGCATCCCGGCTCGCTAACTCCTCAAGCAGGTCCTCGCTCAGCAGGTCAGGTACGTGTGCGGCGGCGGTGGTGACCGCGTTAGCCACGGTTCCTGCGATCTCCTGCCGCGAGGGCGCTGAGCCGGCTGTCCGGTGCAGCGAAGTGGCGAGCGCGCGGATCTCCGCCGGGAAGTCGCTGGCGGCATGCAGAACGTTGATGCCGACGCCCACCACCACGAATGAGGGCACGGAACCGCTCCACGAGGTTTCACACAGGACGCCTGCCAGCTTGCGGCTGCTGAGCGTCAGGTCGTTCGGCCACTTTATCATCACTCGGTGCGACCCGGAGTAGGGATCGAGGGCGACGGCCGTCGCGAGCCCCACCACCAGGGGGAGCAGCGCCGGGGCCGGGAGCAGCCGCGGACGGACGACGACCGAGAGCCACACCCCCAATCCTGGCGGGGAGGACCAGGGACGCCCAACCCGACCGCGGCCGGCAAGCTGTTCATCGGCGAGAACCGTGGTCCCGGATGGGGCGCCGTGTTCGGCCAGTTCACGTGCCACGTCGCTGGTGGAGCCCACCCGCTGGAAAAGGTGCACCTGCGGCAACTCCCAGGCTTGGGCGAGCGCACGTGCAGTCCACCCGTCCCATTCGCTCGCGGGCTCCCGTGTCACGCTTCTTCGATTCCGCGGAGGCGGAGGGAAAGATCGAGTGCCGGCACGGAATGCGTCAGTGCGCCCACGGAGATGAAGTCCACGCCGGTTTCCCCTACAGCCCGGATGGTCTCCAGGGTAATGCCGCCCGACGCTTCCGTCTCGGGGTGGTGCCCGGGGTGACTCCGGACGCGAGCCACAGCATCGCGGAGCAGCGGCACGGGCATGTTGTCGAACATGATTCGGTCCACCCGGAGACTCAGTGCCTCCTCCACTTCCTCCAGGTCCGTCGTTTCTACCTCCACGGGGAGGCCGCGCCTGTTTGCTCGCTGTACTGCCTCCACGGCGGCCGCGATTCCTCCCGCCGCGGCGATGTGGTTGTCCTTGATCAGCACCATGTCGTGCAGGCCGAACCGGTGATTGGCTCCTCCTCCCGCCCCCACGGCTGCCTTTTCCAGCGCACGCATCCCCGGTGTCGTCTTGCGCGTGTCAATACTCCGAGCACCCGTTCCCTTCACCGCGTCTACGCAAGCTCGAGTGAGGGTGGCGACACCTGAGAGGCGCTGAAGCAGGTTTAGGGAGACCCGTTCCGCAGTCAAAATCCGCGTGCGCTCCCGTTCACTCGAAGCACGGTGTCGCCGACGGAAACCGCGTCGCCGTTGGCACACAGCAGCTCAATGCGGAGCTCAGCGTCCACCTGCCGGAAGGTTTCCACTGCGGCATCCAGACCGGCGACAACGCCCGCAGCCTTGGCCACCACCTCGCCCTGTGCATGCTTTTCCGCGGGCACAGTCCATTGCGTCGTCCAGTCGCCGGACCCGACGTCCTCGGCCAGCGCTACCCGCACCAGATCAGCCAGGCGAAAGTGGCCGGTCATGCGGCGACCGGCTCGCCAGCGAGCACGCTCCGGTAGTAGCGCTCGTAGTGGTTCACGATTGCTTCCACGCCGAAGCGCTCGCTGGCGAGCGCTTCGGCGGCACGGCTCGCCGCCGTCCAGCGCTCAAAGTCGCGGAGCAGGCCCGCGCCAGCTTCCGCCATCTCATCCACCGCGCCCACCGGAGCCAGGTAGCCCGTGACTCCATGCTCCACCACCTCCGGCAGGCCACCCACTGCCGTGGCAATCACCGGCACCCCGGCTGCCATCGCTTCAAGGGCGGAAAGTCCAAAGGACTCCGACTGCGAGGGGAGCAGGAACAGGTCGGCGCAAGCCAGAATTTCGGCGACGTTGTCCTGCTTACCGAGCAAGCTTACCCGCTTGGACACTCCCAGGGCTTCCGCCTCCGCAATAGCCTCCGTCCGGTCGGGTCCGTCGCCGACGAGAAGCAGTCGTGCCGGTAGCTGCTGCGCAATCCCGGCAAAGATGCGCACCACGTCTCGAATCCGCTTCACCGGCCGGAAGTTGGACACGTGGAGGACGAGCTTGTCGCCCGGGCGCGACAGCGCTTGCTTGCGGCACGGCAGCTTGTCGCGGCGGTAGAGCGCGGGGTCCACGAAATTAGGGATTACCTCGATAGCGGACTCCGGCACTCCGAAGTGGTCTACCGTTTCCCGGCGCAGGAACTCCGAGACGGCAGTGATGCCGTCGGACTTGGCTATTGAAAAGCGGGTGATCTCCCAAAACGACTTTTCCTGCCCGACCAGGGTGATGTCGGTGCCGTGCAGCGTGGTGATGATGCGCAGGCCGTTTCTGGGGCCGAGCATCTCCTTGGCGATCCAGGCGGAAGTGGCGTGTGGGATCGCGTAGTGCACGTGCAGCAGATCCAGCCCTTCACGGAGCGTGACCTCATGCATCGCCACGGCCAGGGCCAGCGAGTAGTGCGGGTGCTCGAAGAGCGGGTAGCGACCCATCTCGACCTCGTGGAAGTACACTCGCTCCACGAAATGCTGCAGCCGGAATGGCTGCGCGTAGGAGATGAAATGCACCTCGTGACCACGCCGCGCAAGCTCGATTCCGAGTTCGGTGGCAACGGCTCCGGAGCCGCCGTAGGTCGGATAACAGGTGATGCCGATCTTCACGTTCCTCTTTTCTCCTCCCAGCGCTGCACTACCTCGGCGGCGAGTTCCGCAGGTGGTCGCGTGGCATCCAGCCGCTCGGCTCCGGGCGGCAGCTGATGTCGAAACCAGGTGCGCTGCCGGCGTGCGTAGGCGCGAGTATTCCACCGGACGTGATCCAAGGCGCTCTCCAGGTCAAGCTCGCCCCGGACCCAGGGAAGCATCTCGATGTAGCCGGTGGCATTCATACCGGGATCGCCCTGGTCGTATCCCGCCGCCACCAGTCCCCGTACTTCCTCCGGCAGCCCCTCCGCGACCATGCGCCCCACGCGGTCGTCGATCGCCCGGCGAAGCCGCTCCGGCGGCAGCTCGAGCACGAAGACCATAGCGCGGAATGGCGGCGCTTCTGGAGGCGCATGGTGATGCCACCAGCCCAGAGTTCGCCCGGTCAGCAACGGAAGCGTCAGAGCCCGGACGAGTCGCTGCCTGCCTCCTCGCCCGCCGAGCGCGACGGCGCCTTGCGGGTCCAGCGCTTCAAGCCAGCGGAGGAGCATGCCGGTAGGCTCGCATTCCAGCCAGCGTTCCAGCGCTGTCCGCCGCTGTGCATCGAGCGGCGGCTCCGTGAAGATAGGGTGCGTAAGAGCGCGAAGAAAGAAACCGGTGCCGCCCACCAGCACCGGAACGTTCCCGCGCCGCTCGATTTCCGCGACCCAGCGACGAGCGCGGCGGGCGAATTCGCCCGCACTGAAGCGTTCACTGGGATCGACCAGGTCCAGCCCATGGTGGAACACCGCTGCTCGCTGCGCCGGCGTTGCTTTGGCGGTGCCGATGTCCATTTTGCGGTACACCTGGCGCGAATCCACGGAGATGATCTCACCGCCCACCCGGCGGGCAACTTCGATCCCCAGCGCGGTCTTTCCGGTGGCCGTTGCACCGACCAGCGCGATCATGCGTGCCTGCCGAAGCGGCGGTGCAGCTCGCCGAGCGAAAGCTGAACCACCGTGGGACGGCCGTGAATGTCGTGGTACGGCAGCTCGGTAGCGAAAAGCCGGTCGAACAGCTCCGAGATCTCCTCCTCGGAGAGTCGCTGCCCGGCCTTGATTGCGCCCTTGCAGGCGAGCGACAAAGCGACGCGCTCGTGCTGTGTCCGGACCGGGTCCACGAGGGGCGAGCCGTGCGCGAGCTCGGCCAGCACCTCGCGGAGGCAGCGCTCCGGGTCGAATCCGGGGTGCGGGTCCGGGACCGCGTGCACGATCACCGCCTGCTGACCGAAGGGCTCCACCTCGAAGCCGACCCGGCGGAGCACGCCGCTGACCTGCTCCGCAACGGAGTACTCGGCAGGGGCGAGGCGCAGCGTCAGCGGAAAGAGCAGCCGCTGACCCGGCCGTCCCGGACCTCCGAAGTCCGCCATGATCTGCTCGTACAGCACCCGCTCATGTGCCGAGTGCTGGTCCACGATGATCAGGCCGCCGCGCGTTTCCGCAAAGATGTAGGTGTCGTGCACCTGCCACATGGCGTCCGGCACACCGGGTGGTGGCGACGGCTCGTGGCTGCCGTCCCCCACCGGCCCCGCGGTGACGAAGAGGCTGGTTTGCGCAGCCGGAATTTGCGTCGCATAAGGCGCGGGTGTCCGCTCCGGCCCCGCCAGCGGATTACCTCCGAGCGCGGGAGTGCTTTCGGGGGTGGCGAGCGCCGCGCGCACCGCGTCGTGCACAGCGGCTTCGACCGCGCGACGGTCGCGGAAGCGCACTTCGGACTTGGCCGGGTGTACGTTGACGTCCACCGCTCCATCGGGGACTTCCAGGTAAAGCAGATGGGAGGGGCGGATGCCCGCCGCCACAGTCGTCCGGTAGGCGCGATCGGCGGCGCGCGTGAGGAAGCGGTCGGCGACAGCCCGGCCATTCACGAAAAGGTGGGCGCGGCGCCCGCCGGGGGTGGCGGACGAGGGCCGCTGCACGAACCCGGAGACCGCCACATCACCGCCTCTGTGCGCGACCGGGAGCATTTCCCCGGCCGCTGCCCCTCCCCACAGCGCCGCCACCCGGTCCCCGAGGCGAGGCGCCGCGGCAAGGTGGATTAGCTCGGTCTCGTTGGACCCGACATGGAACGCGATGCCCGGGTGTGCAAGAGCCAGCGTGGTGACTACCTCTACCGCGGCTCGGGTTTCGGCGGCAGCGCTCTTGAGAAACTTGGCGCGGGCGGGGATGTTGAAGAACAGGCTGCGCACGGTCACGGTGGTCCCACGCCGTCTAGCACAGCTCTCCACCTGGTTGATCCTGCCGCCGTGCACCGTCACTCGCGTGCCATCCCCTTCCCGCTCGGCGGTTTCCAGGCCCAGACGTGACACGGAGGCGATGGAAGGGAGTGCCTCCCCGCGGAAGCCCAGCGTCCGAATGCGGTCCAGCTCGGAGGCGCTGGCCAGCTTGCTGGTCGCATGCCGGTCCAGCGAAAGCAGAGCGTCCTCCCGGCCCATGCCCCAGCCGTCGTCCGAAACCCGGATCTCCGTCTTGCCGCCGTTGCGCAGGGCGACCTCAACGCGGGTGGCTCCCGCGTCGAGAGCGTTCTCCACCAGCTCCTTTACGACAGATGCGGGGCGCTCCACCACCTCGCCGGCGGCGATCTGGTTGGCGAGGGTTTCCGGCAGGATACGGATGCGGCGCGCCATCCGGGTCAGCTGGCGGGCAGCCGGAAAAGGGTGCGCGCGTTGCGGGTGGTCTGTGCCACGAACTCGTGCGCGTCTTGGCCCCGGAGCTCGGCGGCGCGGCGTGCGGTGTGGACCACGTGGGCGGGCTCATTCCGGCGCCCTCGCAGTGGTACGGGCGACAGGTAGGGGCTGTCTGTTTCTACCAGGATGCGGTCCGTCGGGACGGCGCGGAGCAGGTCGGCATCCGGGTAGTTTCGGAAGGTAATCATCCCCGCAAAGGAGATGTACCACCCCATCGCGAGCGCCTCCTCCAGCAGTGCGCGCCCGCTGGCAAAGCAATGCAGGACCCCGGACGTGCCGGTGCCGGAGGAGCGGAGCAGACCGCGCAGGTCCTCGTCCGCTTCGCGACAGTGTACCACGATCGGAAGGCCCAGCGAGCGCCCGAGCTCCAGATGCGCAGCGAAAGCAGCGCGCTGCTGGTCGCGTGGCGAGTTGTCGTAGTGGTAATCCAGCCCCGTTTCGCCGATTGCCACTACCCGCTCCGCCCGGGCCAATCGCTCGATCTCGCGGAGCGTCGCTTCGGCAGCGGTATCGGCGGCATGCGGGTGAATGCCTACGCTGGCCCAAACGCCCGGAAGGCGCTCGGCGAGCTGTACGGCGGTTCGGCTGTCAGGGAGGGTGGTACCGATCGTGATCACGGCATCCACACCGGCACGGTGGGCTCGCTTGACCGCCTGCTCCGCGTCGGGAAGCAGGCGGTTGTCGGTCAGGTGCGCGTGTGAATCAACCAGATCAGGCGGGGGAGCGAACGCGGCTCGCCGAGCTGGGCGCCATCCGGCCGCGGACGCGCTTGTCCTGGCGCGGCCAGCGGCGCTCGATCTCATAAAGAGCCGGTGCGGCGACGAAGATCGACGAGAACGTCCCCACGATGATCCCGAGGATCAGCACCCAGGCGAAGTTCCGGATCACCGGGCCACCGAAGAAGAAGAGAGCCGCCAGCGTAGCCAGCGAGGAGCCGCCGGTCAGCACGGTGCGCGAAAGCGTCTCGTTGATGGACGTGTTGAGCACCTCCATCTGCGAGCGGCCCGTCCGCGGCTTCGCCAGGTTTTCGCGGATTCGATCGAAGACGACGATGGTATCGTTCAGCGAGTACCCCACGATGGTGAGGAACGCCGCGACCGTTCCCAGCGAAATCTCGCTCCGGGAAACGGCGAGAACGCCCAGAGTGATCAGGATGTCGTGCGCCGTGGCGATGATCGCCGCGAGACCGAAGCGCCACTCGAACCGTACCGCGAGGTACAGCAGCGTTGCCGCGAAGGAGGCGAGGATCGCCAGCAGGGCCCGCTGTTGCAGCTCCCGCCCGACCTTGGGCCCCACGGCCTCGGTACGCACCACGCGGAACTGGTTCGGCTGAAATCCTCGCGACAGTACCTGCGTCACCCGCTGGCTCGCGTCCGGTCCCCGGGTCTGCTCGAACGTCGGCATGCGGATCACGAACTCGTCCGCGGCACCAAAGCGAGTGATTTCCCATTGTGGGAACCCGGCCCCTGCCGCAGTGGCGCGGATTTGTTCGACGCTGGTCGGCTGGGTGAAATCCACCTGCACCAGCGTACCGCCAGTGAAGTCAATTCCGTAATTCAGCCAGGAGCCGGTCCTCGCGTAGTTCGCGACCATCGCCGCGATGCCGACGAGGATCAGCAGCGCAGAGATGATGTACGCCTTGCGGCGCCACTGGAGGAACGGATAGCTGGCGTTGGCGAAGATTTTCATGATCAGATCGAGAGTGCCGGCTGCTGTGTCATGCCGCGCCGATCAAGGTAAAGCATGAAGAACGTGCGCGTAACGAAGATCGCGGTGAACATCGAAGCGAGAATACCGATGCCGAGGGTCACGGCGAACCCCTGGACCGGCCCGGTCCCAATGTAGTACAGGATCGCAGCGGTGATCAGCGTCGTCAGGTTCGAGTCCACGATCGCGGAAAGCGCATGGCTGAAGCCCTCGCTAACCGCGGTTCGGGCGGAGCGCCCAGCTGCGAGCTCCTCGCGGATGCGTTCGAAGATGAGCACGTTCGCGTCCACCGCCATGCCGATCGAAAGCACCAGGCCCGCGATCCCGGGGAAGGTCAGGTCTGCATTGAGCGCGGCCAGCGAACCCATCACCAGCGCGACGTAGATCGCCAGCGCCACCACCGCGAGAAAGCCAGCGAACTTGTAGTACCCGATCATGATCAGGATCACGGCAGCGATCCCGATGATCCCCGCAATCTTGCCCTTGTCGATCGAGTCCTGCCCGAGGCTCGGCCCGACGGTCCGCTCCTCAACGATGCGAATCGGTGCCGGGAGAGCACCCGCTCGCAGCACCAGCGCAAGGTCACGCGCCTCGGCGAGCGAGGCATTGCCCATTTCGATCTGGCCGTTGTTCGTGATCTGCGACTGGATGACCGGCGCGCTGTACACGCGCTCGTCGAGGACGATCGCCATCTGGTTGCCAACGTTGGCTCCGGTGCCCTGCCCGAAGCGACGTGCCCCCTGACGATTAAGCCCGAACGCCACCACCGGCTTCCCGAACTGCGGGTCCGGCTGCGCCTGCGCCCGCTCCAGGAACTCGCCAGTGATCATCGCGTCGGCGTCCAGTACGTACAGGGTGCGCAATCCCGGCTGCGTCGGTTCCGGCACTCCCCAGCGGAGCTGCGTGCCACGGGGCAGCGCACGCTGCACGTTGGGGTGCGCGAGGTAGCGCTGCACGGCCGCCACGTTGGCGCTGTCGACGCCGAAGATGCCTTCCTGGCCGAGAGGCTGCACCTTGCTGCTGAAGGGTCGGGCCGCGGCTGCGGTATCGCTTGCTGCAGCGGCGGTGTCGGGCCGCGTCTGGAGCAAGCCGCCCACCGGCGAGGCCGGCCGTGCGGGTGTGGCGCGCGCCTCCGCCGGGAACGCCTCGAGGATGGCGCGGTCGAGGCGCGGAAGCGCTGCGGTCAGTTCCTCGGCAGGCCGCACGATCTGGAATTTCAGGAATGCGGTCTTGCTGATGACTTCCTTGGCGCGGCGCTGATCCTCCTCGCTAGCGCCCGCGAGCTCCACGATGATCCGTTCGTTGCCGGCCTTCTGTACCACCGGCTCCGCGACGCCTAGCTCGTTGACACGTGCCCGGATGATGCGGAGCGCCTGGTCGATGACATCAGCCTTCTTTTCCGGCGTGAGCGGGTTCGCGCGGTCGTCCACCTCCAGCGCCATGTGCGTGCCGCCCTGCAGGTCCAGCCCGAGGTTGATGCCCCGCGTCAGCACCAGAGATATGAATAGAACGAGCGCCGCCCCGATCAGGGCAAGGCGCACCGGCAGCCGATCAAACATGGTTCAGGGTCAACTCCTCGGGGAGATTCTAGAGGATAGAAAACGCTGAAACTACTCCTTTGCCAACAGCTTTGTCAACCGCTCCTGCCAGTGTTGATGACTTCGACATCGCGGTGCCGGGAAGGAGGACAGCCGTGTGATACCGCATTGGATTGAGAGGGCTGCCCTTTGCCATCGTTGAAAGTTCCATGCACTTCGTACGTGCTCTTGCCGCCGATCAGGTCCATGCTGTTCCAGAACTCGGGCGTGCGGATCTGATACGCCACATCCTTGAGCATCCTTCCCCGCTTCCCATTCCGGATCTCGTAGAACACCTGCCCACCAAACTGCGCGTTGTAGCGCTGCTGGTCGATGGAGTACGACCCACGGCCTTCAATAAGGATCCCGTTCCGCACTCCGGAGATGAGCTCATCCAGCGGCACGTCACGCTCGGCGTGCGGGAGCAGGTTCACGTTGGGCATGCGCTGGAACTGCACGTCGGCCCAGCTTTGCGCGTAGGAGTTGCCATGACTGCGCACCGGCTGCCCGGTTTGCCGGTACCAGTCGGCAAGCAGCGGCGCCTGCTCACGGGTGGTCTGCAGATCGTGGAGCACTCCGTCTTTGACAATGAGGTAGTCCCTCGGCTTCACGCCCTCGTCGTCCCACCCAACCGTCGCCAGCCCTCCGGGTGCGGAGCGTTCCCCCTGGATGTTCATAAACGCGGGTCCGTAGCGGAACTTCCCCAGGTACTTATCGATGGGGGAGATGAAGCTGGTTCCGGCGTAGTTGGCTTCGTAGCCGAGCACGCGGTCCAGCTCCGTCGGGTGTGCGATGGACTCGTGGATGGTGAGGAAGAGGTGCGACGGCAGGAGCACCAGGTCATAGCGCCCCGGCCGCACCGCAGCCGCTGAGAGCTTCTGCACGGCCTCTTCCGCCCAGCGGGGAGCGTTCTCCACCAGGCGGGCATTGACCACGTGCTCGTATCCCAGCCCCTTTGGCGCGACGGGTGTGGAGTCGCGCGTCTGGAAGTCTCCCCCACTCGCGGCTACGGCGGTGATGCTCATGCGCGGCCAGGTGCGGTAAACCGTCTGCTCCGTGTACGTGCCCTCCGTGGAGGCGAAAACCTTTTGCTCCCGCACGAACGCCATCGAGGAGTTGACGAAGCGGGCACCCTTTACCCCAAGCGCAGCCTCGTTGGCGGCAAGCAGCAGCCCCACCTTGTCTTCCACCGAGATGCTGAAGGGATCCGTCTGGATGGGGCTCCTCCACTGCGCCTCCGGGTAACGCTCCACGGGCGCAAGCGCCACCGGCCGCCGCTGTGCCACGCGGCTGGCCCGTGCCTGCGCTACGGCCTGGCGGGCTACACGCTCGGTTTCAGCGAGCGTCATCTCCCGGCTGGCGGCAAAGCCCCAGGTGCCACCCACCAGCACCCGAATCCCGAGACCGCTGGTTTCATCGTCCACCAGGCTGTCCACCCGCCGCTCGCGGGTGCTGACCGACTGCACCCGGTTGGTTGAAACACGTGCGTCGGCGTACTGCGCACCCGCGGAGCGTGCCGCGTCAGCTCGTAGTAGGCGTCGCACGCGGCGAGCACCTCCTCGAGCCCGTAGCGCTCGTTGACCGGCATGATCTGCGAGCGCAGCGCGTCCTCCGGCGCGTGGAGCGAGAGCGCGAGCCGGATCGGCATGTCGGACTCCGTCAGCCGCCGGATGCCCGGCACCCAGCCGACGGTCGAGATCCCCGTCCGGCGGTGGGTGATCCCGGCGTCGGGCAGCCGGCGTGAGGCGGCGAGGACGTGGTCGAGGTTCATCATCGGCTCGCCCATCCCCATGAACA
>JAUJOM010000087.1 GCA_030447645.1 Longimicrobiaceae bacterium | reverse complement strand
GGTTGGTTGAAACACGTGCGTCGGCGTACTGCGCACCCGCGGAGCGTGCCGCGTCCAATGCACGCATCGCCAGTTCACGGGCATCGGCGGAGGCTCCCGAAGCCGCGCCCGGCGTGACGATTGGCCGTGCCGGAGGAGCGCACCCCAGCCCCACGGCAGCCAGGCCGGCGCTCCGCACAAGGAATTCCCGGCGGTCCATTACAGGTTCATCATAATTTGAGAGACGGAGGTGCCGCTCGCCTGCGCGGCGGCGTGGCGCTCGCGCACTGCGTCGCGCCGCGGGCGGCGTGACGCATGAGGAGCCGGTACGCTCCTTCGATCAGGACCGCTGGGAGCTGGTGCTGCTGGTGGCGCTTGGCGGGGTGCCGGTAGAGCCAGCATTTGAGGCGGGTCCGGCGGAAGCTTGGCTCGCGGCTCCGGGCGCCGGGCGTCGACCAGGTGGTCGAGCGACTCCTTGTACACATTGAGCCGCCGCGCCAGCAGCGTACGCACCCGGTGGTAGGGCTTCACACCCGCGAGCATGTTGTACACGACCGCAGGCGCGATCCCCATCTCGTCCGCCCAATCCGCGAGCTTGTCAGGCCACAGGGCGATCTGCACCACCAGGGACGCCGGCATGGATTGAATCTCCACCTGCGTGCGGTAAACCGCCTTGCGTTCTATGGGATTTGAGCCGTCCCGCTCGGGCTGCTTGAGCAGCGCGTCGGAATACGGCGCAACTTCGACATCGTTGAGCATAATCTCCTCCGCGGCGACTCGGAGCACTTCACACCGCACACATTGCGCCTTCAGATGCAGATTGTCAATTCCCGGCAAGCGACGGCCGGACAGCAGCTTAGGAGACGGGGAATGTTTCCTTTGGAGAGACATATTTCCCACCGCCATAGCACAGCAATACGCGGAACACGTTTCCAGCTGAAATGGGCGTACCTCCGACGGGATGGCCGCAGCCGACGTAGGGGAGTGCTGGTAAGGAAGGTTCCTCCCGGGGAAACATTCCCCGGCTGGGCGTTTCATCGGGTGGCCTACAAGTCATGGCACCAGGCCCTGCCGGCGGTTTTCCGCATGGTGGGCCTGTTCGCTACTGAGCATCTGTGGATCGCGGCAGACGTGGAAGCCGCATTCGCCGAGTTGGCCCCAGCGGTTCACGGCGTCGCGCCACCGTTTGGCGGCCTCGTGCTTGGCCTTATGCTGCTCGTCCTGTCAGCCTTTGATCTCCAGGACCAGGGTAGTACCGTTGGCGAGCTTCACCAGAAAGTCAGGCATGTAGGTCTGGGTTTGCCCAAGAAACCCGTAGGGGATGCCCCAACTCCAGGTGATCGTTACGCGCGTAGCTGGCGACGTGCGGAGATTGTTCGAGCCGCAAGGCTAAGGGACCGGGTGCGGACGGATGACGAGCGGAATAACAGGAGTTTACGCGAAGGGACCGACAGTGGCAATCGGCTGAAGGGCTCCAAACCCAAATGGGTCCGCCCTTGCGACGGACCCATTTGGGTGAAATCCGCTGTGATCCAGCCGCTCCAGCTAGGAGCTCAGCACAGGCGCACCTCCGCTCCCCGCACCGCCCGTCCCAGCGCCTCCGCTTCCACTCACTCCGCCCGGTGACGAGGTCAGGCCCTGCTCCCGGGCGGCATCCTGCGCGGTGTCCTGCGCCTCATCGATGACGCGCTCGGCCACGCGCTGGACCTTTTCGGTGGTCTCACTCGCCACATCGCGAGCCTTCCTCACCAGCTGATCCCGGGCCCCACCCATGAGTTCCGACTCCCGGCGCGTGGCAGGCGCACTCAAACCGGCGACGAGGCCCAGGGCCACGGCCGCCGCTCCCAGCGCGAGCGGGGTCTCGTAGAGAGTGTCCTGGAAGCGGTCCTCAAGGCGATGGGTCCGGTAGCGCGTCTCCTGCGCCAGCTGGCGCGCGGCGGAGCGTGCCCGATCGGCGGTGTCCCCGATGACCTCCTGTGTCCGATCCACCGCATCGCTCACGGCACTTTGGGCCCGGTCCGTCAACTCCTCCGCCCGATCGCTGACGTTCTCCCCTAGCTCGGAAACGCGTCGGCTCGTGCGCTCGGCGACACCGGGTTCCTCGTAGTCGTAGTCGTACGCCCCGTACCGGGCACCGGCAGTGTAGACATCGCGGTCACCTCGATCCACGGGCCGTTCGCCCCCATACGCATGCCTCGGGTATGCGGGATACCGGTCATAGGAATACCGATCATGCGACTCCTGCTTCCGCCCATTCCAGAAGAGCCAGCCCAGACCGATGCCCACCATGGTGGCAGGGATGGGATTGTCCCGGACCGTGTCCATGATGCTGTGCCGGGTCTCGTCCACCCGGCTGACCGCATTTCGTGCCATGTGTTCCGCCCTTCCGATGGTGGCTTCGCGAATGTTCTCTTTGACCTGCGCCTTCAGATGATTCGGGTTGAGCCGGTCGCCCAGGTCATCCAGGGTGTGGCTCATCCGCTCACGCGTCTCGCGAAT
>JAUJOM010000086.1 GCA_030447645.1 Longimicrobiaceae bacterium | reverse complement strand
TGCTTTGCTCGTCTGATAAGCGTGAGGTCGGAGGTTCGACTCCTCCCAGGCCCATAGATGTAAATCATTGCTCCGGCGCTGCTTACGCGGTGCCGGAGTTTTGTTTTTCGGGTGACCTGTTTGGCCGTGGTGTCGTTCGTGGTGTCAGGGCGGTTCCGAATCAGCCCGCCCGAAGGTCTGCGTACAGCTGGCCGTGGCTCTCCATGTAGTGCTCCGGCCGGTACTCCCCAACCTCCGAGCGCGTGCCGATCGTGCCCAGGTAGCCGTATACCCGGTCCACCAGATCCCGCCCGCCGTGGCCCAGCTCCCGCGCAACCGTCCAGGGCGACACCGGAGCGCCCCAGTCAAGCGTCTGGAGCCGAGCGGCGCAGTAGGTATGCCGAAAGGCTTTGGTGCGCCACCGATCCCGTCTCCCAGCCGAGCCGAGCCGCTACACCGTCCCGCGCCTTCCGTATGTCGGTGATCAAACCGCCGGTGCGTGCGGACGGGAAGAGCAGACCCGACCGCGCGCCGCCCCCACCGAACACGTACGGGCGTAGGATTTCCTCCAGCTGCGGCCAGAGCGGAACCGTACGGTGGCTCGTCTTGGTCTTCAGCCGGCGCCACTTGTTGGGGCGGAAGTGAACCAGGCGCCGGTCAAAGGAAAAATCCTTAAGCGTCAGCCCGTACACCTCGGTCTCCCTCCCGCCGGTAAGCAGGAACGTGACCAGCAGTTCGTATGCGGCCCCGTGTGCGAGGTAGTCTTTCTTGGGGCGATAGGTGCGCGCGGCCTCAAGGAAGAGTGTCGCCTCCCGCACCTCCAGCCATGCCGCCTCCTTCCGGCTGACGGTGGGCTTGTCCATCATGGCCCGTACGGGATTGTAGCCCGCCGGGACCAGCCCCTCACTCTGCGCCCGAACGAACAGGCTGGAAAGTGCGTTCAGGTAGTGCCGCACGGTCCCGGCTGCGAGCGTGCCCCCGTCCTTCCGCCCGCTCGGGAGCTCCTCCAAGTGTACCAGGTACGCTTTCACATCCGCGGGGGTGATTGAGGCCACCCCCCTCCGCTGGCACACGCGTGCTGTACCGGATCACCACCAGAAGGAAAACAATAATCATCGCCGTCATGGTCCCCGGCCGCAGGTAGCCGGCGACAGGTGCAATCGGAATGAGCAGGAGCAGCCACCAGCGGAAGCGCCGCGGCTCGGGTGGGAGCTAGTCCGGGTGTGGCCGTATTGTGGGGATCATCACCATTGCCACGGCTCTTCGCTCTCCGGCAGGGTGAGGTAATCGCCCGCGGTGGCCAGCTGCCGGAGCGTGACCCCCAGATGGTTCTCCCGCAGTGCCGCTTCGGCTGCCTTGATGGAGTGGTCCGCGATCGCACCGCATTGCTCGCACTCCCAATACATGCAGGCTCCGCTGTTTTGTTGCTTCCAGAGCCCGGTGCAGTCGTGACGACTATGCGCCAGCACCCAATGCTCCTATACCGGCGAGGTGACGAGGCTGCACGAGCAACGACATGCCGGTTCAGCGGGTCGCCAGCACGCTGCCTTTGGTCAACTCGACCCGCAGCTGTGCAGCATTTCCGCCTCGCTGCCGCTGGTATGTGCCTATACCGGCGAATTCTGCGCGCAACAGATCGGGTCTGATTTCCTTGATGATGATTGTTGAAGAATCGCGCCGCAGCCACACCGCAGCCTCTGCGGAATAGCTCAAGTTGCTACTCTCCACGCCGAGCATGACCGTCACCTGGAAGCAGCCAAATCCAGCAGGTTCAGGGCAGTCTCCGGGGCGATACGTGCCGGGCTGAGCGATGGAGGGATTGATCGTAATGTCGATACGATCAGTCCCGGAGCCCAGCATACTCGGGGCGCTCGACGCAAGTATCAACGGCGCCCGAATCGCGCCCTGGAAGAGGACATTCAGTTTGGCACCCTTCGCATCAAAGACGCCTGTCCCCACAACCGGGCTGCCACTCAGCTCAAAGCGGGCGTGCGGCCCTTCCGCAGGTGTGATGGGTTGTGGCTCCACAGGCGCCTCCGGTCCGCAGCCAACCAGGAGCAGGCAAAAGAGCACTGCGAGAAATCGGCTTTCGATCGGAGTTGTTCTCACGCGCTTTCGTTTGTGTTCCAGGTTCACTGTCGGTATAGCAGGTATCCAATCCCCGTGGCGAGCAGCGCGATGACGAAGACTGCCAGCAAGGCGAGCACGTAGGAAGGCACCTGATAGGAGCGCTGCCGGAAGATCCTCAACCGCTCAAGCGCGGTTGGCCTCTTTGGTCTTGGGCTCACTCCCCGTCCCCTTCCGCTGCGGATGCCACTAGAAGCCATCCCCGCCGATGATACCCAGTCGCTTCGCGTCAGCCAATGCAACCCGGTAGGCGTCGGGCGACGCAATGGACACACCCTCTACTCGCCCGGTGAAACGCTCACCTGGCCGCAAGAACTCAACCCGACTGGTGACCGGAAGGCCAGGGCTCTCCCGCCCGACGCCGGTGGTGTGATGCACTAACCAGGCGAGACCATCTTCGTCTT
>JAUJOM010000033.1 GCA_030447645.1 Longimicrobiaceae bacterium | reverse complement strand
TAGCCGGGCAGCAACACCAGCAGACCCCGCGGTGTCCCCGTCGGCTTGTGGACCCGGTAGCTGTTCCCGATCGTGTCGCCTGGAGTGCGGCGCACCACCTCCGTCCGTTGCCCCTGGAGCGGGACGGCACCGACGAGCAGGACCAGCAGCAGCAAAAACGCGTGAGGTTGCATGAATCTTCTTTACCTTCAGAGTTCGAGCGCCGCCCAACGCCAGCTTCAGCCGATGGACCAGCCGAAGGCTGGTCCATCGGCTGGAAGCACTTGTTGGGCCTCGTGCGATAGCACTATGACGCATCCGGCTTTCTCAGCACCTCGTCGATGAAGGGATCAATGTCTTTATTCCGAACATCCACTGGAATCTTGTGGCCGAAGTGAGGATAGATAATCACCTTCGCGTTACCGCCGCCATGGGTTATTCGCTCTGCCAAAGCACGCGCTTGGCCGGGGGCGGTGCGGTCATCCTTAGCTCCGTTCAAGATCAGCGATGGACGCTTTGATGCGACCCGCGAACCGCAGGACCGAACGTGCGTTCAATGCGTCAGCGCCGACTCCCGCTTCTGCGACAAGTGACTTCACCACCATCAATTTCTCTGTGCTTGCAGTTGAGTCCGCGACGTACGCCGGCAAGTCGTAGACGCCCGATATTAGGACTAATCCTGAAACGGAAGGGTCATGGGCTGCAACAAGACCAGCAGTCAGAGCGCCACGGCTTATACCTTCAATGAGGAGTTTGTGCGGTGCTGCCTGACCGTCCGCACGGAGCTTCGCAATGACGCCCGTCACCGCATGCTGTGTAAATGCTCCGCTGAAGTCGGCTGGACCCGCCGAATTCCCGTAACCGGGTTGCGAAACAGCGACTGCCAGGTAACCCCGTGCAGACATCTGTTTGAGCACACCCCAGTCGACAAAATCTTTGCCTCCTGGCCGATCCCCCTCTTGATGTCCGTGCAGCAGAACTATTGTCGGCCAAGGTCCTTTTCCAGCAGGCACTTCGACAAAGTACTCAACCTGTTTTGAGGCATCGTCCGGATGCGGAATGTGTAGAGCGGCTGATGCCGTGCCTTTCTGGCACGCCCAGGCCATGAGCCCCGAAATCAGGAGGAGAGCGAACTGAGCGGTCTTCATGCGATAACTCCCTATCACGCGCTCAATGCTGCCCAACGCTAGCCTTCAGCGGCGCGCCGTCAGGCGCGTCCGCTGCAAGGCGTTGTTATGCCTCGCTGTTCGCAAACAGAAACTCCAACTGCCACATTGCCTATACGTGTTGATCTACCAGAATCGTGTTTCCATCTGGATCAACGATCATAAAGCTAGCTGGGCCAGTAGAGCTTTCGTCTGCTTCTGAGATCATGCTTACGGCACGATCTTTGAGCTGGCGCTGCAACTCTCGAACGTCCGTGAATTCTCTGAGTGGCTGAGCATCGCTACTCCAGCCCGGGTTGAAGGTGAGAATGTTCCTATCGAACATGCCTTGAAACAACCCAATAGCGTGGTCGCCATTCTTCATAATCAGCCAATTCTGCGATTGATCTCCTGCGAAAACTGTAAAACCCAGCTTTTCGTAAAAGAGCTTCGACGCCTCGATATCCTTTACAGCCAAGCTAACAGAGAAAGCTCCCAGTTCCATAATTGCCTCCTATATTGTGTTCCCGACGCATAACTCCCCCAAGCTCAGGCGCGGTTGGCAAGAGGCGCAAGTGCCCACAGCGGGCGCGAGTGTCGCCCTTGCTGCACACTTCAGCGGTACAACGATGCCCAGCCAACTGTCGCCTGCAGCGCTCTCGTTAGGCTGCGTGGGATCCCGGCGCGCTACTGCTGCGCTGGAGCCGAGGCATGCCCATGTACCAGGCGCCACTGCCCCTCCGATTTCTCGAAGACGAGCGTTTGCCAGAGGATGCGCTCCAACGGCTCCGGCCCAGGCACCCGCAGCATCACCTCGGCAGTTGCCCAGGCCATCTCTCGGCCAGTAGATACATGGATGCGCATGCGGCGCGTCTGGGCCTCGCAACGGAAGCCAGAGGTGAGCAACTCTCGGTACGCGGGGCCGATCACCTCCCAACCCACACGCCAGTCGCGCTGGTCAGGATGAATCACCTCCACGTCGGGCGTATGAGCCCAAAGTAGCCGATAGCCTTCCCAATCACCGGAGCAGAGCGCTGCCGTACCGCGGTCCCAGAGGGTTCTGATCTCGGCGGCATCATCCGTCAGAGGCATCGGCGCACATGCGAAAACGAAGGCCAGGAGCAGCAGGGTGGACGCAAATGAATGCACGACGATTCCTGGAGATCACGGGTAAGCGGTCCGTTCGGAGGGACACGGAAAGCACGGCGATTCGCTCAGGGTACGGCACCGAGGGACAGCAGCCTTGTATCTTCACGAAAGAGGATGAAGAATGACCCGGCGTACGGTAGCTCGATGGCGCCTGGGTGGAGAACACCGTTCGTTAGCCAGAGCGCCGTACGCCGTGGTCAGCTGGACCGGTCAAGCCCGAACATATGCCCGGGACCGCACTTGCGAGTCCGCATCAATGGCAAGGATGGGCCGCTGACCGGCGCCGTCGCTCTCGCGGTTCTGGAGGGCGGCGGCATCCCTCACGTTGTTCTGTCCAGTTGACTTCCAAGACATATGCTAACGAAAAGCATAAGTGGCGAGCCCGCTGCGCCGCGACCGGCGAGATGCTGAAAACATGGATGCGGGCTCGTCCACTTCATGCGCGTGTTAGACCGGGTCGTGCATGCGGCTGAGGGCGCGGCGAATAGAAGCTCGATAGCCCTCTGGCATTGAAAGCTTCTCTATCTCCGCAGATGTAAACCGATCCACCGCTATATGCTCATCGCTGCGCTGAAGCCCATCGAACGAGGCGGCCTCCGCCACGTAGGTGACAATGAGTACCTCGCGGCCTGGAAGTACCTCGAAGAGCCAGCTGTCGAGGATCGGGCCACATCGGACACGGAGCCCGAGTTCCTCCCCGATCTCACGTTCGGGGTCATGGAGCCTTTTCTTGTTGGCGAGCGACAGAAGAAGGTTAGCCGGCCTGCTGTTGGTCGTCAAGAGGAATGTGAGTGGAGCGGGCCCTGAGCAGCTGAATGCCTGCTGAGCCAAGGTGAAGAGCCGCTCGGGCGAAGTGCGCACCCGGGGCACTGGCCGACACGGCGCCAGTGGCAAGCACATATCAGGTGTGGTGCGGAAACGCTCATTTCCGCAACGACAGAACGAGTGACGCTGGATCAACCACTTACAAAACCCTGCTGCGTTGGGTGCACCTCCGCGTCACGGGGCGGCAATGCCGCATGCTGACGCCATCCCGTTCGGCAGCCAATCTTCACAACCGTCTTCACAGCGTGAGGGGGTGCCACGACGCCAAACCGTAACGCTGTAACAATATGCGCTGCATGATCGAGGTTCGGAGCAAGCCGGACCACTACCGGTCCGAGTGGACCGGTGCTCATTTGGGCGTGCGAAAACGACCGATTGCGCAACCGTATTGCCCCTGGTGACAGAGCTGTTGGGTTTACGCCAGGTAGGTGCGCCATGATAATCCCGGCTTTGCCGAGCGGAACCGGAACGTGGAGCAGATCCGAATGCTGGGGCGTGGTCATGGTGGGAGGTATTCCCGCGCGCGAGCAGTCACACCCTACTGTAGGCCAACATCCACCATGAGGCAGGCCAGCTCACCCGTCTCACGCGCCGATTTTACGCGCATGCTGCTGGAGCAGTTCCCGGAGCTCCGAGACGATGTCGCCGCACGGACGGAACGCGGTCGCCCGGACGCAGCGTTCCGGAGCGGATGAGGCCCGTCAGGTCGGCCACGAGCCGCTCGTAGGCGAACGGCTCGTCGCGAATTTCATCCCGGGTCATGGTCGGCAGAGACAGGGCGGGGCGAAGGAATCAACTGTACAGGTCCAAATTTCACGGATCTGTGTCTGTTTCTCCAGTCCCGGTTCCTGTAGCTTTCCTTCGCCCGTCCGTGCGGCGCCACTCCGCGCGTTGTCCCACGCATGCGCGACGCGCCGCGTGCATTCCGCAGACCCGGAAATCTTCCATGCACAGAATCCTCACCGGCACCGCCGTTCTCCTTCTCCATGCCGCCGCCGCCCACGCGCAGGGGGAGGTCCCGGCGCCCCGCGTGGACTATCACCAGCACTTGCTGAGCCCCACGACGGCGGTGGCGTGGAGCGGGCCAGGGCTCGCCGCCGTCCCGCTTCCCCCGGAGTTCAGCCGGCTGGTGGCGCGGCGGGACAGCGCTTTCGAGGACAGCGCGGCCCTGGCCCGGCTCTATACGGAAGACGCCCTGATCCTCACCGAGCAGGGCGCCGTGCCCGAGTTTCAGCGCGGGCGGGGCGCCGTCGCGGCGCGCGTGGCCACCCTCTTCGGCCGGCCGTACCGCGTGACGCCGGTGGACGTGCGGATGGAGGGAGCGGCCGGGCACATCGCCGGCTACCTGACGCGCGGCGAGGCGGATGCGCCCCAGCACTTTGGCCACATCGTGCTGGCGCTCCGGCAGGAGGGGGACGGGGCCTGGCGCATCGCGCACGAAACGATGTCATTTCCGGGCCCGGCGGCGTACCGGGCGATCCCCGCGGACACCCTGATCGCACTGCTGGACCAGGCGGGGATCCAGCGCGCGCTGGTGCTTTCCCTGGGCTACGACGACGCGGACGGCCCGACGGAGGAAGACCCGGGCGAGTACGGGCGCGTCCGCGCGGAGAACGACTGGACGGGCCAGCAGGTGGGGAGCTTTCCCGAGCGGCTGGTGGGGTTCTGCGGCGTCAACCCGCTGCGCGCGTGGGCGCTGGAGGAGATCGGCCGCTGCGACGCGGACTCCAACCTGAGCGGCATCAAGCTGCACTTTGGCAGCTCGGGGGTGGACCTGCGTGATCCAGCGCACGTGGAGGCCGTGCGGCGCGTGTTCCGGGCCGCCAACGAGCGGCGGATGCCCATCGCGGCACACATCCGGTCGTCGTTCGGCCGGCAGGTTCCGTACGGGCGCGAGGCCGCGGAGGCCTTTCTGAGCCACGTGCTCCCCGCCGCGCCCGACATCCCGGTCCAGATCGCGCACATGGGCGGCTCGGGGCCCGGGTGGCGGGACCCGGCTGCGGACTCGGCGCTGGCGGTGCTCGCGGCCGCCCGGGCCGCCGGCGATCCGCGAACGCGCAACCTGTGGTTCGACGTTGCGAGTGTCGTGGATCTGGACATTTCGCCCGAAACGGCTGAACGGCTGGCCACGCGAATCCGGCAGATCGGGGTGGAGCGCGTGCTGTACGGGTCGGACATGGCGGTGGGCGACAACCTGACGCCGCGCCAGGGCTGGGCTGTCGTCCGCGGGCTGCTGCCGCTCACCGACGACGAGTTCCGCACCATCGCCAACAACGTGGCGCCGTACATGCGCTGAGCCCCGGCGGCGTTTGGGTGACTGACGCGACTCACGGTCTAACGAGGCGTTGAAGCTGATGCGGGGCCGCCGTGTTTCTGAGCAGCGTCAGTTATCGCCTTGGCCCCGCACAGCTTAACTTGGGTGCGTTGGGCGGCTTGAGCCGGCAGCCGTGCTCCGTCCGGTAGCATCTCAGGCCCGGCACCTTTTCCAGCATCGATCGCGCCTGGCCCGACTCGTCACACGACGCTAGTTTGCGGAGCATGGGACTGCGCGTCGAGTGGGACCTCAGCAAAGCCGAGAACAATGTGCGCAAGCACGGCGTAAGCTTTGAGGAAGCCCAGACCGTGTTCGCCGATCCGCTTTCGGCTACGGTGGACGATCCGGACCACTCGGAACGCGAGCACCGGATGCTTGTGCTCGGTCAGTCCACGGCCAGGCGGCTGTTGGTGGTCTCATTCGCGGAGCGTGGGGACCGCATCCGGATTATCAGTGCACGACACGCCGATCCGCGCGAGAGGAGGAGCTATGAACGAGGAGCGTGACTCGGACGAGATGCGCGATTACTACGATTTCACCGGTGGGGTGCGTGGCAAGTACGCAGCCCGCTACGCTGAAGGCGTGAACATCGTGCGCTTGGATCCAGATGTAGCGGCGGTATTCCCGGATGATGCTTCGGTGAATGAGGCCCTGCGGGCGCTGGTGGGAATCATCCAGCGGCAGGCTGGAGCAGTGGCAAAGTCATAGATCCACCTGATTCGCCGCCCAACCAGTGGTTGAGTGGACGGAGGGCGCGCCACACTTTGGTGCGAGTGGCCGAAAGCAGCGTAGCGCCCCCCGCCACTGAACCTTTTCGTTAGGGCACCAAGGCCAGGTCAGCGCCTCCATCATGCAGACTGGAATGCCAGACCAAAGCGACCACGGTCTGATCCTGGATTTCTTCGTGCCCGCTGACGCTTCGGTGTTGTGCGACGCAGACAACGATCCTGAGCACAGGCGCCGGTTCGACTTCCCCGATGATTTCGTTCCGTCCGTGCGGCACTCCGAGGCAGTCATCGCGCGGTGGGCAGAGGAGCGCCGCGCCGGAGCGCGCTTTCCGTTCGCCATCCGCGATACCGCGTCGGGGGAACTCGTCGGCGGCTGCGAGCTCAAGCCCGTTCGCGAAGGTACGGCGAACATTTCGTACTGGACTCATCCCCGCCATCGTCGTCGCGGGGTTGCCTCGGAGGCGGTTCGGCAGATCTGCGCCATCGCATTCGCGGAATTTGTTGCCTCCCCGTTCTCGGCCTCGAGGTCTTCCGCCATCTCCCAGAGCAGCTCTTCCGTGGTCCAGGGCACTTCGTCGTGGCGGCGCAGATACGCCCACGCACCGCCGCAGTCTTCCGGGGGCGCCGCCCGCTTCCCTCCGATGCACACGGGATAGGTGCGCTTGGTATCGGAAGCGAGGTGCCGTTCGACCCGGACCTCGTGCTGCCACCGATCGCCGAAGTCATACTCGTAGAGAAAGCGCTCGTTGACCCGGAAGCGGAAGTTTGCCAGGCGGACGTGGTGGGCATCTGTGGAGAAGATCGGCCCACCCAGTCGCCAGATGCCATAGTCCTGGCCCTGGATGCGGAAGCGGTGCAGATGGGAGTTGGTCCAGCCGAAGGCGATCTGGAGGATGTGGTGGAGGTCGGCGATGGTGGAGTCGCTGCGAACCAGAAGCCGGCGCCAGATCATGGGGCTGATCTCGCGGATCCAGGTGTGGATCTGGTAGATCTTCAGTGCGGGTTCGTCGGCCATGGCAACTTCAGCTTAGCGCTTCAGCCCCCGCTTTGGAACGCTCTCCTCCGCGTGCTACCAGAGCACGATTGTACGCGGCCCAATTACGTATTCGGTAGCGGGTCTTCTCCGGTGCGGAGGTGCGCATGCTCGTCGGCTTTGGCATTCCCGAATCCAGCCGCAACCCCAGGGCCATTCATGCAACAACGCCCGAGCCCGCGCACCAGTCGATGCTGCAGGGGCACATCAGCGAACAACAAAGCGAATCGGAGCACTGCGGTTGCTCGGTCCATTCGAGCGGCGCAATCCGGCCAACGGCAATCCGGCCGAACGGCAGTTGTCACGCGACGGCACAGGCAACGCTTCGTTCGAGTCGGAGCGTGTCTCCGTCTCACCCGGCTCAGCGAACATGCGGCGCCAGCTCGCAGGTGAATGCACCAGCCATCCAGAGTGCGGTGAGCGCCTCGAGAACGGAGACGGTAGCGCCGCACGGGCACAGGCCACGAGGATATCCATGCTATCCATTGGACCACGTCGCCGTGCTCACCTGGATACGGAAGTGATCCGTCGTGTTCGCCGCGGCGGCGGTGAATCAAAGCGCAAGGTGTGCCGGACCAAAGTCACCGCAGCCAGAAAGATGCTGCCTGCAACACATTGGCGTCGAAGGATGCCCACACGCGATTCGAGCGTAACGGTGAACTGACACCCGGATGTGGTCTCGGGCGAGCACCTGTACCGCGCTTCCGTCCGTGCAGTTGACGGACCAGGAGCAACCCGGGAGCGAGCTGCCGTTCCCGCCGCACCGCGACTCCGAACGAGGTGCGCCGCCGTTGGTGCGGTACCCCAGGTACCCATCCATGGTGAGGGCGAAGACGGATCACGCAAGAGATCAACCAAGTTCAGTAAGAAAAAGCCAAAGAACGCCGTTCATGCGCAGTACCATGTGTCCCCCCATGAGGACGGAATTGCATCCACGGCGTGAGAGGGCGAAAGAATGATCGGCCAAGTCCAGTTGAGAAGATGACCAACAGTCAGCACCAAGGCGATTCATCAAACCTCGCCTCCGGACAAACAGTGACGAGCGCGGCCCATCGACCCTGCGGCTGAGCCGCGGCGACGCGAAGCGGAGCGGTCGGCTCCAGCCGCGACGGCATCAGGTCGGTTGGCCTTCAGGTGGATTCATCATGTCGCCTGCCACGTCGAGCCGATCCTCCGGCAACGCGCTGGCGAGCAGGCGTTGGCGCTGGCGCTGCATGCCACGAGCGTGCTGTCGAAGTCGATCTCCGAGAACCGCTGTGTTCGGCGTCTGGAGCGAGATGAACTCGAAGCGAGGGACCACGTCGAACATAGTGCGGCCAGGGAGCGAGATCGTCCACCAGCGAGACCCAGCGGCGGCTCGATCCGTTGGCGTCTTCAGGCGTGCCACCCACTGCGCGCGGTTAGGCCATGCCAGATGCGAGCCAGCAGTCGGCGGTGACGTGTGGTCGCAGCACATCGGTGAGCACGGTCGCCTCGGTCCGATCCAGTGCGATGCAGCCAACGGAAATGAACTGCACCGAGGCGAGGTCCGACGTGCAACGTCAGCCCAACGCCACCGCTCCCAGCCATCCCCGACGGGCGCTCGATTCTGCGTAGCGGTTGTGACAAGCTCGAGTCCCCACGATGATCCAATCAGCGCGCGGTGACGTCGCTGGAGATCGGCGCCCTCCAATCAAAATCATCAACTGCCATCGATTCCCAGTCCGCCCAACGCGATGCAACTTGTGATAGGCGAGAAGTTGCGCGGCCCTTTGTCCACTGAATCCGCTGGTTAGGGCGCGGCGGGTGGAAGGCCGCATACCATAATACCCGTTCTGTCATCCCGGACCCGTTCGTCGGAGTTCAGAGGGACCCCGGATGGTATACTCAGCCGGCCGTCCCGGCACTCCACGCCCCACGTGGAGAGAGAATGACGCGGCGAAACATCTGTTCGTCCGACCAGGCGAGCAGTATCTCCACAAACTCATCGTATTCGAGCGTACGACCGGTTTGTGTGGTGCCACCCCTCACCCACGCTGGAACGGTCATTGAAGTGGTTCGGCTTCCACGATCCATCGAATACTGGGAATAGATCACCCCAGCTCGGTAGCCGGCCACCAGATCGTGCGCCGTCCCACTGGTAGATTGTGTTACAGGACGGGACGCCGTGGCGTCCACGCAATCACGACAAGCGTTCAAGAGAGGGGCTCCGCCGACAGCCGCGACGTCTTCACCTAGCAGGCCAGCGAGCCACCAGCCAGCAGCGCGCCGAGCGTAAGCAGCGATGGCCAGAGCCCTACGAGGATGGCGAGCCTGGCACCGTTCCAGCGATTGATGCCCGTGAAGCCGCGCGAAGGGCCTTGATGATCAAATAGCCGCGGGCCTGGACAGCCCTTCGAACGCGGAGGCACGGATGAGGAGGCGTGCTGTTGCGCAAGCCACAGATGAGTCTGTCTCGGCCCAGGCCAATCTGCAACGTGAGTTCGGGGACTGGCATCCCGCAGGCCTCCACCGACTCTGTGCCGCATGCACGGTACCGGCCCAGGCCTGGACAGGACACTCGAGCGTTCGAGAGCAAAACCTTCACCTAGCGGCCAGCGCCACCAGGGCGAACTGCGGTATCGGTACAAATAGGGGAACGATCGGTGTATGCGCTCTGCCAATCTGCAACGTCGAGGGGGAACAAGCCATCAGAAAGGCGACGAATAAACAGAAGATAATGCTTCATGCTGAACCTCGGGATGATCCAACCCGCAACCTAACGGGAAGGATCAGGTGCGAGCCCGCACTGCGCAAGCACTTCAGAACCCGTGAAATCATGGTGCGGGATCGTCGCCTGCATTCGCGAGTTAGACCACGGCACTGGGCGCAAACGCGACACCTGGGAAAGACGAGCAAGAGCGCGACCGTTCCGGATTAAGGCGCTCATGTCCTCAACGAGCCGTTCATACACATACGGCTCGGCATGGGCGTTCGACTTCGGCATGGCCGATCACAGTAAGGGGAGGTAACCGCAACTGTGTAGGTCGAATATAACGGAATCTGCATCTGTTTCTCCACTCCAGCCCCGCGTATCTTACATCCGGGCGCGGGCTGGAAGGTCCAGTGGCGACTGTGCCGATGGGTTGGCCCCTGATTTATCCGATTCTATGCGATCAGGACGAAAGAGAGAGAATCGGGAAGGGAGCCCAGGACCAGTGCGTGCGTCGACGCCGCACCCTACCGGGATGCTCGCACGGCTCCGCGCAACCTCAGGGCGATCGTTGCGCTCTATGCACCCTCACGGGCATGGCGGGGCAGCGCTGTGGGCATCGGTGCTGCTAGTAACGGGCTGTGCTGGCGGGGGCGCCGGCGAAATGTCACCCCATCCCCAGTCTGCCGTGGTGGGTAGGAGCAAGGCCCAGATCGTCCCTCTGGTCGACCATCACCAGCATCTGCTCAGCCCCGCCGCAGCGGACCTGGTGAACTATCCCCCGTTGCCGCTGATCAAGTTGCCCGCAGATCTCGCGCGGCTCCTGGACGAGAGGACTCGGCGATGGAACGACACGTCCGCCCTGGCCAAGCTCTATGCGGAGAACGCGTTGGCCTTCGACGACCGTGTACCTGGCTGGATCCGGGGGCGGCACGCGGCGGCTAGCTCCTTGGCGACCCTTTTCGCGAGGGTGTACCACATCACACCTGTCGCGTACGGCGTTAACGGCTCCGCCGGCTACATTGCGGGATACTACTCGCGGGGCGACGGCGAATCCGTCCGGCACTTCGGTCACGTGTCGTTGGCACTGGAACGCGGCGGAAACGGCACGTGGCGCATCGCCGCAGAGACACCGGCCTTCCCTGGTCCGGCACAGCAAGAGCCGCTCATGGCGGATGAGTTGATCGCCCGTCTGGACGCCGCCGGGGTCCGGCGGGCGGTAGTGCTGTCGAACGCCTACTACTTCGACGCGGTGGACCTCCGCGGCCGGGGGGCACTCCCGGATGAGTACGAGAAGGTCCGAGCGGAGAATGACTGGACGGCACAGCAGGTGGCGCAATTCCCGGATCGTCTGGTTGCCTTCTGCAGCGTGAACCCGCTGAGGCACTATGCGCTCGCTGAGCTGGATCGCTGTGCATCGAGCGGTCAGTTCATGGGACTGAAGCTGCACTTCAATGCCGCTCAGCTGAATTTCCAGGATCCTGAGCAGGTGGAGAAGGTCCGGCGGGTCATGGGCGCGGCGAACAGATATCGACTGCCGATGATCGTTCACGTCAGGCCGGGCGACCGGTATGGGCGCGACGAGGCCGAGGTATTCCTGCACCAGCTCGTCGTGGCGGCACCGGACGTACCCATTCAGATCGCACACCTCTGGGGTGGCGAGAGCTTCTCAGGCTCTGCTTTAGCCGTCTACGCGGACGCGGTTGCCGCGGGCCTTCCCGCCGCCCGGAACCTATACTTCGACATTTCGGGAGCCTGGAGCTACGGCAAGCCGGAGGACATGGCGGAGATCAGAGCGCGTATTCGCCAGATCGGGCTTGGGCGGATTCTCTACGCATCCGATGCTCCACCGGCTGAGGCGTGGGAGGCATTTCGTACGAAGCTGGGGCTGGCGGACGAGGAGATCAGAACGATCGCGAGCAACGTCGCTCCGTACATGCGATCGTCAGTTGAGGGCCGGCATTGATGAAAGCCACCATACGCGCGGTCGGCGGTCCCGCTCCGCGGTCCCGCAACCTAGCCGCCCGTCGTTCTGGAGCTTCCGATTTCCATCCAGCTGACCCGGTATATCGCTGAGTACCACGGAGCATCCGGCGCGGTCAGCCGGTACTTCTTCTCCATGGGCGATCCTGGGAACAGGTGGGCCTAACATTCAGCATAAGGCGCGGCCCGCACCACACAAGTCTCGGCCAGATGGCTGAAACATGGTGTGCGGGTCCGTCGCCTTCATGCGCCTGTTGGGCCTGGTGGCTCAGGGTACCGACTCGGGTGGTGCGAGCCCGACCGTGATCCGGTAGTCGCTGAAGGGCACGGCCTGCCGCCCCGCCCTGCGGGCGAGAAACGCAAGACCTGTGCAGCCTCCTCCGCTGCTCGCTTCAGCGCTGAATGCGCGCCGCTGCTGGGATATCGCCCGTCCGGCTCCTCCAGCACAGCCGTGATCACTACTCCGGGTGGCAGATCAGGCGGTTCCACGGCCCAGGCGCACGTTACAGCGCCCGAGGCGTCCAGGTCAAGGCTGAGCAGCACCCGACCACGTACCCCGCTTCCCGCCAACTCCGCAGGATAATACTCGCGGGGCGCCGAACCGAGGTCAGCAAAATTGAGCGGGTGCGGCAGGTGGCCTAGACCAAGGCGCCGGGCCTCCTCGTCAGGATCGTAGGATTGGAACTGCATGGTTCGGGATCGTTCGGGAGTGGTTCGACACGAGGATAGCGGCGCCGCGAGCATGCTGCATGAGCTGGCATAAAGCGGCCAACGACGAGCTCACCTGCGCGAAGCGTCCTGTGCAGCGGCGGGTTCGGCTATGGGGATGTCGGCGGATTGAACAGGGCCGCGAGGAGACCCCGCTGCACTTCCCAAGTAAGCTCCTCGGGCGCATTAGAAAAGAAGCACAACCGCGATGCCCTCGTCGATGTACCGCCGCAGGCTAGAGTAGTGATCCAGTCCGGACTCAGCGCCGCTGTGCGTGATCAAGGTGGTGCCTCGGCTCGTCCGAAGCACCTGCCAGCCGTACCCATAGCCCGCATCCTCTGAGCGCCGTACCTGCGGGGAGAAGGCCGCGAGCTTCGTGCTATCTGCCAAGATCGAGTCGCCGAGAAGCGCACGGTGCCAGCGGAAGATATCTCGCGCCGTACTCCGCAGGCCGGTCGCGCCGCGGTAACCCCCAGTTTGGACCCGCAACTCGAGGAGCCGGAGCACGCCGCACGGGGAGCGATGGCGCTTCGCGCCCCGCCACAGGCACACCCCAGAACCCGCTCCTCGTCATCCCCGCAGGTGTCAGCAGATATCGCCGCAGATACTCCTCGTAGGTCAGGCCAGATACCCGCGAGACGATTGCCGCCAGCAGACTGTAGCCGTCATTGCTATAGGCGTACTCGCCCGGGACGTGCTCCAGGGGCAATGAGAGGATCGTGTGGATCGCTTCTTCCCGGTCCGTGATTCCTTCGGACGCGTACCGATGGCCAAGTCCGGAGGTATGCGTGAGCAGCTGGTGCAGGGTGAGCCCTTGCTTGTCCGGAGGCACATCCGAGAGGTACTCCGCGATGGGGCGCTGTACTGAGAGCCGTCCTTGCTCCTGGAGCTTAAGAATCGCGGCGGCCACGAACGGTTTGGTCAGCGAGCCGATCCAGAAGGCAGTCTCGGGAGTGATTGTCGTATCGGTACTATATGCTTCGTGCAACACGATGCTGTCATCCCGCGACGAGAGCACTACACCCGAGAATCCCCGCTCCACCTGACCGCGCAAATAGTCGTCGAGCCGCTGTCCAAGCGCAGCATGGCCGCTCGTGAGCAGCGTCGCGGGCGGGGGCGAGGTCGCCGGCACGGGCACGGCTGCCCGAGGGGCGCAACCGACGAGGACCAGAAAGCTCAGAGCAACAACAGCACACCGCAGGTTCCACACCCGGAAGTTGGTATTGGCTCTGCGGCCTTGGAGCACGATCAGCATCGGTGCGATCCAGCCGCCACGTGCTATTTGTGAGCCGAACGCCAAAGCTTGTGGTGTGGGGCTGAACGGGTACTTCGCCCTCGCGAAACCATGCACAGCCCCGCATCCACTTCAGCGGCGTGTTAGACCGAAGGCGGTACACTCTCACCGGCTTGCTCGCTCTCGCGGTGCTCGGACGGAAACGCACCGGAGAGCGCGAAGACCAGCGCGTGGGGATTCCCCACACGAGCATCCCGATTAGCGCAAGTACGAGCGATGTGCCTGCCACTGAGCGGCTGTGTCAACTTGGGCGAGTGGCCGGTGTAATGTCGCGCGAGGTTAACCGGAGCGACAGATTGAGCACGTCTTCTCTGCTCCCTCTTCCAGCGCACCCGATGAGTGCCACCTCCAAGCTTCCGAACGCGTGCCGCTGACTACCGCTTCCCCGGTGAGGTGATCGCACACGCCGTCTGGCTCTACGTCCGCTTCCCCTTGAGCTTCCGGGATGTTGATTAGATCGAGGAGTAGAAGGCCACCATCCGGTCGAGAGTCCCCGCCGGAGTTGGTCCGGGCTGAGGATAAACGCCGCCTCGAAGTGCGACCGCATGTTGGCGCTGCTCCCGAGTTGATCGCCTCGACCAACCCAGTCAAGCGCCGGGCGGCTATGTTGTCCGAAGCGGCAACGGGCCGGGCCTGCTGCCCGTGTAGTTCTGGAGCCGTATGCAACAGCAGCACCGCTATCAAAACCAGATGTGTGCGCGTGGAGTGATCATCCGGCATCTCCTGTGGAAGGTCTCGCACGTCCAGCCCCGCAAGGATCCGCTGGGAGATCAGAGCGACGCATCGACCGAGCCAGCTCTATCGCAGGTTACAGAGCAAGGAGAAGGATCGAGCGAGCACTCCGAGGTTTTCAACAAAGCAAGCTTGACTGAGGCGGGAAGAGGGATTTGTCCGGCATGTGCTCAGCACTGGAGGGGCGAGGCTCGATGCACATAACAACTGAACAACAGGAGAGCAGCCATTAGAGCGCGTTCCTTGAGACGCCCTGCATCTGCAGCGGCTGCCCCTCCCGGTCGGTAGCGGGCGCACAGTCATCTCGGCCACAGCCAAGGTGTTCCCTGCCGGTCAATCGCACGGGATCCAATAGCTGCCGGGCGGAAGCATGAGGTGCGGTGGGCGAACCTTGTCATCGGGGATGAGGATCTGGTCCTGGGGGATAGACATCGCAGAGCTGCCGGACGGAAAGGCCTGGATCAGCCGGAGCCCGCTGCCACGAAGCAATGTTCCCGGAATGGAACCGCAACTCGCTCCAGCGTCGTCATCATCCAGTCGGGGCCGGCCACCGATCAGCCGCGTTCTGGGAAAGAATACATAAGCATCGAATGCGAACCCAGCAGATGCCGCTGCTCCACGATGCTCGAAGATCACCGGTTCTGTCACCAACCCGTGGTTCGTCGCGTGCCGGTAAAGCGCATCCTCATCCTCTGGTGCGAGGCGCTCAGTCATCGTGGGAGAATATATCGTGAGTGGATCGATGCCTGTCAGCTGCTTGAGCACGTACGCCATGGGCGTCCATCCTTCTGCCGAGGCTGTCTCCGACGCATGACCCCGTCCGCCGATAATCAATCAGTACTCTGGCAGCAGGATCCGGCGTGAAGATTTGTTCGACGATGTTCCTGGCCTGGGTCACATCGCGGAAGCTGGCCCCTTCACTCCCCGCTCGCGGGTGTCGTAGGACACCAGACATACCCGAGCGCCTGCGCAGTGCGCACGGCTGCGGCGAATACTGGATCTCGGAGATAGTAACCCGACTGATAATCGCCGTGAAGTTGCTCATATCCCCGTCCTCGAACGCCTCGGCGGCGAGGTAACGGTATCCCTTCTCCCACAGCAGCCTAAGCATCGGTTCGTACAGTGATCTCGTCTGAGGCATATGATGCTCTTCAGCCCAGATCACAATCTGAGTGCCAGCTGCGCCCTACAATGACGTCGAGCGCAGAACGTGGCTCATATTCGTCCAGCGAGTGACTCCTGCAAGCGGTCCGAAACGCCTCTCACTCCTAGAACGTGCATGTTCCAGTGCCGGCGCATGGAACGCCCATAAACTGCTCGAGTTCAGCCGGACTGCAGACTCCACGGAACACTGGAGAAGCGAGGTATTGTGGTTCGAGGTCGGAAGCATCGCGGCGGAGCATCGCCAGCGGATTTCAAGGTTCTGTAAGTAGGCGTCCTGCATGAGGAGGCCGGAAACACCAGTTGAGCGTTCGATCCGATGCCGGGTCCGCCATTACCAGACGTCTGCATCGCAAGGCGTGTAAGTCGGGCAGGATGATTCGGTGCGTCACAGTGGAGGCGGCGTCGCCCATCATGAAACTGCTGCTGCAGGCCGAACCGGCCAGGGCTGGCCAGGAGTGAGAAGCACAGTCGTCCAACGCGTCATGATAGTCCTCCCGATGCGGATCGCAGGAGGCTCTCGGCGCCCGGACTGTTTACGTCGTTTGCGAGGGCCAGTGCGGTCACTGCACCCTCGGCAGCGTCTCCGGGCTCCTCGCCGCCCTGCCGCATCACCACGTGCTCGCCCGTCCGTCGGCGCCGACGGACGGGCGAGCCGAGGGCGCGGCGGCGGGCGTGGGGTGAGGAGCCCGCTGGACGCGGAATAGAACGCGGGCGCTGTTCCCCTCCCTGGAATCGGGGAGGGGTGGCGCGGAGCGCCGGGGCGGGGGCTCCACTGGTACACCCCGTGCAGTGCCACGGGCCCCCATTTGCCCGGAACCAGACCAGGAGCTAACCCATGCAGGAGCGAGACCCGAAGGAAGGCCCGACACCCAGCCTGCTCAATCCGCAGCAGGACCCGCCCGGCACCGAAGACAAGCTCCGGCCGGAGGCGATCATGGCGAGACCAGCTACCAGGGGTGCGGCAAGCTTCAGGGGCTGGCCGCGGTGATTACGGGCGGCGACAGCGGCATCGGGCGGGCGGTGGCGCTGGCTTTCGCGCGGGAAGGGGCGACGTCGCTTTTGGCTACTTCGGGCAGGAGGAGACCGAGGACGCGCGTGAAACGCGGCGGCGGCTGGTGGAAGAGGCGGGCGGCGCTGCCTGGCCGAGCGCTTCGACGTGGGGGACGCCTTCCAGGCGTGCAAGGCGTTTGTGCAGCGGGCGCACGACACCTTCGGGCGGCTGGACATCCTGGTGAACAACGCCGCCTACCAGATGGAGCAGCAGGGGATCGAGGAGATCACCCACGAGCAGCTGGAGCGGACCTTCCGGACCAACATCTTCGGCTACTTCTTCATGGTGCAGGCCGCGCTGCCATTCCTGAAGGAGGGGGCCGCGATCGTGAACACCGGCTCGGTCACCGCGCTGGAAGGCAATGAGGGGCTGATCGACTATTCGGCCACCAAGGGCGCGATCCACACCTTCACCAAGTCGCTCGCTTCCAGCCTGGCGGAGAAGGGAATCCGGGTGAACTGCATCGCGCCGGGGCCGGTGTGGACGCCGCTGATTCCGGCCACGCTGGAGCCGGGGCACGTCCGCAAGTTCGGCAAGGACACCATGCGGGGCGCCCCGCGCAGCCGGCGGAGATCGCCCCTTCGTACGTGTTCCTGGCCTCGGCGGACGCCCGCTACTACACTGGGAGGTGTTCGCGCCAACCGGGAAGACGACCACGCGCTGATGGCGAGTACGGACATGCGATCGAATCCATCCGTGGGGCGCAGCACTTCCGCCGCGCGACGACGCTGACCTTGACCCGCTGATGGAGCGGCATCGGGGATGCGCGGTTCGTGCTACCGGGGAAGCTTCCCACGGCACCTCCGAGTACTACACTTGGCGCACCCGGATCAGCCAGCGGTTGATCCGGGAAAAGGGCTTTTCCTTCATCGCGGTGGAGGGAGATTGGCCCGATTGCTACCAGGTGAACCGCTACGTGCGCGCATTCGGGGACGCGTACGCCACCGCTCGCGAAACGCTGGACGCCTTCGGACGCTGGCCTACCTGGATGTGGGCCAACGAGGTGCTGGAGCTGACCGAGTGGCTGCTCAGCTGGAACGACCAGCAGGCGGAGGAGCGCCACGTCGGCTTTTATGGTCTGGACGTGTACAGCCTTCTACGACTCCATGGCCGCGGTCGAGCGCTACCTCCGCCGCGTGGACCCGAGGCCGCGAACCGGGCAAGGCGCGCGTACGGCTGTTTCGATCCGTACGAGGAAGATGTGCAGCGGTATGCCATGGCAACCACGATGGTCCCTACCTCGTGCGAGGACGAAGCGGTGAACATGCTGCGCGAGCTGCGGCGCAAAGCTCCCGAATACCAGGAGGACGGGCGCGAAGCGTTCTTCAACGCGGAGCAGAACGCGCTCACTGTCAAGAACGCGGAGCTGTACTATCGAACCATGGTACGCGGCGGGCCGACCTCCTGGAACGTGCGGGATACCCACATGGAGGATACGCTGGGGCGCCTGATGGCATTCCACGGCTCCGAAAGCAAAGCCATCGTTTGGGAGCACAACACCCATATTGGCGATGCGCGTGCGACCGACATGGCGCGCGCTGGCCTGGTCAACGTCGGCCAGCTGGTCCGGGAAAGCTGGGATCCGGAGGGTGTGGTGCTGGTCGGCTTCGGCTCGCACCGTGGCAGCGTAATCGCAGGGGACGAATGGGGCGCACCGATGCGCCGCATGCCGGTGCCGCCGGCGCGCCAGGGGACCTGGGAGGATCTGTTCCATCGTGCTGGTCCGGAAGACAAGCTGTTCATCATGGACGAGGTGGATGGGCGCGAGGGGTGGGAGGAACCGCGAGGCCACCGGGCGATCGGCGTGGTGTATGACCCAGCCGCGGAGCGGTGGGGCAACTACGTGCCTACGGTGTTACCGCTCCGTTACGACGCGTTTCTTTACCTCGACGAAACCCAGGCGCTCCGACCCCTTCCCGTCCGCGCGCGTGAAGATGCGGAAGTGCCGGAAACGTATCCGTCGGGGATGTAGCGGACGGGCTACCTACCTTTCCGGTACCTACCCGCAGGCGACACGGTCTCCGGAGTTGCCCGCCGGGTCGGTGCGGTAGTCGTCCCTTTCCGCGTGCACGACGAGCGACCGGCCCCGCACGGAGCTGGTTCCCGCGGCGAGGGTGACATTTCGCGCCAGCAGCGATTGCGTTGCCGAGCCGTCTCTCTGGATCACCAGGTTCGGGAGGTCTCCCAGGTGTGGCCCCTGCGGATTTTCAAAGCCATGCTGCCGATGGGTGGGATTGAAGTGGCCTCCCGCAGATCCAAAGCTCGGCGCAGTGGCCGCCCTCATGGAAATGGAATCCCCTGACCGCCGGGCAGTCTGGCGGCATTCAAGGTGACCATCACTCCCTCGGCCTGCTCGCGAAGCTGCGCGGTCGCAACCTGCTGGCCATCTACGTCGTTGAGCGTCACCTCGGCGGTTGGCTGCGTAGGCTCGATGGGCTGCGGGGGGTGTCGGCGGAGCCATCTGCTCCGTACCTTGGCTGCTGGGGCCGGCACTATTTCGGCGGGGTGGACCCGTAGCCGTTCAGAGCAAAGACCATGCAGGCACCCGCAGCGACGTCCTCGGCTGCGCATCGAGATCCTCCGCTAGGGAAGGGGTTGAGCCGGGCGGCGAAGTCATGCACCGGGGCGCACGATCCGCGCCGCGATCGTGACTTGGCCGGTGAGCTGTACTTTCCCACGGCGGCTTTGTCGAGTACCCTTATGGACTGACTTGGCCTTTACCCTGTCGGCAACATGATCAAGCGTTTGTGCAGCTTACCCCTGCTGGTGTTGCTCGCTGCCTGCGAGCGTCCAGCCCGACAAGTGAGGAGGAGTTTCTGCAGCTCGTTCCTCAGATCGTGGCGTTCGCCGAGGACGATGCGCGGCAAGCGGCACCGAAGGGAGTGCACGCGGTCCGCTATTCGTCGATCCTCGCTCGTTCCGCTACTGGGCGAACCGTCAGCTCAACCTGAGCGTGGACAGCGCACGCATCGTCGCGGCCATCGACCGGCCGTTTCAGCCCGCCGCCGATGAAGGTGGTGCAGTGCGCCAACTTCCAGCTCGGCCCCACCTGCTCGGTGATCCAGGATGGGGTGTTCGTAATGCTTTAGCCTGCTGCTCACCGAGCCGCACACGCTGCTGGCGTACACCACCTGATCGTAACGCACCAGAATTACATCCCTTCGGCGGTATGTGAGCGGCGCTTCGAGCTGGTCTTACCCGAGGAGAAAGGCTGGCAGCTTACGGGCCGAAACCCGAAACGGGAGTGCTGACGCGCCGGGCTGCCAAGCGTGCAGCCTGGCTGTCGAAAGTCCTCCCGGACCGTCGTTTTGGCGCGCAAAGGGCCCCAGCTGGTCCTCCTCGCCTCGGGATGGTAATCGGGAACCGCGGGATGCGGTTTAGTTCAACCTTCAACACCATCGGAGGGATCAATGGCGATCACTCGCTACGGCAACAGCATGGATCCGTTTGACCAGATGTTCAACACCCTTCTCGGCACGGGCGGAGGAAACGCCGGGCGAGGCAGCCTGATGCGCGCGCCGGAGACCGACGTGGTCGAGACCGAGCGCGAGATCCGCGTAAGCGTGGAGATGCCCGGGCTGCAGCGGACAACATCGACATCGACGTCGAAAACAACGTCCTCACCATCCGCGGAGAAAGCGCGAAGAGCGCGAAGAAGGGCAGGAAGGCAAGTACCACATCGCGGAGCGCCGCTACGGCACCTTCACCCGCAGCTTCGTGCTTCCCCGGGACGTGGATGCGGAAAGCATCCAGGCACAGTTCCAGGACGGCGTGCTCAACGTGACCATCCCCAAGAGCGAGCGGGCACGCCGCCGTCGCATCGAGGTTGGCGGCAGTCAGGGCCAGGCTCAGACAGGACAGGAAGCGCAAGAAGGCTCCAGCGAGTAAGCGTTCTCGCCGGCATACGGGGCGGCGGCACGGTGCCACCCACCCGCTTCGCGTTCAGGCTATGCCGGGCAGGCCGCGCAGGTGGATGTGCAGCGCCGGGTCATGTGGGCGCCGGGCACCGATCTCCATCATGTGCGGCTGAACGCCTGCGGCCAGGGCCCGGAAGCTCCACAGCAGCTTCCTGCGCGGGGACCACGGTACGCCCGGCGAAAACGTCGCAGCCGTTCCGCCGAAGGCGCACGCCGATCGCCCGGTATACCCGGCTCGCCACCAAGATAGCCTGACGGGCGCGCCAGGGTATATAGCGCATCCCATCATCGGCACCCGGTAGTAGTGGTCGGCGAGGGCGAGCAGATCGGCCACCACGCGAGCCACTGCACGTCGATCCGCGCTCCCGCGAATCAGGGTGTCCGGATCCACGCCCGCCTCGTTCCAGCCGCTCATGTGGCAGGTATACGCGCCCCCGGCAGGCGTCCTCCGCCACGTCCCGGGCGATGTTGGTGAGCTGCATCGCGATTCCCAGGTCCACCGCGTGTGGGAGCGCCTCCCGGCGCCGTACCCCCAGTACCGCGCACATCATCAATCCCACGGTGGAGGCAACCCGGTAGCAGTAAAGGAGCAGGGCAGGATCGTCAGGAATCCGTACCGGGTCCAGGTCCGAGCGTACCCCCGCGATTAGCTCGGTTGCGCTGGCGAGCGGCAGTTCCAGGCGCGCGGCGGTCTGGCGGAAGGCGGCTACCAGTGGCCGTGCCTGGGCTACTCCGAGCGTTTCCGCTTCCAGTTGCGCCAGCGCCGAAGCCGCCAGCAGCGGATCGAGCGCCTCGTCGGCGGTGTCGTCCACCAGCCGGCAAAATGCGTATACCAGCGCTGCATCGTCACGGGTGGCGGGCGGAAGCAGGTGCGAAGCCCAGTAAAAGCTTCGTGCCTTGCCGGCGAGCGTCGCCCGGCTCGCAGCCCGGACCGATTCGCTCACGCGGCTACGTCGGGAGCCGGAACGATCCGGTCGAGCACCCTGGCGGTGCTCAGCACTCCGGGGACACCCGCTCCCGGATGGGTGCTCGCCCCGACGAAGTACAGGTTCGGGAAGTCCGGCGACTGGTTGTGGAAGCGAAAAAATGCCGACTGGCTGAGTCGGGGCTCGATGCCGAAGCCGGCTCCGTGCGTGGAGCGGAGCGTATCCCGGAAGTAGTTGGGGGTGACGTGGAACCGGGTCACCAGGTTTTCACGCAGGCCCGGGAGGTACGTCCCGTCCAGGTGATCCAGAATACGGTCGAAGTAGGCGGGGCCGGTTCGCTCCCAGTCGATCCCGGAGAGGGTATTCGGTACCGGCGAGAGCACGTAGAAGCCCTCGTGGCCCGGCGGGGCGAGAGAAGGGTCGGTGCGGGTGGGGGCGTGCAGGTAAAGCGAAAAGTCATCCGCCAGCACTTTGCGATCGAAGATATCAGCGAGCAGTTCCCGGTAACGGGGCCCCAGGATGATGGTGTGGTGCGCCAGCTCCGGGTAGGTCTTCCGCGTCCCGAAGTAGCCCACGAAGAGCCCCATGGAAAACTGCCGCGTTCGCAGGACCACATCCTTCCAGCGGCCGCGGTCTCCCGGAGCAATGAGCTGACCGTACACCTGGGTAGGGTCCGCATTGGCGACCACCAGCTCGGCGGAGATGCGCTCCCCGCCGCTGGTCCACACCGCCGCCGCGCGCCGGTCCTGCACTTCGATGCGCTCCACCGGTGTTCCGAGGCGCACCTCCACCCCGATCTCCTCCAGCAGGCGCGTCATCCCGTGCACGACGCTGGTGGTGCCCCCCAGCGCGAAGTGCACGCCCCACTTGCGCTCCAGCCAGTGAATCAGCAGGTAGATGGAGGTCACACGAAACGGATTTCCCCCCACCAGCAGCGGCTGAAAGCTGAACACCTGCCGGAGCCGCTCGTCCCGGATGTGCCGGGATACCTCGGCGTAAACCGAGCGATGGTTGCCCAGACGCAGCATCGCAGGAGCAATGCGCAGCATGTCCCAGACGCGGCTGAACGGCACATCCGAAAGCTGTGTGTACCCGATGTCGAAGATCCGCTCGGAGTGACGCGCGAGCTTCCGGTACCCGTCCACGTCGGCGGGGTTGAACTGCTCGATCTGCGCGATCAGCCGCTCCTCGTCACCCACATAGTCGAAGCGGGAGCCGTCCGCGAACTCGATCCGGTAGAACGGGTCCACCGGCACCAGCTCGAAGTAGTCGCGCGAGTCCCGACCCACCAGCGAAAAAAGCTCGTGCAGCAGGTACGGTGCGGTGATCACCGTAGGCCCCGCGTCGAACGAGAATCCATCCTGCCGGAAGACCGCCGCCCGCCCGCCAGGCTGGTCCATCCCCTCCAGCACGACTACCGGATAGCCGCGCGCGCGGAGCCGAATCGCCGCCGCCAGCCCGCCGAACCCCGCGCCGATCACTACCGCTGCTTTAGCCATGAATGGCGTGCCCTGCCGAGTAAAGGTGGCCGATCGGCGCCAGCGTCACTTCCACCAGCTCCCCTGCCAGGTCGCGCAGCCCGGGTTCATCCCGGAGCCCTGGACAGCCCAGGGAAGCCTCCGCCTCCTGCTCGATGCGCCGCAGCACCGCTTCCAGTGCTCCCCCCTCCCGAAAGCGGGTGATCGCGGCGTCGACTTCGTGGTCGGGAGTGGCGTCGCGTGGGGCGGCCAGCAGCTCGCGCAGCCCATCGGCATCGCCCGGGTAAAGGGCGAGGTGCTCCACCACCAGCGCGCTGATCTTGCCTTCGCGGAGGTCGGAGCCGGGCCGCTCGCGCCCCTTGTCGCCGTACAGGTCCAGCACATCGTCCTGCAGCTGGAAGAGCACGCCCAGGTGACAGAACGCCTCGGCCAGGTCACGTGCGTCGGCCTCGGCTCGCCCTGCGAGCAGCGCGGCTCCCTCCACGGGAAGCTCGAAGAGGGCCGACGTTTTCCCCGCGACCGCCCGGCGATAAGCTTCCCAGCCAAGCTCCTTTGCCCCGGCAAGCTGCAGCTCTTCGACTTGCCCCCGAGCCACGGCCGCGGCGTGCTCGGCGAGTGCCCGGGCGAGCAGCCAGCGCACACCCGGCCTCGCCTCCGCATGCTCCAGCGCGAGAAAAGGGAGCATGAGCAGCAGGTCCCCCACGCTGACCGCCTGGGCCTCGCCGTGCTGGGCCCATACCGTGGGGTGGCCGCGGCGTGTACGGTCCCCGTCCTGAAGGTCGTCGTGTACCAGGGTGGCGTTGTGCAGCAGCTCGCAGGCGGCGGCCCAGCCAATTCCCCGCTCGCGCCCCACACCCAGCACGTCCAGCGCGGCGAGTGCCAGCCGGGCACGGAGCCGCTTCCCCCCGGTGGCGAGATGGCCGCGTACCATCGCGCCGGCGGCGTCGCCATCGCCGGAGAGCCGGACCATCAGAGCTTCTACCCGGGCCAGCCCCTCCGTGCTGTTCAGTCCCGCCATCCTGTCGGAAATCATACCCCTCACGTCCTCCTGCTCGCGAGCAGCGCCGCCGCCAGGCGTGCACCCGGGCGACTCAGCGCCGAGCGCAGCAGCGTCCCGCGCACCCCATACGGGGCGGACGCTAAGACGCGAGCCATGACACGGCTGATCTCGGGCGTGGAGAGCCGGTCGCCGAGGTAGCCCTGCCACTGCGCGTCAGGTAGCGAAAAGAACGCGGCAAAAAAGGACTGCATGCGGGGCGCGTCCATCCGGAGCATGGTTTCCATCCCGAAGCGAAACAGGGCGTGCCGCCGCCGCCGGTCAGCTGGCCAGATCGCGTTCCAGCCCGCCCGTGCGACGCCCCGCGGCGAATCACCAGCCTCCAGCCCCTGGTACACGGCGTCCGCGAGTGCCGGGGCGGCCTCGAGCACACGGGGAAGCAGGTAGCCTGTGGCGGGGTGCACCATTCCCGCCGCTCCACCGAACCCGATCACACGCTCCCTGGAGGAGGGAATGCCACCCCCCATGGGGATCCAGACCTGCTCCCGCTCTACGATCCGGTGGATGGGAATGCCGAGCGCGGCGCATCTGCGCTGCAAACGGGCTTCCAGCACGTCGAAGGGGACTGCGGGGCGGCTCACGAGCACGGTTTCTTCCACGAACACGCGGCCGGCACCGAGCGGCATCGCATACAAGAAGCTGGGCGTAGAAACCGCGTCCGGCTGAATGTCCCGGGTATCCCAGTCCATCAGCGTCGCCTGCCCGGGTGAGAAGGGATACGTGTCGGTTTCGAGCGTCCATCCGACAGCGGTTTGAAAGCCCTGCGTGTCCGTTGCAGGGAGGCGCACGAGCGCGGGCCGGTGACCCGATGCGTCAATAACTACCCGGGTGCTGACGTCCCGCCCGTCCCGGAGCCGGACGGTCGAGCCATTCCGGTCGTGGATCACTCCCGCCGCTTCGCCCACGATCCACCGCGTCTTGCCCCGCTCGCACCGGTCAAGCAGCGTCGCCGCCAGCGTGGTCTTGTTCACCCGGGCGTAGGCCCGCGGCAGGGTCCGTCCGCCCGCCGGGCCGAAACCCACGACGGTTTCCGGCCATACCCATTCAACCAGCTCAGGAAGGTCGAGCGGGGTAAGCTCATCCAGCCACGCCCCGTACCGGGCCGGCCAGTGCACGGCGCCTGCCGGGCCGAGCACACCCACGCCCAACCCCCGCTCACACAGGGCGGCGGCGATAGCCAGTCCGGCGGGGCCTTTCCCGAGGACCAGAGCGTCTAGCTTGTTCACGACGGAGCTTGCAACCGTTTGCACGGGCCGGGGGTTCGCGGCTAATCTACCCACCATGATCGCCCTCGGAAACCCGACCGAAGCTGTAGACCCAGCGGTGCTGGAGGCGCCCGGCGGATTCGCCTGGTGGTACATGGACGTGATCACCCCCGAAGGAGACGGACTGGTGCTGATCTGGTCTTATGGCCTCCCGTTTCTGCCGGGATACGCCGACGCGGCCCGGCGGGGGCGGCCGGTGCGGCCGATTGGGCGCCCGAGCGTGAATCTGGCCCTCTACAGGGCCGGCAGGGAGCGGATGTACCTGCTTCAGGAGTATCCCGAGGCTCCGTACACGGGCAGCGATGTACAGGTGATCGGGGGCTGCCGCTTCCGGCGCCGGACCGAGGGCGGGCGCTGCCTTCTTGAGGCCACGCTGGACTGCCCGGTGCCGGGGAGCAAGCAACGCTTAACGGGAAGCGTACGGTTGGAGGGAGCGGGTCGGGTACCCGGGAGTGTGCACGCCGAGTCGGATACGTCACACGTGTGGACGCCGCTCGCCGCTCCCGCCACCGCGACCGTCATGTTGAGCCTGGGTGGTCGGCTGCTGGCCGATTTCCAGGGCCGCGCATATCACGACCGCAATATGGGCTTCCGTCCGCTGCATGAGCTTGGCATCCAGCGCTGGATGTGGGGACGCTCCCCGTTCGGGGACGCCGAGCGGGTGTACTACCTGCTCTGGCCGCCGAACGGCGGAACGCCCCGCTGCCTCGGTCTGACCATGTACCCGGACGGAAGCAGCCGGGAAGCCCTCGGACTCGCGGTGGAGATCGCGGGCGAGCAGCGGAGCCTGTTCGGGCTGCGCCGCCCCCGGGGCATCCGGCTGGTTGAAGATGGGCAGCCCTGGATGGATATCCAGCACACTGCCTCCGTGGACGTAGGTCCTTTTTATCTGCGCTTCCAGTCCGAAGCCACGCTCCCGGGCGGAGAGCGATCGCTCGGCTGGGGGGAGCTATGTGAACCGGACCGAGTCGATCTCCGGCTCCATCGTCCGCTCGTACGCATGCGCGTGCATCGTCCAGCGGGTCACAACTCCTTCTGGCTGCCGCTCTTCAACGGTCCCCGAGGGGATCGTGCCGCGCGCCTGCTGCGCCACGCACTGGCCCGGAGCGGATGATCGCGGCGTACCTCCTGCTCGCCGCGCCGGCTCTGGCTGTTTTCCTGATGGTCGCATTCAACGTCTGGAAGTGGCCGCGTGGTTGCACCGGCCGGCAGATGCCGGGCTCTGTCTCTGTACTGATCCCGGTGCGAAACGAGGTCCACAACCTGGAAGCGTGCCTGCGGGCTGCCCTGGGGGGAAGCTCCGCGCCGGACGAGATCCTGGTATATGACGACGGCTCCACCGATGGTACCGGTGCGCTGGCGGCACGCCTTGCAGCCGAAGACCCGCGCGTCCGGGTGCTCCATGGGGGCGCGCTGCCAAAAGGGTGGGTTGGGAAGCCGCACGCCTGTCACCAGCTGGCTGAGCACGTCACCGCTGAGGTGCTGGTTTTTCTGGATGCGGATGTGACACTGCTCCCCACCGGTCTCGCCAGGGTCGGCTCGCTTCTGGCGGACTACCGGGCGGACGCGGTGTCCGCCGGCCTCCGGCAGCGGGTAGGTGGCTGGGCGGAGCGGCTGGTCATCCCGCTGCTCCACCTCACCTACCTGGCGTGGCTGCCCTTGCCGCTGGTCTGGCGTTCGCGTGACCCCCGGCTGCTGATCGCCAACGGACAGCTGCTGGCGGTGCGTCGGGACGTGTATCAGCGAGCGGGCGGCTGGGCCGCGGTTCGCGCCGAGGTGGTGGACGACATGGCGTTCTGCCGGCAGGTGAAACGTGTGGGCGGACGCGTTGTCTTCGCCGATGGATTCCGGATCGCGTCGTGCCGCATGTACCGGAACCGGGCAGAATTGTGGCAGGGCTTTTCCAAGAACCTGTACGAGGGGATCGGCGGTACACCGGTGGCGCTGCTTGGGGTAATGGGGCTGTACGCAGGGGTGTTCGTAGCGCCCTACGTCGCCGTGGCCGGCGCAATCCTGGCGGGGTGGTCCATGCTCCTCAAGCCGGCGCTGCTGGGCGTGGCCGCGAATGTGGGGCTGAGGCTTGTGCTCGCCGCTCGCTTCCGTCAGCCAGCCGAGGGCATGCTGCTGCACCCACTTGCTGTGCTTGCTCTGCTGGGTATCGCGGTCAACTCCTGGCTGTGGAGCCGGCGCGGGAGCATTCGCTGGCGCGGGCGGAGCTACGCCGCACGCCCCGCACGACTGGCCCGGTGACGCCGGGACAGCGCCGCAGCCCCGATTCGTACGGCTCGGGCGCCGCTACGTACGTCGGACGCTCGCACGCTCGCTGGACGGCGTGCGCGTCGCCGGGCTGGACGCTGCCCGGCGCGTTGTGCAGGAGCACCCGGTGATCCTGGCGTCGAACCACGTGGCGTGGTGGGACTCGTTTCTGGTCGATCGCCCTGGACGAGGCGCTCGGGACCGAGGGCTACGCACTGATGGACCTGGACAGCGTGGAGCGGATGCCGTACTTCGCCTGGCGGGGGGCATGGCCGCTGGACCGTGCAGCGCCGCGACCCGCCCTGCGGCATGTCGCGGCGCTGCTGGATCGCCCAGGACGTGCGGTATGGATCTTTCCCTCCGGTGGGCACCGCCCCGCCCATCTGCGGCCGCTCGGCTTCCAGGCGGGCATTCGCCTGCTCACGCGTCTGGCCCCGGAGGCTGCTGTGCTCCCCGTTGCGATCCAGTACGCCTTTGCGGCAAGCCCGGCGCCTGGTGCCTGGGTGGATATTGGAGCCCCGGTGCCCGTTGCTGGCGTGGAGCACGCCGTAGAGGCTGGCCTCGCGCGTATCGACCGCGCGCTGAGCGGCGAGGCGACGGCTTTCTCCGTGCTGGTTCGGGCGAGGAAGTGTCGCCCAGACCAGGGACTCGGCGCCCGCATCCTTGCGAGGGTTCGTGGTTGAGCAGTGTCAGAGCTGCGGGGCAGAGCGTCCGGGTCGCTTCTGCGCGGCATGCGGTGAAAAGCGGATCGAGCCTGCTGATCTGTCCACGCGCGGATTCCTGCGTGATGCAGCGGAGGAGCTTACGGATCTCGACGGGCGCGTGCCTCGGACGCTCATCAGCCTCTTCAAGAGCCCGGGCCTGCTGACTGCAGAGTGGATCAGAGGCCGGCGCAACCTGTACCTGCGCCCGGTTCAGCTCTTTTTGGTGCTGACCGTCTTCTTTTTCTTCGCTGCGCCCTACCTCGGCCTTCTCCGCTGGGATCTGAGCCAGTACGTAGGCGGTAGCCCGCCCGGTCCTGTAGCTGGCGCGATGGTAAGGCGTCATCTGGATGAAACCGGCCGAGACCCGCTGCAATATCGAGCCGCGTTCGATCGTACGCTGGAGGACCACAAGCGGCTATTGATTCCTATTGTGGTCCCACTCTTCGCGCTTCTTGGAATGCTGCTGTATGCAGGGGCGCGCCCGTTCTATGTGGAACACCTGGTGTTCGCCATTCACTTCCTCGCCGCGTTGCTGCTCTACATGGGCGCGCTGCTGCCCCTGCTCATCCGGACACTGTATTGGCTCCTTGGGTGGGTGTTGCCGCCCGCCATGCTCGAAGCAGCTTTCGGTGACAGTGAGCTTGCAATTGGCTTGCTCATCGTGGTACCGACCGCGATCTATCTTTACCTGGCACTCCGCCGCACCTTCGGGGGAAGTATGAGCGCCTTGCTCGGGCGTTCCCTCGTACTTACAGCTTGCTCAGTCGGACTGCTGCTCGTCGTGTATCGGAGCATTCTGTTTTTTTCCACCTTTTACACGCTCAAGTACCTCGGATGAGTCGCTCGACGGAGGTGCTGGTGATCGGTGCGGGCATGGGTGGGCTGTCGGCCGCGATCGCACTGGCGGCCCGCGGGCTCCAGGTCGATGTGGTCGAAGCTGCGGACCGACCCGGGGGCAAGCTGGGTATCGTGGTGGTCGACGGGGTTGAAGTGGACACAGGACCGAGCGTGCTTACGCTTCCCGATGTGCTGGACCGCGTGCTGCGCCTGGCGGGAACTTCGCTCCGGGACGAACTGACGCTTCGCAAGCCGGCACCGGCCTTTCGCTACCTGTACTCCGACGGCACAGCGCTGGACGTGTACCCGGCCCTGGCGGATACCCTTGCTTCCGTACGGTGCTCGCTGGGCTTGAAAGCGGCGCGCGAGCTGGAAGACTTTCTCCGCTACAGCCAGCGGATCTGGGAGGCAGCGGGTCCGCACTTCGTGTTCGGGCCTGCACCCTCGCCGACGTCGCTGCTGCGCGTGGGCGCTGCAGGGCTCGCCAGCCTGCGGCGGATTGACTCCCTGGGACGGATGTGGGGCGCGATCCAGCGGCGCGTGCAATCGCCTCACCTCCGCATGCTGCTCGCCCGCTACGCCACGTACAATGGGTCCGACGTGCGGCGGGCACCGGCCACGCTGAACTGCATCGCTCACGTGGAGCTTGCACTTGGGGGATATGGCGTCGAGGGGGGAATGTACGAGATCACGCGTGCGCTGCTCCGTGCTGCGGAGCGGGTTGGCGTCCGGATTCACACAGGCTCACCAGTGG
>JAUJOM010000085.1 GCA_030447645.1 Longimicrobiaceae bacterium | reverse complement strand
TGGGCGCATGCCGGTCGAGGTGCAGGCCGGGCATGATCCGGTAAGCGGCCGAAGCGCTCAGACCTACGAGGAAGCGATCAACGATCCGCTCACCGGGATGCCGTGGCCGCAGTACCAGAGCTGCTACGTGACCCGGGACGGGTACCTGACGCCCACGGAAAGGGAGGCCGCCACCCGCTGGACGCCCAAGCTCAAGAGCGAGGTGCTGACCGGCAACAACGTACGCTTCAGTCCTCACACCGCCGAGGACATCTGGGACGTTCGGGGCCTCCTGGTGGGTTCGTTTCTCACCTGGGGCGAGATCAAGGAAATGTTCCCCAAGGTGGTCGAAGCGCTTAACGAAGAGGAACGAGACAAGATCCTGAGCTACCGCCCGGAGCACGCGGAGGACATCCTCGGCACGGTGGGGACACGCCGCGACCTGGAGCGCACCGACAACCGGGACGAGACCTTGGTGTTCGTGCTGACGCTCTACCACGAGCAGTGCCCCGACTACGACAAGGGCGCGTACGTGGTGGTGATCGGCGGACGCAAGCTCGCCTATCGTGGGCCGTGGACGGCGAACATCGAGGGCAAGGAAGAGCCCTTGATGATCCCGGTCACCCAGTACCGGCAGCTGGATGAGGGCACCGACGATCCGTACGCGGTCGGCATGATGGAGATTGTCGGCCCCGGAAACGAGATCCGCCTCGCCCAGTGGGGCGCACTACTCGATCACCTGGACCAGTTGAACAACCGCAAGGTGTTTATCCCCACGGTATCGCCCGTCACGCCGCAGCAGATGCAGATGCCGGGCTACCGCTACCTGTCCATGACGCCGGGTGGGGAACCCAAGTATGAGGAGATTCCGAATCTTCCGAGCAACTTCATGGAAGCGTTCGACCGGATTTCCTCGGAAATGGACTCCGCCAGCGGCCTGCAGCAGACGGCCCAGGGCGTCGAATCCTCGGACGTGGACAGCGGACGTCATGCCTATGCGATCATCTCTCAGGTGCATGCGGGTCTCTCCGAGCTGGCACAGAACATCGAGCGCGCCTATGTGCGCGGCTGTCGCATTCAGGCGCAGCTTGCCCGTGCCTTCTTCACCGTGGAGCAGCAGCTCGGATGGACCGGGGAAGATGGGGATTACAAGATGCGCGCGTGGCGGGGCTCGGATTTCGGCAACACTCGCGATGTGCGGCTCAAGCCCGGCACGCTCACCATGCTCGCCCCCAGCGCCAAGGAGCGGCAGGCCATCGGGTACGCGCAGCAGGGGATCTACCAGCCGCACGAGCTACGCGAGGTGATCCGCTCGAATGTGGGTGGGACACTGGGACTGACGGACGATCCTCACCTGCAGCGCGTCCGCCGACAGCTCGCGCGCTGGAAAGAGGGGCCGCCCCAGGACTGGCAACCGCCGGTGCCGCCGATGATCTTGGTGGCAGGTGAGGACGGGATGCCGCGCGAGGTGCCGCGGACCGCCCCCGATGGGCAGCCGCTTCCGCCGCCTCCTGACCCGGTGCTCGGCGCGCTCTTCTTCCCGGTGCCAGTGGACGTGGAACCCGGGGTTGCGCAGATGCGTGCATTCGAGATTGGTCGCGTCATGGCGAGCAAGGCATACCTGCGCTGGCCTCCCGAGTGGCGGGCTGGGCTGGATGCGGAGTACGCGCGGATGCAGCAGGCTACCGCTCCACCGCCTCCGCAGCCCGCTCCACCACCCCAGCCGACACCCGTGCAGATCGTGGAGCCGCCACCCACGCTGAACGCCGTGCCCGCGGGAGGGGAGGCCGCACCGGTCGAGGGTATGGCTCAGGACGCGGCGATGATGGAGCAGCAGATGGGGATGCCAATGTGAGAACGGAGATGTCTGGGTCGCCTGCGGCGCCTTTGCCTTCAGAACGTTGGCCCGGTATTATGTGGAGGCAGTCATGCAATCAACCGGAGCGAGGCAATGGCACAGTATCGGATCTACATCAAGGGGCCGGATAGAATCACTGTGACGGTGGTCGATAGCGAGGCGCTGGTGTTCGACACCGGCGCCTCGTGGGCGAGGATCAACGAAATACGTGTCAGGGTGGATGCCATCGTAGCCATCATTCCGGAAGAGAACTTCGTAATGGGCCACTAGTAAACTCTCCCGCTTGACGCGGCACAATCTAAACGGCATTGTTGTAGTATGATGTAGCAGGACCGCACGAATCATATTGGCGCTCTCGCCCGCTTCTCCGGACAACTCCGGGGGAGCGGGCTTTTTGTTTTCTACAGACTTGTAAGATGATGCCAGGACCCGCACCCGCATCCGAGCAAGACATCTCGCCCGCATGGGACGAGTTCCTGAGCACCGACCTTTCAGCAGACGAGGATGGCGGAGACCCCGCCGCTCCTGGTGATTCCCCCACTCCCGATCCGGTAGGCTCTGCCGAACCGGTGCCCGGCCCCACGGATACTCCGCCTCCGGCCGCAGGCGCCGAGAACGCACCAGCCGATCCCCCGGTCGAAACGCAAGAGAGGCCCGAGACCGCCCCTGCCCCGGCACC
>JAUJOM010000032.1:7510-33342 GCA_030447645.1 Longimicrobiaceae bacterium | reverse complement strand
TCCTCAGCCGGGAACAGCCGCACTCGGAAGTATCGCCCCAAACTGGGCATCTCTTGCTCAAACTGCACCGTTACCAGATCGGACATAGCCCTCTGGTACTTGCGGAAGACGCGGGTTTCGGTTGCCTCCGGAAAAACCTGCCAAACACTCCACCCGAGAAGCGTATCCCGGCTGCGCCCGAGGATCCGCTCTGCCCTTCGGTTCACGTAGACGAAACGACCCTGCCGATCCAGGGCGAAGAACCCATCCGTGATCCGCTCCAGGATGTCGGCTGCCAGTGTTGGCACCCCTTCAGTCGGAACTCCGGACGACGGCTCGGGCATGTGATTGCGTGCGAGGAGTAAAACCCATCTAATGCACGATCCAACTTGCATGCAAGATGAGTGCGGCGTGTTGTGCAGGCATCGAGTTCGTGAGGTGCAGACACTTAGCTGGCGCGATGCACCTCGGGAACGGAATGCATCCTGCGCCCGGAGGAATGTAAATTCGCCAACTCAAAGACCGCACCGGGTGGGCATCAACTTGCGTGGTCGCTAGATTACTCCCCGATGAGCCAAGGTTCCCAGCATCCGCTCCACCCACTTCGCGAGCTTGAGCGGCGTGTGCAGATGCACGCGCTGCATGCCCTGGGCCTGCAAGCCACCGATCGCGACGCCGTAGTCGCCCAGATATTCAAGCGCCGTCGGCGAGATGCGGTAGAGTACTGGCTGCAAATGATGCTGTCGGTGGGGATTGCCACCCTGGGGCTGGTGCTGGGGAGTACGGCCGTGGTGATTGGGGCGATGCTGATTTCGCCGCTCATGGGACCGATCGTGGAGCTGGGGATCGGTCTGGTGGTAGGGTCCCCATTGCTGACCATCCGGTCCTTCATCCGCATGATGGGGAGCATTGCCGCGGCAGTCGCCGGCGCGGCGGTACTTACGCTCTTTCTCCCTTTTCACGAGATCAACAACGAAATCTCTTCCCGCACCTTTCCGACGGTGCTGGACCTGTTGATCGCGACCTTTGTGGCACTCGCCGCCGCGCTGACCACGGTCAAGTCCACCTCGGAAACCGCCAGCGCCGCCGCCGGTGCGGCGATCGGGATCGCGCTGGTGCCGCCGCTTGGGGTGATCGGCTTCGGGCTTGGCACCAGGGACCTGGGGATCGCACGCGGCGCTTCGCTGCTCTTCACGGCCAACATGTCGGCGATTCTGCTGGTCGCTGTCCTGTCCTTTCTGGTGCTCGGCTTCGACGCGGTGGATAGCGACGATTGGGAGCGGGAGGCACTCGCCGAATCGCGGGCCAACCAGACCACCATCCGAGTAGTCGAGCTGCTCCGCAGGATGTTCGGCTACCGGTACAGCCGCATCCTTCGGGTGCTGATACCGGGAATGCTGCTTGCCGCGGTGTTCTTCCCGCTCAGCCGGGCGCTGGACGAAGTTGCCTGGGAGGTTCGTGCCCGCACCGCGGTGACCCGCCTTCTCGCCGAAACCCCGATGGCCCGCAGTGCAGTGCAGTCGGTGACAAACGTTCAGGGTGGAACCATCAACCTTCGTATGCACGTGGTTGCCTCTCCAGAGGGTGCCGCCGAGCTGGAAAACCGGTTGCGCACCCAGATTGCAGCCGCCACGGGGACGGTGCCTACGATCCGCGTGAACGCCGTACCGGACCTGGATGCGCTCCGGCAGGCCACCGCCACGTCGCAACGGGATGCCGTGCCTCCCCTGGCCAGTGCGGCGGAAATCAGCCAAAGCCTGGAGGGCGCTGTCCGAGCAGTGTGGCCAGCGGAGCAGATCGGCCCCCTGCTTTCCTGGCGCCTGCAGATGCAGGATACCACGGCACTGGGACTGGAAGTATCCTACCTGGGAGAAGCTGCCGGACCGGCGGCCGAGGCGCTGTTGAGCCGAACGCTCTCGGAACGCGTCGGCATGCCCGTACGTGTTGCGGTCCGCGCCTACCCTGCCCAGCCGATCGTGGCAGCGCCAAGCCGGGGGGCGGAATGGCTGCCGAACTACATCCGCGCGATGGACGCTGCCCGGGAAGCAAGGGGAATGTACGCGTGCATCGAGGTGCCCGCTTCAGCGAGAGCCAGCGGTGCTCTCACCTCTGTTGCCACCGTGGTGCAAAACGAAGCGTCGCGCCTCCCGCCGGAACGTGTGTTGCTGCAGCAGGGCGATCTCTGGAGTATTCGGCTGTCGCCGACGCCGTGCATAGCACCCGCATAGGCGCGTAAACGCAACCTCGCGGCTCGCTATGTTTTTTGCTCCACCCGCTGTTCTCCTGAATGCTGCTGCGGCCGCCGAGGGCGCGCCGATCACCACGCTGCTCGCCACGCTGGTTGCTGTCATTGTGGCGAGCAAGCTTCTGGGGGAGGTGGCTCAGCGCATCGGGCAGCCAGCGGTGCTCGGCGAGCTGCTCGCCGGGGTACTACTCGGCGTTTCGCTCCTCGGCATTCTGGATCCCCACGACCCGGTGATTCACGCCTTCGCCGAGATCGGGGTCCTCGTGCTCCTTTTTGAGATTGGCCTGCACACCGACCTCGCGTCTCTGATCCGGGTAGGCGCCGCGGCCCTCACCGTGGGAGCCACCGGGGTGGTGCTCCCCTTCGCAATGGGGTACGGTGTTGCAATCCTGTTCGGTCTGGCCAACCTGCCGGCCATCGTTGCCGGGGCGGCGCTGACCGCCACCTCCATCGGCATCTCCGCCCGAGTGCTTTCCGACCTGGGGCGGCTGGAAACCCCGGAGGGGCAGGTCGTGCTTGGTGCGGCCGTGCTGGACGATATCATTGGGCTCATCATCCTGTCGGTGGTGAGCGGGCTGGCGAGCGGCGTCGCGCTCAGTGTAGCGGGAGTGGCAATCACCACGGCGGTGGCGATTGGGTTCATCGTCGCGGCGCTCGCCATCGGGAGTCGCTTCGTACCGCCTTTGTTCCGTCTGGTGGAGCACATTCGCGTGTCGGGAGCACTGGGATTGATCGCCCTCGCGTTCGCGTTCGCCATGGCATGGCTGGCCGCGATCAGCGGCTCGGCGATGATCATCGGGGCGTTCGCCGCCGGTCTGGTGCTGCACGGAACACCCCAGCGCAGGGAAATCGAGCGCTCCACCACCGCGCTCGGCCTTTTTTTCGTTCCCATCTTCTTCGCCGCCGTAGGTGCCGCAGTGGACCTGCGCACACTGGCGGATGTGCGGGTGCTCGCTATCGGAGCGGTGCTGGTGGTGGTGGCGATGCTGGGCAAGTTCGCGGCGGGCTACGCACCCTGGTGGTTCCCTGGCGACAAGGCGTTGATTGGCGTGGCCATGATCCCCAGAGGTGAGGTAGGACTCATCTTTGCTCAGATGGGACTGCGTACAGGCGCGCTGGATACCGCGCTCTTCAGTGCCCTGACGCTGATGGTGATGGCGACTACGTTTGTGGCCCCACCGCTGCTCAGCCGGCTTGCGGGCAAACCGGCACGCCCGCACTCACCTACCGACCGCCCCGGTGATGGCGGGATCGACGATCTGGTTGCGGGCACGCGAGATTCCCAGGCGGAACACCGCAAGGGGGGCCGCCCCCCCGCCCCGTCGTAAACCGCCGGGCTCGATCAGGGGCGGTCGTATCCCTTCGGACGGATTTCGAGTTGATCTCGTACCGCCCAAAAGTCCACAGCACGTACGCACTCACCAGCAGCGCAATTGCATAGCCTACCATGGTGAAGCGAAGGACGATGCTCCACCAGGGTGTGCCGCGGGGGATTGCCTCTTCCCCCTGAACTCCACGGCGTACACAAAAGCGTGCATGAGCAGGAGAGACACAATCGCAAGCGCGCTGGCATGCCACGGGGTCATCATGAAGGCGATCAGGATCATCTCCTCCGTCGGGGCCACATTGAGAACGATGCGAGTGGTACCTGGTAACTCCAAAGGGCGGGAAGCTGGAGCACGAGGGGCACTCGTAAGGTATCCCTGTATGGAATCGACCCACCAGAATGTTCAGTGAACATTCGCGGTGTTCAGTAAACGTTCACTTCAAGTGCCCCATAGGAAACCGACGTTTGCCGAACCAGGCCACTTTCCCTCGGAACTCTAGATTTTATGCCGAAATCCGGCACCTGGCCTGCTCAATCCGCGGTGGATTCTGGTTCGGTACATGGGTTGCTCTTGTATGTGATGTGGACGGAGCGCTCCGCTCTATCCCGTGAGCACAACCCGAATGCAAAGGTATTATCATGAAGAATCGCTTTTTCGCACTTGCCACGGCAGCCGTGCTGGTGAGCGCTGCCGCATGTGGTGGGGGAGACGACGAGGCAGCGACTGTCGGCGGTGAAGGCGCCGTGGTCAGCACGGACACCTCCTTGATGACGACGACAGACACCATGATGGCGCCGGTGGTTGCCCCGGTCACCACGACGGACACGACTGCTGTGACCAGCACCACGGTCGTTGAGGCGGACACCACCGTTCGCACGGACACGATCCGCAATCCATAGGGACACAACGGTCGCTCAACCGGGCGATCGTCAGTCCTTGGGTCTGATGCTGCAAAACGCGCCTCCATTGGGGGCGCGTTTTTTTTGTTAACCCCAATGTAACACCAGGGGCAGGTGATGTCCGGGTGGCAGGTCAGCCGTCCGCACAGCGCAGAAACCCAGCCATTGTGCTCCCAGGACTGCGGATTGCAGGGGCGGAACGCGAACAGGACCGTCCAACCTCCGGGAGCGAACAGCCGTGGCACTTCACGAACTCGCCGGCAAACCGGCCCCACCCGAACTCCTTGTCAACGTTCCCCGGCTGGTTTCAGCTTACTACACTCAAGAACCCGAGCTGCAAGATCCCGCTCAGCGCGTCGCTTTTGGTACCTCAGGCCACCGTGGATCTTCCCTGTATGGGAGCTTCAACGAGGGCCACATCCTGGCCATCTGCCAGGCAATCGTGGAACACCGCAAGGCGGCGGGGATCACCGGCCCCCTGTACATCGGGATGGATACCCACGCACTCTCCGAAGCGGCGTTCGCAACCGCGGTGGAAGTCTTTGCGGCGAATGGCGTGCATCTGAGGGTGGACCGGGACCTCGGCTTCACGCCGACACCTGTGGTTTCTCACGCGATCCTGACCCACAACCGGGGGCGGGCGGATGCGCTGGCGGACGGCGTGATCATCACCCCGTCGCACAATCCCCCGGACGACGGCGGCTTCAAGTACAACCCGCCCAGTGGCGGCCCCGCGGACACGGGCACTACCCGGTGGATCGAGGACCGCGCGAACCAGATCCTCCGCGACAGTCTCCGTGGTGTTCAACGCTGGTCGTTTCGCCGGGCACTTGCCGCCGGCACCACAGAGCGCCACGACTACGTCGGCCCGTACGTGCAGGATCTCGAAAATGTGGTGGACGTACGAGGAATTGCCGCCGCGGGGGTGCGTATCGGCGCTGACCCGATGGGGGGCGCCGCGCTGGGGTTCTGGGAACCCATCGCTGAGCGATACGGACTGGACCTTACGGTAGTGAACCCGTCCGTAGATGCTCGCTTCGCATTCATGCGCGTGGACAAGGACGGCAAGATCCGCATGGACTGCTCGTCGCCGTACGCAATGGCGGGGTTGATCGATCTGCGGGACCAGTTCGACATCGCGTTCGGCAACGACCCCGATGCCGACCGGCACGGGATCGTCACCCGAAGCGCCGGGCTCCTCAACCCGAACCATTACCTCGCGGTCGCCGTGAACTACCTGTTCCGGAACCGCCCCGGCTGGAGGAGCAGCGCGGCAGTCGGGAAGACGCTCGTCTCCAGCTCCATGCTGGATCGCGTGGCGGCGGATCTGGGCAGGCCGCTGGCCGAGGTGCCGGTGGGATTCAAGTGGTTCGTGGACGGGCTGCTGGATGGGTCTTACGGATTCGGAGGCGAGGAGAGTGCGGGCGCGTCCTTTCTGCGCCACGACGGCACCGTCTGGACCACTGACAAGGATGGTATCCTGCTGAATCTGCTGGCGGCGGAGATCACCGCCGTCACCGGGCGCGACCCCGGGGAGCACTACCAGAAGCTGGAGGGCCGATTCGGAGCGCCTGTCTACGAGCGCATGGATGCACCGGCGAACGCGGACCAAAAGGGTGCGTTGAAAAACCTGTCGCCCGAAGCGATCGCAGCGACAGAGTTGGCCGGAGAGCCGATCACTGCCAAGCTCACCCGTGCTCCTGGCAACGACGCACCCATCGGGGGCCTCAAAGTGGTCACGGAGAATGGCTGGTTCGCGGCCCGGCCTTCAGGTACTGAAAACATCTACAAGATCTACGCGGAAAGCTTCCGCGGGCGGGACCACCTGCGGCAGATCCAGCAGGAGGCACAGGCGATCGTGGACGCCGCGTTTCAGGTGGCGGGGGTATAGCGCGGGCTTAACTAACAGGGATCAACATATCGGCGATCACGTCCGGTTCCGCGGGATCGTGAGCAATCGTGTTGAACGACACCAGCACCTGCGGGCGATCACCTGTATTCTGAATCGCGTGTGCCACTCCCGGTGGAAGAGTAAAGCGCACCACCTCGCCCGCAGCGACATGGGTGTCCTGGAGCACACCACCCACGCGGGTGCGCACCAGCGCTGGTCCGATCACCGCGAGTACTTCAGTGCCGCACGCATGGCGGTGATTCCCCCGCACCGCTCCCGGCTCAGTGATGACCACGTGCACGTTGCTTTGCGCAAGCAGCTCGTCCCCGTTGAGTGGCTCAAACACGCAACCACGTGCATCTCGGTGAACCCGCACTGACTTGATTGCACCCATTCGGATTCAGCCGCGCAGCAGTGTGTGAACGAACTTGAGTGTTTCATTCATGAAAGCGAGAAAACCCGCCTCCCGAGTCCACCAGTTGGACGCATCAAACCTGTCGTCGGGGGCAGCAGCCATCCGCAGGTCCATTTGGATCCCGTCCAGTTCTCGTCGCAGTGTCCAGCGTGCACGTCGCGTGTGGTATGCCGAGGTGACTGCAATCACTCGTTGGGCCGGGCTCATCCGCAAATAATCCCGCAGCACCCGCCCTTCGTCCTGGGTGCTGGTCACGCCACCCGGAATACGGAGCATAGTGATGGCCGAATCAGGCACCCCCTCCTGCTGGAGGATGCGAACAACCACGTCTGCATCATTGGGGTAGAAGCCGCGCTCGGAGGCAGGACGATCCTCCGTTCTTGGTATCACCACGCGTGGCGCAAATCCCCGCCGGAAGAGGTCAGCCGCATGGAAAGGGCGAGTGTTCACGTCGCCGCCGAGCACGTACAGAAAATCTGCCGGAGCGACGGCGTCGTCCACCGTGAGCGCGTTGGCGAAGCCGCGCAGGAGTGGGCGGTGAAAGGCGTACGCGGCAAGCCCGACGAGCAGCAGCGCGATGCAAACAGCGCCCAACCGGCGGAGCCCCCGGTGTTGACTTCGCTGGCGGAGGGCTCTGGACTGGCGGGTTGTCTCGACAGGTGCGACGGTTTCGGTCTGGTGCTCCATACGCATTCCGCACTGTGCGCAAGCTCCATGCGCGGTGAAAGCCGTCACACGCTTCAGCCCTCTTGCCGAAATGCCCGCCGGACAGCATCCTTGCTTGCGCTGGCATCTGCTCCGATCCACCTATCCCGAGAGCGTACGATTGATGACGTCTCTTCCTGTAGTAGTCTCTCAACCCCGCGGATTCGGCCAGACGGCTCGCCGGGACGCGTGGTGGGTGCAGCCGCTGGTAGTCTTCATCATCCTGTCCTCATTTCTCGTGTACGCCACTTGGGCCGCGTTCCAGAACGCACACTACACCTATGGCCCCTATCTGTCGCCTTTTTATTCGCCGGAGATCTTTGGCAACTCACCCCATGCTTTGCTGGGTCCCAAGCCGGGGTGGTGGCCGGGCTGGCTCCCGTTCTCCCCGGCACTGATCATCCTGCCCTTTCCGGCGCTCTTCCGCTTCACCTGCTACTACTACCGCGGCGCGTACTACAAGGCGTTCTGGGCCGATCCTCCCGCCTGCACCGTGGGCGAGCCCCGGAAGGGGTACTGGGGCGAGCGCTGGTTTCCACTGGTGCTGCAGAACGCCCACCGCTTCTTCCTGTACGTCGCCCTGGTCTTCATCCTCATCCTGGCGTACGACGCGTGGAAGGCGATGTGGTTCAGCGACGGCTTCGGCATCGGCGTGGGGACGCTGGTGCTCACGGCCAACGTCATCCTGCTGGGCGGGTACACCTTCGGCTGCCACTCGCTGCGCCACCTGGTGGGCGGGCGCAAGGACCAGCTCTCGCGGCACCCCGTGCAGTTCGCCTGCTACCAGGGGTGCAGCAAGCTGAACCGGGGTCACATGAAATGGGCGTGGGCGAGCCTGATCACCGTGGCCTTCGCGGACCTGTACGTGCGGATGTGCTCCATGGGGATCTGGACGGACTGGAGGATCTTGTAGTGGCCGAGTACCAGACCCACGAGCACGACGTTCTGGTGATCGGCGCGGGGGGCGCGGGGCTGCGTGCGGCCATCGCCGCCGCGGCCGAGGGGGTGTCGGTAGGCGTGGTCAGCAAGTCGCTCCTGGGCAAGGCCCACACGGTGATGGCGGAGGGCGGGATGGCCGCCGCCATGGCCAATGTGGACGACCGGGACGACTGGCGAGTGCACTTCGCGGACACCATGCGCGGGGGCCAGTACCTCAACAGCTGGCGCATGGCCGAGCTGCACGCCCGGGAGGCACCGGACGCGGTGCGGGACCTGGAAGCCTGGGGCGCGCTCTTCGATCGCACGCCGGACGGGCGCATCCTGCAGCGCAACTTCGGCGGCCACAAGTACCCCCGCCTGGCCCACGTGGGCGACCGCACCGGGCTGGAGATGATCCGCACCTTGCAGGACAAGGGCACACACAGCGGCATCCACTTCCACATGGAGTGCACGGTGCTCGCCCTGCTCAAGGATGGGGAGCGGGTGGCGGGTGCCTTCGGCTACGACCGGGAGCGAGGTCGCTTCCGCCTCCTCCGCGCCCGGGCGGTGGTGCTGGCCACCGGGGGGATCGGGCGTGCGTACGAGATCACGAGCAACTCCTGGGAATACACCGGCGACGGCCACGCACTGGCGTATCAGGCGGGGGCGGCCCTGCAGGACATGGAATTCGTGCAGTTCCACCCCACCGGGATGGTGTGGCCGCCCAGCGTGCGCGGCATTCTGGTCACTGAGGGGGTGCGCGGCGAGGGGGGAACCCTGGTGAACAGCGAGGGGCGTCGCTTCATGTTCGACGACATCCCCGAAAACTACCGCGCCCACACCGCCGCCTCCCCGGAGGAAGGGTGGCGCTACACGCAGGGGGACAAGAACGCGCGGCGCCCGCCGGAGCTGCTCACCCGCGACCATGTCGCCCGCTGCATCGTGCGCGAGGTGCGGGAGGGGCGCGGCAGCCCCCACGGGGGCGTGTACCTGGACATCGCCTGGATCCGGGAGAAGCTTCCCAACGCGGCGGAGCACATCCGGAAGAAGCTTCCCAGCATGTACCACCAGTTCAAGCAGCTGGCGGACATCGACATTACCAAGGAGGCGATGGAGGTGGGCCCCACCACCCACTACATCATGGGCGGCATCCGCGTGGACGGTGACTCTCAGATGTCCACGGTGCCCGGCCTGTTCGCCGCTGGGGAGTGCGCCGCCGGGCTGCACGGGGCCAACCGGCTGGGGGGCAACTCGCTCTCCGACCTGGTGGTGTTCGGCAAGCGCGCGGGGGAATACGCCGCCCGCTTCGCGCGGGAGCATGGTGCTGCGACGGTAGATACAGATTCAGTGGATGCGGCCGCGCGCCAGGCGCTGGAGCCCTTCGAGCGCAACGGCTCCGGCGAGGGACCGTACCAGGTGCAGCACACCCTGCAGGAGATGATGCAGGAGTTGGTGGGGATCGTGCGGCGGGAGGAGGAGATCGTCCGGGCACTCAGCTGCATCGGGGAGCTACGAGCACGGGCGGAGCGGGTGGCGGTCCCCGGCAACCGGGAGTACAACCCGGGCTGGCATACCGCCCTGGACCTGCCCAACCTGCTCACGGTGTCTGAGGCGATCGCCCGCTCGGCGCTGGAGCGCCGTGAGAGCCGCGGAGGGCACTTCCGGGACGACTACCCGGAAAAGGACCCTGCCTACGGGAGCTTCAACCTGATACTCCGCAAAGGTCCGGATGGGGAGATGAGCATCACCCGGGAGTCGATCCCGGAGATGCCTCCGGAGCTCAAGCAGATCATTGAGGAGAACAAATGAGCACCACGGAAGAAGCAGATCATCGAGGAGAACAAATGAGCACCACGGAAGAAGCTGTCGCCACCACCGCCGTGGGCGGTCCGGAAACGGTGCGCACCGGCGAGCGCGCCGCGGAAAAGCTGGAGCAGGCTGTTCCCGCGCCGGGTCGCCGGGCGACCTTCCGCATCTGGCGGGGGGATGCGACCGGCGGAAAGCTGCAGGACTACACCACCGAAGTCTCCGAGGGGATGGTCGTGCTCGACGCCGTGCACCAGATCCAGGCGGAGCAGGCCAACGACCTCGCGGTGCGCTGGAACTGCAAGGCCGGCAAGTGCGGCTCCTGTTCGGCCGAGGTGAATGGGAAGCCGAAGCTGATGTGCATGACGCGCCTCACGGACTTGAACCTGGACGAGCCGGTCACCGTGGAACCCATGCGCACCTTCCCGCCGCTCCGTGACCTGGTGACCGACGTGTCCTGGAACTTCCGGGTGAAGCAGCGCATCAAGCCGTTCCGGCCGCGCGCACCCGACGCGCCGGACGGCAGCTGGCGTATGGCTCAGGCGGACGTGGACCGGGTGCAGGAGTTCCGCAAATGCATCGAGTGCTTCCTCTGCCAGGACGTCTGCCACGTACTGCGCGACCACGCCAAGTACGACGAGTTCATCGGCCCACGCTTCCTGGTGCAGGTGGCCGCGCTGGAGATGCACCCGCTGGACACCGAGGACCGCATCGACGAGCTGAAGGAAGCCTTCGGCGTCGGCTACTGCAACATCACCAAGTGCTGCGGCAACGTTTGTCCCGAGAACATCACCATCACCGACAACGCCATCATCCCGCTCAAGGAGCGGGTGGTGGACCGTCACTACGATCCGCTCCGCAAGCTCGTCCAACTCATGCGAGGGAGAAAGCCATGATCCGAGTCGTCCACCTGTTCGACGTAAAAAAGGGAGTGAGCGAGGGCGCATTCATCGAGTGGCTGGACGCCAAGCTCGAGGTGGCCAGCCGCAAGTTCGGGTGCGTGGATCGCAAGACCTGGGTGGTGCTCGAAGGATTCTCCGGGAGCTACGCTCACCCCAAGCCGCTCCGGGACCGCCCCAAGTACGTGAACGAGGCGTACTGGACGGACCTGGACGGCGTCAACGCATTCCGGAGGTGGCTCACCGACACCCCTGACGGCCGGGAGGTTCACGACCGGTGGTTCAGCTCAATCCAGAACCATACCGTCATCCGCTACGTCGAGGGATGGGCGGCGGCATCCGTGGACGAGTAGAGCCCTCCCCTGGCGCATAGTGCCGGGGTGAGGACCCGCAGTCAGCCAGCCGGGGGCGCCGCGATCTTGCCGATGAAGAGCAATGTGCCGGAGAAGCGCTCCCGAATTGCGAAGATGAAGGGCCGGTCCACGCGCATGGTGGGCGGAGCGGATTCCGCCATCACCACCTTGGTGACGGCTGCCGCCTCGGTGCCTTCCTCGTTCACGTCCACGTACGTCTTCTGGAAGACCTCGTCGATCCACGGGTTTTGGCGGCTCATGCCAGTGAAGTCCTGTCCGGGTCCGAAGGCGATCCCCATCCCGAGCGCCTGGAGCGCCTGGTTGAAGCTCTTCCCGTACTCGATGCGGAATCGGGGCATCTGCAGGAGCATCTGCTGCTCCGTGAAGCGGTTGGTCCACTCCTGCCACTGTTTGGTGTCCAGCGAGGCGATCAGCGCATCGATGTCCTTGCCAGGTGCGGGAAGCACCACATTCATCACGAACGCTCCGTTGCCGTAGGGCAACTCGATCGCCTCCAGCTCGCCCGCCTGAAAGTAACGGTGCTTGCCTTCCTGGCTCATCATCCTGACCGGCATCCGTGAGCCATCCGCCGCAGTGAACCAGTCGTCCCGCGTGCGCGCCGGGTCGAACTGGCGGGTCCAAGTGCCCTTGAAGTAGATGGCGTTGATCAGGTACATCACCTCGCGGGGCGATATCCGGTCCACGATATCCTTGATCTTGCCGTTCGTGCTCCGGTCCACCCACGCGTTAATCGTCTTGGGCGCATTGGGGTCACTGAAGTTCAGACCGGCCACTTCCGCGTTGAAGTAGCTCCTGGTTGTATCAAAGAACGCCTGCTCGAATGGGTAGTCGTTGCGATACCAGACGGAGTTGGCGATCCGCATGTCCACGTTGTGGTCCAGCCCCAGGAGCAGCGCAATCAGGCTCTTGTAGGACATGTTGATGTCACGGAGGGGCATCTGCGAAAAACCCAGCGTGCCGCGCATTGCATCCAGCGTGCTCCCGCGCGCCCCGTTCATGGTCATTCCCAGCGCCATCGAGGCACTCAGCGGCGACACGAACACGTTCGCACCGGCCTCGCTCCGGTTCACCTCTCGAAACAGGTTGAACGCGAACCGGTTGCTGGCGGTGATCACCCCTTCTTCGGCTACGGTGAGCGGCGCGGCAGCTTGTCCAGCGGGCCTGAGCCAAGCGGGGACTTTTCGCACCCGGTGAGCACGAGCAGAGAAACCAGAAGTGACAGATTGCGGGTCATGGTGGCAGCCATGTGGAAGTGGAAGACAGCCTGAAAAGGGAACGTGCAGGTTCCAACGTTTGTGACACCTCCTCGGCTCTGCCCGTGCATATCTCGCTTGTTTTAACCCAACCGTTAGGTTATTGTACACTGTGCCCACCGTACTTCGGCAGGACGGCTTCCGGTTTGTGATCTACGTGGATGACCATGATCCGCCGCATGTCCACGCCTGAACGCAGAACGTCAAGCCATGCTTCTGAACGAATGGAGAAAGTACCATGCCTGAGTGGACCAGCCGGAGCGACGCCGAACTAGCTGCCCAAATTGAGGCCGCACGCGAGCGGGGGCGGATTGCTGAGGCGAGTGAACCGCGCGCAAGAAGCGCGCGCTATAACCGACGCGCGAAACGGATTGAGGTGGAGTTGACGGATGGATGCATGTTCGCGTTTCCCCCGCGATTGCTCAAGGGCTTCGGGATGCTACGCCGGAGCAGCTTGCGGCAGTGGAGTTAGAGGGGAATGGGTATGCGCTCCATTGGGAGGAGTTGGACGCGGATTTCACGGTTCCGGGCTCCTCTCGCCGGGCGCCTCGGTTCAAAGCGCTGGATGAGTGAGTTGGGGCGCAAAGGCGGACGGGCGACCAGTGCAGCTAAGTCCGAAGCCGCCCGCATAAACGGGCAAAAGGGTGGACGGCCGCGGAAGAGCGCCAAGGTTGTCCATACGAGTACCGGCAAGGTCGCGACGCGCGACCTTGAAACGAAGCCCTCGACAAGGTAAATCAGGGCGGCTTTCTGTCCTATGAGCGCTATCCAAGAGATCAAGACTGCCGTTCATCATCTATCCCGAGAGGATTTGTGTGCCTTCCGGGTTTGGTTCCCGGGGTTTGACGCCGAACCGTGGGACCACCAAGAGGACGTTCTCTCTCCCAATTACACTCCAGGGCAGCCGCCAGGATCTCGTCGCGATCCGGATGGCGGTGCAAGAGGGCCACGAAGGCATCGATACGGCTGACTGGTAAACTGCTGCTGGATACCAGTAGGTCAGCGGAATTCCGACACCCGCGCAGTAACGAAATACATCTGCCGCCGCCTCGGCTGCATCCCCGCGATGCGCACCGCCTGGCAGAGGGACCCCGCTCCGGCTCAAGACGGAGTGGGAGTGAGCCTACGAGCAGGCCACGGCGAAAGACGCGCTGCTCCTTCCGGTCGCACCCGAGCTACGCGCACTGCCATGAGCGAGGACCGTGCACCCTACGATGACCGGGAGCGCGTGCCTCCCGTCTGGCCGCAGCCGGACCCGCACGAGATCCACCGGCGCCAAACCGGTGAAGCCGGCCGCCGTCGTTTGCAGGCGGGCGCTGCGCTGTTTATCGTTTCCGCCGGCAGGCGGTGTAGGGGTTTTGTGCCGCTTGCGGCACCTTGCCATTACAGTCCGAAGCAGCGGCAGCGCGAAAGGCGGAGCGCGCCGCCAAGGTAGCTCGCCTCACACAACCCATTCGCCAGCTCAAATCACGAGTAGCTCGCGAGGTCCCCGCGAATCTCCCTGCGATTATCCCATTCGCCTAGCTCCACAGTCAGCCGAGGCATCGCCCTACAGAGTTGCTGTACGGCATACTCCGAGACGGCGGTGTCCTTTACGCTGAGATAATACAGACGGGGCAGCCCTGCCAAAAAATCGAGCGTGCGATCGGTAATTGCTGTGGAGCTGAGATCGAGAGAGTACAGTCTCTGAAGTTGACCTAGAACCGGGCCTACTGCATCCGTCAGAGGCGTATGTGTAAGGGTGAGCCCTCCAAGCGGGAGATCAGCAAGCGCCTCAAGACGGCCTCGAACGTTGGTGTTTCCAAGACTCAGGTCGGACAACTTGCCGGCTTTTGCCAGGTGACGAAGGACGCGCGCTGTCACTGGGACGTCCCACAGCCGCAGCCGTTGCAGGCAAGGAAGTGATGCAAGCACCGCCATGTCCTCATCGCTTCCGTCGCCGTTCACACTGAGTTCCTTCAGACTCGAAAGCGATTCAAGTTTCCGAAAACCGGAGCCATCGGTCCGCTCGTACCAAAACGCAAGCTCTTTCAGCTGAGTGTATCGGCTTACCCGCTGCAACTCGGACTCACTAAAAGGTACGTTCCCGAGGGCGAGCCGAGTCAGAGGTGCGTCCGTCGGGAGTTCTTCAATCACAGCACCCGTGAACTCGTATCTGTTCTGCTCGGGGTCATTCGACAGCTCGAGATCCTCAATAACGTGTAGGTAGCGCAGCCACTCAAAGTCTGCATCCGTAAGTCGCAGGAAGCTCAGGCTGAGGCGCCGCAGGCCAGTCAGATGGCCGAGGAATGCGACGCTCTGACTGTCCAGGAACTCTAAATCGAAATCGTCGCCGCTTATGTACGAAATCTCATCCACGTCGCCAGGGCTCAAGCTCGCTAGCTGGTGGAACGCCGCAGCGTCGCACGGCTCCAGACCCAATTCCCAACCGGACGGCACGTACACCTCGCCGCAGGCGTCACCCTCAATTCGCTCATAGCTGTCTGAGGCAGACTGTAGCGAATACCTCCCGATGGGTACCGCAGGAAAGAGGACTACACGCCCGCGTGGCCTCTGAATCCCCTCAAGCCCGCGTCGAGCGAGCGGGGCGGACTTGCGGATGATGTCGGTCCCGGCGTTTCTCGGAACGGGAACTGGAGACGTATCATCTGGCATGGTTTTGCGCCTTGAGTTCTTGGAGTCGCTTCTCCGCCAGCCTGATTTAGAAGTATGCCTCCCCGGCCAAATCCGCCAGCGGATTGCCACCGCGAGCCTCGTCCTCCGCGACGGTGATCATGAGGCTGTACACCTCGGACGCCCGAAGCGACGCAAGTTCTTCATCCAACACGCGAATCCGCTTCCGCACATTGCGTATCGCCTGCACGAGCCGATTGCGCTCAGTGATTATCCCTCCGGCACTACGATCCTCCTTGAGCAAGTCCCATTCTTCCAGGATCTGCCGGAGTCGTGCTTCGTCACCTGCCTGATACGCCCGGTTCGCCTCGGCCATTCGAGCCGTGCGAGCTTCTCTTTCGGCAGGATCGGTCGCGAGATCGGGGTGGATCCGCTTCGCCACCTCGCGGAACAACTTCTTGAGAGTTTCTGAGGCTACGAACTTAGGTAGCCTGGTGCGGATCTCACGCTCGGCTTGGGCCGATGCCTGTTCCGACTCCTCTGCTGTGCGCCTCGCCGCGTCTGCATCGGCTTGGGCTTGGTGATCCTCCGGATGCAGCCGAGCCACAATTTCGGCGATGCGCGCGTTCAGCTGATCTAGCTTCGCATAGCGGCTCCCCACAAGTTCCATATAGCGAAGGTGGAACGCGTGCGTTTCTCCGCTCAGCGTGGCGAGTTCCACCTCTTTCTGCAGGAGAGCCGCCTCCTGCTCGCTCAGCTCCGCTTGGAGCCCCTTTAGCTCCTCCTTGCCCGCGTTGCTCCCAAGTACAACAGCCGCACCGAGTGGGAATCCCGTGGGGCTCTCTTCATCAGATCCAGTAGTTTCCTGAGGGCCGGCAGGCGCGGTATGGGCTTCCGGTGGAGCCTCGTTCAGGATGCCAAGCGGCACCAATGGATCTGAAGCTAGGCCTGATAGCCCACCCAGACTCTCCAGAAGGTCCGAAGGATCCGCCTCATCGAGATCCGGACGTGAAAAGGACCAGCGGCCGCACGTGATCTCCAGGAACACCACCCGCCGTGTGGGATCATTAGGCGCTGGACGCCAGCCCACCACCTCCACGACATCCGCATCCGGAAGTACCCGGTACGTCTCGTAAACGAGACGCAGCACAAGAGCCGAGCAGATGTCTTCGTAAAAAGCGCGCACGATCTTCTGCGGGAGCTTCCGAAGGGAAGTAGAGCCATCTCGCCTGGACCGGGCCGCTCGGTCCGGCACCACCGTTTCGTCCGGCAGTTCCACCACGATCCGAATCCGGCCGCTCCGCTCATCTACGGTCAGGTCGAAGTGGCAGGGAAACGGGATACCCTCGTCGGCCAGTTCACTCTGCAGTACGTCGCCCCACACCTTCCGGTCTCCGGAAAGCACGCGGAGCGCCATACCCCGCCCGCGCCGCTCTTGCGCACGCTCTTCCCAATCGATGGGCTCACGCACCCGTCCAGCAAGCAGGCCGAGCAGGCCCTCCTCGTACGCGGTTTCCTCCGGTCTGCGCTGGGCAGAGGAAGCCTTCGGTTTGGCTAGTTTGCCGTCCAGACGCTGTCGATACGAAATCCCGGTCCCTGGCAGCGAGATATTCGCATAGGTTCCCCGTGGACCAATGGTGAATGACGCTCCACGTGGCCCGATGCTGGCTGACATACCAGTTCGAGAGAGTTCAGTCGGATTCCAGGAAGAATGGTAATCCGGCGGAAAAAGCGAAGTCCCATCGGTGGGATTGTGGGGTGCAGAGCGGGACTTGGACGTGGTCAGTACATTAAACCTGGTCTCCGGGCCAGGCAAGCAGCGACAGGATCGCCTTACGTACTACGAACACCGTCGCACTGCAGCGGTTCGGGGATTAGATTTCGGTCTGACCTGAACCGGAGGCGGAATCATGAGCGTGCAGGAACTTGAATCCGAAATCCTAAAACTTCCCAGCCATGAGCGGGCGCGTCTGGCCGAATTGCTGATCGCCAGCCTGGACGAGGAGGATGAGATCACGCAAGCGTGGGCCGACGAAGCGGAGCGCCGCTATCAGGAACTGCGCTCCGGCACGGTGCAGGCCATTCCATCCGAGGAGGTTTTTGCCCGAGTCCGTTCCCGGCTGCGGTGAAACGCGCAGTATTTCATCCCGAGGCCGACACCGAGTTCGCCCGCATCGCGGAGTTCTACAACACGGAAAGCAGGAATTTGGGCGCGGAGTTCGCGGACGAAGTAGAGCAGGCGGTTCGGTTCGTTCGCACCTCTCCGGGAGCCGGCACGCCGGTGCGAGGAGCGATCCGCCGCTGGCGTGTACGACGTTTTCCGTACAGCATTATCTACCGTGAGGAGCCAGACCGTCTGTACGTACTCGCTGTCGCCCACTACCGACGCCGCCCCAATTACTGGGAGGAGCGCGTGTAGATCAAGTTCCCCCGCGCCGCCCGACAATTCGCTAACAGCGACTAGCATGGCCGTCTTGTCCGGCTCCACCAGCATTCTGAGTCCCACGTCTTGTGACACCACACTGCGAGCCCAGCAGACCCTCCGCATCGATTGCGGCAGCACTCCGAAACTGGTAAATTTCGAGGCTTTTCACCGTTCTCTCTGGCAGGCAAACAGGCAATGCTCAACACGACGGACCGCCGCTCTGCGGCTCCTCGTAATCCTGGCAACAGCCTTCTGCGCCGCACCGACACCTTCGTCCCCCGCCACATCGGCCCAGATGAAGAGGAAGTGCGGGAGATGCTGGACACTCTCGGCTATGAGTCTCTCGATGCGCTGATCGACGCCACCGTTCCGGAGTCCATCCGGCTGGCGTGAGCTGGCGCTGGACGGAGAGCGCACTGAATCCGAGGCACTCGCCGAGCTGCGCGAGATGGCTTCCCGGAACCAGGTCTTCCGGTCCTTTCTGGGGATGGGGTACTCGGGGACGATCACGCCCCGTGATCCAGCGCAACATCCTGAAAACCCGGGCTGGTACACGCAGTACCCCCTACCAGGCCGAGATTTCCCAGGGGCGCCTGGAAGCGCTGCTCAACTTCCAGACGGTGGTCGACTTGACCGGGCTGCCGGTTGCCAATGCGTCGCTGCTGGATGAAGCCACGGCCGCCGCCGAAGCCATGGCGATGGCGTACGGCGTCCGGGGCGGTGAGGAGCGCAACACTTTCTGGGTATCCGAGCTGTGCCACCCGCAAACCATCGACGTGGTGCGGACGCGTGCCGCGGCGAGGGGAATCGACGTGGTGGTGGGCGACCACACCAGCTTCGACTGGAGTGCACCGGTATTCGGGATTCTGCTGCAGTATCCCGCCACGGACGGTGCCGTGCTGGACTACCGTCCTTTCGTGGAGCGTGCGCATAGCGAAGGTGCAGTGGTCACGGTGGCAGCGGACCTGCTTTCGCTGACGCTGCTCGCCCCTCCGGGGAAGTGGGGCGCGGACATCGTGGTGGGAAGCACTCAGCGCTTTGGCGTACCCTCGGCTTCGGCGGGCCGCACGCCGCCTACTTCGCCTGCCAGGATGCGTACAAGCGCACCATCCCGGGGCGTATCATCGGCGTGTCGCAGGATGCGGACGGCAAACCGGCGCTCCGCATGGCGCTGCAAACGCGCGAGCAGCACATCCGGCGCGAAAAGGCTACCTCCAACATCTGCACCGCGCAGGTGCTGCTGGCGGTGATCGCGGGAATGTACGCCGTGTACCATGGGCCGGGGGCTGCGGGCCATCGCGGACCGCATTCATCGGCTCACCGCCACGCTGGCCGAAGGGCTCCGGCGGCTCGGGCTCCAGGTTGCCCACGAGGCGTTCTTTGACACCCTGCGGGTAGAAGTCGCGGACGCGGACGAGGTGCTGCGTGCCGCGCGGGAGCGGCGGATCAATCTGCGTCGCCTGGCTGGCAATGCCGTGGGCATCTCGCTGGATGAGACCACCGATGCCCGCAACATCGTGGAGTTGTGGGCGGTGTTCGGTGAAGCCGGCTTTTCGCCGGAGGAGATCGCCGGGAGGTAAATACCCGTTATGATGCGACGTTCGCCCGTACCAGCCCGTACCTGCTGCACCCGGTATTCAATCGGCACCACTCCGAGACGGAGATGCTGCGGTACATGCGGCGGCTGGAGTCCCGGGACCTGTCGCTGACCAACAGCATGATTCCGCTGGGGTCATGCACCATGAAGCTGAACGCGACCTCCGAGATGTTCCCCATCTCCTGGGCGGAGTTCAACGGATTGCACCCGTATGCCCCGCTCGAGCAAACGGAGGGCTACCACGTTCTTTTCCGGCAGCTTGAATCCTGGCTGGCCGAAATCACCGGCTTTGCTGCCGTGTCGCTGCAACCCAATGCCGGCAGTCAGGGCGAGTACGCGGGGCTGCTCGCCATCCGCCGCTATCACGATGAGCGAGGCGAATCCCACCGGAACGTATGCCTGATCCCGCAGTCTGCGCATGGAACCAACCCCGCCAGCGCGGTGATGGCGGGTATGAAGGTGCTGGTTGTAGGCACGGATCAGAACGGCAACGTGGACATCGCGGATCTGCGCCGCAAAGCGGATGAGCACGCGGGTGACCTCGCGGCGCTGATGGTCACCTATCCCTCCACTCACGGCGTGTTCGAGGCGGGAATCCGGGAGATCTGTGACATCGTGCATGCGCACGGTGGGCAGGTGTACATGGATGGCGCCAACATGAACGCTCAGGTAGGCATTTGCCGTCCCGGGGATTTCGGCGCTGACGTGTGCCACCTGAACCTGCACAAGACCTTCTGCATTCCCCACGGGGGGGCGGTCCGGGAATGGGCCCGATCGGCGTGGCGGAGCACCTGGTGCCCTTCCTGCCCGGCAATCCGCTGGCTGGGGAGCAGACCGCAGTGTCGGCAGCGCCCTGGGGGAGTGCGAGCATTCTTCCCATCTCCTGGATGTACATTCGGATGATGGGTGCGGAAGGCCTGCGGCGTGCGACCGAAGTGGCGATCTTGAACGCCAACTACATCGCGCACCGGCTGGAAGAGCATTACCCCGTGCTGTACCGCGGGGCGAACGGGACAGTAGCACACGAGTGCATCGTGGATGTCCGGCAGCTCCGGGCGCCCGCGGGCATCGAGGTGGAAGACATCGCCAAGCGGTTGATGGACTACGGCTTCCACGCTCCCACGGTATCCTTCCCGGTGGCGGGCACCCTGATGATCGAGCCCACGGAGAGCGAAGCCAAGGCGGAGCTGGACCGCTTCTGTGACGCCATGATCCGCATTCGGGAGGAGATTCGCGCCGTCGAGCGGGGGGAGATGGACCGCAAGGACAACCCGCTCAAGAACGCTCCTCATACCGCCCCGTCGGTGATCGCGGATGCATGGGCGCATGGCTACAGCCGCGAGCAGGCGGCCTACCCCGCGCCATGGACGCGCGAGCACAAGTTCTGGCCTGTGTCCGCCCGGGTGAACAGCGCTCTAGGCGACCGCAACCTGGTGTGCGCCTGCCCGCCGATGGAGGCGTACGTGTAGGCGCCGCAGCCAAAACCCCTCCCCCTTCCGGGGAGGGCCTGGGGGAGGGGGTACTACAGCCGGGGTTCGTCCCGATCCGCCGTGTCCGGATCACGGCTGCCGGGGCGGGCTTCCGGCGGTGCCGAGGTGTTGCGGCCCTCATGAATGTCATCCTGCTTTCCTTCCCGCTTCATGTCGATCTTCTGCTGGTGTGTCATCTCCTGCTTGCCGGATGCTTTTTGCTTGCTCGCGCCGGTAGTGCGCCCAACTTCGCTGGGCTTCTTCCCCGCCTTGCGCGCTTCCTTGGCCTTTTCACGCTTCTGGTTTTCATCGCCCTCCATCTTCTTTCCGCCCATGCTCGCCTCATCTCCTGAAGTGTAGTGGCTCTCCTGTGGGAGCCGAACCGCGTTTCGAACCGCGCAACCCCCATGCCGATGCGCAGCAGCTTGCCGGCAACGACCCAGCCTTTGAATCAAGGGACAGCGCCGATTTCGCTACTTCTGCTTGTGCCCTGAAGCTGCCGAGCCAATCAATGCTCGGCGGAGCGGGTGCTCGCGCCCGCTGAATCGAACGCGGCAAGCTCCGGCGAAAAGCCCTGTTCGACCAGGGTGCGCTGCTGGCGACGGGGAAAAACCCACCGGGTGATCTGGGGAGAAAACTGCATGGCAGTCGTCCCCACGATGGAGAGCGCGAGCACCAGCAGTGCGAGCAGCGCCCCCAGCTCGGGCAGACCCGCGGCAACCGCGATCCCGGCCAGCACGATGGAAAACTCCCCGCGTGCGATCAGCGTCAGCCCCAGCGCCAGCGAGCTCCGCTGGTTCATCCCGCTGCTCTGCCCGATCCACCAGCCGCCAGCCACCTTCACCGCCACACCCATGATCGTGAGAATCAGCGCCTGAGGCCACACCTGGCTGAATGTCCCGGGATCGATGGAGAGGCCAAAGCCGAGAAAGAAGACTGTGGCGAACAGGCCCTGGAGCGGTGCGAACAAGCGCTCGGCCCGCCCCTTGTGGTCGGTTTCGGCGAGTGCCAGGCCGGCCAGGAACGCGCCGATCGCCTCGGAAAGCCCGGCGGCCACCGCCCCCCAGGAGAGGAGCAGGACCACGGAGCCGACGAGCAGGATGAAGAGATCGTCGCTCTCCAGATCGAAGAGGCGGTTCAGCAGCGGGCGGGCCCGGAACGCCACCAGAACCACCGCCCCGAAGAAGAGCAGGGCCTTGCCGACGCCCCACGCCGCGGAAGCCGCGTTCGGTTCGGCCACCAGCACGGCGCCGGAAAGCACCGCCAGAAAAAGGGCGATGAACAGGTCCTCGAACACCAGCACCCCGAGCGCCGACTCGGTCTCCGGATCGGCGGCCCGCTGCAGCTCGATCACACTCTTGGCGATGATGGCGCTGGACGAAATATAGAACGCTCCCGCCAGCAGCAGCGCGCCCTTGAAGCCCCACCCCATCGCCAGACCGGTCACGAAGCCGACGGGCAGGCATGCGGCGACATCGACCACGCCGTCTCGCACGATGCGCTTGCGGTTGCGCAGCAGCGCGCCCAGGCTGAACTCCAGCCCCATGAAGAAGAGCAGCAGCACCACCCCGAGCGTGGCGAGCGCCTCCACCATGTGCATGTCCTGCACCAGCGGGCGGGCCGCCATACCCAGCAGGATGAACGCCGGAATGAGCGACTGACGGAGGCGGCGGAAGAGAAGCCCGGCGAGCGCGAGCGCCCCCAGGACAGCACCCGCACCGAGCAGAAACTCACTGTGCACGGCTCAGCGCGCCGCCTGCTCTCGCCCCCGCAGAAGGTCCCCGAACCGCGAAACCTGCTCCCGATCACCCACCACCATGAGCGTATCGCCCGCCTCGATACGGTCCGTGGGCTGCGGATTGGGGAAGGCGCGCCCACCGCGCAGGATTGCAATGACGCTGGCCCCGGTACGCTCCCGGATGGCCGCGTCCAGAATGGTTTGCCCCACCAGCGGCGACGCATCGCTCACCTTGAGCCACTCCACGGACATCTGCTCCAGCACCATCTCCATGGACTCCGCTACCGCCGGCTGGAAGTAGGCCCCACCCAGGAGTGCACCGAGCTTGCGCGCCTCGGCGTCCTCCAGACGGACTGCGTGGAAGGGGAAATCTTCGCCCTTGTGAAAGTGGTAGATCTCCCGGTGCCCGGTGTTGTGGATGATCACCGTCATACGGTCGCCGCTGTTGGTCGCGACGGTGAACTTTTTTCCCACACCGGGAAGGTCGTGCTCACGGATGTCCATGCGGTCTCGATCGGGTTTCAGGTGTTTGCGCCTCCGGGTGCATCGCCGCGGCACCGATTCGCCGGGGCACCTCGTCTCCGAGCCGGAAGATGCGGTACGTGGGGTACGCCAGCTCGATCCGGAGGTCCTGCTCCAGCGCATGGAGCACCTGCCGGGTCACCGTATCGATGCTCGCGCGGCGATGGACACATACACAATGGGGCGCATCGTGCCCGTCCGAAAGGCGTAGCGCTGCTCCATTGCCCCGAAGCCACGCGAGTGCCGAAGAAAACAAACCCATGCCGACCAGCACCAGCACGGCAAGGTAGATCATGCTTGTGGCCGGTGCGCCTGCTGTGCTAAACAATGGTTAGCGCGAAGCGAAGCTGGGTGTGCGGGCCTCCCAGCGGCGGGTAGGGAGCCCAACCAGCCGCACGAAAACCCGCCGCAGCCCCCGCTCCACCGCACGCCCGGGAGGGGTGCGGCCCTCCACCGCCGGGCGGGCCTCACCTCGCAGCCAGCGGCGAAGCTCCTCCAGATCCGAAAGGGAGAGTGTTTCGATGTCCAGCGTGGCGATGTAGTAAAATCGCCCGCCACCACGGGGCTGCAGGCTCGAAGCGAAAGCAGCCTGCAGCACGGCTTCACACTCTTCCAGGGTTCCGAGGCGGTGCTCCACCCGACCGTTGCCCAGGGTATAATCACCCTCCAACGGATTTTGCACCATGCTCCAGAGTGCTTCCTGCGCCCCGGCCAACCGGTCGAAGACCCCCTCCTTTTGCCAGAGCTCGATGCGGAAGCGAAAGCGAAGGGGAAGGCCGGAAGCGAGAGCGCTCCGCAGGGCCCGGTCCTGGAGAACACCGTTGAGCTGAACCGCGGGGCGCCAGCCACTCGCGGCGCCAGCGGATACCGTAAGGGGCCGGGCAGCCTGCGCGCTCAGGGACATGGATGCTGCCCCGAGCAGGAGCAGCATCCACACGCCGCATCGGCCTAGAAGCGAGGCCCGAGGCGAACGAACAGGTTGACCCCCCCGCGCCCGGTGAGTGGCACCGCGGCATAAATGCCGAACCGCTGGATCAGTACGCCAAGGCCGAGATTCATCGCCAGCGGCTCGTCCGGGCGCGACCCGGCACCCCAGCCGCGACCCGCATCCCAGAAGGCCACCCAGTTCAGCGAAGAGTCCCACCGGAGAATCCAGTCTTCCCAGTCTCGGGCGTCGGTGTCATCGTCATCCCGCGGATCGCGGCGCCAATCGAAGCGAAAGTTGAACTGGCCCCTGTATTCCGCCTGGAAGAGGGTGAAGCGGTCACAGCCATACGCCGGAAAATAGGCTCGGGCATCCCCCACCGCGACCCGATCGGCCGTGGGCAGGTCCTCCGCCCGGTACACGATGCCGGAGCGTGCCCCGCAATCCAGACTGAACAAGGCGTAGCCGGGGAGCGAGCCTTCGCCTCCGAGTGCGTGCTGTCGCTGCGGCGGCAGGGCGCCCCCTCCCAGGGCCCCACCCGTGAGCAGCCGAAAGTTGAGCCGTGAATCGGGAGATATGCGGTTGTACCGCCGAACGTCGACAACCCCGTGGGTAAACGCCCCGTACGACCTGCCCGCGAAAGGCACGGGCGAGCCTTCCAGCAGGGCCACCGCGGGGGGCAAGCTCAGGCCCGCGTTCAGCCCACGCTCAACCTCTCCCTGAACCAGCCATCCAGTCGCAGGGTCCCGGGCCTGGCTGCGGTCATCGTGCCGACCACGAAGCGCCACGCTCTGCAGATGCCCCTCCCCAACCAGCGGCTGCGCCCGCCAGCGCTCGCTGTTGTTGAAGAGGGTGAATGGGCTTCCGGCAGGTAGGCTCCGGTGTACCTCCGACCGGAACTCCGCGGTCAGCGACGTGCGGCTCAGGCGTGGCTCCCAGGTTGCGAACGCGCTCCACCCCTCCCGCTCGTAGTGATCACGGTAGTCGCGGTGAAAAAGCAAGGTGGAAAGGCCGTTTTCCAGGTCGCTCAGGTGCCAGTCCTCGATGGGGTCGATGACGCTGTGCAGGGTACCCCCCACCCGCAAGCTTCGCCGCCCACCCAGGAACTGCTCCGCACTCACGTGATAGCCCAGCCGGTCGGGGTTCAGCGTCCAGCCGGCCTCGGTCCGGTAGATGGCGAGTGCTCTCACCCGGAGCGGGTTGGAGCCGGCGGTTTCGATCCTCGGCCCAAAGGTGATCGGCAGCCCTTCAACCCGATTGTAGCTTTGACCGGTGGTAATCAGGAAGTCGCTCCGCCCCCAGCGGGTGTCCCGATCCTGCTCCCGGGTTTCCCGCCCTGTTTCCTCTCTGACCGGTGCGCGGCGCTGGCGCTCGGTGAGCACGATGCGCTCACTATTATCCCGGCGGTAGCGGAGCCGCTCGCCGTACGCGACCGCCTCGCCGCCAACCCTGGCATCCGCCAAGCCCGATACCGAGCCCCCCACCACCGTCAACCCGCCGGAGATGGAGGCGCCACGAAGCAGCTCCACATCCCCGTTGATGACGACAATCCGCCCTCGGATCTGCCCCGCGACCGTAACGGGCCCGCCCAACACAGCCACATCCCCGTCCACAATCCGCTCGGCAGGGATGCGGGTGCGGCCGCTGAAATGGATGGTCCCCGGGTTATTGAAAAAGTCGGTCACTTCCCGGGCCACCTCCGGCGGGAGATCTGATCGCCAAGCAGAATCCGCACGCTCCTGCGCTGCCAAAGGCAGCCCGGCGAGGGCAGCGAGCAGAGCGATGCTCAGGTACCTACGCATGGTGTTCCTCCAGGATTGGGTACGCCACA
>JAUJOM010000032.1:4282-7410 GCA_030447645.1 Longimicrobiaceae bacterium | reverse complement strand
CGCTCCCGCAGCGGCGGCAGGTGGAGGGGAATGACATGAAGCCGAAAGAACAGGTCCTCGCGGAAGCGCCCGGCGCTCACCTCGGCACGCAGATCCTTGTTGGTGGCGGCGACGAAGCGCACGTCCACGGAAACGGCCTCGCTCCCTCCGACGCGCTCGATCTCACCGGCTTCCAGCGCGCGCAGCAGCTTGGCCTGCGCATCAGCGCTCAGGTCCCCCACCTCGTCCAAAAAGAGCGTTCCCCTGTCTGCCAGCTCGAAGCGCCCCCGGCGGCGCTCCGTGGCACCCGTGAACGCACCCCGCTCGTGCCCGAACAGTTCGGACTCCACCAGGTCGCGAGGAATCGCCGCGCAGTTCACGCGCGCCAGCGGCCCACTCGCGCGCGGTGACCCCCGGTGGATCGCGGCTGCGGCGAGTTCCTTGCCCGTGCCGGACTCTCCCGTAATCAGCACCCGTGCCTCCGTGGGAGCCACGCGCGCGATCATCTCCTGCACCGCAGCCAGTGCCGGGCTCCGGCCCACCATCTCGCCTTCGGTCCCGAGTTCCGCTTGAAGGACTCGGTTCAGCTCACGCGCCTGCCGCAACTCCAGCGCTGAGCGCAGGGTCACCAGCACGGCCTCTGGAGAAAGTGGCTTTTCGATGAAGTGAAAGGCACCCAGCTGGGTTGCCCGCACGGCGTCGGCAAGGGTGGCCTGCCCACTCATCATGATGATCGGCAGTGTCGGTGCGGCCTCGCGCAGCTTGGGGAGCGCTTCCAGCCCCCCCTGCTCCGGCATGCGCAGGTCGAGGAACATCGCGTCAGGCTCTTCGCTGCGCACTTCAGCCAGTGCACTCAACCCCGAGCCCGCTTCACGCACCCGGTAGTCTTCGGCGCGCAGCAGACTGCCGAGCATGCGACGGATGTTCGGCTCGTCATCTACGATCAGAACGGTGGGCATGGGAGGATTACGAGGATGCGAGCAGCGAGGTTTCAGGAGCAAGAGGCAGTGTAATGCGGAACTCCGCTCCGCCCCCGTCCCGATTGCCAGCCTCACAGCTCCCGCCGTGCGCGAGCACCGTCTGGCGGACCAGCGCGAGCCCCAGACCGGTTCCCCGCGTCTTGGTGCTGAAGTCCGGCTCCCAGATGCGCCCCAGGTGCTCCAGAGGAATTCCCGGTCCCGTATCCGCGATGCACACTTCGACGCTCTCCCCCACCACCCGGGCTGCCACCCGCACCTCGCCGCTATGCTCACTCACGGCCTCGACCGCGTTGAGCAGCAGGTTGGCGAACGCGCGCCCGAGCGCATCGGCATGGCCGTGCACGGGCGGTAGATCTTCGGGTAGCAAGACCCGGGGCGTGACGCTCGGGGGCAGGTGCCAGCGGAGCAGTCCGCCCAATAGCTCGTCAAGATCCACGCTGCTTGGAGGGCCTTCCGGGAGGCGGCCGAACTGCGCGAAGCTCCTGGCCAATTCTTCCAGCCGGGCAGATTCTTCGGCGAGCACGTCCAGCGCTTCACGTGCCGCGGGCCCGGTGGCACCACGCCGCAGTGCGTGCACCGCGAAGCGAATAGGGGTGAGTGGATTCTTGAGCTCGTGCGCCACATTGCGCGCCATCGCCATCCAGGTGCGGGTGCGCTCCGCCTCCAGTTCCCGCGCACGGGAAGCAGACAGATCCTCCGCCATGCGACGGAACGCGTCCCGCAGAACGCTGAACTCCGTGGCTCGAACCGGGCCTGCCGAGACGGCTGGCAGCGGCTCGCCCCGGGCCACACGCCCGGCCCAGTCCGCCAGTTCGCCCACCGGGCGTGAGAACCCGCGAGCGATACGCCGGGCCGCCAGCACCGCCAGCCATACGAGCATCACCCCCAGAAGCAGCGTCGCCAGGGGGAGCACGGTTTGGGAGTGTCGGAGCAGGTAGTCGTAGCGGCGGGATTGCAGCAGGGAGCGGTTCAGCTCGTCCCGGTGCCGCGCCGCGGCCTGGATCAGTTCGGGATCGCCCGACGCCTCGGCGCGCTCCAGCACCCGCTGTCCCGTTTCGCCCACCCGCTCCCACGCCGCCGGGGAGCCCCCGAGCGAGGCGGCATTCCCCAGCAGCTGGGTTCCCACCCCGAGCAGCACCAGGGAGGGGAGCAGGCTGAACAACACCAGCGTGACAAGCAGCCGGCGCTCAAAGGAACGGCGAGGAGGTATCACACTCGGAAGCTACGGATGTGGCTACGGCTGCGGCAAGAAGCCGATGGCTGGGCTTTTGCGCTTGGCCGCACTTCATATGGGTGTGGATGAACGCCTGGAGGAGCAGCGTGCCGCACTTCCCTTTTTGGAGGCTGCGGTGCGGCAGCTTGCTCACCAGCCTGAGGCGAGGGAGCAGCTTGCAGGGTTGCTTCACCTGGCACAGGAGCAGTCTTCCACTGGAGGGCCGCAGCGCGCGGCTGAGCAGATGGTCAGAAATCCGGTGCTGCTGTCGGTTGTTTTCCAGAACATCGATCTTCTCTATGAGCACGGCTACCCTGGCGCGGACGCTCTCAGTACCGTCGTGATGTCCGCCCTCGAACACTTGGAGATGCAGCCCTGACAGGCCCGGGGCTCGGCGCTTGCCCGTCGGTAGCGACTCCGGTACAGTACCCCGTCCGGCCCATCGCCCTGTGATCCGAAAGTCATGCCCGATTACACCCTCACCTATTACCGTCGCGCCACCCGCACCGAGGAAGTTCTCGGCATCTTCCACTCAGCCGCGCATGCCAAGACGCACGCGGAGGCATGGGCTCTACACCACCTTGGGCCGATCTGTGAATGGCAGGAGCAGGAGCAGGAGAACGGCGAAGTGTGGTTCGAAACCGAAGAAAAGCACTCACAGGTGATCCCCCGGGGCCGGGGCCTCCATCGCTTCCTGATCAGGCCGATTCACTCCACCGACGCAGATTTGACCAGCGAGGAAGACCTGCTCGCAAACGAAGAGCCGGGCAACTTCTTTGTATGACGAAGCTCGCCGGGAGAAAGCCATCCTCGGTCCTGCATAAGAGATTCGCCACTCGCGTCGTCCCATTCGTGCACAGTGATTTCAGCGCCGACATGCTGCTCCCGGAGACCGCCGAAGACTTGATCGACGAGCGGGAGTTCGACGCCGATGAGCGGCTCCCCTACTGGGCGGA
>JAUJOM010000032.1:1174-4182 GCA_030447645.1 Longimicrobiaceae bacterium | reverse complement strand
TCACTCTTTCCGACAAAGGCACCCCGGCTGTTCACCATGGTCGCTTTCCCCACCCTGATTGGTCGACAGTCCGAGCTGAGCACTCTTTTGTCTGCGCTTGATGCGGCGGAGGCCGGGCGGGGGAGTACCTTCTTCCTTGTCGGCGAGGGGGGTGTAGGCAAGACGCGACTCGCAACCACCGTAGCCGAAGAAGCGCTACAGCGCGGCTGGCGGGTGGCTACCGGCCGCGCATACCCGACCGAGAGTGGCGTTCCCTATGCTCCGTTCGCGGACGCCCTGCTGCCGCTTCTCCGCTCTCTGAGCCCGGCCGAATCCGCGGTGCTGTCACGTGGGGATGCGGGCGACCTCGCGTCGCTCTTCCCAGTACTCGCCGCGCCCACGAAGCCCGACCGCGAGAGCGGCGACCCCGCCGAGCTCAAGACGCGGCTGCTGTGGAACCTGACCCAGTTCGCCAGCCGGATCGCAGCGCGCAGGCCACTGCTGGTGGTGCTGGACAACCTGCAGTGGGCGGACCCCTCCTCGCTGGAGCTGCTGCACTTCATGGCTCGCCAGATTGAGGGTGAGCCGATTGTGCTCCTGGGCACTACGAACGACGCCGCACGGTACCAGAACCGAGGTGTGGAGATGGTGCAGCGGTCCCTGGTGGCTGCCGGTGTGGCCACCACGTTGCGCTTGGAGCCGCTCTCCCCGGACGATACGCGAGCGCTGGTACGGGCTGGCTTCGACGCTGAAGACCGGGAGATTGGAGGGTTCTCCACTCTGCTATACGACCGCACCCGTGGCAATCCCTTTTTCGTGGAGGAAGCGCTCAAGGCGCTGGTCCACTCCGGGCGCCTGTACCGTGAAGATGGGAGATGGCGCGGCTGGGACGTGGACGCGGTGGAGCTGCCCCACTCCATTCGGGAAACCCTGCTCGCCCGCGTGGAGCGGTTGAGTGCTCCGGCCCGCTCGGTGGCGGCTCTGGCGGCGATCATCGGCACCCGGACCTCCTATGGGCTGCTCCGCGCGGCGGTCTCACTTTCGGAGAGTGATCTGGTGGACACGCTGGACGAGCTTTGTGCCCAGGGGGTGCTGGTCGAAGCTGTTGAAGGGGACAGCGTGATGTACGACTTCACCCACCCCCTGCTCCGCGACACCCTTTGTGCCGAAGTTGGGGCCGCGCGCTCGCGCCTGCTCCATGCGCGCGTCGCCGAAGCGCTCGAATCCGTGCACGGCAATCAGGCGCGTGAGCACGCGGGCGAGCTCGCCTTTCACTTCGTGCGGGCGCACCCCCAGGGGCGCTCTCCCAAGGCAGCGCTGTACCTCGCCCTGGCAGGCCGCAACGCGCTCGGGCGGTACGCGAACCGGGAAGCGGCGGACTACCTGACGGTGGCACTGGAACAGGATGACGCTCTTCCTGAGGAGGATCGCCTCGCGGCGCAGGAAAACCTCGCGCGTGCAAGGCAGCGCCTGGGAGAGTACGACGAAGCGCTGACACTGTGGGAGCAGGTCGCTGCCGCAACGGGGGAAGCCGGTCAGCATACGCGTGTGGCGGCCATCCGACGGCACATGGGCCTCGCCTGCTTTTGGGGAGGACGGTATACCCAGGCACTCGACCTCTACGACCGGGGGCTTGATGCCGCACGCAGCGCGCGTCACCCCGTGCTGGAGGCGGGGCTGCGACTGGCGCGAGGTGTTTGCCTGCAGGAGATCGGGCGTGTGGCGGATGCGCGCGACGAGGTGGAGGCCGCCCTGGGGATTGCCGAAAGATCCGGAGACCAGGCGCTGCTCGCCCGGGTACACCGTGCGTTGCTGGTCGTACACGCGTGGACCGGACCCTTCGACCAGGCTCGGGAGCATGGCGCCCAGGCAGTTGCGCTTGCCGAGCGGGTGGGGGACCGCGGCGTCGCCTGCTCCGTGCACTGGACGCTCGGCATGCTGGAAGGCCTCACGGGTGGCGCGGACGCCGCCGCGCACCACATGGCTGAGAGCGAGCGGCTCGCCCGCGAGCTCGGATCGCCGGTGCTCCGCCTGTGGACGGCGGAGATGCAGATCGAGCTCGCATCCGCCACCGGGGACTGGGACGAGGGAATACGCCTCGCCGACCAGATGATCGAGCTGGCCCGCAACCTGGGGCAGCAAACCTTTTTGCCCCGACTGCTGGTGTGGTCCGGGCTGATTCACCTGAATCGCGGCGACATGGAGCGCGGGAAAGCCGCGATCGACGAAGCATGGAAGCTGGCCGGGGATGATGTGCATGCCCGTGTACTCGCCCACACCGGGCTGGCCGCATACCACTCAGTCTGCGGCGACCACGCCGAGGCGCGGCGAGTTGGGGAAGCAGGACTCGCCATCGCGGACCAGACGGGCTATGTGATCTGGGCGATCCACCGCCTGATCCCCGTGGTTGCCGAGTCCTACCTGTGGCTCAATGACCTGGACGGTGCCGAAGCGCTGGGACGGCGGCTGCGCACCGCCGCGGATCGCTTCAGCCACCGGCTCGCCCGCGCCTGGGCGGATGCCTGCGAAGGAATGGTCCTTTACCTTCGCGACGAGTTGGAGAAAGCTGCCGCGCTGATGCAGGCGGCAATCAGCGAGCTGGAGCAGATCCCCCTCGTCTTGGACGCCGCCCGGTTGCGCCGCCAGCTAGCCCATGTGCTCAACAAGAACGGGGACCGGGACGGTGCGGTGCGCGAGCTGCGTCAGGCTCACACCATCCTGGCCCGACTCGGTGCGGAGCGCGAGCTGGTTGCGGTGCGGGAGCAGCTACGGACGCTGGGCGCACGACCACCAGTGCGCACGGGGGGCATCGAAACCCTCTCCGCCCGTGAGCGGGAGATCGTGCGGCTCGTGGTTGAAGGGTGCAGCAACAAGGCGATCGGCCGTGCGCTCGGCATTTCTCCGCGCACGGCCGGAACCCACCTGGTGAACATTTATCAAAAGACAGGTGTCGGCTCGCGCGAGGAATTAGCCGACTTCGCGCGGCGACGCGGCGTGGTGGACTAGCGCCTTCGTCCCCCGAAGTTGTA
>JAUJOM010000032.1:0-1074 GCA_030447645.1 Longimicrobiaceae bacterium | reverse complement strand
TTGGGGTCTTCCCGCTGGAATTGACCCCCAACCATGCTGCCACGGGTGGGCCGTATGCTGCGGATTTGTGCCCGGTCGACCTGGACCCGAACACCCGCCTGGGTTTCAAAGGTGATCAGGTCACCCGCCACGGCGGCGATGCGCCCGATGATTGTGGATCCGTCCGCGAGCTGTACCTCGTACACCGTGTCGCTTGCCACAAAGCTGGGCGGGATCTGGGCGGATGCGGGAGTGGAGATGGCAGTGAGCGCAGCGCTTACAAGAAGCAGGATGGACAGCAGGCGTGGCAACATGGCAAGCGACCGGTGCATGAAGACTTTCTCCGAAGCGAAATGAAAATGGGTGACCGGAAATGCAATGTACCTCGTGCAGCCCAATCTTCCAGGCTGCACATGACGTAGCCGCACCCCGAAGATGACGTAGCGCGGCGGTGCTGTTAGATTTCCGGGTTATGGCAGCGATCGAGCGCAGACAGGCCGTCACCGTGTGTGTCGGCAACGTACGGGTGGGGAGCCGCCATCCGGTGGTCGTGCAGTCCATGACCAATACGGATACCGCGGATGTGGGAAGCACCATCCGGCAGGTAGCCGCGCTCTGGCGCGCCGGCTCCGAGATCGTGCGCGTTACCGTGAACAACGACGCCGCAGCGCAGGCCGTGCCGCACATTGTGGACGGGCTCGCACAGCGGGGCGTATTCGTCCCCATCGTGGGCGACTTCCACTACAACGGGCACCTGCTGCTGACCCGCTACCCGGAGTGCGCGCGGGCACTCGCCAAGTACCGGATCAATCCCGGCAACGTCGGCGCCAAGCGGCACGACGAAAACTTTCGCGCCATTATCGAGCAGGCAATTCTGCACGACAAGCCGGTACGCATCGGAGTGAACTGGGGCTCGCTGGACCCGGCGCTGCTCGCCGAGTTGATGGACCAGAACGCCCGCCGCCCCGATCCGCGCGACGCCAAGACGGTGATGATGAGCGCGATGATCGAGTCCGCGCTTCGGTCGGCAAGCATGGCGGAAGAGATTGGCCTGCCGCATAACCGCATCATCCTTTCCGCCAAGGTGAGCGGGGT
>JAUJOM010000031.1 GCA_030447645.1 Longimicrobiaceae bacterium | reverse complement strand
CGGTCTCCTCAACCCATGTAGGGAGAATGCAAAGGGCCCTTTTTGGAAGTATCAATCGGATTCAGCGTCGGGCGGCTTGCGTTTGAATTGCCTGTGACGGTAGCTTCGTGGGGTGAAGGTTCGCGACGTGCTGGACAGAATCGAGGCGGACGGCTGGTACCTGATTCGCACCCGCGGTAGTCACCGGCAGTTCCGGCATCCGAGTAAGCCGGGCACCGTCACCGTGGCGGGTAAGCCTAGCCTCGATCTGCCGCCCGGCACGTTGCTGAGCATCCTGAAACAGGCGGAGCTGAGATAGCCGATGCGATACGCGATCATCGTGGAGCGAAGCGAAACCGGATACGGTGCGTACGTACCCGACCTGCCGGGTTGTGTCGCCGTGGCGGAAACTGCGCCGGAGGTGTTGGCTCTGATCCGCGAAGCCGTCGCGTTCCATGTGGATAGCATGCGTGAGAGCGGCGAGCCAATTCCGGTGCCGTCCTCGCGTGTGGAGTACATCGAAGTTCCACAGGTGGCGTAGGCGAGCTTCTCCCCGTCCAAGCGGCCCAACCGGCGGTTTCAGCGGACGTGCAGTTGTACATCTTTCCGGCTGTGGTGCTGAGGTTCAGTGACTTCGGTGTAGTTCCGTATTAGCCCCTCGCCGCTGAACCTTGGCGTTGGGCTGCTCTTCCGAAGTGGTGCGTTTCCGCAGCATCTTGGTATATTGCACCGCACCCTCAACCGGAGCCGGTGACATGACGATCGAGCAAGTCGAAGCCGAAGTCCTCAAGCTGCCCGGCAGGTTCGAGCGCGGCTGGCCGAGGCTCTGATCTCCAGCCTCGACGAGGATTCCGAGATCGACCAGGCATGGGAGGACGAAGCCGAGCGCCGCTATCAGCGCTACCTGGCAGGAGAGGAGGAGGCGATCCCCGCCGCGCAGGCACTTGCGGAGATTCGCGCCGAACTCGCGCGGTGATCCCGCCTACTCCGCTTCGCTCGGCGCAGGCGGACATCCGGCGAGCGGCCCGCTTCTACGAGAATGCGGCCCTGGGACTGGGCGCGGAGTTTGTCTCGGAAGTCGAGCACGCGTTCGTGCGCGTGAGTGAAAATCCGGAGATTGGGAGGCGATGACGCAGCTGCTCGAAAAAGCGTTTCGTGCCGCCGAGGCGTTGCACGAAGCCCCCATTCGGCAGCAAGCGCGCGAGGCCTACCGGCGGTTCCGGCGTGATCCGTCGCACCCGAGCCAACCCAACCTGCGCCAGGTACACCTGATGCACGCCGGGCTGCATGAGGAGTTACGCGCCGCCGAATTCGTCGTCTCGGCCGGGCAAATGGGCGAGAACCTTACCACGCGTGGTCTGCACCTGCTCGGGCGGCCGACGGGTACGCGGCTGCACCTGGGCGGCTCCGCCGTCGTTGAGGTAACGGGCCTGCGCAACCCTTGCGCGCAGTTGGAACGATTTCAGCCGGGTCTCATGGCGGCGGTGCTTGGGCGGGACGAGAACCGTGTCTGAAGCGGGTGAGAGGCGGGTCCGGTACGGGACTACCGCCCAACCCCATCAAAAAAGGCTCTGTTTCGCGAACTGCGAGCCGACACACTCGTGTACATGCGCGAGCCGGGACAGGACGGCCTTTGCATTGGTTCTGTCTCCGAACAATGGCCGCCGGGTGCGGCCGACTTCATGTTAGCTCATCATTCAGGTCGTGAGCAGGTGCCCATGCGCAAACAACTTTTCGGTTTCTTGCTCGGAGTTGCTACCTTGGCATCGTTCGGAGACGCTGATCCTGCTTCGGCTCCAGGCACCATCGTCTTGCGGAGCGACAACGGAGCGCTGTCCCTCGTCTACGCGTGCGCCGACAGCACGGCACCCGCTCCGGCCGCATCCTCATCCAACCTGGTCCGGGATGTCGTCGTGCAGGAAACCTCCGAACACATCCTGGCGGCACCGGCATCGGCGGGAGGTGCAAGCCATCTCGAGGCGGTCCGTCAAGCGCGGCAGAACGGCAGCACCCCCATGCTGGAGCGAGCCGTGGTCGCCTACGTCTGTTCGCAAGGACGCCCTCCGACACGGCCCCCACGCTTTCCAGAACCCGGGAGCCTGGCCCCAGAGTTCGTGCTCTCGCCACTCCCTGAGCGGGAGCAAGATCCTGCGCGAGCGGTGCGGCTCTCCGATCATAAAGGTCAGCCGGTGATCCTCATCTTCTGGGCAAGCTGGTGTGGCCCCTGTCGCAGCGGGTATCCTGAGCTTCAGAAGCTTTCCGCGCATGCTGTCGCGCTCTACGCCGTGGTCCACTTGGACCGCCCGGAGAGTGTGCGCGGCTGGCGGCGGGAGCATGGCGCGGGGGTGACATTCATGCTCGATGGCGGAGATCGGGTAGCGCGCGACTACAAGGTGTATGGAATTCCTCACACGGTGGTGATCGGACCGGATGGACGAGTTCGAGCAGCGGGAGGCGGTTATGCGGGAGCCGGGCACGATCTCACGAGGCTGGTAGAGCGAGCACTCGCCGGATAATATCAAGCCCCTGGGTTTGTCGATGCTATTGCAGGAACGGGATGCCCACGTAACCTTCAGACCAGCAGGGAGATCGCTCCCGGCTTACTTCACTTCCAGGTAGCACAGCATGCGTCGAGCAGTTCGTAGAGCATCAATCGCCATCTGCTTTGGTTTGCTGAGTAGCTGCGGGCAAGAAACAGCAACCGACGAGTTCTCCTCTGTCGTTGAATCTACCGACCCGGTGCTCCCGGAGGAGCCCAGCGCGGCCTCCAGCGGCTTTGTCGTCGCCCGAACACGGCTCCCAAACGATCAGTACGCCGGGTGGGAAGCCTATGTACGTGGGAAAAGGCTCCTTGAGGGGTACGCCACCTTCCTGAACGGCTGGATTTCGCTGCCCGGCCGTATTGTCCTCACCTTCGCCGCATGTGGACGCGCGGATGCGTTCTACGAGCCGAAAACGCGCACGGTTACCATGTGTCACGAGCTGCTGGCCACCTTCGCGGACGTTTTTGGCGAAATGCCCGAGGCAGAGCGTGATCAAGTGGTTCTCGGCGCAACCGACTTCATCTTTTATCATGAGGTCGGGCACGCCCTGATCGACATGCTCGATCTGCCGACGCTGGGACGCGAAGAAGATGCCGCCGATCAGCTCGCGGTCTACATCCTCACCGGTGGAACGGACGAAGGCGAGCAGGCGGCCATTGACGGTGCCGTGGCATTATACCGCCTTGAGGAAGAGATGGACGAGGGCGCAGTTGCCGATGAGCACTCGCTCGGACCTCAGCGCTTCTACAATATTGCGTGCTGGGTGTACGGCCAGAACCCGGAAAAGTATGCAAATCTGCTCCTCCGCTCCGGAGGTGTGTTGCCGGACGCCCGCGCGGAGCGATGCCCGGGTGAGTACGCCCAGCTTGAAGCCAGTTGGGACCGGTTGCTTGAACCGCACTTGAAGGAGTAGCGGGCCGGCGAGTGGACAAAGGCGGCGGATCTACACGTGATCTTATCGCGTTGCGCCGTGTAGTGGCCACCCTCTTGCCGGCATGCTGAGCTGGCTTAAAGTTGCCCCGTAACTTACGTACTGTGCGCCTGCTCCTTTCGTACGTCAGCGTACCGCTTGTGCTCCTGGGGGCTGGCACGGCGTGCAGCGCTCCGCGCCCGGAGACGCCCCGCGCCGGGTCCGAAACTCCGCCGGCAGCGGCAGCCGTGCTGACCCGTGCTCCGGAGCGGAGGATCTTCACGCTCATCAACGAGGAGGGCGATACCGTCTCCACCGACACGTACACCAGCACGGCAGAGGTACTCGAAGGTGAGATTCGCATCCACCGGCCCGGAGCCTGGTTCCAGCGGGCCCGGTACCGTATGGACTTCAACCCGGAGGGTCGAGCCGTCCATGCGAAGCTCACCTTTCTGCGCGCAAGTACGCCGACCGGTGAGCCGGCGCTCAGAGAGTTCACTGCCGCTCTACATCCGGACGGCGCCGTGGAGGAGGCCCAAAACGGAGGCGCGGCGGTCCGCTACCCGGCCGGGGCGGGGGTGGTGCCGTGGTTCCCGCCCTCTACCGTCACTATCAGGAGATCATCCGGCGTGCGCACCGGCTTACCGATGGGCGCGGGTGCGTCGAGGTTCCGCACTTTCGGCTCGGCAGCAGAGGGCAGGGAATCGGCACCATGGTCATCACCTTCGTGGCGCCCGACTCGGTTGAGGTATCCGAGGGGCGAGGCAGCCGCCCCGTGCGCCAGCCGGTGGACGCGCAGGGAAGGCTGCTCAGTACGCGTTCGCCCGAAGGCAGGCGCTTAACCGTCCGCGCTCCGTAGGATCTACTCGGATGAACTCTTCTGCTGCGGGGACCACGGACACCTGGACGGGGCGCCTCTTCGCGCCCCATGCCTGGATGGGACGCTCCGCGATGACGGCGCTCACGGGAGCCATGGTGCTGCTCGGACTTGCGCTGTCGCGGCTCGGCGTCTGCTTCGATGGCTTTCTCGATCTGCATCGCGCCCCCGGCGGTGCTCCGGTTCCGCTTTCAGCGGCGCTGGCCGATCAATTTGTCTCGCTGCCACTCTCCGCGCTGGTGGCGTGGCTGGTTCTACGCGGCTTTGGGGCTCATCCGCGCTGGAGCACACTCCTGCTCGTGATCGGCATCATGCGGGTCCCGCTGGTGCTGACTGCGCCCGTGGTGCTCGCCGCGCCGGATCCGGCGGTGCTGGCCCAGGGGCCTGTGGAACCGACGCCGGCGATGCTTGGCGTGGGTCTGATCGCTGTGCTCGGCTTCGCCTGGACGGTGACGCTCCTCGTCACGGGAGTGCGCTTCGCGGAACTGCGGGGACGGCCGGAGTCCTGCATTATCGTCGGCGCGGAGATCGTCTCGCTTGGGCCGTCGTGTGCGTCATCGTGGGTGCGGAGATTGTCTCCAAAGTCGTACGGCGAGTGTGCACGCCTCCTCAGCCGTGAGCACCTCCGGTAGATACGGAGCATGAGCGGCGCCTCCGTACCGGGGAACTTTCCTCTGCATGACTGTACCGCCTCCGCTACGGCCGGGCAATGCGGCGGAGTGGACGATCACCGCATCCCCGGCCGCGGGCTGCACGACGCCGGCCGTAACCGTCGCAGCTCCCGGACGGATCCCGGACAGTGATCTCGGTGGGTGCTCGCGTGGCTGTTGCTCGGACACCCTGGTGGTGAGCTTGAGGCGCGCCAGCGACAAAGGCAAGGCGGGGATCGGAAACCACTCACCACGACGCAGAGCGCCAGCGCAACCCGCCGTCGCCGGGTAGCACCCGCACCTCCGTCGGATCTTCGAAGACGGCGGGCCTGCTCTCGGACCCATTCCGCGACGGCCAGACCTCCGTCTGCTGGAAGCGCTGGAAGCCACGGCTCACCTCCAGTGAGGCGGCCCCATGGCGAGCGTGCGTGCGGCAACGTAGAGCTCCCAGCCCACCAACAATGAGCCAGACGCCTACTGGCCACGATCGCGGCTGCTGTCGTAGTCATGGATCAGCACTCGGTGGGTGCTCGCGTGGCTGGCTCGGACACCCTGGTGGTGAGCTTGAGGCCCACGATGGAAACCACCAGCAGCGCCAGGAAGAAGAGGCGCCCCGGATTCCGCGGCTCGCCGAAAAGCACCATCCCGAGAATCGCCGCACCGGATGTCCCAACCCACACCGCCACACCGATGGGAGCGCGCGCGGCAAGCGATAGCAAGACCATGCTCGCAACGATCGCGGCTGCTGTCAGGACACTCGGCAGCGGGCGGGTAAACCCGTCCGTGTACTTCAGTCCGATAGCCCAGCCGATCTCCAGCAAACCCGCCACAAAAAGGACAACCCACGCCATCCTTTCGCCTCCTGGACGCATGGGGCCGTCCCCGACAGGTAGTGTGTCCGGTAACGGGTCGTCCCGTCGCCGATTGCCATGCCGGCAAAGATAGGAGCACGCCCCTGGAGGGGACAAGCAATGGCAGCTCTCATGCTGTCATGAATCATGCGGCTTGGCCGTTCTCTACCTGGAACGAGACTGGATTAGCTACCATCCAGGGCACGCTTTGACCCGAACTGCGGAGAATACCCATGGACCGCCTTGCCCTTTACGTTGCTTTGATTGCTGGGCTCGGAGCCTGCACGAACTCGAACTTTTTCTTCCAGAGCCTGAAGGTGAGGTGATTCCCATCACCCGGCTGCGCGCGGAGCCTTATACCTTCACCTACAACAGCGGGCTCACGGATTCAGCCCGCATCGTAGTGCAGGACGCCAACACGTGGGCCGCGACGTGGACGGCCATCTGGCGCAGGCACTCCCCCGAGCCCGCTCTGCCGAGCATCGACTTCAGCCAGGAAATGCTGGTTGTGGCGGCCCTCGGGACCCGCTCGTCAGGCGGGTACAGCATCTTCGTAGACAGTGCCTACCAGCGCACAGACCACATCGAGGTGGTGATCCGCAAGGTATCGCCGGGGAGCCGTTGCGGTGTAACTACAGCGTTAACGGAGCCGGTTGACATTGCCCGCCTGCCACGGAGCAGCCAGCCCGTGCGGTACCGGGAGCAGAGCGTGGTGCGGGACTGCGAGTGAGTGCGAAGATGTGAGCAACTGGTTGCAAGAAAGCCCCGACCAGGCGGGGCTTTTCTGTTGAGGGCGCTGGCCCTCGGAGCGGTATTCCCCTACGTTCCGGAGTCGGCAAACCTGATTCAAGAATGAGAGCGACCAACTTCTTCGACGATCTCCAGTCCCGCGGTCTCGTCCACAGCGCGAGCGAGGGCTCGCGTGACCATTTCGCCGCCGGTCCAGTAACCGGCTATATCGGCTTCGACCCCACGGCGCCGGGTCTTCATGTCGGCTCCCTGCTCCAGATCCTGGCGCTCGCCCGCCTGCAGCGCGCCGGGCACCGCCCGCTGGCGCTGGTGGGTGGCGGTACCGGGATGATCGGCGACCCGAGCGGCAAGACCACGGAGCGGCAGCTCCTGACGCGGGCACAGGTCGAGGAAAACGTCGGGGGCATTCGCTCCGAGCTGGAGCGATTCCTGGATTTCTCCGGCGCGTGCGCGGCGCAGCTGGTTGACAACCACGGCTGGTTGGCGGGGCTGGGCCTGATCGAGTTCCTGCGCGACGTGGGCAAGCACTTCACCGTGAACTACATGCTTGCCAAGGAGTCCGTCGCCCGCCGCCTGGAGCAGGAAGAAGGGATCTCCGTGACCGAGTTCGGCTACATGCTGCTGCAGGCCTATGACTTCGGGGTGCTTGCGGATCGCTACGGCTGCACGCTCCAGATGGGTGGGAGCGACCAGTGGGGGAACATCACGGCGGGAATGGAGCTGATCCGACGCACCCGTGGTCGCTCCGCTCACGGGATCGTGCAGCCGCTGATCACCACGTCGAGCGGGGTCAAGTTCGGCAAGACGGAATCGGGAACGGTATGGCTGAATTCGGAGCGCACCTCACCCTTCCGCTTCTACCAGTTCTGGCTGAATACGGACGACCGGGACGCGGAACACTACCTCAAGGCCTTCACCTTCCTGCCGCTCGACGAGATCGCGGAGGTGCTGGGGGAGCACGCGGCCAACCCAGCGGCCCGTACGGGGCAGCGGAGGCTCGCGGTTGAAGTTACGCGCATGGTTCACGGCGACGGGGGATTGGAGCGAGCCGTCCGCGCGACAGGAGTTCTTTTCGGGAGCCGCGCGGCGCAGGAGCTCGGTGCCGCGGAGCTGCTGGACGTCTTTGCGGATGTACCTTCGACGGAGATGACTCGAATCCGGCTGGAAGGTGACGGTCTGCTGGTGGTGGACCTCCTGGCTGAAGCGGGCGTCGCCTCGTCGAAAGGGGAGGCTCGCAGGCTTATCACTGGCGGCGGTGTTTACCTGAATGGGGAGCGCCTCGCGGCTCAAGACCAGCGTATCCGTCGCGAGGACGCGATCGGCGGCGAGGTCCTCCTGCTCCGCAAGGGGAAAAAAGACAACCGTGTGGTACGCCTGATCGGGTGAGATCTGAGACTCACCCCTCCCTGATCCCCGGACCAATGACCCCAGTGTGGCTTGCTTATCGAAGTCCGTGCGGGCTAACGCCGCACTTCTGTCGGGACTGCGTCCAGCCACTCCACGTACAGCACCCCCCAAAGCCCGATCAGGATCGCTTCCGCCGCGTCGTGGCGAAGCGAGGTGGGGCGCGTAGCGCCAGACCAATCGATGACCCGACGGGCCAGGTCACCCGCGTTGCGCTTGGCCAGCTTGCCGGTTCGCTGTTCGCGCACGTAGAGCAGGCGCTCACGCCAGTGCTGGGCGGCGATTCGCCGGACGGCAACCCGACGCCGTTCGGCTTCCTTTTCCCATACCTCAGCGATCTCCCCGCCACCCTCCAGAACCATCCAGGCAAGGTCCGGAATTCCGTTCAGCACGCTGAACGCGCCCCGCTTCAGACGCGTCATTGAGCCGAAGTTGGTGGAGCGGTACCATACCAGACGGCCATCGCCGCCATACAGGGCGAGGCCGGTTTTCAGTCCCAGGTCAACCGCGAGAAGGGAGCGCATCGGGCCCCAGCCGTTCGCAAGTCCGATGCGAGGCCCGGTTGCTACTTTGAGCCACGGTGGCACTGCGTTTTGCCGGTGTGGTCATTCCACGCCAGGGGCTCCTCCACCGGCTCGATGTGCGCGGTGATCTCGATGCCCGGGATGATCTGCCGGATGGCATCGCCGATCGCCATCTCGCGGTCGTGGGCCTGGGAAACCGGGTAATCACCGGGAACCAACAGGTGGTAATCCATGAAGCGCTGCCTTCCCGCGCGGCGGGTGCGCAGGGCATGGTAAGTCATATTCGGGCCCAGCTCGGCCTCGATGGCGGCACGAATCCGGGTGTTTTCCCGATCGGTGAGAGCGCGATCCATCAGCCCATCAAAGGAGCGCCGCAGCAGGGCCATCCCCACACGCAGGACGTTCAGCGCCACCAGCAGCGCGAGGAGGGGGTCCAGCCAGGGCTGGCGCGTCCAGGCAACGAGCAGCAGCCCGACCGCCACCGCCACGGTGGTCCACACATCAACGAGCAGGTGCTGCCCATCGGCCTCCAGAACAATGGATTCCATGCGGCGGCCGAGCCGAACCAGCGTGTACCCAACGCCAAGGTTGATCGCGCTGGCCAGGGCCACCAGAGTCAACCCGATTCCCAGGGATTCCGGCATGACGGGATCCCAGAATCGCTCCACGGCCGTCCAGGCGATCACGCACGCGCCGACCAGGATGAGTCCCCCTTCGACGCCGCTGGCGAAGTACTCGATTTTTTCATGCCCGTAGTGGTGCGTCTGGTCCGCGGGGCGTGCGGCGTACCACAGGGCGAAGAGCGCGGTCAGCGCCGCGGCCAGGTTGGCGGTGGATTCCACCGCATCCGAAAACAGCCCGACGGAGCCGGTGAGGCGGTACGCCTGGAACTTCAAGCCGATAGTGAGAATGGCCGCAACCAGGGAGAGGAGCCCGAGGCGCAGCCTGTACGTCTGCTCTTCGGCTGGAGTTTTCTTCGACTCGGTACTCACTACCCGCGATCGCCCACCATGCCAATCGGCACCGGCTCGACAAGCGGCGTGTCGGGACCCCGCAGAGCGCGAGCAGCCATCCAGATCAGCAGCAAAAGCGCAAGAATCCCAAGAACCTTCAGCCACAGGCTCCAGCCCCTACGTTGCACTCGTATTTCAGCCATCGAGACCGCCAGGTGGCCGGGGGTGAGCAAAACCGATGGAAGAGGCGGGTCGCAAGGAGCATTCCGGGGAGGGGCTTCGGGAGAGCGGCGGTTGTACCCCCAAATCGTTCCACTTGACGATATTTGTTATAACGGTTACTTTCTCTTCATGACTGACGGGTTACAGCAGGAGATCAGGCAGCGAAAGCCTTTTGGCAGCGTCGAGGAAGCAGCTTATCTGAACCTGCTCCGGACAGTGAGTGTGCTTTCCGAGGAGGTGAGCGAGGCGCTCAAGGCGCGCGGCCTCACCCCGACTCAGTACAACGTGCTGAGGATTTTGAGAGGAGCCGGCGCTGCCGGCCTTCCCTGCGGCGAGGTGGGAGAGCGCATGGTGACGCGGGATTCGGACATAACTCGCCTGGTGGACCGGATGGAAAGGATGGGGCTGGTGGCTCGCGAGCGGAGTACGGAAGATCGGCGCGTGGTGACAACCCGAATCACGCAGGAGGGCATGCAGCTCGCGAATGAGCTGGATCAACCCATACGAGCGCTTCACCGACGCCAGCTTCAGCACATGGAGCCGTCGGAACTCGACACGCTCGTTCGTTTGCTGGAAAAGGTGCGACAACCGTAGGGCCATCTTTTTGCAAGGATACTTGTTATAACAAATTCCTAGCTAAGAGATAAAGAAGCACGTGAGGTTTTTCTTTCAACCGTCCGAAGAGGACATCACAAGGAAGCGAACATGAACACGAATCAACTCACACACACGCAGACCTACGGGGTCACGCTGCTCCGCGTTGTGCTCGGCATCGTATTCCTGATGCACGGCGGGCAGAAGCTCTTCGTTTACAGCCTGGAAGGCGTCACGGGCTCGTTCACTCAGATGGGCATTCCTGCGGCAAGTCTTGTGGCGATTTTCACCGTGGTGGCTGAGTTCGGTGGCGGGCTCGCACTGCTGTTCGGGTTATTTACCCGGATGGCGGCAGCCTTGACGGCGGCCGTCATGCTGGGCGCGCTTTTCACGGTGCACCTCACGGCCGGATTCTTTCTGCCCAACGGCTACGAGTACGTGCTGATGCTGCTGGCGGCGAGCGGGGCACTGGTTCTGCTGGGTTCCGGACCACTGGCTGCGGACCGCCTGCTGGCGCGACGCGACGCGGGCGGCCATGAGGGGTCGGGCCGGCGCGCCAGCAAGAGCTGGCCGCCTGATTGCCCGAGAGCGCACAAGCAAAATCCAGGAAACGAACCATGACCGCTTCCGGCATACAACCCAGCGGGTACCGCCTGCCCGATGCCACCCGACTCGGCAACGTACGCCTCCAGGTGGCAGAGCTGGAGCGGTCGCTCGCGTACTACGGCGAGGTGCTGGGCTTTCGGGTACTGAACCGCGCCGATGGGCGGGCGACGCTGGCCGCGCATGCGGACAACACTCCCCTGATTGCGCTGCATGAGCACCGGGGCGCAGCCCCGGTGCCGCATCGAGGACGGCTGGGGCTTTACCACTATGCCATTCTTCTGCCGGATCGCGCGTCGCTCGGGCGGTTCGTTGCTCACCTTTCGGCCAGGGGTACCCGTGCGGGTGCGTCGGACCACCTGGTGAGCGAGGCACTGTACCTGCAAGACCCGGACGGACTCGGGATCGAGGTGTATGCCGACCGTCTCCGCGAAACCTGGCGGTACGAGGGCGTCAGCTCGCCATGGACACCAGGCCGCTGAAGATGGCGGAGCTGGTTCGGGCTGCGGGCGGCCAGCCGTGGAGCGGCATGCCGGCTAGCACCAGGATCGGCACGTGCACCTGCACGTGGGTGATGTGGAGCGAGCGGCGGCTTTTTACCACGAGGCGCTCGGTTTCGACAAGGTGGTGTGGAGCTATCCCGGCGCGCTCTTTCTTTCCGCCGGGGGATACCACCATCACCTGGGGGTGAACAGCTGGGCTGGAGCGGGTGCGGCCCGCCCGGGAGGGGGAGATGCCCGGCTCCTGGAATGGGAGATCGTAGTGCCGCGTTCGCAGGATGCCGAGGCCGCGGCCCGCAGCCTGGAGGCCGCGGGCCATGAAATCGCACCAGCTGAAGATGGCTGGCTGGCAACGGATCCGTGGGGAACCGCCCTTCGGCTCCGGAGTGTCGGGACCGCAATCTGAAACCGGGGAGTAAACCAGATGGGATACACGAAGCAGGAAAGGGTGCAGCCGGTTCGGGTGCTCGGCGTCGCGGGCAGTCTGCGTCGCGGCTCCCACAACCGGAAGCTGTTGGAGGCGGCGCGTGATCTGGCGCCGGATGGGGTGGAGATCAAGATCTTCGACCTGGCGGACATCCCGCTCTACAACGGCGACCGGGACAAGGACCAGGAGCGGCCGGAAGCGGTAGAGGAATTCAAGCGGGCAATTTCGGAGGCCGATGCGCTGCTCTTTGCCACGCCGGAATACAACCACAGCATTCCGGGCGTGCTCCAGAACGCCATCGACTGGGCCTCGCGTCCCGCCATGAAGTCGCCGCTCGCGGGTAAACCGGTGGGGATCATGGGTGCTTCTCCGGGTGCTCTCGGCGCGGTGCGCGCCCAGCAGCAGCTCAAGCTGGTGCTCCTCGCCACCCTTGCCGCCGTGATGCCACACCCTGGCGTGGCGGTTGGCCAGGTCGCGGAAAAGTTCGACAACTCGGGAACGCTGGTCCACGAGCCTACTCGGCAGTTCCTGGCAGCCTTTCTCGGGGATCTCGCCCAATGGAGCCGACGGTTTCACGGGGAGAGCGAGCAGCAAGGGCGCCGGGCTGCCTAGGCTGCCCCGGCTCGGGTGCGCCAACACAGGGAGTGGGTCGGGTGTCTAACTGCAGGTGATGAGTAGAGCAGCGGGCGGGTCCATAGAGGAAGAAGTGCAGGGCGCCGGGTCCGTCCGGCGGATGCTGCTCGCACTGGTCCTCTTCGGCATCATCGGTCTGGCTCTCGAACTGCTCCTGCTGGAGCACTTCGAGTCTGTCTGGCAGTGCGTTCCGCTGGTGGTCCTGGGGACCGGGTTCGCCAGCGGGATCGGAGTGGCGCTTCGGCCGACGCACCGCACGATCCGGATCTTTCAGGGGGTGATGGTGCTGTTCATCGGCACCGCCCTCGTAGGCCTGTACCTGCATTACGACGGCAACGTGGAGTTCGAGCGGGAGATGGACGCATCGGCGGAGGGTCTCGATCTGTTCTGGAGATCGTTGCGTGGCGCCACCCCCGCACTCGCCCCCGGAGCCATGGCGCAGATTGGTTTGCTGGGGCTGATCCAGGCGTATCGGCACCCGGCGCTGCGGCGCGAAATCCTGAGCGCCTGAGGGCCCACCTTGCAGACACGCTCTCACAGCTGCATTCCTTACCCGATCCGGCGCCCCGAGGCCGGCAACCACCCACAGGAGATACGATGAAGCGAGCCACCATTCCCGCAGTGCTGCTGGTTACCCTGGTCGGCTGTCAGCAGGACGCCCCCCCGGAAACTCCGCCAGCGGCTGCAGCGCCCGTGGGGACCACGCCAGCCCAGCCCGCCGTGATCCCCGAAGCACCCGCTCCAGCTCCGGCCGAGGGAGCCATGCTGGACCCGAACCAGGCTACGCGGGAGCAGCTTCTCACGGTTCCCAACATGAACGAAGCGGCGGCTGACGGGATCGTGGCTGGACGCCCCTTCGCCGACATGAGGGCGGTGGATCGTGTTCTCGCCAGCCATGTGAGCGATCCGCAGCAGCGGGACGCCGTGTATCGCAAGCTCTGGCGGCCCCTGGACCTGAACACCGCGAGCAGCGAGGAGATCCTGCTGATCCCCGGGGTGGGTAAGCGGATGCAGCACGAATTCGAGGAGTACCGCCCGTATCGCTCCATCGAGCAGTTCCGCCGGGAGATCGGCAAGTATGTGAACCAGCAGGAAGTCGCACGACTCGAGCAGTACGTGTCTATCCGCTAGCCGTCGTGGTACGATGCCTGCCTGGCGCGGTTCGGGTATGATCGTAGACTGTCACACCCATCTGAATCGCTACACTCCCGATATGCCGTCCAGCCTGCGGGAGCGTCACGCTCAGCTCCGCGCGGAGATGGAGGCGAACGGGATCGATTATGCGCTTGTCCTGTCATCCTATGCAGTCAACGAGGAACGCCCCAGCACGGAACACATCCTGGATGTGGTGCGGGATGATCCGCGGATCGGGGTGGTGGCGGGGGTCAGCTACCATTACCGGGCACGGGATCTCGCGCAGCTCCGCAATCTGCTGGAAGGCGGCCGGATCAAGGGATTGAAGCTTTACCCGGGGTACGAGGAATTCTACGTCCACGATGTCCGGCTGCGGGTAGTGTACGAGCTGGCCGCTGAATTTGCGGTGCCCGTGATGATCCACACCGGCGATACGTACGAACCCAGCAGCAAGGTGAAGTTCGCCCATCCCCTGGAGGTGGACGAGGCCGCCGTGACCTTCCCCGATGTCACCTTCGTAATGTGCCACCTGGGCAATCCCTGGTTCGCCGATGCAATGGAGGTGATCTACAAGAACGGAAACGTTCTTGGGGACATCTCGGGTTTTACACTCGGCAATTTCGAGCCAAGGTTCGAGCAGTTTATTCGAGGAAAGCTGCAGGAGGTGATCGCCTTTATCAACGACCCGGGCAAGCTGATGTTCGGGACCGACTGGCCAATCTCGGGCCTGCCGAGCTACCTGCGCTTCGTGGAGACGCTCGATGCCACGCCCGACGAGTTGGAGGGCATGCTGTGGCGCAATGCGGATCGCATCTTCCGGCTCGGGTTGGGCACTGGTGACTGAACCCGCTGAGTTCCGGGTGGTGGAGGTTGCGGACGAGCGAAGCGAGCTGGCTCGTCGCGCGCTGGAGCTGATCGTCGAATGCATCGGGGACGTGCAGCCGCTGGAGGATCTCCTTTCGGAGCTGGAAGAAAGGCGGCTGGGACTTCCCTCCGGCGGCAACTATCACCTGCTCGCGCTGCTCGCACCTGATGATGACCGCCCGATGGCGGCCGCGGCGGGGGTGTACCTGCAAGGGGTGAACGCCGGCTTCGTCACCTACCTGGCGGTGCGATCGGACCAGCGTGCGCGGCGTTTGGGGCGCGAGCTTCGGGCACATCTGGTGGAAGCTTTCCGGGCCGATGCCGAGCGGCTGCGGGGAACCGATCTTGCCTGGACCGTCGGTGAGGTGCGGCGTAAAAGCGCCTGGCTGCGTACGCTGGTGCAGGAGGGTCGGGCGATCCCACTTGACCTCAGGTACCTTCACCCGTGGATGCCCCGAAGCGCGGAGCGCGCGTACGTGCTGTACCGCGAGCCCGTCGGAAACGCCCGGAGCTGTCAACGGAGGAAGCTCGGCGGCTCGTCTATGCCATCTGGCAACGTGCGTACCGAATCCGCTTCCCGCTGCAGAGTGACACCTTTCGCTACATGCTCCGGCAGCTCGAAGGACGGCAAACCGTGGGTACGGACCCGGACTTCCTCGAATCTGCTGAGCCAGGCTGATCAGGACTCGGTGCGGTTTGTGCGAGTCCCCAGTCGCCCGATCCACACCTGAGCAGGAGCGGCAATGATGGCAGCAGACAAACAGGCACAGAAAGACGGTCAGGGTGCTGGCAGCAGCGATGTGGCCGATCAGGAGCGCGAGCGCGTCCTCCGCGAAACGCGCGAGGCCGGTATGCGAGCCGAGGGTGGAGGAAGCTCCGAGGATATAGAATCCAGCTCAACCGGCGTGTAGGGCGTTGGACTCCAGTAGCTTCCGGGGCGAGGGAGACAGGTGAAAGTACTGGTCACAGGAGCGACCGGGTACATCGGTGGGCGCCTGATCCCCAGGCTGCTGGACGCCGGGATCGAGGTCCGGGTGCTGGTTCGCGATCCGGAGCGCATCCAGGGGCGCCCCTGGGCCGAGCGGGTTGATGTCCAGGTAGGTGACCTGCTGGATGCAGAGTCGCTGCGGGGTGTGTTCGATGCCGTCGACGCGGCGTACTACCTGGTGCACTCCATGGAGGCCGGCGACGACTTCGCTGACCGGGATCGGACGGCGGCCACAAACTTCGTGCAGGCAGCGTCCGGCGTGCCGCACACCGTGTATCTGGGGGGCCTGCTCCCCTCGGGGACGGGAGTCTCCGAGCATCTGCGCAGCCGCGGAGAAGTGGGCGAAACCCTGCGGGCCTCGCTCCCGGTGACGGAGTTTCGGGCGGGGCCGGTGATCGGCTCGGGCTCCGCATCGTTCGAGATGATCCGTTACCTGACGGAGCGCCTCCCCGTAATGGTGGCGCCCCGCTGGATCTTGAACGACGTGCAGCCCATCGCCATCCGTGACGTGCTCGCCTACCTGGTTGCTGCCCTGGGCAAAGGGTCCGCGGGAATCGTGGAGATTGGCGCTGACCGTATGCCCTTTCGTCGCACCATGGAAGTGTACGGGGAGGTGCGGGGGCTCCGCAGGATCATTGTGCCTGTTCCCGTTCTGGCCCCCAGGCTCGCGGGTCTCTGGGTCGGTCTGGTGACGCCGATTCCGAACCGATTGGGTGTCCCGCTCATTCGGGGGATCATCCACCCCGTGGTGGCTGACACGGCTCGTGCACGCCGCCTTTTTCCCGAGATCGATCCCATCCCCTACCGCACCGCGGTGGAGATCGCGCTGCAGCGGACCGTGGGGCGTGAAGTTCCCACGCGCTGGAGCAGTGCCCTGGGTGGGGCAGGGGCCCGGGAGGGTTTGACCGACCGTGAAGGCTTGATCCGGGAGGTGCACTCGGTTTACGTCCCGGCAGCACCCACGCAGGTCTACTCCGTGCTGAGCCAGATGGGTGGAGACGCCGGGTGGCTGGTGTGGAACTGGGCGTGGAAGCTTCGGGGGTTGTTGGACCGGCTGGTAGGAGGTCCCGGGTTGCGGCGGGGGCGCCGCGATTCCCAGGAGCTTCTACGTGGCGAAGCGCTCGACTTTTGGCGTGTGGATGCGGTCGATCCGCCCCACCTGCTGCGCCTCCGAGCCGAGATGAAGGTGCCGGGTGCCGCGTGGCTGGAGTGGACAGTCCATGCCGAAGGGCAGGGGACCCGCCTGGTGCAAACCGCGCTCTTCGCCCCACGTGGTCTGGGCGGAGTGCTGTACTGGTACCTCCTGTACCCAATCCACCGCCTGATCTTCAGCGATCTGGTCCAGGCGATCGGCCGCGACGCACCGCGCCAGGTTGGAACCTACCGGTGCGTAGATGGTTGAGGATGTTTAGGACCGTATCTGAAGGATGTTGTGGACCATGGTGCGGGAAAAGATCATCGGGTGGTCAGAGGTTATAGAGAGATTGCATGCGTGGCTGGCGGTGCACTTTGCCCGCACCGAGCTGCGTCGGAGCCGGACGTCGTGCTCGCAGCCTTCCGGCATCCTTTTGCGATATGCTAAATTGCGGCTCAGTACCCGCGCCCCACTGAATAGTTAAAAAGGATGAACGCAATCGCTCCTACCGCTGTTCCGGTAGCTCCGCCCATCAGGGCTGCATCTCGCCGGCGTTGCCGCAAATGTTGGGCATAGGACTGCCGAAACGTTTCTTGCTCTGCGGGAGATCGCGCTCGAAGCTCCTCCGATACTGTGGCCGTCATTTCGACCGGAGAGCGTGCTCCAAGGACAGCTGCACCGCTAATGGTGAGCAGGCCGGCGCCTATGGATCGCTTCAGGCCAGGAGTCGCTCTGTCGACGAAGGGATACACCGCGCTGTAGAAGCCGAGTACTAGACCCCCAGCCAAGCCACCGAGAAAATACCCGTCAACGCTGCTGCGATCTGCCGCCTTTAGACCCATATCCCTGGCCGCCACAAGAACAGAATCCGAAGCGGGAGTCGCCGGTTCGGGGCTGGTCGCCTGTTGAGCGAGCAACCTGGAGTGACTCGCGACAAGGACCGTAAGGACGAGTGCGGCTATCGGACGCATCAGATCTCGCGATGTGGAAAGTGGACGCTGAATCAGGTAAAACAACCGAAGACCTACCCTGCTCCTGAGACGCCCCACTCCCCAAGTTCAGCGGCATTCCGTCGGAATAAAATCATCCTACGCACCGGAAGCTGACAGGGCAACATCCGCTACCCGTCGGATGCCCGGCCCAACTTCCCGCTGTATTGCGGCCTTACAGTACTACGGCTGCACTTCATAGCTCTAGCGCTTAAACCAGGTAAGGGAGTGACGCGGCCGTGCTCGGGCCTGGTGTTTTCGGCGCCCGAAAGCTGCCTGACGTCAGGATCCAACGTGGGACATTTCAACCGGCACAAGTGCGACGTTACATCCGGCGCTAACAATCTCTGCCTGCACCATGATTTACCACCTCCTTCAGATCCGATCCAAGCCCTCCTGCACCAAATGCGCAACTGTAGTATCAACCTTGCTCGGAGCCGAACTGGGCGAACGTCACCACGTTGCCTGCGGGCTCCCGCACGATGATTTCTTCCGCGCCGTAGAACGTCTTCCGGCGGGGCACGAGGGGAGGGATACCGTCGAGTGCCCGCTCCACTGCGTCCAGCTCCTCCACTTCGACGAAGAGCAGGCTACCACGCATGGGTGTATCGACCAGGGTGGGGAGATCATGCTGGACGCTCTGGCGCGTCTGGTACATGATCTGGACACCGCCCTTCTGGAGCATTACAAAGTCAAGTCGGTCACCCTCGGGAACCTCTGCTATTCTTTCGAATCCCAACCGATCCGTCCAGAAAGACAGCACGGGCTCGATTTCCTCTACATACAGGACGGGTGTCAAGCTCTTCATGGTGTCGTAGGTTGAGGGGCAGCGAAGGGGGCAGGGTACCTGCTGAGGCAAGCAAGATAACAGGCGGGAAGGCAGGCGCCAGGCTTACAGCGTACGAGGGCTTGCCCCGAACCACAACAAGGAGGGGAGCAACGGCCGATATTGTATGGTGCGTGTTTCAAAAGCTTCCGGGGGACCACTGCCCGACCTTGTCAGCGATCTGCAGCTCCTAACGAGCGGCCCAGGCGATCGTCGAGATGAACCAGAAGGAGCAGCGGGAGATGGGGGAAGCTCCGGGTGAGTGGAGCTTCATCCGCTGGAGCGTTCTAGACGAGGAGGTTCAGCAGCTCAAGTCAGCCGATCAGATCAGCCATGTGCTGGGCCCCATGCGTGGTGCGATTGCCAGTCCGCTGGAGGAGGGCTAGCGCCGTCCTCCATTCCCGCGCGTCGCAAGCAGGGAGGAAAAATAGCGAGCGGCTCGGCGCGTCCGGTTCGTCATCCGGTTCCGGCCGGCTGCCGGGTACTTCAGGGTCAACCTACCACTACGACGGAATGATTGCGGTCCGGACTTGTGTTCCCGCATGAGCAGTACGCCCGCGACGAGACCTGCAATGGCCAGGGCCAGGCCGATCCCCCAGGCGATCCTGCGCTGCCACCCCTCGTTTCCGCTGGCTGACCCGGACCGGCCACTGCCTTCGCTCTGCTCTTTCCGTGACGGCATAACCCATCCCTCTTTGAACGCTGCTGGTACAGGGAGCAGTTGATGCTCCACAATGCTGCGCATGCGGATGGTAGATTCGTGCCACCGTGACGGGCGGATCAGACCGTGCTGGAGGGCAAGCTCCCTCTCGACCGGAACTCGGATCAGGTCGGGTACGACGTTGCGGTCGGCCCGTGCACGGGTGGAAAGAACGCACTGACCCCCAGTATCGAAGACCTTGACGTACGGCACCAGAAAACGAAAGGCGATCCCCGCGGAGATCGCCTTTCACACTACGTCTTGGGTACCACGTTCAGCAGCACTCGCCCTTGCAGCAGCACTTTTCTCCACAGCCATCGCCGCAGCAGCAGTCCTTGCAGTCACAGTCGAACGACATTTAACACCTCACATTCAAAGCGGGGGCGAGATCCAGATCAGCTTCGAGGACACTAACAGTGCAATGCCTCAGGGTCAAGCCTCGCCCGTATGAGTCTCATCCACAGGAGTGGGTGTGAGAACGGCAAGGTGTGTGCAGGGGCACTCGGCAACCACGCTTGCATAGCCATCGCAGGCGGACCACACAACCCCATCAAGTCCATGAACGAGCTTGTGCTACGCAGGGAACACGAAGAGGAAGAACCGGCCGAGCGCCCCGCGGGAGAACGGGACGACATGCCGACCACTCCGCTCACGGATCCCATCCGGGAGCGGCTCTTCAAATCACGCACGGTCATCATCAGCGGCGAGGTCAACCAGCGGCTGGCTGCCAGCGTCATGGCGCAGCTTCTCGCCCTGGCCGCCGAGTCGGACGACCCCATCACCGTCTTCATCAACTCCCAGGGCGGCCACGTGGAGTCCGGCGACACCATTCACGACATCATCCGCTTCACCAAGGTGCCCACGCGCATCGTGGGAACGGGGTGGGTGGCGAGTGCCGGCGCGCTGATCTACATCGCCGCGCCTCTTGAGCAGCGCTTTTGCCTTCCACACACGCGCTTCCTGCTGCACCAGCCGGCTGGTGGCATTGGGGGTACGGCGGCGGACATCGACATTGAGGCCCGCGAGATCGTGCGCATGCGCGAGCGCCTCAACCGGATGTTTTCGGCGGCCACGGGACAGTCCACCGAAAAGATCGAGGACGACACCCGCCGCAACTTCTGGCTTTCCGCGGAGCAGGCCAAGGACTACGGGCTGGTCGGCAAGATCATCCAAGATGTAAGCGAGCTGGATTAACTTCCGGAACGTGCTGCCGGGGTCCACAGCCCTGGCAGCACACCAGATTACCTGTTGGCGAAGTGCCGGAACGGCCAAGCTCCCGCGGCCGCTGGCGCGACCGGCACCCGCTCCAGCAGTGCTAGTGCCCCATCCGCCACACTCTGCGCGATGTCCCACGGCGCGCCTGCCGTGCAGTTGGTGAGCATCCAGACGCCAAGCTGCTCGTGGGGATATCGGACCACCGCGCTGGTAAAGCCCATCGTCTCGCCATGGTGCGTAAGCCGGAGCCGGCCCCTGTCTGTATCGACGTACCAGCCGAATCCGTAGGGAATGGGTGTCCCGTCGTTCAACCCGGCCGGGCTCCAGGCTTGCTCCAGGGTGGCGGTTGATAGCACCTGAGCCTGGGTGAGGGCGTGCTCCCAGCGGGCGAGGTCCGCGATGGAGGAATACACTCCGCCATCTCCCAGAGTAGCGCTGGTTGTGCTCTGATCAGTTAGGCGGAAAACACCGGGAGCGCCCGAAAAGCCATAGGCCCGCTCCGGTATGGAGGAGCCGCCCGCCTGGTACGCGAGTGTGGAGTGCATCCCTAGTGGCCAAAAGATCTGCTCCTGCAGAAAATCCGCGAATGAGCCCCCGCTGATGCACTCCACGATGAGGCCAAGCAGCACGTAGCCCGAGTTGCTGTAGCGGAAGGCCGTTCCAGGCACGAAGTAGCGCTGGTTCGCCCGGCCGAGCAGGGTGAGCACGTCCCCGTCGGTGACCTGCTCCGTCTGGCCGGCGGGGAGCAAGGCCTCGTAGTCCCAAATGCCGGAGGTGTGGGTCAGCAGATGACGCACGCGAGCGCCGCTGGCGGAGTGCGCCAGTTCCGGCAGCACTTCGGCCACGGCTGTGTCCAGGTCAAGCTGCGCCTTCTCCACCAGTTGCAGGATGGCGGTGGCGGTGAACTGCTTGGTCAGTGAGGCGAGCCGATAGCTGGTCCGCACGTTGGCGGGGGTAGGCGGCTCCGGAACGGCGAGGCCGAATGCCTGGCTGAAGACGGCCCGGCCGCGGTGGCAGACCAGGATGCTAGAGCTCGCTGTCAGCTGGGTGCTTCCTCGTGCCCCAGGTGGTCAGGCCGCCTGCTGGGATAAAACAAGGTTCCCTCCGCCGCACGCCTGCCGAGGCGGAAGGCGAGTGGAGCTATCAGCAGCGCGGTGAGGAGCGAGGCAATGCGGGGCGCGTAGGCGTGCTTGAAGTCCCAGGGTACCTTCACCCATTGCGCTGCCTCAATGGGGTGAAGTACGGTGAAGGTGGCCGCAGGGGCGCGTTTGTAGGCGATGACCTTCAGCAGCTTGCTGAGCATACGGTGTGCTCCAGGTTCGGGGTGTTTCGCTGCCTGTACCGAGCGGAACGAGCAAAGAGCATGCGCAGCAACTTCCGCTGCGCTGCGGAGAGAGTATCCGGCAGGTCTCGGCGCACCACGTAGCCGTTGACGCCGTGAATGGTGGGTGGAAGCTCACCTGTGTTGACCAGCTTCAGCCCGCCGCCAGCGCCGAAGCTGTAGGTGGTGTAGCTGACTGAATCCGCCCGAAAGTGGTAGTCGAGGATGGTCACTGTTTTTCGTGGAGGCAGGCTGCTTTCCAGCAAGGGCCGCGGTCCCTGGCCGAGTGCACCGGCGTGCAGGAGCTCCAGCGATCCTCGTCGTCCGGGATAATAGGCGTGATGGTGCCCGCTGATGTAGGTGTCAGCCCCATGGCGCTCCAGGATGCGGCGCAGGGAGTCCGGTTCCTGGAGGACCTCTCCTGCGCGGTTCCGCCCCTCGGCTACCGCATACAGCGGGAGATGCCCCAATACCAGCCGGTGGCGCGCGGTCCTGGCGGGCTCACCCGCGAGCTGCTCCCGGACCCAGTCCATCATGGGAAGCTGCTCGATCGTACCGGCAAAGGAAGCGTCCCACACCAGCACGAACACTGGACCCTGCCGGAAGCTGTAGTAAAGGGGGAAGTGGCTGCTGTCCACAAAGGCGACGCCGGGATGCCGTTTCGGTGAGCGCCAGTGCCCGACGGCGAAAGTGCGGTCTCGCTGATGCGCCGGATGGGCGGAGCCGTCGTGGTTGCCGAGGGTGAAGCCGAACGGAATCCGCGCTTCCCGGAGGGGCCTGGCAACTACCGAATCAAAGGTGGCCCACATGGCGCGGACATTGTCATTGGAGAGCGAAGGTCGCTGCCCAGCGATCAGATCGCCGGCCGCGAGCACCAGATCGGGGCGCCACTGCTCCCGAATCAGCCGGACCACCTGATGCACCTCCGGTTCGTAGGTGACCGAGCCATAGCTGCTGTTCAGATCGCTGATGACCACGATCCGCAGATCCGCCTGGCCACCTGTGGATCGCAGGGAGGTGGTCTGGCACGCAGCAAGGAGAGCCAGCAGCACGAGCGAGCGAAGCATGGGCCTGCTACTGGGCTAGACCCTTATGGCCACGGCAGCGGAATCGGCTGCGGCCGCGGGCGGCGCGTACGGTCGTCGCGCCCGTCAAAGTAAAGCTCGATGTCCCGGCGGGCGGCGGCCCGGTGGCCCTGCTCCTCGGCGGAGACAGCGGCGGGGCGGGCAAGTCGCTCCCGAAGCCGGCCTAGGTGGTGCTCGGCGACCGCGCGTACTTCCGGGGTGGCGGCGGGGTTGCCGGCCAGGTCCAGGAGCCCGTCCACCGTGGCGCGCTGCGCGACGCGGCGCAGGGTTGCATCGCGAGCAGTGCCCGCCGGAGCGCCCCAGGTGGCCCCAACCAGCTCCGTCAGCACCTCGTCCAGCGACGGGTTGGCCGGATTGCGTGTGTGAAAGGAAACCAGCCGCGCGGCTCGCTCGGGGTGGAGCAATCCGTCCACGATCTCCTGCGCCAGGCTGTGCGCCGTCGCCACTGGATCGAAGGCGGTACCGGCCGGCGTGGGGATCAGCGTCAGATCCGCGTCATAGCCCGGTGGGACGGGCGGGATCAGCGCGGCCACTCGATCCGGAATGCGCAGTGCTTCGGGTTGCAGGTTGGCGAGCACCAGCCGCAGCGCTCGCCGCTGCTCCGCCGGCGGCAGCACCCGTGTCGGCTCGGTGGCTTCGCCGCGCAGCGCGTACCCGAACTCCATTCCACCGACTGCCTTGGTCACCCCCTGCAGCGCGTACCGGTGGTGCAGGTAGACGTGGGCGAAGCGCCGGTTCAGCACCGCCAGCGGCTCGCCGGGCTGGGCGGCTCGCTCGTCGAAGCGGTCGATCAGCACCCGGCGCACCGCCATGGTACGCTCCAGCGCGCCGAACATGTTGCTCCCTTCCACCCACTGCGTGGCATCCGGATACGAGCCGGAGAGCGCCGCGTGCGCGTCCCCAATGAAGCGGAGCCCGCGCGCCTCGCCTTCACGTACGATCTGCTTGAGGCCCACGGCCTCGGCTGCTGGAGTAGGGAACCAGGTGTAGGCGTAGCGGATCGCCAGCGTGTCATGCGCTCCACCGCTGGGACGGTAAGCCTGCGAGATGTCGATGCGTTCCTGTGTGTCGAGCCGGATCAGCGGGTAGGGGTAGTCCATCACGGAGGCCCGTCCCTGACTGGCGGCGATGAAGTTGTGCGCCAGACCCAGCGTGTGGCCGATTTCGTGGGCGGTATGCTGGCGACGGCGCGCCATGGCGAACTGCTCGGGTGTGAGCTGCAATCCCCCGGGCCCGGCCGCGGGCAGGAGTCCCATGTAGATGTCGTGGTCCACCAGCGAGCGGTAGGAGTCCATCCGCACCACGGTCGTGATGATCTCACCCGTGCGTGGATCGCGGAAGGAGGGGCCTACGGAGGGTCCCCGCTGCTGCCGGTGTACCCAGTAGATCACCGGGTAGCGGGCATCCATCGGGTCCACTCCCGCCGGGAGCATCTCCACCCGGAAAGCATTGCGCCATCCCGCTGCCTCGAACACCTGGTTCCACCACATGCCACCCTCAAGGAAAGCACTGCGGTACGGCTCCGGGATACCGGGGTCCAGGTAGTACACGATGGGCTTGACCGGCTCCACCCGCTCGCCACGGGCGTACGCGGCCGGGTCCGAGGGCTCCAGCCGCCAGCGGACCAGGCCGCGCTGGCGGTAGTCCGACTGGAAGCCCTGCGCGAAGTCGAAGAAGGAGCTGGAAAAGATGCCCGCCCGCGGGTCGAACTCGCGGATCGCCAGCCCTGACTCCGGGAGCCGGACGAAGCTGTGGTGCTGCTGCAGGCTGATTGTGCGGCCGTCCGGTGCGTGCCGGCGCAGCTCCGGGTGGGGGTCGTCCGTGACGTAGCTGAGCACAGAGCGAATCTCGGTGTTCAGCGGAAAGGCACGGGTGCTTTCCCGGTCTACGAAGCTCCGCTCCCGGTCGATGCGCACGGTGCCCATTCGCGCGTTGCGGATGCGACCGACCACATCGTACACGTCGCTCAGGAAGAAGTCGGTGGCGTCCACCACCAGACCTGCCGGTCCCTCGTTCTGGACGGGAAAGCTGGCGAGCACCGACCGGGGGAAGGACTCTTCCACGCTGCGCCGGAGCGCCGAGTCCCCGCCGGTTGCACGGTGCTCCGTGTTGGTGCGAATCAGGAAGACCCGGGCTCCGTGCCGTTCGAAGCGCACAACCGCATCCGTCCCCACCTGCCCACGGTCCAGACCCGCGGCCGCCGATCCGAGCCCCGTGGCGAGCGTGTTCAGGTAAAGCATCTCCTCGCCGAGGCGGCGCACGGTCAGGAACACCTTGCCCGAGGTAGCGTCGTATCGCACCGGGAGCAGCTGGCTTTCGGCGGCAGGCGCGGCAGCGGGGTTCGGAGCGGCTGCGGGAGCACTCCGGGCCGGTGTACAGCCGGAGGCCAGGGCCAGCACGAGAGCCGGAGCAAGGATGTATGCCTTCACCAGGTTACCTCCGGAGGGTGAGCTAGGGGAGCGGATGTTTAGAGGGACAAGGTAACGCAATGACCCCGGCTTGGCACCAGGGGCCTCACGCCTTCACCGGCGCGACCACACCCGTCGACTGAGCGAGGTGGGCACGCTCCCTCCGGCCACGCTCGGCCAGCAGAAGTGTGCTGCCCAGAATCAGCGCCCCGCCCACCAAGCTCCACCGGTCCGGGAACTCCGCGAAGAAGAGCGCTCCCCAGATCGCGGCGAAGACTACCTGCAGGTAGCCGACTGCGGTGGCGCGCCCGGCACGCTCCATTTGCAGCCCACGGGTCATGTAAACCTGCGCGATCTGGGTGGTAATTCCTACCCCCGCGAGCACCAGCCATTCAATCGGCGTGGGCCAGATCAGCGAGGGTGCGGCGATGGGGACGGTAGCAACCAGCGTCACCAGCGGCAGGTAAAAGACGATCACCAGCGGGTGCTCCCCGGTCATCTTCCGAATGGTCACGTATGCGCCCGCACTGCAAAGCGCCCCGGTGAGCGCGAGCCCGACAGCAAAGGGGCTCAGCTGCGAACCCGTCCCGAAGAGGAATCCCGGGCGAGCGATAAGCAGCACCCCGAGAAAGCTCACCAGCACGCCGCCAACATCCCACCGCCCCATGTGCTCCCGCAGGAGAAGCGCGGCCAGAATGGCGGTGAAGATCGGGTTGGTGTACTGGATGATGCTGGCTTCCGCGAGCGGCAGGTGCACCAGGGAGTAGTAGAAGCAGCTGAGCGCGGTAAACCCGAGCAGCCCTCGCAGCACCAGAAGCCGCCTGTTCTTCCCCCAGATGTTCACGCCGGTCCTGCGCACCAGCAGGTAGCTGAGCACGAAGGTGATGGCCGCCCGCACCAGCACGATCTCCTGGCTGGGGAGGCGCTGGCCCGCGACCTTCACCAGCAGGCTCATCAGGGAGAACCAGAACGCGCCGAGCGCCATGTATCGCAGCCCGAGGGGTACCGACGGGAGATCGTGCCGAGCACTCTGCTCGCTCGGTGTGGCAGCGTGGTCCGGCAGCGGCGTCGAGGTGGCTTTCATGAGGAAAGCTACCGGGAATCCGCACCTCTGGGCAAGAACAGCAGCGTTCCACGGGCGCTGAACCGGCGCCGACTTTGCGGGTACGGCTAGGCTGGAGGGTGTGACCCCGGGGCGCCCTACTCCCGGGAAACAAAGGACGGTGCCATGAACATTCCATTTGCCATCGGCGCGGTGGCTCTGCTGCTCGGAAGCGCGTTGATCGCCCCCGCCTCGGCACAGCGCCCCGCACGGCATGGTGAGCGCGTCGAGCGGGGTGGGCGTGCGGTTGTCGGGATCGGGAGCGCCCGGGGTGAAACCGGGCGTGCTGGCACGGATCCCCGCGGAGTGGCCCGTGATCCGCGCACCGTGGGCAGGCCGCCGGTTGACCAGGGGAGAGATTCCCGCTGGGGTGGCTACTATCCGGACGGCCGGCATCCGTACGGGGTGTACCAAGGCGGGCGCTACCGGCACCACGGTCTGTACGTCGGGGCGCACTTCGGCAGCGCGTTCATCATCCTGGCCGTTCCGGTGGTTTACCCGACGTACGTGTACGCGGCTCCCTACTCCATCCGTTACAGCGCGACCGGGGCGAGCACCGTGATGCAGGGCGACCTCGGGGGAGCGGCCGCCGCACTGGGGGTAGACCATCTCTCGGGCGGCGTCGTACGGCTGACCTGGCGCCCTGATGGCCGGGCGGTGGCGGAGGTGGGATTGTTCCTCGCGGATGCGCAGCAAAGGGTGCTGGCGGTGCAGACGCTGCGGGCACCACCGTTTTCCGCTCTCTTCGAGCCCTCGTACCAGGCGGCGTATGTCGGCATCACTATCGTCTACGCGGACGGGCAGACCGCCACGACGCTGCTACCCTACACCCGGCGCTGACCGGCTGAGGGATCAGGCCCTGCGGCGGATGAGGGAGGGCAGCTCCTCGTAGTCCTGGGTACGCGGGAGCGCCTGCAGGATGGCTGCAAGCTCCGTCGGCGGGACGGCTAGCTTGCGGCTGTCCAGATGGATCCATCCACCCTGGATGGTGAGGACCGCCGCCTCGCGTCCGTCGGAGCGCAGAATGTCCTGGTAGACCCGCCACTGTGAGCCATCCAGGGAAAGACCGGCGCAGCGGACGTTGACGATCAGCGTATCCCCAAACAGAACCTCCCGCCGGTAGCGAATCTCCTCGCGCATCATCACCGGTCCGAAGCGGAGGGATTCCAGCCGCGCCTGATCAAAGCCGTGCGAAGCCAGCAGGCGAAAGCGCGTGTGTGTAGCATACTCGCTGTATGCGGTATTTCGCAGGTGCCGGTTGCCATCCAGGTCGGTCCAGCGCACCTCAAGGCGGCACGAAAATGCTTCGCCGTCGCGCATCTGCTTCTCCCGTGGAGCTGTAGGTTCTATCATCCCTCTCTGCTCAGCAGGCGCGATGCCTGCAGTGCGAACTACACTGGAAGTCCTGCTGACACTGCTGATTCGGAGGACATTGTCATGAAGACGCGCTTCGGTGCAGCCGCAGTAATCGTGGCACTCATCTGCTCCGCATGTGGGCAGCGGGAGGAACCGGAGCCGGATCCCACCGCCAACATCGACCTTCCGGTGATGTACAACCCGGACCCCGCTACCCTTCAGGATACCACGGCGGTGACTGATACGACGGCCGCGCCCGGCAGCACCGGTAGCACTGGCATCGTGGGGGATGACACGATTGCGGGGCCCTACACCCCCGACACGCTGGGTACGCCCCGCGGGCCCTGAGGACCGCTGATGATCTCCGAGCTGCTCGCGCGACAGCGCGCCGGTTCCCGCAAGGCGAGCCGCTTCACCGAGTCGGTGATCCGTGAGATGACGCGGGAGGCGCTCACCCACGGCGCCATCAACCTGGCGCAGGGCTTCCCCGATTTTGCCGCCCCGGACGCGATCAAGCAGGCCGCGGTGCGTGCCATCGAGGCGGACGTCAACCAGTACGCCATCACCTGGGGAGCGCGGGACTTTCGCCAGGCGATCGCCCGCAAGACGGCATGGTACCTCGGCCTCGACATCGATCCCGAAACCGAGATCACCGTCACCTGTGGCTCCACGGAGGGGATGATCGCCACCATGCTGGCCACCGTAGATCCGGGCGACGAGGTCGTGATCTTCGAGCCCTTCTACGAGAACTACGCGCCGGATGCCATCCTGTCCGACGCGGTGCCGCGCTACGTGCCCCTGTACCCGCCGGACTGGAGCTTCGATCCGGACGAGCTCCGGGCCGCATTCACGAGTAAGACCCGGGCGATCGTCCTGTGCAATCCCAACAACCCGGTGGGAAAGGTCTTCACCCGGGACGAGCTGGAGTTCATCGCCGCACTCTGCCAGCAGCACGACGCGCTCTGCTTCACGGACGAGATCTACGAGCACATCCTGTATCCGGGTGAGGGCGGCGATCCTGTCCAGCACATCTCCATGGTCCAGATACCCGGGATGCGCGAGCGGACGGTGGTCGTCAACTCGATGTCCAAGACGTACTCGGTCACCGGCTGGCGGGTAGGCTACTGCATTGCCCCGCCGGAGCTGACCAACGCGATCCGCAAGGTGCACGACTTCCTCACCGTGGGTGCGGCCGCCCCGCTTCAGGCAGCCGGAGCGTTCGCGATGTCCCTCCCGCCGGAGTACTACGAGCGGCTCCGCGGCGACTACCAGGCACGGCGTGACCTGCTGCTACCCGCGCTCGAGGCTGCGGGATTTCGCACCTTCTGCCCCGACGGCGCGTACTACATCATGACCGACATCAGCGACTTTGGATTCGAGTCGGACGTGGAGTTCGCGCGCCACCTGGTGCGGGAGGTGGGGGTGGCGTGTGTCCCCGGCTCGAGCTTTTACAGCATACCTGAACGTGGTGTGCAGCAGGTGCGCTTCTGCTTTTGCAAGCGGGACGAAACGCTGTGGAGTGCAGCCGAGCGGCTCCGTAGCCTCCGGTAAGATGTGACCCCTGCCGCATAGCTCCTCAAGGGCCTCGCTGTGCTACCCAGGTTCGTACCTGCTCGTACACTGCCGGTCGCCAGCTGGCTGCCGTGGTTCTCTCGTCCTGAGCTGCTCCGCGATCTGCACATTCGAAAGTCCGCTGTTGTAGCTCCACACGTATAGCTCGCGGTCATTCCACCCATCCGCCCTGAAGCGCTGCACCATGCTGTTCCAGTTTGCCGGACTTCCGTTCCAGCCGTGCACGAAGAGGATCGGATCGTGTGCGAGGGATGGCTGCGGATCCAGTGGCGCTCCTTTTAGCTTTCCCGCCGACGGGCGCAGTAAACTCGAATACCCTGCGCGCCGCCGTGCAGGACGAGGCGTGCGCCGCTATCCCCATAACGCAGCATAACATCCTGCATCATCGGCTCCTCGCCAGGCCACGGATAGGCGTATACCACATCGAAGTCTTCCAACGGGCGGTGGAGCTGGAGGTACCCTGAAGTGCCATCTCCGATAGTGCCGATGCGTCCGTCGCCATCGCTCGGCTTCCACTGGTAGCCGGCAGGCAGGAAGCTGCCGGCGGCAAAGCGGGCCCGCGAATCGAATCGCTCAGCGAGGTCACGGGCAATGCCAACCAGCTCGGGGTCCAGCTCGATCCCATACGCCTCGAAACCGAGCAGGTCCGCCATGATGGTGATGACACCGGTCGCGGAGCCCCACTCCAGGAAGCGAAGCCCCGGACGCCGTAGCTCCAGCAGCGTCTGCAACACGCGCTCGTAGTCGGCGGCTACGAACGGGTGCCAGTGGTGCTGGCGTACCTCGGTGTCGAAGCGGCTCCAGATCTCCCATCCCTCATCGCAGAGCGATGTAAGGCGCGCGCCAAGGGTCGCATCCACCCCGGAGGGATCGGGTAGAATGCTCGGTTTCACCATGCTCGCGACAACTCCGGTCAGACTCTCGGAGTTACTGTGAGCGGAGATAATGCTGGACCTGAGCAACGGGGCAGATATGCAGGCAGGCAGCGAGCATTCCTCGGGGATGCAAGGGGTATTTCATTTTCTCCTCCAGAGTATGTGCCGACGCAAGCCCACCGGATCGAGGTAGGAGGCACCGTGCAACTTTGGTGCACGGCAGGAGAACTGATCGGGAGGAGCTCAACACCGCCGTACTGCTCCTCAACACGGACAAGCTCGCCAGCTCCCGAGCAGCAAAACAGCGCCTGCCGCAGTTAGCCTGCGTCGAACACCAGCAAGTCCCCTCCGCCTTGCGCTGCAACAACCGAGTCGAGCCGGCGCACCAGCCTACCTGAATCCGGGAGAGACGGATGGGGCGGTTCCGGTCGCTCTGTTCAGCCCAGCGATTCCTGTCTGCCTTCGCCCGCGTCTGCAACCTGTTTTGCCCTCGCAGACACCTCTTCGCCGTTGCCCAGTACCGCTCCACGATGGAGAGCCGCTTTCGGTATCTGGCGCGCTGCTGTGGAGCTCGCCGTGTTCTGAACCAACCCACTGGCCGACGACCGCCTGTGAATCGGCACGCCGGCACGCACCTTTTGCTGAGCTATGAGGGCCGCCGCTTTGTTGGCTGAGCTAACCGCACTGGGGGCAACCATCCAACTGGTTGGGGAGGACCGCTTGCGAGTGGAGGCATCAAAGGGGGCACTGACGCCGGAGATCCGCACCACGTTGGCGGAGCAAAAGCCAGCCCTACTGGCCCTGCTCCGGAACCCGCCAAAGCGTCCGCCCTTTGCACCTGCTATGCGTCGGGTGTCGAAGCTACTTCATGCACGAAGTTGCCACGTTTTGCTACTGGTGCCGCTCCACGCGGGACCACCGTCCGGCTGGCGAGAAGCAACCCGCCATGTCAGACATTTCCGTGGAAACAGGAGGCACCCATTCATAGGGTTCGGACTACTACAAGGCTATACTTTTACTACAACGCATTACGGAGCCACCTCGCAAGAGGTCGCCCCGACAGCCGGTCCGAACCTCAACGCGGAGCGTGTTTATGTGCAGGGTACTTTATTTGATAGCTATCGGGGCGCTCATTTCAATTAGTTCCGTCGCGTGTAGAGCGGACTCGGCGCCAAGCAATATGACAGGTGAGTGGTCCGGTCGAATTACGGGTGGTGGGGGTACTTTCGAGTCGCAGATGACGCTGCGAGAAGAGGCAGGTCAAATTATCGGGACGATGGCTCACAATGGCTGGGATGAGAGGGATGATACGCTGAGCATCGCCGTCATGTTGAGGGTGGAGGGGCTTCGTGCCGGCAACACCGTTGACCTTACGCTGGTGGAGGAAGACAGTGAACCGTCCAATTTCCGTGGCACCTTAACCGACGCAAACACCCTTGAGGGCAAGTTCACCTATGAGGGAGTATCGCGGCATGCACCCATGACTTCGTTTTCCGCCGCAGCAGGTCCGGCAGCCCCCCTAGACCCAAGTCATAGACGTGCCACGCACCAGCACCGGGTGACTTTTCACCGCTTTCATCAGGTACATACTTCCCGTCTTGAGTGGGTGCTAAGAATTTTGGGGACGGTCCGTACTCTTGGGAGCGGGCCGGGCATAGCCCCGTATTTGACCTGTAACGCACGAACTCCCCCGTTACCCATTTTCCGGGCGCTTAGAGCCTGTTATGAACTTCACACGAGTGCAGCCACGGCACGGCCAAGCAGAAG
>JAUJOM010000084.1 GCA_030447645.1 Longimicrobiaceae bacterium | reverse complement strand
CGGCTGATTCGGCTCATGTACCGATTCGTGAGCGTCTGATCCAGCGGAGCATTATCACTACCTGGACCAAAGACCAAAGGGAAGGGAAAACTGGCCTATGCTACTGCTCCGTTGGAACTTGATGCCGGTCCGTCATCTCTGCCTTCTCGCTTGCCTGTTGTATATCGCACCCGAGCTTTCGGCGCAGAGACCGCGCCCGGCTGTGCATGTCATTGCGACGGGGGGCACGATCTCGAACCTGGGGAGCGGCGCGCGGCGAACCGGGGAGGAACTGATCCGCGGCATTCCCGGTCTGGACACCACCTTCGCTGTCACGGTCGAACAGTTCAGCAATGTCGCGTCCGGGAGCATCACCACCGAGCACTGGATGGCGCTGGCACGCAGGATCGACGAGCTATTCCGGACCCGCCCCGATCTGCGAGGTGTGGTTGTGACGCATGGCACCGACACGATGGAAGAAACCGCGTTCTTCCTGGATCTGACGGTCGGGAGCTGCCGCCCCGTGGTGCTGACCGGTGCGATGCGTCGCGCCGTCGATATTGGGGCCGAAGGCCCAGCCAACCTTTACAACTCCATCCGCCTCGCGGCCTCCCCAAGTGCACGGGGGCGCGGCACGATGGTGCTGCTGAACGACGAGATCCATGCCGCGCGCTTCGTGACCAAGGCGAATACCTCCCGGTTGGATGCCTTCGCGTCGCCGGACGCCGGACCGCTGGGTGTGACCGACCCGGATACGCTCGTCTTCCATCAGCCACCCTCCCGCTCCTGTGGCACGCGTACGGCGCAGGCACCGACGTTCGACATGAAGAGTGTCGGGACGCTGCCCCGCGCGGACATCGTTTACAGCTACATCGGCGCCGACAGTGTGACCGTGAATGCCCTGGTCAATGCCGGAGCCCGCGGGCTGGTGCTCGCATCCGTCGGACGGGGTGGCATGACGCCGGGCCAGGCCGCGGCGGTTCGCCGAGGTGTCGATCGCGGCGTGCTGGTGATCATGAGCAGCCGGACAGGTTCGGGACGGGTCCCTCTCAATGAGCAGGAGGGACTCAAGGATTGGAGCCCGGGCCGGGGCGCTATTCTCGGTGCCGAAGACCTGAACCCTCAGAAAGCACGGATCCTGCTGATGCTCGCGCTCGCACGGACGCAGGATCCCCGCGAGATAGCCCGCTACTTCCGGCGGCCCTGATCGGGTGAGTGATTGCGGATTGCCAGCGCCACTCCTCAGCAGGCACCTGCGCGGCCTACATCCGTGAAGATGCGCGTTTGAGCCTGATCAGTCCCGCGGCAGGGACCAGATCTCCACCCGGTTCAGCGCCACGAAAGGGATAGCGACGCGCCCCCTGCGAGTGTCGACCCCGATGTCCGCTGGGCGCCCGGAAAGCCGGATCAGGCGCCGCCCGGCACCGTTCTCCAGCACGTGCAGGCTGGAGTCCGTCTGACTGGCCACCAACACCCGGCTGCCCACGACCTCGATGCCGTCGAAGTTGCCGCCCGGGCTCGTCGCCACCACCCGCAGCCCGCGCTCCCCCGGCCGCCACGCACGGAAGGTCTGACTTCCACGCCAGGGCGCCAGCAGGAACCCGCCCGACGCGGCATGCCAGGTGATCCCATTGGGCGGGCCGAGCAGCGAATCCTCCATCACCAGCGTCGCCTCGCTCCCCTGCACCCGGTAGAGCCGCGGCTTCCCCGTGTCGGTTACGTACAGCGCCCCGTCCGGACCCCGCGCGATATCGTTGAGGAACCCGGGGGCAAAGCGCCGCAAGTCCACGAACGCCAGGTGGGCACCGGAGCGGCGGTGGAAGCCGTGCAGCCCGTCCGCATCGGCTGCCCAGAGCGTGTCCGCCACGATGAACATCCCCCGTGGGCCGTGCAGCGGCGCTACTGGCGTCCCCACCATGAACTCCCGCGCCAGGATCTCCCCCGCCGCCGACACGCGTGAGATGAACCCGTTGCCGTCCCCAGCAGGGGCGCCGTTGAAGTTGGAAACGAAGTACACGTCCTGGTCCGGATCGTATCGCACCCCCTCCGGGCCCGCAAAGCCGGTCGCGGACGCCACGCGGGACGTGCTGTCCAGCTCCGTGGACCAGCCACCCATCCGCGTACCGGCTCGGTTCGCTGCCACGGCTGATGGTTCGTAGGGGGCACAGGCGATCCAGCCGGCGAGCGTGGCGAAAAGCAGTGCGGTGCCGAGCGTCTTCATGTTGGCTAGGGAGACATGGGGTGGAGTGTGCGGGCAAGCTACGGACGCTGAAAGTCAGGAGCAAGCGCCTGGGTTCGTGGATCTCGCGCCCAACAGCACACAATGCATACGCAGCTTCAGGAGCGCGTTCGACCTCCGCGATCTGGGGTTTCGCGTGCTACCCTCTTCCGCTATGTGGGTTCGACGGGAGACGTACGCCGGGCCTGAACACGGCCTCAGGGGTCCTTGGCCTTTCAAGCGCTGCGGGAACGCTGCGCTTCATCCAAGTCCCGACAATTACCGGGTGAGCCGGTAGATCAGAATTGCTGCACGTTTGGTTTGTCGTGGCAACGAAGCCAGGTCC
>JAUJOM010000030.1:18769-34259 GCA_030447645.1 Longimicrobiaceae bacterium | reverse complement strand
CCCGCCGACGCGCGGTCCCCCCGGCGTCGGGAGGTGGGACTTGTTCCGTCCCGGTCTGACCGAGGGTGCGATGTACAAGTACGAACTCCTGCCCCGGCGGGGCCCAGCCTTTTTGAAGACCGACCCCTTTGCCTTCCGTATGGAGCTGCGCCCGGCGACGGCGGCCATAGTACACAGACGGGGTGCTTACGACTGGAGCGACACGGAGTGGCTGGAGCAGCGTCGCGCCACCGATGCCACCCGCCGCCCGATGACGGTTTACGAGGTGCATCTGGGCTCGTGGCGCCGGGTTGCCGAGGAGGGAAACCGGCCCCTCACCTACCGGGAGCTCGCCCACCAGCTCGCTGAGTACGTGGACGAGATGGGTTTCACTCACGTGGAGCTGCTCCCCGTCATGGAGCACCCCTACGATCCGTCCTGGGGGTACCAGGTCACCGGGTACTTCGCACCGACCAGCCGGTACGGATCGCCAGACGACTTCAAGTACTTCGTCGACCACCTGCACCAGCGCGGCATCGGCGTGCTGCTGGACTGGGTGCCCGCGCACTTTCCCAAGGATGCTCCGGCACTCCGCCGCTTCGACGGCACCGCACTTTATGAGCATGAGGACCCGCGCCAGGGAGAGCACCCCGACTGGGGCACGCTGATCTTCAATTACGCGCGCACCGAGGTGCGCAACTTTCTTCTCTCCAACGCGCTCTTCTGGATTGATGAGTACCACATTGACGGGCTGCGGGTGGATGCCGTCGCATCCATGCTGTACCTGGACTACTCCCGGCCGGCGGACGCGTGGGTCCCGAATCGCTTTGGCGGGCGGGAAAACCTTGAAGCGATTGAACTGTTAAAGCAGGTGAACACCGCGGTTGCTGAGCACTTTCCCGGTGCAATGGTCGTGGCGGAAGAGTCCACCGCGTGGCCGGCTGTGACGCAGCCCGCCCACCTGGGTGGCCTGGGCTTCGATTTCAAGTGGAACATGGGCTGGATGAACGACTTCCTCCGCTTCATGGAGCAAGATCCCGCTCACCGCAAATTTCACCTGGGACTGATCACCTTTTCGCTCATGTACGCATTCAGCGAGCGCTTCGTGCTCCCACTTTCCCACGACGAGGTGGTACACGGAAAGCGTTCCCTGGCCGGGAAGATGCCAGGTGACGCCTGGCAGCAGCTGGCCAATCTCCGGCTTGCCCTGGGCTTTATGTGGGGCCATCCCGGTAAGAAGCTGCTCTTCATGGGGGGCGAGCTGGGCCAGTGGCGCGAGTGGCATGAAGGCCGGGGGCTTGATTGGGAGCTGCTTGAGGATCCCCTCCATAGGGGAGTACAGCGCTGGGTGCAGGATCTGAACGCGGTGTACCGTCACCACCCGGCGTTCTGGGGGATCGACTTTGCCTCAGTGGGCTTCGAGTGGATCGACTTCCACGACGTCGAAAACTGCGTGGTGTCATTTCTCCGCCGGGGCCGCGCTCCGGAAGAGGAGCTTGTCTTCGTTTGCAACTTCACCCCGGTTCCGCGACCGAACTACCGCATCGGGGTTCCGGGGGCGGGGGAGTATCGGACGTTGTTGAACAGCGATCGGGCGGTGTACGGTGGGAGCGGTCAGGACATTTCGGAGCTGATCACAGCCGAACCCGTGCAGCAGCATGGGCGCCAACGGTCCATCTGTATGACGCTGCCGCCGCTGGGAGTCCTGGTGCTCACGCGTGACCGCGACAGGAGCTGAACTTCACCATGCTTCTGCCCAGGCAACTCGCGGACCGGCTCCGCGACCGAATTCTGAACCTGATACACCTGTGGGGCCTTGCCCCGGGTGACCGGCTACCGGGGATTCGGGAGGTTTCGGCGGAAACGGGCGCGGATCATCGCGCGGTGTCCCGCGCTTACCGGATGCTCGAGGCGGAGGGCCTGGTCGAGGTGCGGGGCCGGTCGGGCGTTTACGCGGCACAGGCAATTGGCAGTGCGGGTGATCTCCCGCGGGAGACGGAGCGCTGGATCGCCAGCGTACTAGCGGAAGCACGGAAGCGCCGCATTGCGCTGCCGGCACTGCCCGATCTGGTACGGCGCACGGCGGACACTCGGCGGCGGTGCGCTTTCGTGGAATCGACGGAAGACCACCTGGTGGCGTATGCCCGGGAGTTGACCAACGGCTACGGTTTGGATGTTGTTTCCATCGATGTGCGGGGGAGCAGTGTCGAAGCACTCCGTGACAGGCTCCAAGGCGTCGACCTTGTGGCCACTACACCCTATCACACCGCGGTTGTGCGGCCTGTCGTGAAGGCGCTGGGCATTCCGCTGGTCATCATCGCAGTGGATCCGGACGCAGCTCGTGATGTCGCCGGCGCGCTGAGGCAGCGGCTGCAGCAGGGACCGCTGACGGTAATCGCCGCCGATCCAGCCTTCGCGGACCGCCTGCGGACGATGTATGATGACATCGTGGTGCGAGAGGACCAGGTCCGATTCGTCTTCGCCAATGATGAAGCAGCCATCGCCGCGCTTGATCCCACGGAGTCCGTAGTGCTGACGCGTGCGGCTGAGGCCCGCCTGACAATTGCTGTTCCACCCGTGTATATGCTGCACGAGCCAGTGCTCTCCTCCGCTAGCGTGGGTGAGCTGTGCAGGATTATCGTGCAGCTAAGCATAGGTTCCGATTGAGGTCCCAGAGCCAGCACGTGCAGGAGTCATGAGTAACCGATTGATCGCGCGCAAGTGGTATGGTCCGCCTCCCGAGGACGCAATTACGGCGGCAGTCCTGCGACACGGTGAACGGCTTCGACCAGGTGTCCTCGGTGTCCGCCAAGCTCGCCTACCTCACGAAGTTCGCAGGTGCCCGCCAGGTATCAGCAAACGCAAATATGATAAACTGTTACGGATGTTTGTTCTTGGCCCAACTTGTGCATGTGGGTACAAAATCGGAGCGGGCTTGAGACTGATACGAATCGCGTATCAATGGCCCGTTTCGTGCATGTGGCAAAGTGCCTGAAGCGGCAGGGCCCCAGCACCCGTTCGGGTACACGCATCCGCAGCCCGAACCCACTTTATTACCCCCTGGAGGAAAGCATGGAAAAGTCTAAGCTGTGGAGGAGGAACCGCATCATCCCGCTCGCGCTGGTGGCGGGAACGATCGGGGCAGTCGCGGTGGGGAGGCAAGCGATCGCATCGGATCACCAGCAAACCCCGCTGACCGAGCTCGAGCCGCGCCTGGACGCGACGGACGTATGGGTATTCCCGGCTCCAGCGACGATCGCATCGTGCTGGCAGGCACGTTCGCCTCGCCCTCGTGGGAGACCAGGCCGCGTTCTTTGATCCGAACGTGCTCTACCAGATCAAGGTGGACAACAACCAGGACGGCTTCGAGGATATCGTATTCCAGTTCTCCTTCGATCAGCTGGCCAACAACACGCAGACCGTGGACGTGCTCGGTCCGGTCGCACCGCGCCGCCGTGGGACAGCGAAACGACGAGTTCCCCGGCTCGACGTCCGGTCTCACCGGCGGCGCGGTGCGGGACCTGTTCAGCACGACGACCCCGGCGATCCGCCGTGGGCGGCTGAACACGGTCCTGACGGCGAACCTGGCCGCTTCGGGTGCCGCGGCCGCAGGGCAGATGCAGGTGTTCGCCGGTTGCGTGACGATCCGTTCTATGTCGACGTGGAGCAGTTCTTCCGCATCGTTCCGGACCGCCGCAACACCGATGGACCGCTCTCCCGCATCGGGACCACGCGCGAAACCCAGGGCACGTTTACCGGGCGGCAACGGCGTTCCGCGCCCGCTGCAACACCGACGCGAGCGGCAACCCCATCGAGGGGCAGTTCACGCAGCCCGCGGCAGGTTCGGGGCGTGTTCGACGTGAGCCGTGGGTGCCCGGGACTTCCTGCGCGGATTCAACGCGCTCGCCATCGTCGTCGAGGTCCCCGAGTCGCAGGTCACCCAGGGGCGTGGGGGCGGTCAGATCGGGGTCTGGACCACCACGAGCAAATAAAACGCTACAGGAACGCTGAACACACCTTTATTCAACAACCAAGGAGAAGCCCCATGTGGAATCGTAGAACATCGTTGACCCTTCCAGCGCTGCTGGCGGTCACCGCCTTCGCCGCCGGCTGCGATCGGAACGAGGGAGGCTCGCTGACCACGCCCGGTGAGGAGCCGGTCTACTCGGCCGTGGACAGCACGTTTTCCTCGCAGCCCAACCGGGTGTTCGTTCAGGTGGAGCGGCTCGGCAATCCACTCGAGCAGGAGGTGTTCGTGGAGAAGCGTGAGCACTCCACGTTCGACAGCTTCGGGCCGGACCGTGATCCGGGCCACTTCACGGATGACATCCAGGATTTCGTGAGGACTGTGGCGGGACGCCCGGGCGAATGTAGGCACCGCGATCGCGCAGGTGCTGCTCGGCCAGGTTGGCAATGATCCGGGTGACAAGATTCGCGCGTTCACCAACCGGGCGCCGGGCGTGACCGCCGCCATCGCGAACGATCGCAACAACCAGGCCGGAGCCTGGTGGGCTGGTTGACGCAGGTGCTCAACCCAACGTGGGCTACGGTGGGCGCGCGAAGGCGACGACACCGTGGACAAGGGCCTTGGCGTGACCTTTGGGCCCGTACTGAGCACGGTCAACGTGAGCCCGGGCCTGAGCACGGACAACGTGGACAGCACCAACAGGGCGCCGCTTAACACCTTCCCTACTTCCCAGAACCGAACGCCGCGACGGCCGTCCGCCGGTAGATACCCGCGCAGTTCCCCGGTCCCTTTGAGGCCGGGGAACTTGCGTTTTCATCAGCAGCACTATGAATCGACGCACCACCTTCGCCATCGCGGTTGTCACAGCGGGTACAATCGCAGGCGCCAGCCTGTGGGCTGCCCGGCGTTTTGGCTCGGCGGAAATGTCCGCCGGCGGTGGCTCTTCTCTTGTTGTATCGGCTTCGGCGGCAAGCACCCTGGAGAGCGAGCAGCGCAACAGGGAGATCGCCTTCTTCGAGAAACGCACACGCGAGGATTCCTACAGTGCCGGCGACCGGGCCCAGCTGCGCGCCTGCTTCTGCGCGCGCGCGAGAGACGGGAGACTACGATGACGTAGTCCGCGCCGAGGAGGCCGCGCGGAGTTCCCTTGCGCTGCGCACGGTGCACAACGCCTCCACGTACCTGCTCCTGTCCGCCAGCCTGCTGGAGCAGCACCGGTTCCGGGAGGCGAACGAAGCCGCCCGCCTGCTCTTCGAGAGCGACCCGGAAAACCCGGCGTACCGCGCGCATTGGGGAGAAACCCAGCTGGAGCTGGGGGACTACGATGCGGCGCGCGTGACTTTTGGATCACTCGAACCTGCCCGGAACAGCCTGGACGTGGCTCCCCGCCTGGCGCGTTGGGAAGAGATCGTCGGCCGCACGGGGCAGGCCCGGCTCCTCCTCGAAGCAGCCCGGGACCAGGCGGTGAAGCGCAGTGACCTGAGCCGAGAGCAGGTCGCCTGGTTCCATCTGCGCGTGGGGGACCTTGAGCTTCGCAACGGGCGGCTCAAGCAGGCCGAGAAGGCGTTCCGCACCGGGCTCGAGGTCAACCTGGGGACTACCGCCTGCTGGCGGCCATGGCACGGCTCGAAGCGGCACGCCAAAGATGGAAACAGGCGATCGAGTACGGCGACGCGGCAATCGCCACGGTGCTCGATCCCGGCACGGTGAGCGTGATTGGTGAGGCGTACGAAGCCCTGGGCGATAGCGCGAAGGCCGCGGAGTACTACAAAGTGATGGACGTTTCGACTTCCTCGAAGACGGAGCCGTTTCACCGGGCATGGGGCCTTTTCCTGCTGGACCACAACCGGCGCGTCTCGGAGGTAGCCGCCCGTGCCGCCGAAGAACTCCAGGCCCGTCGTGATATCTACGGCTACGACCTGCTCGCCTGGGCGCTTCATAAGCAGGGGCGCCATGCGGAAGCGAAGCAGGCGATGGAGTCGGCGCTACGCATGGGAACACAGGACGCGACTATGTTTTTCCACGCCGGGATGATCGAACGTGCGCTGGGGAACAATAGCGCCGCACGTGAGCACCTCCGCCGGGCGCTCGCGATCAACCCGTACTTTCATCCGACGCATCCGCGGCTGGCGCGCAGCACCTTGAAGACGCTCCAAAGGAGCTGAACGCTGTGTCTGAGTTTCTCACCTTCGCCGAACTCGGATTTCGCCACATCACGGATCCGCAGGGCGCCGATCACATCCTCTTCCTGCTGGCACTCGCCGCGATCTACCGAGTCCGCGACTGGCGCGAACTGTTGTGGGTGGTGACGGCGTTCACGGTCGGGCACTCGATCACTCTCGCGCTCGCGGTCACGGGAGCGCTGTCGCTTTCCATGCCCGTGATCGAGTTTCTGATTCCGGTCACCATTGTTGTCACAGCGCTGGAAAACCTGCTGAGGCGAGACAGAGTCGGGGTCCCAGGTGTCCAGTGGCACCGGCCGGCCCTCGCGGGCGTATTCGGGCTGGTGCATGGCGCTGGATTCGCCAACTACCTGCGGAGCCTTTTCGTGGAACGAATCACGGTGCCGCTTTTTGGTTTCAACATTGGTCTGGAACTCGGCCAGATCGCGGTGCTGACGGTGGCGGGCGTGCTGCTCGCTGCTCTCGATCGTGCGCTTGCCCGTGTGAAGCTTCCGGCCGCGTTTCCGTCTCCGTACCGGCTGCGAGTGCTGACCGTTTCGCTGATCGTGGCAGTGGTTGCCACCGGCTGGGCCGTGGAGCGAAACCCCTGGTGAGGGTGGCGCGCCGCTTGAGCGCTGTCCTGGCAATGGCGGGGCTTTGTGCGGTGGCAACTGCGCGAGTGGTGACTGCTCATCCGCTCCACACGACACTGACGGAGTTGAGGTACGATTCGGGCCAACGCGCGGTGTACGCGATGATCCGCGTGTTCGTTGACGACTTCGGCACGGCAGTTTCCCGGCACACCGGAGCCAAAGTTGCGGCTGACCACACAGTGCCAGCCGCGGCTGCATTCAAGTATGTCGCGTCTGCTTTCCATGTGGCAAATCGGGACGGCAAGCACATTCCGCTGAACTGGTGTGGAGAGCGCCGCATGGGCGAGGTGCTGTTCGTCTGCGTGCGTGCCCCTGCACCCAGGGGGTTGCGCGGAATGGCCGTACGAAATTCGCTGATGTTCGACCTGTTTAGCGATCAGGTGAACATCGTCAAGGGAACCATCGACGGCCGGAAACGCAGTCTGCTATTCACGCGCGGAGATCGCTTCAAGCGCATATCCTAGCGGCGCACACCTTCCGGTGTTATCCACCTATCCTGGCGCGACGCACGAATTCTTCGGGATGGGTGCTGTTGGTCTACACCGCACGAGAAGCACAGCACATGGCGGCTGCCGCGCTGCTGCAGGCGTTCCAGGGGTAACGCCGAAGGGGGTTCGTAACGGGCTTCGCGGGGGCGCTCGTAGCACGAAGCTTTGGAGCGCCCGGGATGCGGGGCGGCTAGACCAGCTTGTCCAGCAGCGCCACGGGAAAGCTCCCCAGCAAGTCGGCGATTGCGATGCCCTCCGTCACATCCATCTCCGCCCCGGTGAACACGTCCCGGTAGCGTCCGGGCGGAACGTCGCCGCTCACCTGGGTGTCTGCCCACACCGCCGGGCTGGGGAACGCATAGCCGGATGCTTCGGTCAGGGTTGCCACCAGCCGCGGCACGATGGCGACAACGCACTGAGCACCGGCACGGCGGGCGAACGCCACGACGTGCTCTGCCCGCCTCCCGCTGGCCCGCAGGGGCAGGTAATCTCCCTTCGCGAACAGGTCGGGACGCTCTCGCCGCAGCCGGAGCGTCCGGTGGGTGATGAACAGCTTGATCCGGCCGTCTTCCCAACCGGCCAACAGCTCACCGGCCACGCCGTCCCACTCGACCAGGCCGTCCAGCATGCCTTGGCGCAGGGCATAATCCACGGGGCGCCGGTTGTCGGGATCCACCAGGCTGAAATCCCACAGCTCCTGCCCCTGATATATGTCGGGCACACCGGGACACGCGAGTTTGAGCAGCGTTTGGGCGAGTGAATTGACCATGCCCACGCGGGCAATGATGCGGTGAAGCTGCGTCAGCTCCTCCACGAACTCGCCGTCCCGGCGCAGGACCCCCTCCACAAATGCGGCGGTACCCGCGTCATACGCCTCGTTCGGGCTGATCCAACTGGTGTGAATCTTGGCCTCGCGCGTTGCCTTTTCCATGTATTGGCGGATCCGGCCGACCAACTCGGTGTGTTTCGCCTCGTCGAGTTCCCCGAGCGGCAACGCACCCAGCAGCGTCTGGTAAAGGAGGTACTCGTCGTTGGCGTCGGGAATGGCGTTTCCGTCTTCCTGGGCCTTGTGCCGGGCGTTCATCTCCGCCCAGCGCCGGACGCGGGCGGCCCAGGCATCGGGCATCTCCGAAAGCACGTTGATCCGTGCCCGCACGTCCTCCGAGCGCTTGGTGTCGTGCGTCGAGCTGGCATTCATCGCGTGAGGCCAATTCGCCGCGCGTTCCGATATCCAGTGGTGAAACTCTTCCAGTGAAATCCCGAAACGATCCGGCTCCCCGCCAACCTCGTTCAGCGATATCAAACGGTTGTACGTATAGAACGCGGTATCCTCCGCACCTTTGGCCATCGCCGGTCCGGTTAGCTGCTGAAACTTCATTACGAAGCGCGCGTGCTCACTTCGGCTGTCGTCGTCCAGCTCGTCCGGCCCTTCCAGTAGCAGAACGCTGGCGATAAAATCGAACACTGCCGCAGGCGCCGTGCGGTTGAGGCGTTTGGCCACGCGTATTGCTACGCCAACATGCCCCCTGTCCACCTCCGAAAGATGCCCGGCAACGGCGTCTATGTAGGTGCGGTAGACCGGAAACGCGGCGATGGTTTCCCGCAGGGCGTGAGTGAGACTGCCCAGTGTGAAGTCGCGAGAGTGCCGACTCTGGTTGGCGAGCCGGTCGAGCACATACGCCAGCACGTTGAGTTCGCTCACCATCGCGGTGCGGAGGATGAGCCGCTTGCGGTCAATTACCAGGTCGCGGTACCGGGGCATATGTCCCACGAAGTCACGGTAGATGGCGTCCATCGCCTCGCGGTTTCGGGTGGTGACGAAAAGGCCACCTGCCCGGATTCATGAACTCGTACCCAACGGTACCGGCCACCGGCCATTGATCCGGAAGTGGCTCGTCGCCAGTGAGGATCTTTTCCACCCAGATCGGCCTCGGGCCGTCCGGCGAGCGCTCCCCCGCCTCGTGGTCCAGGCGCCGAAGGTACCCCCGCGGGTCGAAGAGGCCATCGGGATGGTCGATACGCAGGCCGGTGACCTTCCCCTCCGCCAGCCAGCGGAGAACCAGCTCGTGGGTCGCATCGAACACCTCGCCACACTCCATGCGCAGTCCGGCAAGGTCGTTGATGTCGAAAAAGCGCCGGTAGTTGATTTCCTCGGCGGCGACCCGCCAGAACGCGAGCCGGTATGCCTGGTTGTCGAGCAGGGCATCCAGCCGGTCGAAGCTGCGGGGGTCCCCGGGTGTGCCGTTGAACAAATCCACCGCGCGCTGCAGTGCGCCCCGGAAGGAGTCGGAGCTCTCGTGCAGCGCACGGACCCGGCGCTCGGTGACCGCTTTTTCGCGCCGACGCTCGGCGACGCTTGCCGGGTCGGTGCTGGAGCGGGATGGGAGCCGCTCCAGGGCCACGACGATGCTTTCCAGCTCCATGTGGTCGAGGTGGTCCCGCGGGAGGTCGAGGCTTTCCAGCGCCGCCCGCAGCACCAGCGCACCGGAAACCGGACTGGCGGGGAGCCGATGCTCGAAGTACTCCACCTGGAAATGTCCGTCCCCGTAGGCAAGCCGGAGCTCGCCCCGTTCCAGCACGCGCCCGAACGGGTCCCCCAGGATCGGCAGCAGTACCTTGCCGGCGAGTTCGGGCTGGAGCGGCTCCCAATCGATATCGAAAAACGGCGCGTACAGTGAACTCGGTCCGTTTTCGAGCACGTCCTTCCACCAGCGATTTTCACCGGCGGCGATGCCCATGTGATTCGGCACGATGTCCACTACCTGGCCCATTCCATGCTGAGCGAGCGCGCGCGACATGGCCGTGTGCTCGCTTTCGCTCCCGATCTCCGGGTTGAGCGATCCGTGGTCGAAGACATCGTAGCCGTGGGTGCTTCCCGGCCTTGCACGCAGATAGGGAGAAGCGTACAAATCGGTGATTCCCAGCTCGTGGAGGTACGGCACGATCCGGGTGGCGGCGCTGAAGGTGAAGTTCTGGTTGAACTGGAGCCGATACGTGGCTCCAGGTACGCGGATGGTTCGGTCAGACACTCGGATTAAGCGCGGTCTTGGGTACAAAACACGAACATGCAGATGGTGGCGGCGGGCCGGCGCAAGAACCGGGCGAGCCGCCGATCCTCCCCGGCCGTCCGTATCCGCTTGGCGCCACCTGGGATGGCAGGGGAACCAACTTCGCCCTGTATTCGGAACATGCGGACGAGGTTGAGCTTTGTCTCTTTGACCGTGCCGGTACCGGCGAGGCTGCACGGACGGTACGGCTGCGGGAGCGCACCGCGCACATCTGGCATGGCTATCTGCCGGATGTGGCGCCGGGCCAGCTTTATGGCTATCGGGTGCACGGCCCCTACGACCGTGCGCGCGGCTTCCGCTTCAATCCCGCCAAGCTGCTGCTCGATCCGTACGCTAAGGCGATTGCCGGCGAAGTAAACTGGAAGCTCCACCCCTACGGCTACCCGGCGGACCGCCCCAACGAAGACTGGATTTGTGACCAGCAGGATGATGCGGCGGGGATTCCCAAGGCGGTTGTACTGGACCCCGGCTTCGACTGGCGGGGTGACGAGCCGCCTCGCATCCCCTGGAGCCACACCGTCATTTACGAGGCGCACGTCAAGGGGCTGACGCATCTCCACCCGGCCGTCCCGGCGGAGCTGCGCGGCAGTTACCTGGGTGTAGCACACCCGGCCGTGACCGAGCACCTCAAGGCACTCGGCGTCACCGCGATCGAGCTCCTGCCGGTGCACGAGTTCATCGATGATCAGCGGCTGGTGGATCAGGGGCTGCGGAACTACTGGGGCTACAACACGCTGAACTTCTTCACCCCGGCGGGCAGGTATGCACGAGCCGAGGACCCGAACGAGCGCGTCCGCGAGTTCAAGGAGATGGTTCGCCAGCTCCACGCCCCGGCATCGAGGTGATTCTCGACGTGGTGTACAACCACACCGCCGAAGGAAACCATTTCGGGCCGATGCTTTCCTTCAAGGGGATCGACAACCCGACCTACTACCGCCTGGTGCCCGGCGATCCCCGCTTCTACATGGATTACACCGGCACGGGAAACTCGGTGAATACCGCCCAGCCGCAAACGCTGAAGCTGGTGATGGACAGCCTGCGCTACTGGGTGGAGGAGATGCACGTGGACGGCTTCCGCTTCGATCTGGCGAGTACGCTGGCGCGCAATGCGGACGGCAGGTTCGATCTGGCGGGCGCGTTTTTCGCCGCCATGCACCAGGACCCGGCGCTCGCGGGCGTCAAGCTGATCGCCGAGCCCTGGGACATCGGCGAGGGTGGCTACCAGGTGGGCAACTTTCCGGTCCTGTGGGCGGAGTGGAACGGCAAGTATCGCGACGCCGTTCGGTCGTTCTGGCGGGGCGATCACGGCGCGCTGGCCGAGTTCGGCTACCGCCTTACCGGCTCGAGCGACCTGTACGGGAACGACGGCCGAACGCCCTATGTAAGCTGCAACTTCATCACCGCGCACGACGGCTTCACCCTCAATGACCTGGTTTCGTACCACCACAAGCACAACCAGGCCAATCAGGAAGACAACCGGGACGGTCACAACGACAACCTGAGCTTCAACTTCGGAGTGGAGGGGCCCACCGATGATCCGGACATCCTCGCGCAGCGGGAGCGCAAAAGCGCAATTTGTTGACCACGCTGCTGCTTTCCCACGGCACACCCATGCTGTGCGGTGGTGACGAGATGGGACGCACCCAGCGGGGCAACAACAACGCCTACGCGCAGGACAACGAGATCTCCTGGATGAACTGGGAGCTTTCCGACGCCGATCGATCACTGCTCGAGTTCACTCAGCGGGTCGCGCGGCTGCGGAGGAGCACCCGGTTTTCCGTCGCCGCCAGTTTTTCCGGGGGCGAGATCCGGGGTTCCGAGGTCAAGGACGTCACCTGGCTCTCGTCCGACGGCACAGAGATGAACGAAGACTGGACTTCCGGCTTCGTGAAGTGCTTCGGGATGTGGCTCGGTGGCGAGGCCATGGAGGAGTGGAACGAGGAAGGAGAGCAGGTGCGGGACGACGATTTCCTCCTGCTCTTCAACGCGGACGAAGGTCCGATTCCGTTCACCCTCCCGGCGGTCGACGCTGGTGAGCGTTGGACGGTGGTGCTGGATACCCACCGCCCGGAGCTCGCGGAGGGTGAGGAAGACGTACGCGCCGGCGACTCACTCCGCTCGAGCCCCGGTCGATGACCGTGCTGCGGCGCATCGGCGCAGGACGCATGACCGCGAACGGCTGGCAGCTCTCCATAGGAGCGCGCCCCACTCCGGAGGGAGTGCACTTCCGCGTGTGGGCTCCCTCCTCGCAGCAGGTTGAGGTTGTCGTGTACGGACCGGATGCCGAGATGGTGCATCCCCTGAAGCCCGAGCGCGAGGGGTACTTCTCCGGCGTTGTAGAAGAGGCCCGTGAGGGCGTCCGCTACAAGTACCGGCTCGATCGCGGTGACGCCTTCCCCGATCCGGCATCACGCTTTCAGCCAGAGGGGGTGCACGGGCCTTCGCAGGTGGTTGATCCCACCGCGTTTCAGTGGAGCGATGCAGCCTGGAAGGGGGTCCCTTTGGAGGATCTGGTCATCTACGAGCTGCACGTAGGGACCGTCACGGAGCAGGGGACCTTCGATGCGCTTATCGAGCGTCTGGATTCGTTGCGGGAGCTTGGTGTCACCGCCATCGAGCTGATGCCGGTCGCGGACTTTTCGGGGGGTCGCAACTGGGGGTACGATGGAGTGGACCTGTATGCTCCATCACGTGCCTACGGGGGTCCGGAGGGTCTGCGCAGGCTGGTCGACGCGGCGCACGCGGCGAATCTGGCGGTGATTCTGGACGTGGTTTACAACCACCTCGGGCCCGAGGGCAATTACGTTCACGCAGTCACGGGCGGCCAGCTTTTTACGGATCGGCACTGCACCCCCTGGGGGGACGCGGTGGACTACACGCGCCGGCCAGTGCGGGAGTTCGTGATCGAGAACGCCCTTCACTGGGTCCACGAGTACCACGTCGATGGGCTCCGCATGGACGCGACGCACGCCATCCTTGATCCCTCCGAGCCCAACGTACTGCAGGAACTTGCTGCCCGCGTACGCGCCTCCGTGCCTCAGGATCGGCACACGGTGCTAATTGCAGAGGATGAGCGGAACGAGCGGCGGCTCATTACCCCGGCGAAGGCTGGAGGGATGGGCCTGGATGGTGTGTGGGCGGATGACTTTCACCACCAGCTGCGGCGGCTCATCGCCGGCGACGACGAGGGCTACTACCGCGACTACACGGGCACAAGCGGGGCCCTCGCCACCACTCTGCGGGACGGGTGGTTCTACCAGGGCCAGCACTCTGCCAACCGGGCCGGGCCGCGCGGCACCCCGACGGGCGATCTGCCGCCGCCCAGCTTCGTGCACTGTATCCAGAACCACGATCAGGTAGGGAATCGCGCCCTGGGTGACCGGCTCAACCACAATGTGGAACTGGCCGTTTTCCGCACCGCGTCAGCGCTGCTCCTGGTCAGCCCCTACACGCCCCTGCTGTGGATGGGACAGGAGTGGGCGGCGTCTTCGCCCTTTCTATACTTCACTGACCACCCGGAGGACCTCGGCAAACGGGTCACCGAGGGGCGTCGCTCCGAGTTCCGCGGGTTCAGTGCCTTTCAGGACCCGGATACGCGGGACCGCATCCCGGATCCGCAGTCGCCGGAAACGTTCCTGCGCTCCAAGCTTTGCTGGGAGGAGAGGTTGGAGCCGCCACATGCGGGCGTGCTCCGGTTGTATCGGGAGCTGCTTGCTCTGCGGAGCAAGGACCCGGCGCTCAGCAACCGTGACCGGAAGTCCTTTGCCGCGGTACCGCTCGGTGACGGTGCAATCGCGCTTCGCCGTGACGCTCCCGACGGAAACACCCTGCTGCTGGTGGCCAACTTCAAGGGATCGTTGAGTGCGGATCTGTCCAGGCACCCGGACACCACGGCCGACGACCGGACGGTAGTGTTGTGGAGCGAGGCACCCCAGTTCGGTGGCGCCAGCCCCGAGCCTGTGCTGAGTCAGGGGGTGCTGGAGATGCCTGGCGCTGGCGCGGTACTGCTCCGGAGCGCGTAATGACGTCGCTGCCGGCGAAGTTTCGGGTTCGTGCCCCGTGGGTGGCCGTGCCGCTCGTCGCCTGGTTCGCCCGTCCCACACCCTTGTTGCTCGCTGTGGGAGCAGTGGTCGCCGGGATTGGACTGGTTGTCCGTGGCTGGGCAGCCGGCACGATTCACAAGAACACCCGGCTCACTACCACGGGGCCGTACGCCTTTACTCGCAATCCGCTGTACGTGGGATCATTTTTGCTTGGGGTTGGCATCGGCATCGCGACGGGGCGGCTCTGGCTCTTTGCCGGGTTCATCGTTTTCTTCGCATGGCTTTACCGGCGGACGATCCGCCAGGAGGCGGCACACCTGGAAGGGCTCTACGGCGAGGATTTTCGGAGCTACGCCGCGGGAGTACCCGCTTTCTGGCCGCGCCTAACTCCGCACCGGCTGCCGCAGCAGGAGAGCGCGGCCTTTTCGCTGGACCGGTATCTGCAACACCGCGAGTGGGAGGCCGCGCTCGGCGTCGCGGCTGCTCTTGGATTTCTAGCAGCGAAACTGGTATGGATGAAATGAAACCGACGGCTCACCGTCGCATCGTGATCGAGGCCGTACACCCGGAGCTGGACTGCGGGCGCTACGCCGTTAAGCGTGAAGCAGGAGACACGCTCCATGTTTCGGCCGACATCTTCAAGGACGGACACGAAGCTATCTCGGCTGCCATTCGCTACCGCGCCGAGGACGAACCCGAGTGGCGTCAGGTACCCATGCACTTCATCGAGAACGACCGCTGGTCCGGTTCATTCAGGCTGGAGCGGAACGCGCGCTACCTGTACACCATTGTGGCGTGGACGGACGTATTTCTCACCTGGGCAACCGAGCTTCGCAAAAAGTACGATGCCGGCCAGGACGTGACGAGCGAGGTGCTTGAGGGGCTGCGGATCGTAGCGGCTGCTGCGAGGCGTGCTTCTCCCCACGAACAGGCACGGATTCACGCGCTGCTGGCGGAGCTGCGCACAGGGGAAACACTGGCGGAGCGGATAGCGGTCATGCTGGATGAAGAAATGCTGGACCTGATAACGCGCCACCCGGACCTGGAGGACCTCACTGAGTACGAACACGTTCTCCCGGTGCAGGTGGACCGGGTGCGGGCGCGCTTCGCCGCCTGGTACGAGATCTTCC
>JAUJOM010000030.1:13499-18669 GCA_030447645.1 Longimicrobiaceae bacterium | reverse complement strand
CCGGTGCAGGTGGACCGGGTGCGGGCGCGCTTCGCCGCCTGGTACGAGATCTTCCCGCGCTCCATGTCGGACGATCCGAACCGCCACGGCACCTGGGACGACGTCATTCCCAAAATGCCGTACGTGCGCGAGATGGGTTTCGACGTGCTTTACTTCCCGCCGATTCACCCCATCGGGCTTGCCCACCGGAAGGGGAAGAACAACACGCTGGGCGCCGGACCGGACCAGCCCGGCTCCCCGTACGCGATTGGCAGCCCCGAGGGGGGGCACACCGCGATCCATCCGGAGCTGGGCTCGCTGGAAGAGTTCCGCCGCATGGTGGCTGCCGCGCACGAGCACGGCCTGGAGATCGCGCTTGACTTCGCCATCCAGGTTTCTCCCGACCACCCGTACGCGACAGCGCATCCGGACTGGTTTTACGTCCGGCCCGATGGCACCATCAAGTACGCGGAAAACCCCCCCAAGAAGTATCAGGACATCTACCCGCTGAACTTCTACGGAAAAACCTGGGAGGCGCAGTGGCGGGAGTGGCGGGACGTGATCGCCTTCTGGGTGGAGCAGGGCGTCAAGATCTTCCGGGTGGACAATCCCCACACCAAGCCGGTGCAGTTCTGGGAGTGGATGATCCGCGACATTCAGCGGGACCATCCCGAGGTGATCTTTCTGTCGGAGGCGTTTACACGTCCCAAGATGATGCGCGTGCTCGCCAAGGCTGGCTTTACGCAGTCGTACACCTACTTCACCTGGCGCAACCATAAGCAGGAGCTGACCGAATACTTCGAAGAGCTGACCCAGGGGCCGATGAAGGAGTACTTCCGGGGCAACCTTTTCCCCAATACACCCGACATTCTGCCCTTTTTTCTGCAGGAGGGGGGAAGGGCGGCATTCATGGTTCGCGCGGTACTGGCTACGACGCTATCGAGTGTGTATGGCATCTACTCGGGCTTCGAGCTGTGCGAAAACACGCCACTGGCACCTGGCAAGGAAGAGTACCTCAACAGTGAAAAGTACGAGATCAAGGCGTGGGACTGGGAGCGGCCTGGCAACATCCGCCCACTGATCACCCGCCTGAACCGCATCCGGCGCGAGCACGCGGCGCTGCAGGAGTACGACAGCCTGCGCTTCCACCACGCGGACGACGAGCATATCCTGTTTTACTGCAAGATGCTGCCGGACCGGGGCGACGCGGTCTTCGTAGCGGTCAATCTGGACCCGCATGGAGCGCACCAGGCGACCCTGCACTTCCCCCTCGATCAGCTGGGGATCGGCTGGGGGGACAGCTGGGAGGCGGACGAGCTCCTGGATGGCTACACCTGGTACTGGCACGGTCCCAGCCAGCGCATTACTCTGTCCCCGGAAACCCCGGCCCGTATATGGCGGGTGCCGCTGCGCCGCCCCGGTGGGTACCGCGAAGAGTCCCTGGCCGGAGAGCTCGCGGCGCAAACCAACGCCGTGACACTCGAATCGGGAGCGGACCGCTCCCCACAACCCTGATTTCATGGCAGCCAACAGCAGCCTTGTCCCCGCCGGCTACCAGCCCGAGCTTCCGCACGACCGGCTGATCCTGGCCGAAGCTCCGGATGCGGAAGCGATTCCAATGGACGTGGTCTTCGTGGGTGGCGGACCGGCGGGGCTCGCCGGAGCCATTCACCTGGCTCAGCTCGCGGAGCAGGATGGCACTCTGGGTGAGGTGGGAATTGCGGTGCTGGACAAGGCGCCTGCCCTAGGCGAGCACTGCCTGTCCGGCGCGGTGGTGGACCCGCGCGCCTTTCGGGAGCTATTCCCGGAGCTGACGGACGCGGACTTTCCGTTCCGCGACCGGGTGGAGAAGGAGGCGGTTTACCTACTGACTCAGGGCGGCGCATTGCGCGTCCCGCCTCCACCCACCATGCATTACCACGGGATGTACACTGCGTCGGTGGCGGAGATGGTGCGCTGGCTGGGCGGCAAGGCGGAGGAGCTGGGCATCAACGTCCTCCCCCGCTTTCCGGTGCAAAGCCTACTGGTGGAGGAGCAGCGGGTGATCGGCGTCCGAACCACACCCACCGGGCTGGACCGCACCGGCGAGCCGGGAAGCGGCTACGAGCCCGCCACGGACTTGACCGGCCGCGTCACCGTGCTGGCCGAGGGCGTCCGCGGGCCGCTGACACAGGCATACCTCCGGTGGCAGGGGATCACCAGCCCCAACCCGCAGATCTACGCGCTGGGCGTCAAAGAGCTCTGGGAAACCAGGACTCCGCTGGACACGGTGGTCCATACGCTGGGGTGGCCGCTGCCGCGGGACGCCTTCGGTGGCTCCTGGATGTACCCGCTCGAACCCAACCTGGTATCGATCGGGCTGGTGGTGGGGCTCGACTACAAGCAAACCACGCTGGACACCCACGGTCTCATGCAGCGCATGAAGACCCACCCGTTCTTCCGGAAGTATCTGGAGGGCGGGGAGATGACGGAGTGGGGCGCCAAGTGCATTCCGGAGGGCGGGTACTTTTCGTTGCCAAGCAGGCGCTCGGGGGACGGGCTGGTGATGATCGGCGACACGGTGGGCTACGTGGACGTGGCTTCCCTGAAGGGGGTGCATTACGCGATGCAGTCCGGCATATTCGCCGCCCGCGCCATCTTCGAGGCGCTGAAGCGCGAAGACACCGGGGCTATCCAGCTCGCCGCCTATGATCGTATGGTGGACGGGAGCTACATCCGGGAGGACCTGTACAGCACGCGGAACGCACGCCTCCTGTTCAAGGACGGGTTTTTTGTGGGCGGGGCCAAAGCCGCCCTCTTCACCTTTTCGGGGGCGGGTGTTTGGGGGCAAGGTGGAGATGCACGCGGACGCGGCCGAGCCCAAGCAGGTGGTTCCGGAAGAGCCGCTCGTTCCGGATGGCAAGCTCACCTTTTCCAAGGTGGACGCGGTCTTCAAGTCAGGGAACCAGACGCGGGACGACATTCCGCCGCACCTGATCGTCGGGGAAGACATCCCCGCCGAGGTGGCTGAAATGTACGAGCATCTTTGCCCGGCCGGAGTGTACGAGCGGCAGGGGGACCGGCTGGTGGTGAACGCGCCCAACTGTGTGGACTGCAAAGCCACCGACGTGCTCGGCCCGCGCTGGATGCCACGGAAGGTGGCAGCGGCCCGGCGTACAAGCGGATGTAAGCGGCGTGCCTGCCAAGAACCTGGATCTGCACGGAAACACACCGGACCAGTCGCCGGTGGCGCTGCTGCTGATCGACGTCATCAATGACCTGGAGTGGGAGGGCGGGGACGGGATGCTGGAGCACGCGTTGCCCATGGCGGAGCGCATCGCGGCGCTCGCCCGGCGGGCGCGGGAGGCCGGCATCCCGGTCGTGTACGTCAACGACAACTATGGGAAGTGGCAGTCGGATTTCCGACAGGTGGTGGAGCACTGTCTGGGAGATGGCGTGCGTGGCTTGCCACTCGCGAAGCTGCTCCACCCCGCCGAGGATGATTACTTCGTGCTGAAGCCCAAGCACTCGGGGTTTTACTCCACCACCCTCGATACACTGCTCGACTACCTGGGCGCCAAGACGCTGATCCTGACGGGGATCGCGGCCAACAACTGTGTGTTGTTCACGGCGAGCGACGCGTTCATGCGGGACTTCAACCTGGTGGTGCCTCCGGACTGCGTCGCATCGTCCGACGCGGAAACGAACCGTGTAGCGGTGGAGCAGATGCGGACAGTGCTGCACGCGGACACCACCGAATCAACCGAGCTTGACCTGGAGGCGCTCAAGCGGGAACGCGCTGCTGCGTAGGCGGGCGGCGCCATGATTGTCGCAGCACCGGTTCAGGCGCGGGCGCCGCAGGATCCCGCACGGACCCGCCGCCCTCCACCCCTTCCAACGCGTTTGCCATCCGAACACCCCGACCTGGCGCGCTGGGCGGAAAACGTCGGTGCGCCGCTGTCGCTGGACTGGGCGCGGCCCCTGCCTCGCGGGGAGGTGCAGGGCATTGATGTGCTTTCCTGGAACCTGTTTATCGGCGCTGCACGCCTGGATCAGCTGCTCGGACGGCTCCGCGCAGGAGCCTGGGGTGGCGCGGGGACGGACCCGCGCCGCCCGCTGGTGATCCTGGCACAGGAGGCGTATCGCTCCGATGGGAGTGTGCCGGTCCGCCCGTTGACCCGCTTTTTCGACGCCGGTGTAGAGCCGGAGGGGCGGACCGGGATTGCAGAAACGGCGGCGGCGCACGCCCTGTCCGTGCGTTACGCCCCCTCCATGCGGCTGGGTATGGCACCGCGCGACAAGGGAAACGCGATCCTTTCCACGGCGGCGCTTGGCCCGATGCAAACGGTAGTGTTGCCCTTTGTCCGGCAGCGGCGTGTCGCCGTGGGTGCGGAGCTGGTGGGGCTTCCCGGGCTGGTACTGGTTTCGGGTCACCTGGATACACGCGGCGCCCAGCGCGCGCTGGGATTTTGGCGGGGGGCGATCAGCCCTTTCGGCGAGGGGCGTGCAGCGCAGGCCCGGGCGATGGCCGCACACTTCATTGAGGCTGCTGGGCGGGCAGGTAGCGTGATCATTGGTGCCGACCTTAACGCGCCCCTTGGCGCGCGAGATCCCGCTTATCGTGAGCTGATACGCGCCGGCTTCACTCAGGCAAAGCGGACCGGGCCGTTCGGACACACCTTTCATGTTCCCGTGCGCTTTCCCCTGGATTTCGTGCTGTACCACTCCCCGATGCAGTGCATTCGGTCCGTGGAGGTGGTCCGGCTGGACGAAGACCCGGAAGACCGGTCCCACCACGTTTTTGGCTCGGATCACCACCCGCTGCTCGCCCGCGTGAGCCTGGGCCTGGGCAACCCGCGATGAGTGCATTGTTCAGCTCTCCCTGGTGGCTCCTTGCTCTCGCCGTGATCGGTATCGTCGCCATTTCCCTCACCGTCCTGAACCTGTTTTTTTCCCTTGGGGATCGTCCCGAACGACTCCGCGCGACATTGTGTCCAGGGGTGAACACGCCGGAGTTCATGGACGCAGTCTCGGGGATGGCCAATGCGCCGGTGCAGCAGGGAGGCCGCGCGACCCTGCTGAACAACGGGGTGGAGATCTGGCCGGCCATTCTCGACGCGCTCTCCGAAGCTCAGCACACGATCAACCTGATGACCTACGTATGGGAGCCCGGCGAGCTGAGCGACCAAATCCTTGCCGTACTGGAGGAGCG
>JAUJOM010000030.1:0-13399 GCA_030447645.1 Longimicrobiaceae bacterium | reverse complement strand
ACATCTCGAAGCACGTATGCGTGATCAGTTCCCCCTCAAGCGAGGCGAACCCGCTCCGCCCGTTCTTTTGGCTCTCCTTCGCCGCGGCCAAGGAAAAGCTGTACATCACGAATTCGTACTTCGCTCCCGACGATCTGATGGGCAGCGTTCTCGCTGAGCGCGCTCGGGCGGGGGTCGATGTCCGGGTGCTGGTTCCGAACGAGCACACGGATGTGAAGCCCATCCTGTACGCCGGCCGCTACCGGTATGAGGCGCTGCTCAAGGCCGGAGTCCGCGTCTTCGAGTACCAGCCCACTATGATCCACGCCAAGGCGGTGGTTGTCGATGGATCGTGGTCGATCATCGGCTCGGCGAACATGGATATCCGATCCAAGGAGCTCAACCAGGAGGACGTGCTCGGGATCCTTGATTGGGAGTTCGGCAGCCAGGTGGAACGCTCCTTTCTGGCTGATCTGGAGCGTGCAAGGGAGATCCGCCTGGAGCAGTGGCGTAAGCGGGGATGGTGGGAGCGGTTCTTTGTCCTTTTCGAGGAGCAGATTTGACCGGGCCGTCCGGTGCTCCGCTGGAGGCGAGCTCAACCCAGCAGCTGCGCGGCGTGCGCCGCTGGCGGGGTCCGGTCGAGGAATTTGTTCAGACACATCCCCGCTGGACGAGCGTGCTGGTGGTGCTCGGCGCCCTCTTCGTGGGCACGATCATCCTGTCCATGTTCACTCCGCTGGGGCGACGCCCGGATCGGATCTGGGCCACCGCCACGCCACCGGTGAGCTCGCCGGCCTTTGTGTTGGCCGTCGCCGGAAGCGTTCACGCGCCGCATTACGTCGGCGGAAGGGCCGAGGTGCTAAACAACGGAGTGCAGTTCGTTCCCGCCATTCTCCGGGACATCCGCACTGCCCGCCGCTCGGTAAACTTTATGGCGTACATGTGGGAGCCGGGAACCATGAGCGACGCGGTAGTCGCCGCGCTGGAAGAGCGGGCTCGTGCCGGAGTCGCCGTGCGGGTTTTGCTGGACGCCTGGGGCGCGCACAAGATTCCCACCGGAGACATACGGCGACTTGAGGCCGCGGGTGTTCGCGTGCATACATTTCGCCCGCTGCAGTGGGGCAAGCTCACCCGGTTCCACAGGCGAAACCATCGCCGCGCCATCGTGATCGATGGGGAGATCGGCTACACCGGGGGAGCCGCCGTATCCGACAAGTGGCTGGGTGACGCTGCCAATCCGGAGCAGTGGCGCGACACCATGGTGCGGGTCACGGGGCCCCTGGCGGAAAGCTTGCAGGCCGCATTCGCGCAGCTTTGGGCGAGCAGCTACGGTGAAATTCTCGTCGGCCCGGCGTTTTATCCCATAGAAGCGGCAATCCGTACCCGGGGCGACGCCATCAGCGAGCACATCAACGTCATCAGCTCTCCGGCGGACGAATCGCACCCGCTGCGCAAGGTGTTCTGGCTTTCCTTCATGGCGGCGCGCAAGCGGTTGTGGATCACCAACTCGTACTTCGTCCCGGATGAGCACATCCGCGCGGCGCTCAAGAATCGGGCTCGGGCCGGTGTGGATGTCCGCATTCTACTCCCGAGCCACCACACGGACGCCGCGATGGTCCGGTATGCGGGCCACAACTACTTCGCGGATCTGCTCGCCGCAGGCGTTCGTATCTATGAGTACCAGCCGACCATGATGCACGCCAAGCAGCTGGTGGTCGACGGGCAGTGGTCGATCGTCGGCTCCGCCAACCTGGACGTCCGCTCCAAGGAATTGAACCAGGAGAACGTGCTCGCCATTCTCGATGCCGGGTTCGCGGAGCAGCTGGAGGCCACCTTTCTCGCGGACCTTCAGCGCTCCCGGGAGATCCGGCCGAAGCAGTGGCGGAGACGCGGAGTCTGGCCACGGATCCGAGAAGACTTTTCGGCGACCTTCCAGGAGCAGTTTTGACGCGCCTCGCCCGCTGAGTGCAGCGTTCGCCGGAACGCTTTCTGCAACGGTCCGGGTTCGCATTTCACACCCCAGCGGACGAGAGCGATGCCGGCGAGCGACACCTTGTGGTACAAGGATGCGGTTTTCTACGAGTTGCACGTCAAGGCATTTCAAGACTCCAATGGGGACGGGGTAGGAGACTTCCGCGGGCTGGTGGAGCGCCTGGACTACGTCAAAGATCTGGGCGCGGACGTAATCTGGCTGCTCCCCTTCTATCCGTCGCCGCTGCGGGACGACGGGTACGACATCGCCGACTACTACGGCATTCACCCCTCGTACGGCAACATCGATGACGTTCAGCGCTTCCTGAACGAAGCCCACAAGCGCGATCTGCGGGTGATCGCCGATCTCGTCCTGAATCACACCTCCAGCGATCACCCCTGGTTCCAGCGCGCCCGCCGCGCTCCCAAAGGCTCACCCGAGCGGAACTACTACGTTTGGGGCGATTCGGACGAGCTGTACAAGGAGGCCCGCATCATCTTCACTGATACCGAGCCATCGAACTGGACCTGGGACCCGATCGCGGGCCAGTATTACTGGCACCGCTTCTTCGCGCATCAGCCGGACCTCAACTGGGACAATCCCGAGGTCAAGCACAAGATGTTCGAGATCATGGAGTACTGGCTGGAGCGTGGGCTGGACGGATTCCGGGCCGACGCCGTTCCCTACCTGATCGAGCGCGAAGGCACCATCTGCGAAAACCTCCCAGAAACGCACGACATCCTCAAGGAGTTCCGCGCCCGCATCGAGACCCGGTACCCCGGGCGCATCCTGCTCGCCGAGGCCAACCAATGGCCGGATGACGTGCGGCCGTACTTCGGGGATGGGGACGAGTTCCACATGGCCTTCCACTTCCCGCTGATGCCGCGAATCTTCATGGCGGTGCGGCAGGGGATTCGGAAGCCCATCGTCGAGATCATCGAGCGTACTCCACCGATTCCCGACGACTGTCAATGGTGCATGTTCCTGCGTAACCACGACGAGCTCACTCTCGAAATGGTGACCGACGAGGAGCGCGACTACATGTACCAGGAGTACGCCGCCGACCCGCGCATGCGCCTGAACCTGGGCATTCGGCGGCGCTTGGCCCCGCTGATGGACAACGATCGACGCAAGATCGAGCTGCTCAACTCGATCCTCTTCACCATGCCCGGCTCGCCCATCGTGTACTACGGCGACGAGATCGCCATGGGGGACAACATTTACCTGGGCGACCGGGACGGGGTGCGTACTCCCATGCAGTGGTCGTCCGACCGCAACGCGGGGTTTTCGCGTGCCGAGCCGCAGCGGCTCTACATGCCTGTCATCGCGGACTCGGTGTACGGCTTCCAGGCGATCAACGTCGAAGCACAGCAAAAATCGCCTTTTTCGCTCCTCAACTGGATGAAGCGGCTGATCCAGGTGCGGAAGCAGCACCAGGCGTTCGGCCGCGGCACCATCGAGTTCCTGGAGCCGGAAAACCCGCATGTGCTGGCCTACCTGAGGGAGCACGAGGGCGACACGATCCTGGTGGTGAACAATCTGTCGGGAACCGCTCAGCCGGTGCGTCTGGACCTCAGCCGCTTCGCGGGGCGCACCCCGGTGGAGTTGCTCGGTCACACGGCGTTCCTCCCGATCGACGAAACCCCCTACGCGCTCACCCTGAGCCCCTACGGCTTCTTCTGGTTCGGACTGCGTGCCGCCCGTGCGGGTGAGAAGGAGGAGATGGGCACCACTCCGAGTGAGTGGCTGGAGCGGGAGATGGATCTTTTTGAGAGCCCTCAAACCCTTGCCGCCATTGTCCGCGCGATCCCGCACGAGTGGTTTATGCGGCAGCGGTGGTTCCGCTCCAAGGCACGGGAGATACGGGCGGTGGAGCTCTTCGACCGCGCGATCATCAAGCCGGAACAGGGTCCCCACCTCCTGCTCACCGTCATGCAAGTGCACCAAGTGGATGAGCACTCCGAACTTTACCTGGTTCCGCTCAGCTTCCGGCCCGCGCTGGGCACGGAGAGCGCTACGGAACCGGTCCTCACCTACGCGAGCGAAACGGGCGAGGTGCGCCTGTTCGAGGCGCTGCTGAACCGCGACAGCTCCCGCACCCTCCTGAGCGCCATCGACCAGGAGAAGAAGCTACGCTCCGCCAGCGGCGTTTTCCGTGGCCATCGGACGGAAGTTCTGGATCGTGCCGGAGCTGCCCAGGGACAGGTTCGCAGAATTGAAGGGGAGCAAAGCAACACCTCCGTCGTGTACGGCGATCGCCTGATCCTCAAGGTGTTCCGCAAGCTGGAGGCAGGGATCAATCCGGACCTGGAGATCACCCGCTTCCTGGTGGAAAGTACCGAATTCCGGGCGTTGCCGGCACTCGCCGGCTGGATTGACTACGAGGGAGCTGGTGGCCTGCAAGCCTCCGTTGCGGCTTTATTCGAGTATGTGCCCAACAAGGGCGACGCCTGGAGCTATACCCTGCGGGCAATCAACCGCTTTCTGGCAGCGGCGAGCCGGAGCGCCGCGGACCCGAGTACCACCACCGGGCGTGAGGGGGTGCGGCGCATGGCCGGAGACTTCCTGATCTCCGCCCGCCGTCTCGGCGCGGTGACGGGCGAGATGCACGCCGCGCTTGCCTCGGCAGGTCCCGAGCACCCGGACTTCGCCGCCGAGGCGATTCGGACCGAGGACATCGAGCAATGGACGGAGGAGTTTCAGCGACACGCCACTGGGGTGCTCGAGGAGGTGGGGCGCCGCCTCGACGCGATTCCTGGTGCGTTCCCGCAACACATCCTGAATGACCTGGCGGCGATCGTACGGGAAATGCCAATTATCCGTGAACAGCTTGCCGGGCTTCGGATCTTGCACCAAGAAGGCCTGGTCAAGACCCGCTTCCATGGGGACTACCATCTAGGGCAGGTGCTGCGTGCGGAGGAGGTGCAGCCGGGAGGACCGGGAGAGTGGATCGTCCTCGACTTCGAGGGAGAGCCCGCCCGGCCGTTGGTGGAGCGACGCGCAAAACACTCGCCGCTCAGGGATGTCGCCGGGATGCTGCGCTCCTTCAACTACGCCGTGCGGATGGCGCTTGCCCAGCAGGAGAACCGCACGGTCACCGGGAGTGTACCGCTCGAGGTGTGGGCGGACGCCTGGGAGAGGGAGATCCGCGGCGAGTTCCTGGACGGATACCGCGAGGCCGCTGCGGGCGCACCTTTCCTCCGGGGACCCAACAATTCTCCGGCAGATGCTCGCCGTCTTCGAGATGGAGAAAGCCGTCTACGAGCTGGGGTACGAGGTGAACAACCGCCCGGACTGGATCTGGGTACCGGTGGAAGGAATCCGCGCGATCATGGAGGGGCAGGCGTGACGCCACCGATCATCTACAACCTTTTCCCGCGGCTCATCGGCCCCACTACCTGCTGGCCGGAACATGCCGCGCGGGCAAAGGAGCTGGGCTTCAACTGGCTGTACCTGAATCCCTGGCACCTGCCGGGTTACTCCGGCAGCCTGTACGCAGTCAAGGAGTTCGACCGGCTCAACCCGCTCTTCCGCCCGCCCGGTGCGGACCCGGCCAGCCTGGAGCCGTTGCGTACGGCAGTCAGCGAGATCGATGGGCTGGGTTTGAAGCCCATGATGGACCTCGTGGTAGGGCACACCTCCCGGGATTCTCCCCTGGTGAGCCAGCACCCCGGCTGGTTCGTGCAAAATGCGTGGGGCGAGGTGGCGAGCCCCTGGGTGGCGGACAATGCGAGCTCAAGTGGCGTGACCATATGGGAGGACCTCGCCGAGGTGAACAACGCGCACGCCTACGCACGTGACGCCCTGTGGGCGTTCTGGGCCGATCAGGTACGCCTCGGGCTGGAGCTTGGCTTCCACGGGTTCCGCTGCGATGCGGCGTACAAGGTACCGGCCGGGTTGTGGCGGTTCCTGATCAATGAGGCACGGAGCATTCGCCCGGATGTGCAGTTCTTTGCGGAAACTCTGGGGGCTCCACTCGATGCTGTGCTCGAGCTCCGCGAGGCCGGCTTCGACTACATCTTCAACTCGAGCAAGTGGTGGAACTTCAGCGAGTGGTGGGCGCTGGAGCAGCATGCCCGCTTTAGCCATGTGGCACCCTCCGTCGCTTTTCCGGAGTCCCACGATACGGGGCGGGTAGCGGAGGAGAGCGGCGGCAGCGAAGCGGTTCAACGGCAGCGCTACGCCTTTGCGGTCGCGTTCAGCGCTGGCGTCATGATGACCACCGGGTACGAGTTCGGCTTTCGCCACCAGGTGAGCGTTCTCCACACCGTGCCGTCCGACTGGGAGCGCCGGCGAATGGACCTGCGCCGCTTCGTGAAGCGAGTCAACGAGCTCAAGCTGCGCCATCCACTGCTGCACCGCGAGGGAGAGCTTTCCGCACCCTTGGGCCTGGAGGGGAGTGTTCTCGTTCTGCAGCGGCGCATCAGTGAGGAGGAGGGCTGGATCCTGGTGAACAAGCGTCCTGACGTGGGGCAGGAGATCGCCCTGAAGGTCCCTGAGCGTTATCGGCTCTTCCGGGTGTGCCGCGATGATGCGGCGCCGGACGGCGAGCCGGTGCCAAACCACATTCCGCTCGGCCCGGCCGAGGTTGCCTACCTGCTCCCGGCACTATGAACACCGGTCGTTCAGCGGGGATTCTGCTCCACCCGACCTCGCTACCGGGTCGCGCCATCGGCGATTTCGGAGAAGCTGCCTACCGCTTCATCGACTGGCTGGTGGGCGCAGGGCAATCCCACTGGCAGGTTCTGCCGCTGGTCCCGGTGTCCGGAGGGGGCTCACCGTACACCGGCCTTTCCGCCTTCGCGGGAAGTCCCCTGCTGATCAGCCCCGAGGCACTGCTACGCGACGGTCTGCTGACCGAGGCCGACCTGGCCGACGTAGCCGTGACCTCGGAACCGGTGGATTATCCGGAGGCGATCCGTTTTCGCGGCGCGCTGCTCGGTCGGGCCTTCGAGGCGTTTCATCGGACCTCCCCGCCGGAACTCAAAGAGGAGCTCGAAGCATTCCGGCAGCGGAATGCGGACTGGCTCCGGAACTACGCGATCTTCGCCGCACTCCGGGAGGAGCATGAGCACGCGCCATGGACCGGATGGGAACCGGAGCTCAGGCGACGAGAGCCTGACGCACTCGCCCGCTGGACCCGTGCGAACACCGACGCCGTGGAGCGGGAAGAGTTCACGCAGTGGCTCTTCGACCGCCAGTGGCGGGCGCTACGTTCATACGCCAACGAGCGGGGCGTCCGCATCATTGGGGACATCCCCATCTTTGTCGCCTACGACAGCGCGGATGTTTGGGCGCACCCGGAGCTGTTCGACCTGGACGAGGATCGGTGCCCGCGCACCCTATCCGGGGTGCCGCCCGATTATTTCAGCCAAACCGGCCAACTCTGGGGCAATCCCCTTTACCGCTGGAATGTGCTGGCCGGGCAGGGATACGACTGGTGGATTCGCCGCTTCCGGCGTACACTGGAGCAGGTGGACATCGCGCGCATCGACCACTTCCGCGGATTTGCTGCGTTCTGGGAGGTGCCCGCAGGCCAAGAAACTGCGATCAACGGCTGCTGGAGACCCGGTCCGGGCAGCGCAATCTTCGAAGCCTCGGAAGCCAGGCTGGGCCGGCTGCCGCTCATCGCGGAAGACCTGGGACTGATCACTCCGGATGTGGAAGAGCTGCGCGACGAGCTCGGCTTTCCCGGGATGCGGGTCTTGCAGTTCGCGTTTGGGGACAGCGGGGCTCGCAACCCGCACCTGCCCGCGAATCATCCCCGCAACTCGGTGGCGTACACCGGCACGCACGACAATGACACCACGGTGGGATGGTACCGGAGCGCCGCTCCCGCGCAGCGTGCCGGCGTGCGCAAGCTGCTTGGTCGTGAACCCCGCGCCGACGAGATTCACTGGGAGATGATCGATCTTGCCTTCCAATCGCCGGCCGACCTTGCTGTGATTCCGCTGCAGGACGTCCTCGGGCTCGGTAGCGAGGCCCGTATGAACACGCCCGGCGTGGGCGAGGGGAACTGGGGGTGGCGGGTCGCGGATGATGCGCTGACGGACGCGGCGCAGGCGCGGCTGCTCGAGGTGGTCCGTACCAGCCGGCGCGTGCCGGCATCTGCATCCTCATCCAGGAACGGTTTATGAGCGAGCACGTGGTTCTCGTGACGGGCGGTGCCGGCAACCTGGGGCGTGCCGTAACCCGTGCCTTTCTGCAGGCGGGTGCCCGCGTTGCGATTCCATTCCACAAGACGGACAGGCCAGACGTTCTGGATGCGCTCAAGCGCGAACATGAGGGGCGCATCTTCACGTTCGCGCTGGATCTTACGACCGAGCGTGGTGCGAACGCGGCCGTGGAGCAGGTGAGCGAGTGGGGAGGCCGCCTGGATGCCGTGGCCCACCTGGTCGGCGGCTACGCGGGCGGTGCTCGCGTGGGCGACACGCCGGCCGAGGTGTGGGAGCAAATGATTAACCTGAATCTCCGCTCAGCATGGCTGATTGCCAGCGCGTCCATTCCCGAAATGGCGCGGCGGGATGGGGGATCGCTGGTCTTCGTGTCGTCGCGGCGCGTCTGGCAAGACCGGGGCAACTACGGTGCTTATGCGGTTTCCAAGGCCGGTCTTCACACCCTCGCCCAGACCATCTCCGAAGAGTACGCCGACGAGGGTGTACGCGCCAACGTGGTGCTACCGGGAACGGTGGACACTCCGGAGAATCGTAAAGCGATGCCCGGGACCGACTTTGAGCGCTGGACTTCTCCGGAGGAGATCGCGCAGGTGATCGTCTTCCTGGCATCAGCGGCGTCGGGGCCGATCAACGGTGCCGCCATCCCGGTCTTCGGGCGGAGTTGAGTGATTCCGCCCCTGACACCTTTTACTCGGAGGCGCCGTGAAAGTCGACTGTCCGTGCGCTCAAAAAGCCCGAATCTCTTGAATTGTCTTCAGCACATCCTCGGGCTCCGGCAAAATCGCGCGCTCCACCTGCGGGGCATAGGCCACCCAGGTATCCAGTGAGGCGACACGCTTCACTGGCGCATCGAGCCAGGGGAACAGCTCATCAGCCACCCGCGCCGCGATCTCGCTACCGATTCCCCAGGAGAGCGAGTCCTCGTGCGCGATGATCACCCGATTGGTTCGCTTCACCGACTCCGCGATGGTCTCCATGTCGAACGGCGCGACTGTGCGAAGATCGATCACCTCGGTGCTGATCGCGTGCTGCTCCTGAGCGAGCTTGGCGGCGGCGAGTGAACGCTGCACAAGCGCGCCGCAAGCCACCACCGTCACGTCGGTTCCATCCCGCACGGTCTTAGCCTTGCCGAACGGGATCATGAAGTTCGGTCCCGGATACTTGCCCTTGTTGTAAACTTGCCGGTACAGGTGCTTGTGCTCCAGGAAGATCACCGGGTCTTCGGAGCGAATCGCCGTGCGGAGCAGTCCAGCGGCGTCCACCGCCGTGGCCGGCAAGACAACGCGCAAACCGGGACAGTGAGCAAAGATCGATTCCCCCGTCTGCGAATGATAAATCGCCCCGCCCTTCAGGTAGCCACCGTATGTTACCCGGATCACCACTGGTGACGCCCAGGTGTTGTTGGAGCGGTACCGCATTGTAGCCAGCTCGTCCCGGATCTGCATCATGGCCGGCCAGATGTAATCAAAGAACTGAATCTCGACAACAGGCTTGAGGCCGCGGAGCGCCATGCCGATGGCGCGGCCTACGATGTTCGCCTCGGCGAGCGGTGAGTTGAAGACACGAGTCCCGCCGAACTCGCGCTGCAGGCCGTGTGTGACCTTGAACACGCCGCCCTTCCCAGCCACATCACAGAGAATGTCTTCCCGTGAGCAGTCCGCCACGTCCTCACCAAACACCACGATGCGCGGGTCCCGCCGCATCTCATCCTTCAGAGTGGCATTGATCAGGTCCACCACGGTGGTGTCGTTCCCCACGAAGCGGGGATCGTCCTCGGTGTCGAACTGCTCCGCGGTAGGGTCTACGTCCGGCGAGTACAGGTAGAGCATCGCCGTTTCAGGCGCGGGCTGCGGCGACTCCAGTGCCTCGTCGGAGGCGGCATTCACTTCCGCCTGCACCGCCTGCTCAAGGCGCTCGAGCTCATCCTGCGTAACGAAATCGCTCTCCAGAAGAAGCTGGGCAGTGCGCGTGATCGGGTCACGCAGCGCCTCCGACGAGCGCATCGTCTCCGTCTTGTAGAATTTTTCGTCGTCCGAGAGTGAGTGGGAGTACGGGCGGATGACGTGGGCGTGCACGAGCACTGGGCCCTTGCGGGCGCGAGCGTACTCCGTTGCCTGCCGCATTGTCTTGTAGCTTTCCCGAATGTCGGTGCCGTCGCACTCCAGGATGAGCAATCCCGGGAACCCGGTCACCAGCTTGGAAATGCTCCCACCGGCGGTGTTTACCTCCACCGGCACCGAAATGGCGAACTTGTTGTCTTCGACGATGTAGATGACCGGCAGCGCCAGGTTGCAGGCGCTGTTCAAGCTTTCCCAGAACTCGCCCTCGCTGGTAGTGCCGTCACCCGTTGTGACGAACACCACCTCGTCGCCTTTGGCTTCCGTGATATCCTCCAGCGCGCCGCCCAGCTTGGTTGCGCGCACACCCGCTTCGGCAGTGCCGACAGCCTGGAGGAACTGCGTTCCCGTGGGCGACGAAGTGGACACGATGTTCAGGTCGCGCCGGCCCCAGTGCGCCGGCATCTGCCGGCCACCGGAGGACGGGTCTGCCTCAGCGCCCACGGCCTGGAGCATGTGGTCGAGCGCGGTCATCCCGAGCTGCAGCGAGAACGCCCGGTCCCGGTAGTAAAAATAGAACCAATCGTACCCCGGGCGGGCGTGCGCGGCGGCCGCGATCTGAATGGCCTCGTGGCCGGCGCCGGAAATCTGAAAGAATATCTTGTTCTGCCGCTTGAGCTGGATCTCCTTGTCATCCAGCCGCCGCGAAAGCAGCATGGTACGGTAAAAGCCGAGCAGCGTATCCCGGTCCAGCGCGTCCTGCGTTGCCGGTTGGGGAGGCGTGGTAGTGGCCATGAAAGTTGCTGTAAGGGTGATGCAACGGCCCGCGAAACCAGGGCGTAAACGCTGAAATCTAGCCTGGGTCGGAACGATGCAGCAACCTCAGGGAGTGTGGAGTATCACCACGCCGCTCCCCTTTCGCCCGCGCGAAGTTCACGCCTATCTGGTGGAGCTGCAGGGGGGTGGGTGGATGCTGGTGGACGGCGGGCTGGACAGCGAGGATGCTTGGGCGTCGCTGGATGCGGGCGTGGGGGCGCATGCCGGATGGAGCGAGATTCGGCTACACGTGGTGACCCACATGCACATGGATCACATCGGCCTGGCGGCTCGCACCCGTGCGGCGAGCGGCGCTCCACTGGCGATGGGTGAACTGGACGCGAAGCGCTGGGCCCACGCTGCGCTGCACCCGGATGAGGAGGCGGAGTACCGGACTGCTCTGTTTCGGGGGAACGGCGTGTCCGCGGAGATGCTGGAGCGGATGGAGCAGGGCGGCCCCACCCCTTCAACCCAGCCACTGGGCGTGGAGTATCCACTGGGCGCGGCGGGAGGGGACCTCCCACTCGCTGCGGGGTGGAGCTGGGTCTGGACGCCCGGACACACCGCGGGGCACGTGGCGCTTTTCCGGGCTGCGGACGGGCTATTGATTGCCGGTGACGCCGTGCTGCCGCGGGTGACCCCGACTGTCGGGGTGAACCGGCAGCGAAGAGATCCCGTGGGTGACTATCTGGATGCGCTCACCCGGCTGGGATCCTTGCGGCTGGCGTGCATCCTGCCAGGGCACGGGGAGCCGATCACCCGGCCAGCGGAGCGGCTGGCCGAGCTGCGGCAGGCAACGCAGGCAGAGAGCCAGGCAATCGGCGCGCTACTGTCCGCCCGGCCGAGCACGGCCTGGGATGTCGCCCGGCGGCGGTATCCAGGGCGCGACCTGCCCCCTTCGGCTTGGGTCCAGGCACTCCGCGAAACGCTTGCTCACCTGCAGCACCTGGTAGCCGCAGGGCAGGCGCGACGGGAACTCACCTCGGAGAATGTGCTATGCTTCGCTTTCGCGTGACGCCCGATCCGTGCTGAAGGTCGGACTGACGGGAAACATCGCGGCGGGGAAGTCCACCGTTGCCCGGGTGTGGCAGCAGCTTGGCGGCACGCTGATCGACGCTGACCGCCTCGCCAGGGAGGTGGTAGAGCCAGGAACACCCGCGCTCCGGGAAATCGTGGAAGCGTGGGGTCCCGGAGTACTGGACCCATCCGGCGCTCTGGATCGGGCGGCACTCCGCCACGTCGTCTTTGGCGACGCCGAGGCCCGGACCCGCTTGGAGGGCATCGTTCACCCCACGATCGGGACACTGCGGGAGCGTGAATACGACCGAGCACGAGAGCGTGGCGAGCGAATTGTGGTAGCGGACATCCCCTTGCTCTTCGAGGTGGCGCTCGAGAATGAGTTTGACGTCGTGGTGCTGGTTGATGCGCCCGAATCGGTGCGCCAAGAGCGTCTTGTCCGTGACCGTGGGCTCAGCCACGAGGATGCACGGCGCATGATTGAAGCGCAGCTGCCTTCAGCTACGAAGCGCGACCGTGCCGATTACATCATCGACAACATCGGCACACCTGCGGAGCTGCGGCGACGCGCGGTTGACGTGTGGGGTGAATTACAACGGCGGGTCCTCGCATGACACTGCTCCGGATGGACATGCACATCCACACACACGCTTCGTTCGACTCGCTCAATCCGCCGGAGCGCGTGGTGGAGGTAGCCCGCCAGCGCGGGATGGACCGGCTGGTGATCACCGACCACAACGAGATCGCGGCGGCAGTCGTGTTGCACGAGCTCGATCCCGAGCGCATCCTGGTGGGCGAGGAGGTCAAGACAGCCGAGCGGGTGGACGTCATCGGGATTCTACTCCGGGAGCGGATCCCCAAGGGAACTCCGGCCCGTGAAACCTGCGAGCGCATTCGGGAGCAGGGCGGCATCGTGTATCTGCCGCACCCTTTTGATAGCCGTCGCTCCGGTGGCGGCGCGCTGCTCGACCAGATCGGGGAGCTGGTCGACGTGGTGGAAGCGCATAACTCACGCTCCTGGAAGTCGGGGCTCAATCTCCGGGCTGAAGCGTGGGCACGGGCGCACGGCAAGCTCCTGGGGGCGGGATCGGATGCGCATACCCTGGGGGAGATCGGGCGAGGCTTCATGAGTGTGCCCCCGTTCACGCCGGACCGCGACGGCCTGCTAACGGCACTCCGCGAGGGGCAGGTCGCCGGACGGAACGTCTCGTCGCCCCTTTGTCACCTATCTTCCACCTACGCGAAGCTCCGCAAACGCTGGATGGTATGAAGAAGCCAGGTCGGGGCTCCGTGTTCAAGCGCCTGCAGCGCTATGCGCTCTCGTCCTCTTCCTCGTCCGCTTCGGACTCTTCCCGCGCCTGCTGGAGGTATTCGCGAAGCTG
>JAUJOM010000083.1 GCA_030447645.1 Longimicrobiaceae bacterium | reverse complement strand
AAGCCCGCTGGCTGAAAAGATCGGAAACCCGACCGTGTAGGGAATCGGACAGCCACCTGCCTCCAGCATAAAGGGCCCGACCAAATGGTCGGGCCCTTTTGCTTCTGCTGGCGAACTCAAACCCCGAATTACGCTGCGGGCTACGCCGCGTTCTGGCCCGCTTCCACCAGGTTGCGGATCGTATCCACCAGGGAGCGCATGTTCACCGGCTTGCGAATCCAGGCGTCGCAGCCCGCCGTGAACACGTGGTCTTCGGCACCAGCCATCGCGGTGACAGCCAGGATCGGCACCTGCCGAAAGCCCGGATCGGCGCGCAGCGTCCGGGTGGCGGTGAGCCCGTCCATGATCGGCATCATGACGTCCATGAGGATCAGATCCGGCTGCTCCATTATGGCGAGGTCCACTGCCTCGCGTCCATTGGTCGCTACCCACACGTCATAACCAAAAGCGCGGAGCAGAGTGCTCAGCGCTTCACGGCTATCCGTATGGTCTTCGGCGAGCAGGATCTTCACTGCATCCATACACCTGCGACGTGAGCGCAGCGAGGTGCGGCCTAACTCCGGCCGCAGGGAACGCCTGTCGCGGTGCAAAGAACGTACCTGCTCTCTACGCCGCGGGTTCGCTCCTGGTGGCAATGGCGAGCAGGTTTTGCCCAAATGGCGGCTCCCAGGCGGATTCCATTCTCCTGATCACCGGGATCAGCCAGCGGTCATAAAGGCGCACGTGGCGCGGGGCCAGCGTCCGCCGTCGGAGGAGCCTCCCGGCGATCCACCAGCTGAGAACGCCCAGAGCGTTCATACGGCGGAGCTGGATGTTCCGGAAGCCGGCCCGCTGGAGCCTGGCGTCGAGCTCGGGCCCGGTATAGCGCCGAAAGTGGTCGAAGGCCTCGTCAAGGGTGCCGAAGAGCAGCGGCATGGCCGGAACGAAGAGCAGAATCTTGCCGCCGTCCCTGAGGTGGGTATGCGCAGCCGCCAGAAAGCGTTCGTCGTCGGGTACGTGCTCCAGCACGTTCACGGCGATCAGCGAGTCGGCGCCGAGCAACTCGTCCACGTCCTCAAGGTAGCCGTGAATGAGGCGTACGCGTGGCTCCTCGGCGAACCGCTGCTCCAGAACCGGGAAGTTGTTAACGGCGGGCTCGATCAGGACCATCTCGCGTACACCCGTACCCCGGAGCACAAACCGCGAAAAGGTACCGATCCCGGCTCCCACCTCGACAACGTTCCTCCCGATGTGGGGCTGGAGGTGGTGCAGAACCCAGGCGTAGTAATTCCGCACCTCGGCAAGGGCGTCCAGCTCGGTGCCTGAGTAGGTGAATTCCACGTCACTCATGGGGTGTGGGTAGGACGTACCCTGCGTAGTAAGGGGCGGCGGGTTCTGCTCGAGGAACTTCGGCTCTGCTCAACATCTGCGGTTGCCTACCATGCGTCCCCAATCTAGACCAGCGCGGAGCATCTCCAGCACCGTCGGTAAGGCATGAGTGAGCAGCTGCTTCAGGCGCGCATTCGAAGTGTTGCCGCTACGCAGCCAGATTACCTGCGGTGGAGGACCCAAACGCTGGACGAGCTCAACGAAGTCGCTGTCCTTGGTCATCATGATTGCACCGGCCTGTCTTGCTGCAGTAAAGATTGCGACGTCCTCTGCCTCCCGTAGATCCAGATCCCGAACGGGAATCGCGTCAAGCGCGAACCGCATGCGGGGCCGTGGTGCCATGGCTGGTGAAAGGTGGGCATCCAGCCACAGGATCACGCAACAACGACCGGATGATCCAGTCGTCGGGAGGCAAAGCGCAAGCACGCATCGATGTCGGCGGGCTCAAGATCTGGCAGCTCCTCCAGCGCCTGGCCCCCGCGTCAAGCCCGAGGCGAGCAGGTCTAGCACGTCGGTGACGCGGATGCGCATACTTCGAACGCAGGGGCGGCCGCCGCACTGCCGCGGGTTCACGGTGATACGCTCCACCAGGTTCATTTCGACACTCCGGCGCCTGCGGTGGTTACTCCACTGGAACATACGAGTTCGCCGAAATTGGGCCCAGGGTTATTACAAGAAGGATGATGGGCCAAGATGTGGCTTTCGGCAATGGAAGACCGTGACCATCGCAGCCCAAGATCGCGTTTTCCCGTTATACCAGACTGGAGCGAAGGAAGCACACTTGGGGTTTTCTCCCCACGGGAACTGGCGGCTACTCCCGAGCACCACCGGGCCGATGAACGGCCCGCCTAGAGACGGCAGCCGCCCTCGCGGGCGGACGGCACGGCTGCCCGGAAGTTCGCTACTTTCCCACGAAGTTGGGATTAGCGAGTGTGGCCTCCTTCCGCTATACCGGCGGCTTCCCATAGAAGATCAGCCAACTCCGACACGGAGTGTTGCGTAGGGCGCGTAGACAACGATACGGGGCCTGATTGTACAGCCGAACCAGCTCTTCATCCGAGATGCGAAATCGGAACTCGAGTTGCACGCCATTGTGCGATGCGCTCGCCTCCAGGCGCTACCGCTCAGCCTGTCGGGAGCGATCACTCACGACGAGCAGGGGAGAACGCTGTTTGGGAGGTATCCTGCCGTGCGCATCCAGGAGAAAGTCCAGGCCCTTCAGCGGGTGCAGTGCAGCTACCGAAAGAATGAAGCTTTCGCGCTGCACTGGGACAGGGGGGCGCCGAATGCATCAGCCCCGCCGCGCCGGGCTGGCTGCGCGAACGAGAGCGCCCGTCGCGAGGGAGTACCAGGCCAGTGGAGCTGGCAGCTTGTCGATTGTTTCGGCGCGACCGATCCGACACCTGGGTACGACGAGCGCGGCGGCCCGGGTGCGCAGCCCTCGAGCGAGCAGCGGAGGGCCAGGCGCC
>JAUJOM010000029.1 GCA_030447645.1 Longimicrobiaceae bacterium | reverse complement strand
GCCGCCAGCCCTTCTTTGCACTGGCGATTCAGCGCGCGGATGCGCTCCGCGATGCGAGCCTTGCCGGTGCCGAGGTGGAACCGGAACGCCTCACCCAGTGCCCAGCGGTGCTCGAACGAGTGGAAGCCGCCAGGCGACATGGTCCCACCCCAGCCGACACCTCGCGAAAAGCTGGGGATGGTGGGTGAAACGGCCCCCCAGGCGCTCCGCTTGCCCCAGATCACCCCCGTGCCCCGTGGCCCGAACATCCACTTGTGGGTACCCGCGACGAAAAAGTCGCAGTCCAGCTCCGGCATGGAAGCGTTCTCCACCCCGAAGCCGTGCACGCCGTCCACGCAAAGAAGCACCCGGTCGTTTTCAGCACGGCCGGCATTGACCTCCGCGAGCGCGTTAGCCATCGCGCGAATGGGAAGCTTCACGCCCGTGCTGGAGTGCACCCAGGTGACTGCCACGATCCGCGTTCGGGGCGTAACCGCTCGCAGGAGGTTGCCGACGATCTCCGCCTCGGACGCCGTGGCGGGCCGCTGGTAGAGCGGGATCTTCCGCGTGGGAACTCCGCTCTTCTGCGACTTCAGGGCGAGGGATTCGTGGGTGGCGTAGTGGTCGTGCGTGCTGGTGACGACCTCCTGTCCAGGGCGCAGAATCAGCCCGCTGTAGAGCGTTCCCAGACCCATAGTGGTGCTGTCGGTGAGCGCGATCTCCTCCGGCTGCACTCCCATGTACTCCGCCGCCGCCTTGCGAACGGCTGCTTCCAGCTTGCGTTCGTTTTCGTGCAGGTAGTCCACCGGGTTTTCGTCCAGTCCGCGCCGATGCCGCTCGATTGCTTCGCGTACCGGGGTGGGATGCGAGGCCAGCAGCAGACCGGCGAGGTGGATGTACTCGCGCGTCAGGTTGAACTGGTCCCGGATCGCGCTCCACTCGTCGGAGACCGGGGACGGAGCGGGTGGACGAGCGGATCCTTCGGTACTTTTCCACGCCGCTCCGGCAGTGAGTGCGGTGGCGACGCCCGCGCCGGAGCGCAGCAGAAAGCTTCTTCGGTCGAGGGTCATGGGAACCCCTCCAGGAAATCAGGTGCGACTTGGGCGGGATGCCAGTCGCAATGTAGACCCTGTCATCAAAGCAGACAATCGATGGCAGTGTGACGGCGAGTCTCGTGCTCGCCGTCCATTGCAGCCGGCCATATCAATTCGCTGCAACCCGTGCACCAAGTCCGCCTTCGCGGACTGAAGCTCAACCCCGTGCGGAGTTCAGTCGCCGCAGGGCGACTTGGTGCCGTTGTTGCCGCGGTTTCAACCGCCCGTCCCAGGGCTGCTTAAAGTCCTCGGAATACCCGACTTAGCGCTTGCTCGCGCCGGCTTTGGTAGTGATGCGGATTACTCCGTTCGCCGCTTTGGGATCACTGTGCAGCTTGGCAGCGGGTGCGCCTTTGATTACTTCGATCTTCTCGATCTGGTCCGGGTTTAGGGTTCGCATCCGGGATGGGTCAACAATCGCACCATCAACCAAGAGCAATCCTTCGAAATTACGTGCGGGCACGAAGTGCGAATCCTCTAGCTTGGAAGTCATCACCCTCACACGGGTGCTCTCCCCCTTGCCTTGCCCGCGCGGTAGGTCGTGCGAGATGCTCACCGTATCTGTATTGATGTGGATGCGGGTCTCCTTCCCAGCTTGCCCACGGAGAATCTCCACTCGCGCGATGCGATCCCCGGCGAGTGCACGAGCCTCCTCCGCGCTGACCTGCTTGCCGTTGATGAAGTAGTTTACCTCGCCATCCTTTGCTGTCACGATCTGAAGCCGCTTCGCCTGGGTTTCAGCGGCGGCGACATCCATCTCCTCGATCTCAGGCGCCGTCGGCATGCGCGTTTCGCAGGCAGCCACCAGGGCCGCGAGCCCGAGGGTGCCGAGGGCGCTGGCCCGAAGGGCAGCAAAGCGCGGCAAACGAGTAGTCATTGCACGTAACCTCCGTTCAAGGGTAGAGGGCGAGCCGGCGAGCGCCGGAACACCCAGGGAAAGGCCGGGTCCATGCCCAGCCATGTCGATCAGCAGCGAGCCGTACGTTTGCGGGCGGACTCCGCCGCGGAGCACGCGGACGTCGCAGTCCAGCTCCACGGCGAGCCGCAGCCGGAGCAGCATCCACCAGGCGAGGGGGTTCCAGGGAATCAACACCACAGACAGGCAGCCGGCCGCGAGCAGCAGAGGGTCATGGGCGCGGATGTGCTCGCGCTCATGCAGCACCACCAGGCGCTGCTCCTCCTGGGGTGCGTGCAGCAGCCACTCGGGGACAACCACCTCCGGGCGCCGGAGGCCCAGGACCGCCGGACCCGTGGTGGGCGCCACCTGTACCGAAATGCCCGCGATCTCACGGACGGGCCAGGAGCGGCGCGCACGACGCGCGAGGAGCAAGGTCACAGCAGCCAGGCACAGGAGAGCAAGGGAAAGCGCGATCCATCCCGCTGCCAGCGCCCTGCCGGCTGTTCCCTCGCCAAGCGCGGCAGCGGCACGGAGAGGCTGCGCCAGGGTGACCCTCGCTTCTTCCAGCGTTCCGGCGAGCGATGACAGCCAATCACGCGCCTGGGCGTCCACCGATCCAGTGGTCGGCTGTGGGAGGGCGAACGTGGGCGCCGTCGGCTTCTCGGGTGTGGCGGTACGGGAGCGGAGCGAGGGCTACCAGGCCCACGGTGGCGAGCAGACCGCAGAGCCACACCCAGCGGACCGGCGAGCCGAGCAAACGGCAGACCTCCTCCAGGACCCAGGCAGCCGCGCCGACCAGGGCGCTCACCACGAGCGCGTACAGCATCCAGGACGCGATCATGGTTCCTCCTTGAGCCGCTCGGCGAGGAGGCGGCGCATCCGCTCCAGCTCGTCGCGCTTCAGTTTCCGGTCGGATACGAGCTGGGCAAACATCAACTCCGCCGATCCCTGGTAGACCGCTTCCCGGATCCGGGCCAGCGCACTGTGTCCCGCCGCCTCGGGCGCTACCGTTGGGTGATAGCGGTAGGCGCGCCCCTCCGGCTCGTGCCGTACGTATCCCTTATCTTCCAGCGTTTGCAGCACCGAAAGGACAGACGTGTACGCCAGCTCGTCGCCAAGTGCTTCCCGCACCTCGTTGACGGTGCCGGAGCCGCTCCGCCAGAGGATGCTCATCACGTCCAGCTCGCGGGGTGTGAAGGTAATCTCGTCCATGGTGTCCTGGCTACGGGTTCTTCCGTAGATTAATCGTGGCGAAGTGCTTTGTCAACGGTTTTTTCCGTAGCTCGGAGAATTTGGTGGGAGCCGCACGGGTCATTCGGCTCCCCGCGGGAACAGTTTTCGCGTCCCGCGTTTATCTGTTCGCGAGTCGGCAGGACAGGTCCATGGCTTCACTCGCCTCGGCGTTGCACGGGCGTTGATCACGAATCAGCGCGCTGTGCTCAACGCTGTTCGATGGGCCACCTGCGTCGCGCGGGAGATGCGCATTGGCGGCTCCAACGTATACCAGACGGGGTGGAGAGGTACAGATGTACGACGCAAGCAAGGCACGACTGGACGAGCTGAAGTCACGCTTTGAGCGCGAGTTCGACGCCCACTCGCCGGCGGCCCGGGAAACTGGTAAAGAATACCTGGCCGGTCTAGCGGAATTCCTGACGACCGTGGACCAGGGTCCGGTGGCTGATCCCCAGATCGCCAGTGTGGACACGACGGGAACCGTCGAGCGCACGGGCGAGTACTCGGATTGGGTGGCAGAGGAGCACATCCGAGTTCGACGGGCCTCCCACGAACTCGCCTGACGGCGATTCGCCGGCTTGGCGGGGGACGGTGCTCCAATGCTGTGGGGCTGGGCTGCGAACCACGGGACACAGGACCGGGGGAGACAGGAAGGGGTTTATGTCGCGACTGATCTGGATTTTCTTGCTTGCGCTCGTGCTCGTGCCGGTCAGTACCAGGCCCGCACCGGCGCAAAAACTGCCGCGCGCGGCGGCCGGGGCTGGGCTGGGCATCGCGGGAGGGGCAGTAATCACCGTGTCGGCCATCGTGTGGCGGGCGCGTTTCAGCGCGAGTACCTGGACACGGTGGAAGACCTGATCCACTGGCAGTCGATACCCATGATCGCGGCGCCGGCCGCGGGCGTGCTCTTTGGCGTTGCAGGAGGGGATGCCCTGACGGGAGCCTTCGTTGGCTCCACTGCTGGATTGCTCGCCGGCGCCGCGGTCGGAGCGGGGATCGGGTGGCTGGCGGCAACGACCTCGGAGTCGCCCTGGCGGGCGGGGTGATTGGTGCCGGTATCGGGCTTTCCCTCGGGGGCTGCTGGGCGGCTTCCGGGGCTGGCGGGAGGATGATAGTCAGGACCCCGGTGTCCCAAACGAGCTACGGGTGGGCCTCACCGTTCCCATCCGGTGGTGAAGCCGGGCCATTATCATTCTTTAGGGGACACTGATGTCGGTTGATTCCAAAAAGGACCTCGACGGGCTGAAGCGAGCCGGGCGAGTGGTCGCGCTGGCGCTGAAGGCGATGTGTGAGGCCGTGCGGGAGGGAATCACGACCGCGGAGCTGGACCGGATCGCTGCCGGCGTGCTCGCGGAGCATGGCGCGCGCTCGGCTCCCCAGCTCGTGTATGGTTTCCGGCACGGCCTGCATCAGCGTCAATGATGAAGCCGTACACGGTATCCCGGCTCTCGCCAGCTCCAGCGGGGTGATCTGGTAACACTCGACGTAACGGTGGAGCTGGAGGGCTACTACGCCGATGCTGCGGTCACGGTCGGTGTTCCACCCATTTCGGATGAAGCCAGGCGGCTGATCGAGTGCGTCGAGGCTGCGTTCCAACGCGCGGCGAAAGTGGCGCGTGCAGGGGAGCGCCTTTCCCACGTCGGCGGAACTGTCGAAGCGGAGGTGATGCGGCGTGGCTTCAAGGTGCTGCGGGATCTATGCGGCCACGGCATCGGGCGAAGCATTCACGAAGAGCCGAGCGTGGTCAATCACTACCAGCCGCTCGACCGAACGCGCCTTACCAGCGGACTGGTTATCGCGCTGGAGCCGATTGTTTCAGTGAGTGCGAACCGGACGCGGTCCGCGTCGGATGGATGGACAATCACCAGCCTGGACGGAAGCCTCACAGCGCACTACGAGCACACGCTGGTAATCACCAAGGGGCATCCACTGTTGCTCACCGCTGCCTGAGGCCGCGCGTTGTACAGACACTTGTCAAGGCGCGATTTAACACATGATTGACCCCTTTTTGCGTGTTCGCTCGATCAGTGTGTTGCTCCTTGCTTTGCTCGGGGCGTGCAGCCTCACACCTCCCCGGTTACCGGCCCCGCAACAAATCCCAGTGCCCAACCCAAGCGAGGTCGAGCGCGTGCTTTTTTTGGTAGGTGATCCGGGCGAGGCGCGGAGCGAGTACTATCCCATCCTGCCGCGCCTTCAGCGGGACATCGAATGGTGGGCTGAGCGCCTCCGGGGCGATTCGACGGTGACGGTCCTGTTTCTCGGGGACATCGTCTACCCGCTCGGGATGCATGCCCCAGGTACCAAGGAGTTCCCGCACGATTCCGCGATCGTCATGGACCAGGTCCGCCTGCTGGCCGGCCCATTCGCGAGGCAGCGGCGTGCGCAGGGATACTTCATGGCTGGGAATCATGACTGGGGCTTGGAGACGGAGTGGGAAGGCTACGCTCGTCTCAAGAACCTGGACACCTTCCTCTCTCGCGCCCGGAGCCAGACCCGTGCGCAGGTGCGCCTGGTTCCGGAGCCGGGGCAGGGAGGCCCCTACGTACTCGATCTGGGTAAGCACATCCGCCTCCTGATTCTGGACACCGCGTGGTGGGTCCTGGATGGCGGCAGGAGGAGTGGCCGTGGGCAGCGCACCGTGCTGGAGCGGGTCCAGGCCGCAATGCGGAGCGCGGGCAAGCGTCAGGTGATCTTCGCGGCGCACCACCCGTTCCAGTCCGCAGGGCCGCACGGCGGGGAGTTCTCCTTCTGGCAAACGTTCGGGCTGCGCTACCTGCTCGCCCGGAGCGGCGCCGTCCTGCAGGATCTCACCTCGCTTCCCTATCGCGAGCTTAAAGCTGGCCTGCGGTCGATCTTCGCGCAGACGGGGCCGCCGGTTCTTTTCGTCGGCGGCCACGAGCACTCGCTGCAGATCATCGCGGGGAGGTGGCCGAATGATCCGAAGTTCAGCATCGTTTCCGGCTCGGCGAGTAAGATCAGCGGCATCGGTCGGGAAAAAAACATACGCTTCGGCCGCGCTGCTCCCGGGTACATGCGGCTGCTGGTTCACCGGGACGGCAGGATGAGCGTATTCGTGGAGTCGGTGCCCGAGCAGTACAAGTCGTGCCCCAAGGAAGACCCGCAGCGCCAGGAGTGCATGGCGGCGGGAGTGGCCGCTTTCGAGACGGTCCACTCGCAGCACATCCGCTGATTGAGTTTTTCCTTTGGAATCGAGCACGAAGTCGCGTTCGTACGTGACCATCATCAGTTCGCGGATTTCACCAACACGACGTTTGCAGAGTTCAACCGGCTGATCGCGCTGCTTCCGCTGTATCCCGGCGACTACCCGCAGCTGCACGTCGGGGATGCCGGGATCCGGGTGAAGCGCTGGTACATCGAAGGTGTAGAGCGCTTGTCGGAGACCGGCGAGCTTGAAGCGTGCATTCCCAAGGGAATCGAGATCCGCACCACCCGCCGCCCCGACATTGCCGGGGTCATCAACGAATTGCGGGATAGCTTCGTGGCCCTGCGAGCCGCTGGTGCGGCGAACGGATTCATTCCGGTCTGCACCAGCTTCAATCCGTTGCAGACCGAGTACGTGTACGACCCTCCGCTGACGGCCCACGAGCAGCAGCTTCGCCGCGAGTCTGCGGATTTTCAGGGAGAGGTGCTCGCCATGCTCACCTACGGTCCCGATCTGAACCTCTCCCTGAAGGACATGCCTGTGGACCAGGCGATCGACCTTGGGCGCAAGCTCACCTTTTACAGCCCGTACATGGTGCCGTGGAGCTTCAGCTCCCCCTTCTACGCGGGGCACCTTTGGGATGGCCTCTCCGTGCGTAGCTTCGCGCGTGCGGGACAGCGCCCCGCCGTACGCGTGTTCGTGGAGCACGAGGACCAGCTCATCGCCAGCACGCCCATCCTGGCTAAGCTCGCGCGAACACCCCATGAAGTCGGGCGGATCGAGTTCAAAGCATTCGATACATGCGGTGACTTCGACCGCTACGCCGCCCTTCTCGCCCTGCTCAAAGGACTCGTGCTCGACCAAACGTTGCCCGGCCGCGCCACCGTAGCCGGCGTCGCGCTTCACCAGCTAGCCGCACGTGAAGGGTTCGCGAGCAAGCTGATCCGCGATGGAGCAAGCCAGGTGCTTTCCGCCACGAAGGCTGCGCTGGACCAGGATCCGGATGCGGCGCTGTTGACCACGCTCAAGCAATCGCTCGACGAACAAACGACGCCGGCACACGCCCTCCGGAGTGCGTACGAGCGGACCGGGTCCATACTGGGTGTTCTGCGCGAAAGCTGTGTGAGCCCTGATGCGGAGTATAGCACCGGCACTGCGGTTTGACCCAGTTGGTCCGCCGCATGTATGTTTTCATCCACAAAGAATTTCACCCCCAAGTTTGGACCCCCATGCAACCCAACCGTCTTCTGTGGGCAGCATTCGTGGCGCTGCTCGCCACAAACTCCACAAGCGGGTACAGCCAGGCACGCCCCCCGGCCGACTCCGCGTTCTGGGCCGGCTTTCGCTGGCGCCAGATCGGGCCCGCCAACATGGCCGGGCGAATCACCGACGTTGAGGGGATCCCCAGTCCCTCCCGCACGTTTTATGTCGCCGCGGCCGCCGGCGGCATCTGGAAGACCACCAATGGGGGGACGACGTTCCGGCCGGTGTTCGATGACCAGCGGGTGATCTCGATGGGAGACATCGCCATCGCACCCAGTGACACCAGCATCATCTGGGCGGGTACGGGCGAGGAGGATTCGCGCAACTCCATCTCGCCGGGGGGCGGCATTTACAAGTCCACCAACGGCGGGCGCAGCTGGCAGTTGATGGGCCTGGAGAAGACCCAGGCCATTGGCCGGATCGTCGTGCATCCCACCAACCCGGACATCGTGTACGTGGCCGCGGTCGGGCACCCCTGGAACTCCAATCCCGAGCGCGGGCTTTACAAGACCACCAACGGGGGCAGAAGCTGGCGCCGGGTCAAGTTCATCAGCAACAAGGCCGGTTTCGTGGACATCGTCATGCACCCACGGGATCCCAACGTCCTGTTCGCCTCGAGCTGGGAGCGAGTGCGTGGGTCGTACTTCCTGCAGAGCGGCGGACCCGGCAGTGCACTCTGGAAGTCCACGGATGGTGGCGAGAGCTGGACGGAGGTCAAGGGCGGCGGCTTCCCCGAAACCACCAAGGGCCGGATCGGCATCGACATCGCCCGGAGCAACCCGGAGGTGATGTACGCGCTGGTCGAGGCCGCCGCCGCGCAAAAGGGCGGGAGACCTTTGTCCGGGCTGTACCGCTCGGCCGATGGGGGCCGGAGCTGGACCTTCATGAACAACCGGAACGTGCGGCCGTTCTACTACTCACAGGTGCGGGTGGACCCGGCGGACCCGAACCGGGTCTACTGGTCCTCGACGCCGGTGAACGTTTCGCGCGACGGCGGCAAGACCATCGGGAATGCCACCGTCGGGCTGCATGTGGATCACCACGCGATGTGGATCGATCCCAAGAATCCGAATCACTTCATCGTCGGCAACGACGGCGGGATCGGCATCACCTGGGATGGCGGCGGGACCTACGACTTCGTCAACACCATTCCGCTGGGGCAGTTCTACGAGGTCAGCTACAACATGGCGATCCCGTACCGCGTGTGCGGCGGGCTGCAGGACAATGGGAGCTGGTGCGGTCCGAGCCGCACGGCGAGTGGCGACATCACCAATCACCACTGGGCCTCGGTCAACGGGGGCGATGGTTTTTTCACCCAGCAGGACCCGCGGGACCCCAACATCGTCTACGCGGAATCGCAGGGCGGAAACGTCGCGCGGATCAACGTGGCCACCGGCGAGCGCACTGCGCTGCGCAGGCCCAACTGGCGTGACCGGACCAAGGTTATTGAAGACTCGATTCTGATCGAGCAACCCGATACCTCTCAGGCCCTGACGCCGGAGAAGGCACAGCGCATTCAGGCGCTGCGGGCGCGCATGGCGGTTGACTCCGCGGCCAACGACGTCCGCTTCAACTGGAATACTCCCTTCGTGCTCTCCCCGCACGCGCCCACGACGCTGTACGTCGGCTCTAACCGCGTGCTCAAGTCCACTGAGCGGGGCGAGAACCTGGTGCCGATCTCGCCGGACCTGACCACCCGGGACAGCATGCGAATCCGCATCAGCACGGCGGCAACCGGTGGCGTCACGCCCGATCTGACCGGGGCGGAAACCTACAGCACGATCGTGGCGCTGGTGGAGTCGCCCCTGCGAAGAGGCATGCTGTTCGTGGGCACCGACGACGGCAACGTCTGGCTATCACCCGACGACGGCAGGTCCTGGCAGCCGCTGCATGGTCGCTTCCTGGGCCTGGCGCCGAAGTCCTACGTGCGCCGCATCGAGCCCTCGCGCCACGACGCCAACACCTTTTATGTGGCCTTCGACCGGCACCGGGACGGCGACTACAGCCCGTACCTGTACGTTACCAACAACGGCGGGCGGAGCTTCCGCTCCATCGCGGGCGGGCTGCCGCGCGGTGGACCCGACTTCCTGCACGTGATTCGCGAGGACCCGGTCAACCCAGACCTCCTGTTCGTCGGTACGGATGTCGGGCTCTTCCTGTCGCTCGATCGTGGCAGGAGCTGGCGGAAGTTCATGAACGGGATGCCCACCGTGCCGGTGCACGACCTGCAGATCCACCCCCGGGACCGCGAGCTGATCGCGGGAACCCACGGCCGCTCCATCTGGATCGTGGACATCGCTCCCCTGCAGCAGCTCAGGCAGGGCCGGCTTGCCGCCGCGCCGGTCCTCTTCGAGCCCAAGCCCGCACTGCAGTACGGCAGCCCGTTTACCGGCGGAGAGTCCGCGGGCCACAAGACCTTTGAGGGCCGGAGCCCGCAGTACGGCGCGGAGATCACCTACTACCTCGCCGGCGCGGGCCTGGCTCTCAGGGCGCGTCGAGAGCACGGATCGCGATCCTCAATTCCGGGGGAGACACGGTCCAGACGCTGACGGGCCCGGCAGGTCCGGGCCTGCACCGTGTATACTGGAATCTGGGCGCGCCAGGCGCGAAAAGCGATCTCGCCATCTGAACGTCGCGACAGTCTTCTGCTGATGCAGCGCCTCCGCACCACCGCGGACTCGATGATCAAGGCGGGGGCGAACCGTGACACGGTGGAACGAGCGGTGACGATGCTGCAGAGCGGGGATGTGGCGGCGTTGGGTCAGGGTGCCCGTGGTGGGCGCGCCGCAACCGGGGAGTTTGTGGAAAGACCGGAGAGCAGTATCCGGCCGGCGGGCCGGGTGGAAATCAGGGGGGCGTGAGCGACGTGGCGCGGGAGCTGAACCAGGCGATAGGGCGCTACGCCCGCACCCTGCGCAGCGGGTACAATCCCTTCGGCGGCGGTGGTTTCGCGCCTCGCCGCCCCCACTCGTTGAACCCGGTACGTATGTGGTGAGTGTTGCGGCTGGTGGCCAGACGTTCCGGCAGAACTTGCGCGTGGAGCGTGCAACCGGCTTTGGAGCGGAAAGCCGTCCTCCAGGCTCGGCTCCGTAGGTCGGTCCAGAAATGCCATTGGTTCGCGACGCTGGAACCTCCCTACGTGGCGAGTGGGACGTTCCAGCGCGGCGGGGCTGGCTGGGCAGTTCCCACCGAAGTGCCGTGTTCACTGAACAGCCGCTGAACGTTCAGTAAACATCTGGCAGCGGGCGAACACGGGCGGCCAGCAGCGTACTTATTGCGTAGTGTTACGCCTGCAAATACTTGCAGGTTATCACCCTTTCGCGGGAAATCAGGCACGGCTGTTGCCTTTACTTGCGGCACCGGGCAGACAGCCCGGATCGAACACAACACTTTGGTAGGAGAACAACCATGTTGAAGAATCGCTTTTTCTCGGTCATCGCCGCTGCCGTCCTGATCAGCGCCGCCGCCTGTGGTGGTAACGAGGCGGCTGAAGAGCCGGCGACCACCGATGCGACGAGCACCGACGTGACCGTGACGCCGCCCGCCACCCAGCCCGTGATCGTTCCGACCGACCCGGCGGCCACGGGCACGATGCCGACCACCGACACGGCTGGCATGGGCGCCACCGGCACCACTGGGACGACCGGCACCACCGGGACGACGCCGGCCACCGACACGACCACCGCGCCGCGACCGTAACTTTCGGCAGGACGGTTGTCACAGCGGGCCCGGAGATCGATCTCCGGGCCCGCTTTTTTTATCCTCCTCACACCGCATCAGTCGGGCTGCTGGCTCTCCGGCTCTATACCCTCGCTGCCGAACCCAAGTCCCTCCGCCAGCAGCTTCGCCTCCTGGAGTTCGACAGACAGTTCCTCGTTGCTGAAGTCAGCCAGGCTCCGTTCGCGGGGAATGTGGAACGTGCTCACGTAGCGGGGTGTCTCCCCTCCTCCAGATAGAAGTGCAGCGCCCGAAAAGGGGAGTCGGGCATCTGGGGGATTGCCAATGGCACCGATGGAAGCACGGCGCCTCCCAGATCCGCGGGGCTGGCCAGCGGTGTTCCCATCGTGACCGGCGGAATCGGGGGTTCTACAGCAAGTCCATGAAGTTCCACCCGATAGGGAATCCCGTCGTTATCCCACACATACCGAGGTTCGCTCTCCTTGGCCATCTTCGTCTCCTATTGTGCACGGCGTTTCCATGCAGGGGAACGGTTCCTGCCGCTGCCCTGGGGCTGTGTACCGGTTCCTCGAAATATGGCAGCGGGGAGACCTGCTTACCAGGGCGGGCCTGCAGCCGGATGAGGCGTAGAATGCCGCGACCGCTTCGCCTGGCGTGGATCACCGTGCCGGCATGAGCGCTGATCATACCCGGCATCGGAACGGATCCTCGTCGGAGTTCGCGTTGCTCAGGGCGACGCGGAGGGTGTCGCCCGGCCTTACCGTAACGGGGTGCAGCCATGTCCACCGGGCGCCTCCCACGGTGGTGTCAGCCCACAGGCGGTACCGGCCCGGAGGCACGCTATCGAGGGCGAACTCCGCCTGAGCACCGGTGGTTACGGTCCTTCGCGCCTGCGCCGAAAGAATCCGCTCCCGCTTCCGCCAGGCTTGCTCCTGGGCGGCCCGGGATGGAGCGGCCGCTCCTCTTCGGTTCGGGCATATGCGCGCCAGCGCGGAGTCAAGCGCGGCTTCATGCGGCAGTAGATGCACCGGAGCCCCGGCAAGATTGATCTGCCGGCTGAGATCTTCCGCGAGAAACATGTCGCCCACGATGGTACCTGGCTGAGGGTTCCCGCATGACGCTGCGGCAAACAGGGTTAGTGTCAGCATCAGCAGGTGATGTGCGGTGCGTCGCATTTGTGCGCGGCGGTGCCAGGAAGAGGAAAATGGCGCCGAGCGGTCGCGGCGCATCACGCTGCACTCTAGCGCGGCGCTGGTACAGGCAGCAAGGTGCGTGATGTAGCGTGCTCGTGTGCCGGCCCGTTACAATCCGCAGGAGTGCCTCGACTCATCTTCCGGTGAAAGACTGAACGAATGGATCAGCGGTGGATTCTTGAGTTGATCGGGTATGTGGCATCCGCACTGGTGGCCATCTCCCTGATGATGAGCTCCATCCTCAAGCTGCGGGTCATCAACCTTTTCGGCTCGGCGTTCTTTGCGATCTACGGCGTGCTCATCGGGGCTTACCCGGTTGCCGCAGTCAACCTGTTCATTGTCTTCATCAACCTGTACTACCTGCGTCAGATGCTCGCGACGAAGGAGTACTTCAAGCTTCTGGAGATCAAGCCGGATTCCGAGTATCTGCGCTACTTCCTGAACTTTTATGGGCAGGAGATCAAGCGCTTCCTGCCTGATTTCTCGTTTGGTCCCGCCGACAACCAGCTCATCTTCTTCATCCTGCGAGACATGGTCCCAGCGGGGCTTTTCATCGGGGAGGTACAGGGCCGCGACACCCTCCTCGTCCGGCTGGACTTCGTGATTCCCAGATTCCGAGACTTCAAGACCGGGACGTACCTCTTTTCCGAACACGCGGAGTTCCTTCGACAGCGGGGGCATCCGCGAGATCGTCAGCGTGGGCGGCAGCAGGGAGCACGCGGACTACCTTCGCAGGATGGGCTTCGTGCCCGCGGATTCGCAGAACCAGGCGAGCATGTACCGGCTCGCTGTCGCGTGAGGCGCTAGACCTTGATCATCCGCGGCTCGCGTGTGGTAACGCCTGATGGGATAGGTCCGTCCGCGGTGCACATTCGGGATGGCCGCATCGCCGCGGTTACGGACTATGACCAGATCCCCCCAGGCGCTCCGCTGGTGGAGGTTGGTGACGCGCTTCTGCTTCCGGGGCTGGTGGACACCCATGTGCATACCAACGAGCCGGGCAGAACCGAGTGGGAAGGGTTCGAGACAGCGACTCGGGCAGCCGCCGCTGGCGGGGTGACCACACTGGTGGAGATGCCGTTGAACAGCGTTCCGGCAACGACGGGTGTGGCTAACTTCTGCCAAAAGCTTGAAGCCGCACGGGGCAAAAGCCATGTGGATGTGGCATTCTGGGGAGGGGTGGTTCCAGGAAACCAGGGCGAGCTACGCCCACTGTGGGATGCCGGGGTGCTCGGATTCAAGTGCTTTCTCGCCCCATCCGGCGTGGATGAGTTTCCGCACGTAGGTGAGGCCGATCTGCGTGCGGCCATGCCGGTACTCGCCGAACTTGGCGCGCCGCTGCTGGTCCATGCTGAACTCCCGGGGCCGCTGGAACTGGCGGCGGCTGCGCTCCCAGGCGCCGATCCTCTCGTAGCTACCAGACGTACCTTGCATCGCGTCCGCGGGCCGCCGAGGACGAAGCGATCACCCTGCTGGTCCGGCTGTGCCGTGAGTTCGGGACACGAGTGCACGTGGTCCACCTTGCATCGGCGGACGCCCTCCCGCTCCTCCGAAGTGCTCGTGCAGAAGGTCTGCCGATCACGGCGGAAACGTGTCCGCATTACCTGCACTTTGCGGCTGAGGCGATCCCGGCGGGTGCCACGGCGCGCTCAAGTGCGCTCCTCCGATCCGGGAAGTGGAGAACCGCGAGCGGCTCTGGAATGCGCTGGCAGAGGGATTGATCGACATGATCGTTTCGGATCACTCCCCGTGCCCACCCGCGATGAAGGCCCTCGATACGGGCGACTTCATTCGGGCGTGGGGCGGGATTGCATCCCTGCAGCTGGGGCTCTCCGTGATCTGGGCGGGAGCACGGACACGGGGCTATACGTTTCAGCACCTGGACGCGTGATGAGTCGGGCGCCCGCGCGCCTGGCGGGATTGGAGGGGTGCAAGGGTGCCATTGCGCCTGGATACGACGCCGATCTGGTGGTATGGGACCCGGACGCCGAGTACTCGGTGGAGCCCGGTATGCTGCATCACCGCCACAAACTTTCACCGTACGTGGGTCAGCTTCTTCCCGGCGTAGTGCGGGCGACGTACCTTCGGGGAGAAAAGATTTATGATCGCGGCGAATTTCCTTCGGCCCAACCGGGCGCATTCTCCTCCGAGGTGACGGATGATGCAATTTGAAGAGCTGGTGGACCTCGCAGCGGAGCGATTCGGCGGCGCGGTGCTGCTGGCGAACGACGAGTTCTTTGCCCCAAGGAAAATCTGCTCAAACCGGGCGCGGCGGAGTGGCGGGAGGGCGAATACACCGAGCGCGGCAAGTGGATGGACGGCTGGGAAACGCGCCGCCGACGAAGCCCGGGCTATGACTGGTGCATCGTTCGGCTTGGCCTGCCGGGAATCGTTCGAGGTGTGGTGGTCGATACGAGCTACTTTCGGGGAAATTATCCGGAGCATTGCTCCATCGAGGCGTGCGCTATCAGGGGCATTCCGGACCCCAGGCAGCTCGCGGCGGACACAGCGCCATGGTTTTCGCTGCTCCCCAAGTCGCCGCTCCAGGGAGACAGCCTGAATCGCTTCCTGGTGGAGGTGCCGGAGCGTGTAACGCACCTTCGCTTGAACATCTTCCCGGACGGTGGCGTCGCGAGGTTGCGCGTGTACGGCGATGTGGTTCCGGAGTGGACCGGCTTTGCCGGTGAGGGAGGCGAGATCGACCTGGCCGCGCTGGAGAACGGCGGATGGGTGCCCGTCTGCAGCGACATGTTCTTCGGGCACCGGCAGAACCTGATCCTGCCAGGGCGGTCGCTCTTCATGGGAGACGGATGGGAGACGCGCCGGCGGCGTGGATTCGGGCACGACTGGAGCATTGTTCGCCTTGCCGCGCCCGGAGTCATTCACCGCGTTGAAATCGACACCGACCACTTCAAGGGCAACGCCCCCGATTGCTGCTCGCTTGAGGGAGTAAGCGCTCCCGGCGCCTCGGTGGACGCACTCACCGATCCGTCGGCACCCTGGTCTCCCCTCCTTCTGGAAACCAAGCTGCAGCCGCACACCCGTCACCGGCTGGAGGACGAGTTGCTACAAACGGGACCGATCACGCACGTCCGGCTAAATATCTTCCCGGATGGCGGCGTGGCGCGGCTCCGGCTCTGGGGCACGCTTGCTGCCCAATGAGCAGCATCCAGCACCTGAACGCTGTTCCCCCAGAGCAGGCGGAGGCGGAGCTGCTGACCTGCTGCGGATCACGCAAGTGGGCCCGGCAGGTGGCGGCCCAGCGCCCTTTCGCCGACACCGCCGAGCTGCTGGACACGGCCGATGCGGTCTGGTGGAGCCTGGATCGCGAGGACTGGCTGGAGGCGTTCCGGAGCCACCCCCGAATCGGCGAACGCAAGGCTGAGGCAGGACAGACCGCCCGTGAAAAGCAGTGGTCCGAGCGGGAGCAGGCTGGGATCGCTGATGCAGCGGATGCGACCCGGCAGGCGCTGGTGGAGGGGAACCGTGCTTACGAGGAGCGGTTCGGCCACATTTATCTGGTGTGTGCCGCCGGAAAGAGCGGGGATGAGCTGCTCGCCATTCTGACCCGACGCCTCAACAACGATCCGGAAACCGAAATTCGCGTGGCCGCCGAAGAACAGCGCAGAATCACCCATCTACGGCTGGCAAAGCTGTTGAGCCCATGAGCGCGATCACTACACACATACTGGACACTTCACGCGGGCAGCCGGCCGTGGGCGTATCCGTCGTTCTGGAGCGCCTGTCGGACTCACACACCCCACAAGTGATCGCCGTCGGCGCGACGGACGCTGACGGACGCATTCGGGATCTGCTACCGGCTGGCGAGTCCATGGCGCCCGGCAGGTACCATCTCACCTTCGATACCGGAGCTTACTTCCGGGCTCGGGACCTCGAGACCTTTTATCCGGAGGTTTCCGTCGCCTTCGAGATCCACGATGCCAGTCAGCACTACCATGTCCCCTTGCTGCTAAGCCCTTTCGGGTACTCCACCTACCGCGGGAGCTGAGTGGACGCGGGCACGAGGGAGATCCTGGACCTGGTTTTCCGCTGGATACATGTTGTGGCTGGGATCATGTGGATCGGCAACTCTCTCCTGTTCAACTGGCTCGACCGCAACCTGCTGTCGCCCGCGGCGGGACAGGAGGGCATTCAGGGGGAGATCTGGCTGCTCCACAGTGGCGGCTTTTATTACGTAGAAAAGGACCTCAGGGGCTGGGACCGGTCGCGGCCGCTGCACTGGTTCAAGTGGCAGGCGTACACCACCTGGCTCACAGGTGTCGTTCTCCTCGGGGTGGTCTACTACGCCAGCGGCGGCGCACTGCTGGTGGATCCGGCGGTCGCCGACTTGAGCCTGCTCCACGCTGTTGCTCTGAGCCTCGGAGTGCTGGTGGGTGGGTGGCTGATTTATGACCTGGTGATCAGTCGGCTGCTGGCACAAATCGGAGGTGCGGCCGCCGCCATCGGCCTGGTTCTGGTGGTCCTCGTCGCCTTCGGGCTGACCCGCGCATTCAGCGGGCGCGCGGCTTTTCTGCACGTGGGCGCGCTGCTGGGAACGCTGATGGCAGGGAACGTGTTTCGGGTGATCATGCCTTCACAGCGGCAGCTGGTCGCCGCGGTGGAAGGGAGGGCGCCCAGACCCCGTGCTCGCAGCGCGGGCCAAGGAGCGGTCAATCCACAACAACTACCTGACCTTCCCGGTGATCGTACTGATGCTGAGCAGCCACTTCGCCAGTCTTTATGGCCACCGACTCAGCTGGCTCCTGCTCGGGATCCTGGTCCTCGCTGGAGCGGCCGTTCGGCACCTGCTCAACATTCGCTTCACCTACCCGCGCTGGCGCCCCGCACTCGCTGCCACGGCCGTGGCCGCACTTGCCATGCTCTACCTCCTGGCTGTCGAACCCAAGGCAAGCACCGCACCGGTGGCCGATAGCCCTGAGCCACGGACCGCCTCGTTCGCCCAGGCGCACGCCGTCATCGACAAGCGCTGCACCGTCTGCCACTCGGCGAGCCCCGCGGACCGCACATTCGGGATCGCACCGGCCGGAGTCGCCTTTGACACCCCGGAGCAGATCCGGGTGCGTGCAGACCGCATTCTGGCGCGCGCCGTGGAGACACAGACCATGCCTCCCGGCAACAAGACCTGGATCACGCCCGAGGAGCGAGAAAGGGGCGCGAGCGGAGTAGGGGGCGCTCACACGGTCCGACGCTGGATCATGCAGGCTGCTTGGCGCGACGCGGAGATGGAAGCCAGGGGGCTGCTCACACGGTCATCCGCTGGCTTCGCCGCTGGACGGCTTCTGCCTGGGTGGGGACTCGCTTGGGCTCGCACAGCGTTGCCCCCTTGGTCCCCCCCCAATCCTGGGGGCGAGGAACAGCTGTTGTAGTGCTCCCCTCCCCTAGAATTAGGGGAGGGGCCGGGGGTGGGGGCCTACTGTCGGTTGCGCAGGATTTTCACGAAGGAGCGCCCGCGTAGCTCCTCAAGCGTAAGGCTGGTGCGCTGCAGCCCTTCTTCCTCGGTAAGCGCGCCGCAGTTGATTCCCCGCGCGAAGTAGTTCAGCAGCCCCTGTCCAGTGGCAGCATCGTCGAACACATCTCCCACCAGTGTAGCCCGCGCGGCTTTCTGGACGAAATTCCGCAGGCGCTCGCCCGCTGCGTCTACCGCTTCCAGGAAAAAGGCGAAGACGGCGGCGTAACGGGTGGGGAGCTGTGCGGGGTGAAGGTCCCATCCCTGGTAGAAGCCGTGCACCAGGGAATGCCGCACGTCGTCGAAGTGCAGCTTCCAGGCGCGGTGCACACTTTCGTGGTTTTCCCGCTCCTGCGCCGCAGTGAGGGGTGCGCCCGGTGAGGCGCGGTAGACCGGAACCGGCAGGATGGCTGTAGATCCGTCCGAAAGCCATATGCCCGTGCCTGCGTAGGAGACCTGCATCACGTGCTTGGCAAAGTCGCAGGCCGGGTGTCGCATCCGCTGGTGCGCAGCGGTAATCCCGACTCCGGCCGTGTAGTCGTAGGTGCCGAAGTGCGCGGCGATCATCCGGCCCCGGGAAGCATCGGGGAGCTGCGGGAGCAGAGGGCTCCCCTGGGGACTGATGATCACCTGCGCTGTTTCCACCATTGCCTCGAAGACGAGCGTCCCTGCTTCCAGTCCTAATCGCTCTTCCAGCAGATCCAGGACGTCGGCGAAGAAGGTCACCTGCTCAACGATCACCACCTTGGGGAGGGTGAGAACGAAATTGTCGGGTAGCTTGCCGCCGGTGCAGTCGAGGAGCGCGGTGAGAAACAGGTCCAGGGTACGCACGCTCCGCTCCCGCATCTCCTCGTTGAGTGGCTTGATGCGAATTCCGAGAAAAGGCGAGAGGGTTCCCGCCCCCATCCCTGTCGCTACCTCTCTCGCGACGGAGACGGCGTGCCCGTCCTCCTCCGCGTCTGGCCGGTTTCCGTAGCCGTCCTCGAAGTCGATACGAAAGTCCTCCACCGGCTCGCGGGCGAGCTTTTCTGCTACGCGGGCATGGAGCGTTTCGGCAAAACCGTCAGCAAGCCCGAGCGCCCGGGCGAAGACGCCGGGCTCGGGCGCGTACTCCTCCAGAGCACGGCGAGCGACGGTACCGATCTTTCCAACGGAGTCCGAACGGAACAGCTGAGCGCCCCCGTACACCGTGTGTACCGGCTGACGACGCCCCGACTCGCCGGGATAGCGGTTGGCAAAGGCGAGGTTGGCCTCACGAAGCCGACCGCCGGCTCCTTCGAGCGCCTGAGCCGGAAGGGATCCCGCAAGCGGATTTTCAGCCATTGTAGATGATCCCTTCGCCTGAGCGGTAAAGTTCCAGAACGGCGTTCGCCTCTGCACGAAGTACCCCATGCACGATCTCGATTCCCCGTGCCTCGAGGTACGCGTGCGACTCCGGGAAAACGGGTCCCTCCTCAAAGTTCAGGCGGCGGGCATCGTCTCGATGGGCGCCGCACACCACCCGCCGTACGCCACTCCAGAGGGTGGCGCCCAGGCACATCGCGCAGGGCTCGCACGAGGTAACCAGTTCGTGCGCGGGCCCGGTATCGGAGCGGAGCGTAAAGCACCCGAGCCGCGCCTGGGCCATCATGAAGGCCACCATCTCGCCGTGCAGGGTGCAGTTGTTGAGGCGCACCACGCTGTTCATGCCCACGGCAACCAGCTTTCCGGTTTCCATCTCGAAGATGGCTGCGCCAAAGGGCCCGCCCGTCCGCCGCACCACATTCTCGCGGGAGAGCGTGATGGCCAGGCGCATCCTTTCCTCGTCGGATGCGTAGCGGCGCTCCCAGTCCACCAGCGAGGCCACCCAGTCCGGGTACTCTATGCGAATTGTTGGAATCTTTAAGCATCGGCGTAGCATAGCCGGTGCGTCCTTTCCGGACAAGCAACCCTGCTCTCGGGACCCTCCTGTCTGCGCTTCGCGGAAAGAGGGTTATTTGTGTTGGACGCCCTTCCCGGCATCCGCACCCTCGCTACCCACTGGATTGTGCAGCATGAACTCCGTCGTCGGACAAAACGTCCTCCGCAAGGATGGGATGCCCAAAGTAACCGGGGACGCGGAGTATGTGGACGACCTGCAATTCCCGGGAATGCTGTACGGCAGAACGGTTCGCTCCACAATTCCTCGCGGGCGGATTCGCTCGGTTAGGCTGGACTTCGACACCCGCGGTTTCACGATTGTCGATTATCGGGACATTCCGGGCCCTCGGTGCAACTTCGTCGCGCTGATCGAGGACGACCAGCCGTTCCTGGTCAAGGAAGAGGTGAACCACGTCGCCGAGCCGATTCTCCTGCTGGCCCACGAGGACCGGGAGCGCCTGCTCGATGCCCGGGTGGAGATCGAATACGAGCCGGGCATTCCGATCTTTGATCCCGAAACCTCTCCGGTCGTATTCAAGGACCTCCGCATTCGGAAAGGGGATGTCGACCGTGCCCTCGCTGAAGCGGAAGTCGTGATCGAGGGTACCTACCGCACCGGGCACCAGGAGCACGTATACATCGAGACCAATGGCGTAATCGCGGTTCCGGAGGCGGAGGGTGGCATGACCGTGTACGGCTCGCTGCAGTGCCCGTACTACGTTCACAAAGCCCTGAAGGCGCTTCTCGCCCTGCCGGACGAGCAGGTGCGCGTCGTTCAGATGGAAACCGGTGGTGGGTTTGGAGGCAAGGAAGAGTACCCCAACCTGATCGCCGGGCACGCGGCTCCTGGCTCGAAAGTCCGGCCGTCCAGTGAAGATCATCTACGATCGCGTGGAAGACATGCTGGCTACCACCAAGCGTCACCCCTCCGTGATCCGGCACCGGACGGGAGTGACACGGGAGGGGCGCCTGGTTGCCATGGACATCGACGTGCTGCTGGATGGCGGGGCGTACGTAACGCTGAGTCCGGTGGTACTTTCCCGCGGCTGCATTCACGCCGCTGGTCCATACCGCTGTGATAACGTGCGAATTCAGGGGCGTGCCGTCATGACCAACACCCCGCCGAACGGCGCATTCCGCGGCTTCGGCGCGCCGCAAACTCAGTTCGCAGTGGAGGTACACATGGAGCGCATCGCGGAGCAGCTGGGAATGGACCCGGTCCACCTCCGTGAGATCAACGCCCTCCGCCCGGGGAGACACCACGGCCACCGGCCAGCGAATGGGGAAGACTGCAGTGCCCTGCAAGTGCTTCGGGCCGCGACGGAGCACGCTCATTTCCACCGGAAGCGCCGCGAATATCAGGGCACGAGCCGCGGCATCGGGTTGTCGCTCTTTACCACGGCTCCGGTTTTACCGGGAGCGGCGAAGTCCATCTCGCCTCCAAGGCTGCTCTCGAAACCACCGAGGACGGGGTTCGCATCCGGGTCGCCAGCGTGGAGATGGGGCAGGGAACCCGCACCATGCATGCGCAGATCGTCGCCGAAGCATTGGGAATTCCCTACGAGCAGGTCGAAATTGCCCAGCCAGATACCGCGCAGGTCCCTGACAGCGGCCCGACCGTGGCGTCGCGCACCTGCATGGTGGTGGGAGGCATCCTGCAGCGTTGCGCCGAGGAGATGCGCGACCGCCTGGGGGAGCTTTCGCCCTCCGAGTACACCCGAATACACGGGCCGCTGGTTGTCACGCGAGAGTATGAGAAGCCGCAGGAAATCTCCTGGGATGACACGGAGTACCGGGGCGACGCCTACGCAGCGTACGGCTGGGGGTGCAACGTAGCCGAGGTGGAGGTGGACCCGGTCACCTACGAAGTGCGCCCCCTGCAGGTGGTAGCCGCGCTGGAAATCGGCAAGGCCATCCACCCCAGCATGGTGGTGGGGCAGATCGAGGGCGGCACGGCGCAGGGCGTGGGCTGGGCCCTGAACGAGCATGTGGTGATGAGGGATGGGGGCATGGCCAACGCGCAGCTGACCAACTACACCATTCCCACGACCATGGACACGCCTCACATGGAAGTTCTGGTGCTGGAGAATCCCACCGGGTATGGGCCGTTCGGTGCGAAGGGAGTAGGGGAGATGCCCATCGACGGCCCCGCGCCCGCCATCGTCAACGCGATCCGGCACGCAGGCCTGGATGTGCAGGAGATCCCCGCGATCCCCGAGCGCATTATGGATCGCCCGCTACTGGAGTCGCCAGAGGGTCGCCACCCCTCCCCCACGCCTGAGGGGCTCTCACGGGAACCCAACACAGAGCTGAAGCTTGCTGGCGCGACATAGCAGGCACACTGACCGCCACGACCCCAGGCGAGGTCCGGCGGTAACCGCCCGCGCTCCGCGTAAGCAGCCAAGCGCATGCCGAGTCCGGCGCTCTGGAACGCCCTCAGGCAGCAACAGCTGGCCGGATTGCGCTTCCGCCGGCAGCATCCGGTGGGACGTTTTGTTCTTGACTTCTACTGCCCGAGCCTGAAGTTGGCCATCGAGGTGATCACGTCGTCCACTCTAACCAAAGAGCTTGATGCGGCACGCACCGAAGTGCTGGAATCCGTTGGATACAATGTACTTCGCTTTTGCGACGAGGTCTAGGTACTGAATGACCTCCCATCTATTCCTGAATCGCATCATGCATAAGGCAAAGACGCAATGACCATCCGTCAATCAAGCGACCGGTTCTCCCTCCGCCTCCATTGGGGGAGGCCTGATCCTCGCTGCGGCAGCGGGCGAGATGCGCTTCACGCCAGAACGGGGAAACCATCGGATTTCACGGAGCACCCAGTGCGGCATTTGCACGGTTTACCGTCGTCCGCACTGAAGGATGATCGTGGCGTAGCCTCCGGTACCTGGTGACAGTGGCAAAGCGGCACTCGCGCTGCCCAATCGCCGGTATACCACCCGCTCCAAGCGCATTCGCGGAGTTGCGGCGGCGCTCAGTGCGGTATCTGCACGCCCGGGATGATCATGGCTGCTGTGGCGCAGCGGTCCCAAACCGGCTGGCCGAGATCCGGCATCGCGGGGAACCTGTGCAGGTGCACCGGCTACGAAGCCATCTACCGTTTCAGTGCAGAGCGCAATGAGGACAGTCCACTCTCCCGGTGGAGATCCTTGAGCCGCAATCGCTGGAGGATGCGCGCGCGTTCCTCCGGGATGGCCCGGACCGTTGGTCCCGCTCGCCGGGTGCACCGATGTCTATGTCACGCTACGAGTTCGGCACCCAACCTGCCCATGCGCGTCTCCTCAATTTGCACGGGGATTGGACGAATTGCGTCGGCATCTGGTACCCAGGACGAGGTGCTGCGCATCGGCGCGCTGACTACCTTGACCGAGATTCGCAGCTCACACGTGGTGCGGGAGTTGCCGATCCTCGCTGCGGCAGCAGGCGAGATCGGCGGAGTTCAACCAGAACCGGGGAACCATCGCGGGGAACATCGCCAATGGCGCTCCTGCAGGAGACGCGCTCACCGGTGCTCGCGGGTTGCGGATGCCATAGTCGTTCTCCGAGCACGGAAGGCGAGCGGCGGGTTCCACTTGCCGGCCTATACACCGGCTATCGGTCTACCGTCGTCCGCACTGAAGAGTTGATCGTGGCGGTAGAGATTCCCCCGGTACCTGGTCGACAGTGGTTCCGGAAAGCTGGCACTCGCGCTGCCCAGGCGATCTCCAAGGTGGTGATTGCGGCTATACGTGCACCCGACCCTCGCATTGCGCTCGGCAGCGTTGCGGCGACGGTGGTGCGCCTCCCGGCAACGGAGGCATGCCTGGCGAGCGGTGGGTCCATCGCGGAGGCGCAGCAGGTGCTCCGGAGCGAAATCCGCCCGATCGACGACGTGCGCTCCACCGCGGAGTACCGGCTGCGCGTGGCAGCGAACCTGCTGGCGCAGTGGTGGGAAGAAACCGGCTGAATCCATCCCACGGCGTTTCCATGCAAGCCAAATCATTCAGTCCACCCGCCCGGGTGCTGATGGGACCCGGCCCGTCCGACGTGCCCGCGCGCGTTCTCGCGGCCATGGCGCGGCCCACCATCGGCCATCTGGACCCCGGATTCGTCGGCCTAACTCATGGATGAAATCAAAGAGCTGCTGCGCTACGCGTTCCGGACCTCCAACGAACTGACCATGCCCGTGTCCGGCCCCGGCACGGCGGGCATGGAGAGCTCATGCTGTCAATCTGGTGGAGCCAGGTGACAGGGTGGTGGTCTGCCAGAACGGGGTCTTCGGCGGGCGCTTGAAGGAGATGGTGTCCCGCTGCGGCGGGGAAGTGATTCTGGTGGACGATCCCTGGGGCCGAGCCGTCAGCCCCGACAAGGTCGAGGCATGCGCTTCAGGCGAACCTCGACGCGCGGGTGGTAGCGTTCGTCCAGGCGGAAACGTCCACCGGCGCGCTTTCGGACGCTCAGGCACTCACGGGCATCGCACGCCACCACGGGTGCATGGTCATCGCCGATGCGGTGACTTCGCTGGGCGGTTCTCCTCTCCACGTGGACGAGTGGGGTATCGATGCGGTTTATTCGGGTACGCAGAAGTGCCTGTCCTGCCCCCGGGGAAGCATCCCCGATCTCCCTGAGTGATCGGGCCGCCGAAAAGGTCCGAAACCGCAGATCGCCGGCGCAAAGCTGGTTCATGGACCTCCCGACTCGTCATGGCGTACTGGGGGGAGGCGGAAGCGGGCGTATCGACCACACGGCGCCGATCAATGCACTCCTACGGACTGCACGAATCCCTGCTGATCCTGCGGGAGGAGGGAATCGAGCATGCGTGGGAGCGGCACCAGCGGAACCATTCAGCTCTGCGGGCCGGCCTCGAGGCCCTCGGCCTGCTGCTCGTCGTGCCCGAGGCGGAGCGCTTGCCACAGTTGAACGCCGTCGCTGTCCCTGAGGGCGTGGACGAGGCTCGAGTGCGGCAGCGTCTGCTGGAGGAGCATCAGCTCGAGATCGGCGCCGGTCTCGGTTCTCGCTGGCAAGATCTGGCGAATCGGTCTGATGGGCTACAGCGAGCCGACCCGGAGAACATTGTGCATTGCTTGACGGCGCTGGGGAGCGTGCTTTCAGCGGAGGGGCTTTCGGTCAGTGGCCGGGAGGCTGGGAAGCCTGTTGACGCCGCGCAGCTACACGCGGGTAGTGGACCTGTGGGCACCGTTCCGGACCAGGTCGTGCTCGCGGGCCGGCTGTCCCTCGGCAGTGTACCGCTGGCCAAAAGCAGGCGCGGCTCAATCGGCCTTCGCCCCTGAATGACGCGGACCAGAACCACGATGACCGCGATCACCAGGAGGATGTGGATCAAGTTTCCGATGGTGCCCACGAACAGCCCCCAAGCCCACAAGATCAGCAGGATCACCACGATGGTCCACAACATGGTCAGTCCTCCGCAAAAGAGTTTCCGACGGTGAACGGCGCGGCGTGAACCTGAGGCATAGTGTCGCGCACAGGCCATCGCCACGGAACTTCTGCCCTACCCTTGCACCTGGTTCGATAAAGCCCAGGGGACGCGATATTCCAGGCTCCTGAACGACCACACCCACCCAGGTGCACGATTCCATGCTCCACCGTCGGTTCATCATCCCCGCGCTGCTCGGCGCTTGCCGCTATCGCTGGCTGCGTGCGCACTGAACTTCCGCGGACGCCAGAGCCGGTTCTCCCTCGCCGTGCCGGAGCCCGTCCTCGAGCCCGTGGTGCGGCAGCTGTTCCGAAGCCCTCCATACAGGAGGAGGGCCGCGCGATCTGGGTGCCGCGCTGGGACTGGAGTACGCCCGGCGGCATCGCGCAAATCATGGAGCCTTGCGTCTGGATGACCACCGCGAACTTCAACGTCGTATACTTCCAGGTCTGGGCCAACGCAGATGCCGTTTTACCCGGTACTTCGGACATCGAGCCCTGCGCGGCGATGCGCCTTGCTGCAAGCGGCTCGGCGGAACGATGACCTGGGATCCTTGAGGTGGCGGTTCTGGGATGGATGCTCACGCGCGTGGGCTGGAGCTGCACGCTGGTGGTTCAATGCGCTGCCGGGGTGGCGGGCTACCTACCAGTGGACCGCCGCGATGAGCTCCGCCCGTCCGAGCCGGGGAATCCCAAGCACATCCTGCTGGAGCACGTGTTCCGGAATACGCCATGGTGGACCGGTCCGGGCGCAGGATGCCGTGCCCGCATCCCGACAAGGACGTCGAGTACATTTACCTGTCTGCCGGCCTTTCCGGAGGTGCGAACGCGTCTTGCCCGTGTCGCCGCAGACGTGGTGCGCCGTTACCAGGTGGACGGCGTGCATCTGGGACTGACCCGTTACCTGGGCCGGGAGTGGTCCTACGACCGGGCGGATGCGTTTTAGCTCGGACATCGGGCGCGGCCGCAGAGCGACCCAGCAGGCTGACGGCGCGGTTCGGCGCAGCCCGCGCTGGTGAACGCCATGGTTCAAAGGAAACGCGGGACGGGCTACCTAGCGCTGCGCGCCCCCGGGTGCCCCTGCTGGAGCATCCGGAGTACGCCATGGTGGACCGGTCCGGGCGCAGATCTACGACCGTCAGGCGTTCAACTGTCGCTGGCCTTTCTGGAGGTGCGCGGCTTGCCCGTGTCGCCGCAGACGTGGTGCCCAGTTTGGCGTTTCCCGGAGACCGTTACCGCGCCGTGGGCCCAACCGGGCGAGCTTGGATGTGGCCGCGCCCATGACGTACTTCACGGCGATCGGCGCAGCCTGGTGAACGCCATGGTAAAGTAAACGCAGGAACAATCCGGACTGGGTCTGCGGCGGTGCTCGACGACCAGGCGTTCAACTGGCCTTCATCGAGCGTGCAAGAAGAACCTGGACCCCCGCGCGTGGGCCCGCGATGCAGGTACCTGGATGTGGCCGCCCATTCTCCGAGGCATGCCGCAGCGGTCAAGACAATCCGGAGAGGTGGAGCGGCAGGTGGAGCTTTGCCCGCGAGAGGGGTGCGAAGGCGGTGGTGTTCTGGTGCCGCGGTGCAGGCGCGGGTGGTGTTCGTCTACGGGATGTGGACCGCATGAAGCTATGGGGAGCGCTCAGCAGGAACGTGCTTCCGTGAGCCGGCCGCGGTGCCGCGGATGGAGTGGCTGGGCAACTGAGGCGCGGCGCAGGGACTGAACTACTTCGTCCTGCGCCCGCGCTACGTCATGTCCTCGCCACGGTTTGGGATGATCTACGGTTGGCCCCTGCCGACCGGGCTTACCGGCTCAGGCTACGGAGCCCTGGGCACGCAGGCGCCTCCAGGGCCTGCAGCTCGTGGAACAGTTCTGACCACTACTCGCTGTTTGGCGATTCCGCTGGGAGAATACCCGCAGGGCTTGTCGATGTGACGCGGCCTGCGCTCACGGCACCGGGGTGAATGAGTCTGTTGAGTGGCTGAAGCGCAACCTTCGTTACACCTGGTTGAAGGTGGCAGCGCGCGGGGCTAGACTTGCGGGCTATGGGTTAACGCATCTCTGTAGGGGCTACCACTCTGGAAGGATAAATACATCCCCGCCCATATTTCTCCCGCCAGTTCCTCAGTGGCCCTTATAGCTTTCAGTTCTTCCGGTGCAGGATGGCTACGCTCTGCACCAATCCCTCTGAGGCTGTTATGCGCGGCCGCGTCTCATGGGAGATTCTCGCTGCCGTAATCCGACCTTCGGCCCTCCTCGTCCTCGACGGGAACCGTTGCGTTCGGATCTTCGATCAAACGGGCTTCTCCTCAAGTCGGGCGAAACCCCTCGGGCGTAAGGATGCTGCGCACGTTCGCCCTGAAATCCTGTCGGAGCACGAACGTGGTCGGCCACTTTCCCGTGTCGTGCACGAAGTCATCGATCTGATGCAAAAGGCGCACATAGTTCTTGTCGCTCCCGTTTGGCATAATGCTCGATGTTGGTGACAAACGCAGACGGAGCGGTACCAAACTGCGAAAAGCCTGCGGCAGGTGGGTGTACAGGGCTGAATGTCCCAAGAACAGGCGCTGGCTGAGTCGCCTGCTCGTGCTCTTAGCTGGGGCAATCGGTTTTGTCGGAAATCGGAAGGTGAGCTGTTTGACAATTGCTTCAGGGAGATACCATGCTGACGATCCGTGAGCTGCTGTCACTCCAGAAATCGGGGGAAACTTCCCGGTGAGCTGGTCCGGCACCGAGACAAGCGCTACGATATGGGCGAGTTGCGCGGATGATTGATCGAGCTGTATCAAGTTATCAGTCAAGCGATCCTTGACAACTGTGATTTTGTTGTCACATTCATCGGGAACGGAGCAGGCGAGAGCATGCCTCTTCGGCGTCTACCGCGTTCTGGGCCGACGACCTGCAGAGGAAGCGTCGCTACCCACCGATTTCAGTACCCAACCTTTTCTACTCGGGCGGCTATTCTACGATCTTGAGGAGGCCGCAGCCTTCGAAGACCTCAGGGATCGTGGTGATCAACTGGGGCAAGGCAGCGATCTCCTGGCACCAGTGGCTGAAGGACAATGATAAGGAGTTGTGAGTGCTCTACCGGCTATGTGCGGGAGTTCCCGAGCTGCACCTCGATTTTGTCGTGACGCACGAAGAGCTCCGGACGATCCACTCGCACACACCCCGAATCGAACCGGGGGTGGCACCGGATGTTGTCTGCGGTATCGGGCGTATATCTGATCACGGACACGAAAACCGGCTTGCAGTATGTGGGTTCTGCTCTGGAGCGAAAGCGTACTTGGCAGGTGGACTATGGTATGCGCAGAGCGGGCACGGAGGAATGCTAGCTGAAGCAGCTTGTCGATGCAGTCCCCACTACGCGACAAACTTCCAGTTCACTCTTACGCACCTTCCTCGCACTCTCACGAAGTCCGAGGTGATAACCTGAGGTGCTGGCAAGAGAAAGCTTGGAACTAGGGCATTTGGTCCTGAACCAACTGAGAGCGGCGCGGAAGCGCAATCGCGATCGAATAATGCATCCGCGGCGTGTGCGATGCTGCGTGCGCAGACTGTGAAAGCAAGTCGTGAAAAAGAGAGAAAACGCCCGCTGAGCTATCTGCTTCGCGAACATTTTCTTACGCTAGTCGGGACGGCGAGATTTGAACTCGCGACGCTGAACCCCATTCAGGTGCGCTACCGGGCTGCGCCACGGTCCCGAACCAAGAACCAAGCAAGCTAATCAGTCGTCGGAGCCGGGTCAAGATACAGCCAGCTCCGGTACGTGGCTTCCTGCACGGCGCTGGGAGTGGGAGTGCGCTTCAGCTGGAGGGGGCAGGCAGCTGCGGGCTCGGGCGTCACGTTCAGTGTCAGCAGCTCGTCGCGTCGGAAAATGGTGACTTGGATCTGCTGACCCGGCGTTCGCTCGGCGAGTCGTGCAGCGACGGCCTTGGCATTGACGCGGAGACCATCCAGCGCCACCAATTCGTCCCCGGCATTCAAACCTCCCCGCGCCGCGGGTGTATCGGCAAGCACCTGAGTTACCCGAACTCGCCCGGCTTCCTCTCGCACCTGTACGCCGAGCTGCACTTCTCCGGCTTCCGTTCGGGGCGTCAGGATGAGCCCCACGGCAGCGAACTCGTCAGCGTAGTTCAGCTCTGCCGTGCTGCGTAAATACCTGTCGAAGAAATCGCCCAGGGGAACCGCGCACACCTCCTCCGCGGCACACTCCACCGCCCCTTCCGGGTACCCCACGCCACGTGTGCCGAAGCGGTGCCACAGCAGGCGCATTGCGTCGTCGAGTGAGCGGCGGTTCTCCGTCAGCCCGCGGATGCGCAAATCCAGGAGCAGCCCGACCAGGGCACCCTTCTGATAGTAGGAGATCTGGGAGCTGGGCGTGTTTTCGTCGGGGCGATAAAAGCGAATCCAGGTGTCGAACGAGCTGTCCGCCAGCGTTTGCCGGTGCCGTCCGGGGAGCGCCTGCAACCGGTTGATGGTTTCGCCGAGCCGCTCCAGGTAGCGTTCGGGAGTGATCACTCCCGCGGCGCGGAGCATCCGGTCCGTGTAGTAGGTGGTCAGCCCCTCCACCACCCAAAGGTCGCGCGTGTAATTTTCCCGGGTGTAGTCCAGCGGCCCGAGCGCCGCGGGGTAAAGCCGCTTGCCGTTCCAGGCGTGGAAGTGCTCGTGCGCCACCAGGGACAGGAACTGCTCGTATTCACGGCCGCGAAAGGCCCAGCGGTCCGCCTGAAGTGAGCAGCTGTCGCGGTGCTCCAGGCCCCCCTGTCCGCCTGGCAGGAGGTGGAGGAGAAAGGTGAAGTGTGGGTACGGGAGCCCTCCCCAGAAGGTTGCCACGGCGTCGATGATGCGCTGTGTATCTTGCACCAGGCGGTCGGGATCCAGATTGCCGCGTCCCCACACGGCGTAGCGGTGCGATACGCCGCCCGCATCGAACGGTAGAACGGCGTGCGTGCCGATCTCGAGTGGGGAGTCGATCAGGGCATGGTAGTCGGCCGCGCGGAATGCTGCGTCGGTGCACGGCAGCGCCGTGGTGACTCGCCACGTCTCCGGTGCGGATACCTCCAGTGAACATGGAAGATGCTCGTGGCCCTCCACGTACATGAACACGCTGGCGCCGTTGACGTAACCGTGCGACGCGTCCAGGTGGCTGGTGCGTACGGTCAGCTCATTGGCGTAGACGGTGTAGCGGACCTGGAGCACACCGTCCCGCGGCGCTTCTACCTCCCAGCGGTTCTTGTCCAGCTTGGCCCAGGGGAGCGGCGTGCCGTCGCCGGCCTCGGCGGCGAAGCTCTGGACGTGGCGCGGAAATTCACGCAGCAGGTAGGATCCCGGCGTCCACGACGGCAGGACGAGCCGCACTGGAGCAAGGACATCTTCCACCTGGAGCGCGACCTCGAAAAGGTGGGTGTGGGGTGCCGGCATGCTGAGCCGGTATGCCACACCCGGCCTGGGGATCATTGAGGCTTGCGGTTCCGCCAAGCAAACGCCCCGAGCGCACCCGCCGCCACTCCGGCTCCCACCGCTACGGGGTGAGCGAGCCTGCGGAGCGGGGACTCCTTCACCACGCTTCCGGCGATGAAGAGCATGTTCGCCGGCCGCTCCGCGAGGCGGCGCATCAGGTACGGATACCACGCTTCACCAAAAGGCACGTAAACACGCACGTTGTACCCGTCCGCACGCAGCCGCTGCTGCAGATCGCGGCGAATGCCGTACAGCATCTGAAACTCGAATCGGTCCTTGGGGATTCCCGCTTCCCAGGCGAAATCCCGCGTCGCCTGAATCATGGCCTCGTCGTGCGTGGCAATTGCGGGATAGCTGCCGTCTCGCAGCAACATCTCCATCTCCTCCACGAACTTCCGATCCACCTCAACCTTGTCCGGATACGCAACGGTGGCGGGCTCGTTGTACGCTCCCTTGACCAGCCGGACGCGGGTGCCCAGCGCATTCAAGCGGCGGACATCGTCCGGTGTGCGCCGGAGATACGACTGCAGCACCGTGCCCACATTGCGGAAGCCAGCCTCCCGAAGGCGTTCGAGCAGCACGATGGTACGCTCAGTGTACTCGGAAGACTCCATGTCCAGCCGCACGAAGATTTCTCCGTCACCGTCCCCGAGCTCACGAGCCCGGGTGAGCACCCGCTCGATGTTGGTGCGGCAGAAATCCTCGTCGATGTCCAGGCCGAAGGCCGTGGGCTTGATCGAGATGTTGCTATTCACGCCTTCGGAGGCGATGCGCTCCAGGATCGCCACTGCCATCTCGGTAGCAGCCTCTGCTTCTTCCCGGCTGGAGACCGCCTCACCGAGGTAATCCAGCGAAACCGAGAGGTTCTGCTCGTTCAGTGTGCGCGCTGCTTCGATCGCCTCGTCCAGGGTGTCACCCGCGACAAAGCGCCGGGCCATCTGCCGGGACACAGGCGTCCCCGTGACCAGCCGCTGGGCCGCCGGGCTTTCACTGAGGTAGAGCAGGCTTTGTCGGAGCATGAATGGCGTGCGGGAGTGAACGGGGCCTACGGATCAGAACGGCGCATGATCGATTCGTCTAGCAACTCGCGCACCCGCGCGAGCGGCAAAGCTTCCAGTCGGGCTCGGGCCTCCGCTTCAGTGGGTGCCTCGGTCAGGTCCCCGGTCTCGAGGTGGTCCATGATGGCGGAACCGCTCCCGGCCCAGCGGAGGAAGACCAGGTATGCAACCAAGGAGGAGCCATCCTCGGCGGGTTCGCTTTCTATCGCGACGGTATACGGCTGGCCGTCGCACCCCTCGAACGCCGCTGCACGGCCGTACACGGCTGTGTAGCCGCCAAGCGTGCTCTCGTCCGCGTCCGCGGGAGCGATGGGGTTCAGCCGGTCTTCCGCGCTCTTGTACAGCATGGCTGAAAGCTAATAGCTTGGCCGCATGCGCGCAGCCCTGTTTCACGAGCACGGCGGACCCGAAGTGATTCGCCTGGAGGAAGTCCCGCGTCCCGAGCTGGGAGCGGGCGAGGTGCTCGTCCGCGTACGCGCAGCGGCGATGAACCACCTGGACCTATGGGCCCGTCGCGGCCTCCCCTTCGCCATTCCGCTTCCGCACATCGGCGGCTCGGACGTGGTGGGCACCGTGGAGGGTACTGGGCAGCGGGTGGTGGTCAACCCCGGACTCTGGTGTGGCCGCTGCCGGTACTGTGTGCAGGCGCAGGAGCCGCTCTGTGTGCAGTACCGCATCCTGGGCGAGCACATCGACGGCGGCTTCGCGGAGTTCGTCGCCGTACCCTCAACCCACACCTATCCGATCCCAGATGGTGTCTCCTGGGAGGAAGCGGCGTGTCTGCCCGTCTCCTACGGCACCGCCTGGCGGGCTGTGGTCACCCAGGCAACCGTTCGGCCCGGAGAAGACGTGCTGGTGCTTGGCGCCTCCGGGGGGACGGCGATCGCGGCCATCCAGATCGCCAAGCTCGCCGGCGCGCGTGTCTTCGCTGTCACCCGGGGCACGGAGAACGTGGATCGCGTGCGCGGCCTTGGGGCGGACGTGGTTTATGACCGGGCCGAGGCCGATTGGAGTGCCCAGGTGTTCCGGGATACCGCGAAGCAGGGTGTGGATGTGGTGATCGAGAACGTGGGTGAAGCGACGTGGAAGGGAAGCCTCCGCGCGCTAGGCCGCGGAGGGCGGCTGGTGACCTATGGTGCCACCAGCGGTCCGTGCGCGGAAAGCGACCTGCGCCAGCTCTTCTGGAAGCAGATCCGCATCATCGGTACCACCATGGCCACGCGTGCGGAATGGGAGGCGATGCTGCGCGTCGCGCTGTGTGGCGAGCTTCGCCCGGTCGTAGATTGCGTGCTGCCACTGGAGCAGGCCCGCTCGGCGCACGAGCGCCTCGAGGCCGGTGGTCAGTTCGGAAAGATCGTTCTGGTGCCGTAAAACGGGGCCGCCGGTCACCCGCAGGCCGGCGGCCCCGGTGGTGGGGTTCGGCTACGCCTGGCGAACGTCCGCGGCGCGCGGGCCCTTGGGGTCGTCCACGACTTCGAACTCCACCCGGTCGCCGCGCTTCAGCGATTTGAATCCCTCCATCTCGATTGCGGAATGGTGAACGAATACGTCCTTGCCGCCATCGTCCGGCCGGATGAAACCAAACCCCTTGTCATCCTTGAAGAACTCCACAATACCTGTCTGCCGAGCCATGATACCTTCCCTCCGCTGAACGGGACCGGTCGTGAAAGGGGACAAAACCGCTCGCAAACTAATTCTGCAAAGAGCGTTCCGCGTCTGTGAGGTGAATCACCGCCACTTCAGGTCGGCACAGGAAGCGGATGGGCAGGTGGATCGTCCCCAGCCCCCGTGAGGTGTACACCTGCGTCCAGGGGCGCCTGCGGAGTCCGGCTTCGTACAGCCCATCGTTCCTGGCGGAGTTGATCAGGGCGCCGACACCAGGTAGCCGCACCTGGCCCCCGTGGGTATGACCCGCCAGCACCAGATCCACGGCGTTTTCGCCGCCGCACAGCTTTTCTGCGTAGTCGGGCGTATGGGCGAGCAGCAGGGTGAAATCCCGGTCGTTGGGGGAGGGCAGCGGCTCGAGCGTGGGATGGCCCAGGTTCAGGTCGTCCACGCCAGCCACGCAAAAACGTGCTTCGTCCACCTGGAGCATGCGTGCGCGGTTGGTGAGGTCGCTTATGTCCGGCGCTTCCGTCACCTCACGGTGCCAGCGCCCGATGCCGATCGTGAAATCATGATTTCCGGGGACGGCATACACCCCAAGGGGAGCCCGCAAGCCTCCCAGAGCCTCCAGCACAGGCCGGAAGCTCGGCGCATCGTCATCGGCAAAGTCACCCGTGAGAGCGATCAGGTGGGGCCGCTCGGCCATGGCCAGCCGGACGGCCCGACGCACCAGCGACAGCGGGGTACCGCCACCTGCGTGCAGGTCGGTCAGCAGAGCGATGCGCAGTCCTTGCAATGCCGGGTGCAGTCCCGCGACGCGAATACGGGGGCGGGTGACCTGGATCCAGCGGGGCTCGATCAGGGCCGCGTACACCGCCGCGCCTGTCGCCACCGCGCTGGCGGCTCCCAGCAATTTTCTCGGATTCACCATGCGCGGGCCCGGAGCAAGCACTGGTCCACCGCTTGCTCCGGAAGCGGGCCGGGCACATCTTGCCCACTGACCAGCGATTTACAACCACGCCTCCATGACCATGCCGAACATGCTGTCTCCAGCTACCGAAGACCAGGCCCTCCTCCGAACTGCTGGAGTCCGCTCCCTCCTCGAGCAGGTACGGGACTCCACGCGCGTCTCGGGCGACGGGACGGTGGAGCTGCTCGATGTAGCTCTACTGCGCGAAGAGGGCATCGACCGGCTCGTGCATGCGGCGATTTTCGGGAAGGACGCTGACGTGCGCGACACCGCGCGCTGGTTCATTGGCGAGCTGGCTCAGGAGATCGGCGTTCGCCCGGCATCCATTCACGACCTTTACCTGGCACGCGGCCGGGGTGAGGTGGGCGGCTTCACGGTTCCCGCGATGAACATTCGCGCTGCCTCGTACGACACCGGGCGTGCCCTCTTCGCCGCGGCTCGCGAGCTGGAGGTCGGCGCGCTGATCTGCGAGATCGCCCGGTCCGAGATCGGCTACACGGACCAGCGTCCGTCCGAATACGTGGCGGTGCTCACGGCGGCCGCCATCAAGGAGGGGTGGAGCGGCCCCCTGTTCGTGCAGGGAGATCACTTTCAGCTGAACGCGAAGAAGTTCAAGGCCGATCCCAAAGCCGAGATGCAGGCGGTCAAGGACATCATCCGGGAAGCGATGCACGCCGGCTTTTACAACATCGACGTGGACACCTCCACGCTGGTGGACCTTTCGCGGGAGGGATTGGATGCGCAGCAACAAACCAACTACCGCCTTTCAGCGGAGCTGACGGCCTACGTCCGCCACTATCAGCCCGCAGGTGTGACGGTTTCGGTGGGAGGCGAGATCGGTGAGGTGGGGACGGAAAACTCCACGCCCGAAGAGCTGCGCGCCTACATGGATGGGTACAACCGTGAGCTACGGCGCATAACTGAGGAGCAGGGAACACCGGTGGACGGACTCGCCAAGATTTCGGTGCAGTCCGGCACCACGCACGGAGGCACGGTGCTTCCGGACGGCAGCATCGCGGACGTGGCGATCGACTTGGAAACCCTGAGGACGCTTTCGGAGATCGCGCGGCGCGAGTACGGAATGTCCGGCGCGGTGCAGCACGGAGCTTCCACCCTTCCGGCCTCGGCGTTCGACAAGTTCCCCGAGATGGAAACGGCGGAAATCCATCTGGCTACCAACTTCCAGAACATCTTCTACGATCATCCCGCTTTCCCGGCCGATCTGAAAGAGCGGATGTACGAGCACTGCCGGCAGAATTTTCCCGACGAGCGGAAGCCAGGTGACACCGAGCAGCAGTTCATCTACAAGGCCCGGAAGAAGGCGCTCGGGGCCTTCAAGCGGGAGCTTTGGGAGATCCCGGAGGATTCGCGCGCACACATTCGGGAAACGCTGCGCGAACAGTTCGCGTTTCTTTTCCGCAAGCTGCGGGTGGATGGCACCGCGGCAACCGTGGGTCGCATCGTCGCAGCGCCGGAGATGCGACGATGCGGGCCCGCCACTCTTCGCATGAAGGCCGCGGCTGACGACTGGGACCTGTCTGACTGAGCCGGTTCGCGGAACGGATTGTGCGCTGCGGATCGGCGCCCGGATAGCTGTTTACGGGGGTCCTGAGCCGCAGCCGCCGATGTCGCCGTACGCTTCACCTGACGCGCCAAGGGAAAACGAGGCGCCGCTGCTGATCCGGGCCAACAAGCTCGACCTGATTGAGCGGTTGGCCGACGATCTGGCGCACGAGATCAAGAACCCGCTGCACTCCATGGTGATCAACCTGGAGGTGCTGAAGCGCCGCATCACGAACCAGTTGCCTGACGGCTCAAGTGACGTGCTGCGTTACATCGGGGTGCTGAACAGCGAGCTGGAGCGGGTGAATCACCGCATCGAGCTGCTGCTCCGTCTCGCCCGGCCGGCGCGAGGCAGCGAGTCAACCACCGTGAACGAGCTGATCGAGGAAGTGCTGGAGCTCCTCCAGCTGGAAGGCCGCCATCACAATGTATCCGTCCAGTTCGAGCCCGGGCCCGACGTGCTGCGTGTCAGTGTCCCCCGCGAGCCCATGCGGCAGGTGATTTTGAACCTGGTACTGGATACCGTGGATGCTTCCGATGCCGGCGACACCGTGGTCATTCGCACCGGACGGGAGGCCGGGCGCGCTCAGGTAATGGTGGCTGGAGCCGGGAGCCGGGAATCTGACGGTGTGCTGGTGACAGCGGCCAGGGCTCTGGGGGAGTCACTCGGCGGAGATGTCCAGGAAGGCGCGACTCTGGTATTTAGCCTGCCCATGCGCGGCTAGCCACTCGGGACCCGAGCGGGTTGACCCGTAGCGCCGAAAGGCGCTATTTTCTTTGGTTGCAGCCGGTTTTTCGCACTCGCTTTCTTTTGGGGCATGCAAGCAAAGATCCTGGTCGCGGACGACGAGCGCCACATCGCCGACGGTCTGCAGATGCTCCTCGCTGACGACGGGTATGAAGTCGATACCGCGACGGACGGCACGGCGGCATGGGAGATGATCCAGGAGGGTGGCTACGGCGTGGTTCTGGCCGATCTCCGCATGCCGGGCGTCGACGGGCTCGAATTGTTCGCCCGCATGCGCGAGGCTGCCATCCCTGCCGAGGTGATCTTCATCACGGGAGAAGCGTCGGTAGCTTCCGCGGTGGAGGCGATGCGGGAAGGTGCGTACGATTATCTGGAAAAGCCGCTCAACATCGCGCGCCTCAAAGCGCTGATCCCGAAGGCGGTGGAAGCGCATCAGGTCAAGCAGGCGAACCGCTCACTCGAAGAGCGCCTCGCCAACCTGTCCCGCTTCGGTGACCTGATCGGTCAGTCCGACGAGATGCGCCGCATCTATGCAACCATCGAGGCCGCGGCCCCTTCCACGGCCAGCATCCTCATCATCGGCGAAAGCGGCACCGGCAAAGAGCTGGTTGCTCAGGCGATTCACGACAAGTCGCCCCGGGCAAAGGGCCCCTTCATTGCGATCAACTGCGCGGCTTTCCCGCGGGAAATCCTCGAAAACGAGCTGTTTGGCCACGAAAAAGGGGCTTTCACCGGCGCGCTCAACGAAAAGCCCGGGTGCTTCGAGCTGGCCCACGGAGGCACCCTCTTTCTGGATGAAGTGGCGGAGATGGAGCCCGACATCCAGGTCAAGCTGCTGCGCGCCCTGGAGCAGCGCTCCTTCCGGCGCCTGGGGGGCAAGAAGGAGATCCAGGTGGACATCCGGGTTGTGTCCGCAACCAACAAAAAGATCAGCAAAGCAATCGACTCCGGCGAGCTTCGGGAGGACCTGTATCACCGCCTGGCGGTGATCCCGCTGCACTTGCCTCCGCTGCGAGAACGCCGTGGCGACGTGCGCATCCTGGCCGAGTCATTTCTGCGCCGCTACGCGGAAGAAAATGGAAAGCCGATCAGAGGCTTTTCCGCCGAGGCAATCGAGTTTCTGCACTCCTACCGCTGGCCGGGGAACGTCCGCGAGCTGAAGAACACCGTGGAGCGGGCGACCATCCTCACAAGTGGGGAGCAGGTAACCCCGGACGACCTGCGCTTTTACGAGCTCATCCGTACGGAGGACCGCGAGGTTCGCATTCGCGTGGGCACCTCTCTGGAGCAGGCTGAAAGAACCTTGACCCTCAAGACCTTTTCCTTCGTGGAGGGGGATCACCAGAAGGCCGCATCGCTGCTCGGCATCGACGAGGAAACCCTCCGGTCCCGCCTTTCCCGCTTCCTGGCGTCGGACCCCGCTCCCGCCACCTGACTGGCGCGGCGTAGCTGGCATGGCGCTTGCTCCCTGGCAGGAATCAGCCTGCTTGGGAGGACGCGGTGGCGGCAGAACGTATTCTGGTCATAGAGGACGAGTCTGGCGCCCGAACTGCGCTGGCGCGTTTGCTCACGGAGGAAGGCTTCAGCGTGCGCACGGCGGCAACCGGAGCGCGTGGTCTGGAGCAGATCCGCGAATTCAGCCCCGACACGGTCGTGTGTGACTTCCGCCTGCCGGACACCACCGGCCTGCAGGTGCTCCGCGCCGCCAGGGCGGTGTCGCCAGGCACGCTGACCTTTATCGTGGTCACGGCGGACTGTGGGGGTGCCGAGTCCGAGGAGGCACTTCGGCGGGAGGCCGATTTCTTCTTCCACAAGCCGGTCGATCTTTCAACCTTTTACCAAGTGATCAGCCGCGGAAAGGGCAACTCAGATGCGTGAGCACGAAGCAGGTGGACCGCTGGTTATCATTGAGCGGCATGGCGGTGGCGCGGGCGCTTTTTTATGGGGTGCACTGCTGGGCGCGGGCGCCGCACTCTTATTTGCGCCGCGCTCCGGAGCGCAAACGCAGGCCGAAATACGTCAGCGCGCGCTTCGCTTGCGCGACACGGCCGATGACCGGGTGACCAGCGCCCGCAGCGCGGTGACCGACGCCGTGGATCGGACCCGGGAGCGGGTGCGAGACCAGGTGTCCTCGGTTCGCGATCTGGTGGAAACCCGCACGGATCAGGCGCGCCAGGCGGTGGAAGCGGGGCGTCGGGCCGCACGCGAGGCGCGAGCCGAGCTGGAGCGGCGTGTGTCGGATGCCAAGGACGCTGTCTCCGCTGGGGCCGAGGCGATCCGGGCCGGCGCTCCGCCCGCGGCGGAAGTGGATGTGGTGGTTGTGGAAGTCGGGATCGACGACGCCCCGGACGTTTTCGGCGAGCGGTAAACTCCCCCGGCGCGGGTCCCGTTGCGGTATCAAACATCCGCGGCAAAGCTGGCAGATATCGGGGTAGCCGTCCGGGCGGCGCTCGGGCGGATGCTGCGCAACGGACTCGACTTCACCATTCGGGTCTACGAAAAGGCCGGGCAGGATGACATCTTCTTCCTGGCCGGCGCGATTGCGTTCAACATTCTGCTTGCCGCCATCCCTTTCCTCCTGCTGGTTGTAGGTATCGTCGGCTTCGTGCTTCCGCGCATCTTTGAAAATCCCGAGCAGGCGGCGGTGGATTACATCCTGTCGGTCCTGCCCGCGTCGCAGGCTCTGGTCCGCATCGCGCGCGAGTTCATCGCCGGCTTGATTGACGAGCGCACCCGCACGGGGCTGGTCGGCCTGGCCCTTTTCATGTGGGCCTCGGCGCGGCTCTTCGGAAGTCTGCGCTCGGTGATGAAGAGCGTGTTTGATCTTCAGGAGGACCGGGGGGTGATTAGCGGCAAGATCTTTGATCTGAAGATGGTATTCGTCACCGGGATTCTTTTTATCGCGAACACCGGCATCACCCTGATGCTGGAAGCGGTGCAGACCTTTGGTATCGCGTTGCTCGGAATCGGTGAGGGAGAGCAGCTGCGCGCAATCCGGGCGGCTTATGCACAGCTGCTCGCTTTCTTCTTCACCTTCGTGATGTTTGTGCTGGTGTACCGCTATCTCCCGACCCGACGCACCCCCTGGCGCATTTCGCTGGTTGCCGCGACATTTACGGGTGTGGTTTGGGAGTCCATGAAGGGGGCATTTGCCTGGTACGTCGCAAACTTCGGCTCCTACACCACCACGTATGGGGCACTTGCGACGCTGATTATCCTGGTCTTTTGGATCTACTACTCGGCGGTGGTGTTCATTCTGGGTGGGGAAGTTGCCCAGGTGTACGAACTGAGCCGTATCCGTCGGAGGCAAAAGGAGCTTTTGGAATGAAGACAAAGTACGCAGCAGTATTGTTCGGAATCGGTCTGGCAGTGGCACCGGCGACTGCCCAGGGGCTCCCCGGCTCCCCGCTCGCCCTCGCCCACGGGATCGAGCGCGACGGTGTGCCACGGTACGCCGCACCCCCGGTCACCACGGACGGCCGCTACATTATTATTTCCCTGACGGAGCGGCGACTCCACTTGATGGAGGGCGAGCGGGTCATCTGGTCCGCCACTGTGGGTACGGGCACGGGTACCCGGCTGGAAGGGGCGGGACAAAAGTGGGACTTCAGCACTCCCCGGGGGATGTTCCGCATTCAGCGGAAAGAAAAGGACCCGGTCTGGAACCTTCCGGACTGGGTTTTCGTGGAGCGCAAGGAGCCCATTCCACCGCAGGATTCGCCCAAGCGCCGCGAAAAGGGGATGCTTGGTACCACCGCGCTCTACATGGAGGAGCAGATCGCCATTCACGGAACCAACTTTCCTGAAAAGCTCGGCCAGGCGGTCTCACACGGCTGCATCCGCATGAGCAATGAGATGGTGCGTGTGCTCTACCATGAGGTGGAAGAAGGAACCCCGGTGCTGATCTACTGACCGGGTGGCGGGATCCACGGCGGAGACCGCTCCGGAGATCATTGTCAGCAACCGCAAGGCCCGTCATGAGTACCACGTGCTGGAAACGTGGCAGGCGGGGGTGGTCCTGCAGGGTACCGAGGTGAAATCGCTGCGGGCGGGACAGGCCTACCTGCAGGATGCGTACGCCCGGCTTGACGTCGGCGAGCTTTGGTTGTACAACTTACATATCTCACCCTACGAGGCAGGGAACCGTTTCAACCATGACCCGCTCCGACCGCGCAAGCTTCTGCTCCATCGGCAGCAGCTTCGCAAACTGGTCGGGCACGTGGAGCAGAAAGGGCTCACCCTCGTTCCTCTAGACATCCACTTCCAACGCGGAATCGCCAAGGTGACACTCGCCCTGGCCCGCGGCAAAAAGCTGCATGACAAACGTGACGACCTCCGCCGCCGCGACGCGGAGCGTGAAATCGAACGCGGGTACAAGGCTGTATAAGCTTCTTCCGCTCCTCGCGCTGCTCCCCTGCGTTGCATACCCCGCTGTAGCCCAAAACACACCCCGCAGGCTGGTCGTCGTAGACGCCGGGCACGGTGGCGTGGACCCCGGTGCTCACGGGCCGGCGGGCATGCGAGAAAAGCATGTCACACTTGCGGTTTCGCGCGAGCTCGCCCGGATTCTGCGGCAAGATACCACGCTGGAGGTCCGGATGACTCGCGACAGCGACACACTGATTGCGCTGCGGGATCGCACCCGCATGGCCAATCGGTGGCGTGGTGGCGAGCGTCCAGCCCTCTTCGTGTCAATCCACTGCAACGCGAACCACAACCCGGCAGGTTACGGGTTTGAAACCTACTTCCTGTCGGAAGCAAAAACGGAGGATGCCCGGCGGGTTGCGGCGATGGAAAACGCTGCGGAAAAGTACGAGGAAAAGCCGGCGCAGGGCGGCAGCCCGCTCAGCTTCATCCTCAACGATCTGAAGCAAAACCTGTATCTACGTGAGTCCAGTTCGTGGGCGGAGCAGATCCAGCACCGCCTCGGCGAGGTGCATCCCGGTCGCAACCGCGGCGTGAAGCAGGCGGGCTTCTACGTGCTGAACGGCGCCTTCATGCCTGCGGTGCTGGTGGAAATCGGGTTTATCACGAATGCGGCTGAAGAGCGCGTGCTCGCGGACGCCACCATGCAGGGCCGGATTGCGGAGCGGCTTGCCTATTCCATCTACGACTACTTTCGGACGCCCGCGCCGACCCCGATAGCACGCGGGCGGTGAGTCCGATCCCGATCGTCGCACTCGACGTCCCCACTCGACTTCAAGCGCTCCATCTGCTTCGTCGACTCGGCCCTCGTGCCGAGTGGGTGAAGGTCGGCCTTCAACTCTTTTGCTCGGAAGGACCCGAGCTAGTACGCGCCCTTCACGGCGAAGGGCGTCGTGTGTTTCTGGACCTCAAGTTTCACGACATCCCCACCACTGTGGCGCGGGCAGTTGAATCCGCCGCGGAGCTGGGTGTCGAGATGCTGACCCTGCATGCGTCGGGCGGCGCCGCGATGCTTCGGGCTGCGCGCGAGGCGCGGGGCTCCGCCGGACCCAAGCTCTTTGCGGTGACGGTACTGACGTCGCTTGATGCCAAACCGGAGGAAGTTCTCCGGTTTGCCGGTACCGCAGCCGACGCGGGAATGGATGGTGTGGTTGCATCGGTCCACGAAGCCAATCAAATCCGTCGCTCCATCGGCTCCGAGCTGGCGATCTTGTCGCCGGGAATCCGGCTGGCGGGCGGGACTGCCCACGACCAGGCCCGGATTGCTACTCCGGCCGAGGCTGCGCGCGCAGGGGTGGACTTTGTAGTGCTCGGGCGTGCGATAACCGCGTCGGATGATCCCGCTGCCTGCCTGGAGGAGGTTTGCTCGGTGTTCGCTGCCACACCTGGGTGAATTCATCCGTGGGTACGATGCTGTCGCAGATAAAGCTGCAGGGCAGGGAAATCGCAGTAGTCGACTGGCCTGCTATCGCCAACACCCTGCTGAAGGTGGGCGTGGTGCTGCTGGTGGCGTGGCTCGCTTATCGCGCGCTTGGAGCGCTCACTCGGCGCGTGGAGCGCTCCATCTCACCTGAAAGTGGAACTCCCACGATCCCGCATGATCCACGCGCTGCCACCCTGGTGGGCCTGGTCCGCAACGTGGGCATCGTCGTCATTGCGCTTTTGTCGATATTCATGGTGCTGGGGGCTATAGGCTTGAACGTTGGGCCCTTGCTTGCGGGCGCGGGCGTGGTGGGACTGGCAATCTCGTTCGGTGCGCAGTCGCTCGTCAAAGACGTCTTCGCTGGCCTGTTCATCCTCTTCGAAAACCAGTTCGGCGTCGGCGACGTCGTTCGGCTGGGTGACGCGTCGGGAGCCGTAGAGCGCATGACGCTCAGGGCAACCTTTCTTCGCGATGTGAGTGGCACACTTCACGTCGTGCCAAACGGCGAAATCAAACATGTGCAGAACCTTACGCGCTCCTGGTCGCGTGCCGTTCTGGACATCGGCGTCGCGTACAAGGAGGACGTGGACCGCGTGATCGCGGTAATGCGCGAGGTGGGACGCGAGATGTGGGAAGATCAAGACTGGCGGCCCTTCCTGGTGGAGGAGGCGGCAGTGCTCGGCGTGGAGTCCTTTGGCGAATCATCCGTGAACATCCGCATGATGTCCAAAACGCTTCCGCTCAAGCAGTGGGAGGTTGCCCGCGAGCTCCGGCGGCGATTGAAGCGCCGTTTTGACGCTGACGGCATTGAAATACCATTCCCGCAGCGTACGGTACACCGGAGTGATGGGCAAGCGCCTTCGCCTCCAGCGGAGCTCCAAACCTGACCATGCCGCTCCAGTTTTACAACACCCTGACCCGCCGGCTGGAAGAGTTCGTTCCGCTCCGTCCCGGCCAGGTGGGGATGTACGTGTGCGGGCCAACGGTGTACGCTCCCCCTCACATCGGCAACCTGCGGACCTTTTTCTTCGCTGACGTCCTGCAGCGGTACCTCGAGTATCGGAATTACCAGGTGAAGTTCGTGATGAACCTCACCGACGTGGACGACAAGACGATCAACGGTGCGCGTCGGGAAGGCATCTCCCTGGCGGAGTACACGGAGCCGTTCGTCAGCCTTTTCTTCGAAGATCTCGATGCTCTGGGGATCCAGCGCGCCGACGCGTATCCTCGCGCGACCTCCCACATCGCTGGGATGGTGGAGCTGATTCGGCAGCTGATGGACCGGGGGCTTGCGTACGAAGCGGAAGGATCCGTGTACTACCGGATCGCCGCCTTCGCGGGATATGGGAAGCTTTCCCGCGTCGACCTGGACGCCAGCCGCCAGGGTGAGCGTGTGGCCGAGGACGAGTACGACAAGCAGGACGTGCGCGACTTCGCCCTTTGGAAGGCTGCCAAACCGGAAGACGACGCAGTCGGGGCCGCATGGGACACGCCCTGGGGCAGAGGGCGTCCGGGATGGCACATCGAGTGCTCGGTGATGAGCATGGAGGAGCTGGGGGACACCTTCGACATCCACGGGGGCGGCGTCGACCTGACCTTTCCGCATCACGAGGACGAGATCGCCCAGTCGGAGGGCGCCACCGGCAAGCCGTTCGCCCGCTACTGGCTCCACGGAGAGCACCTGCTGCTGGACGCAGGCAAGATGTCCAAATCACTCGGCAACGTATTCCGCCTCGCCGAGCTGCTGGAGCGAGGGGTTCGTCCCTCGGCCATCCGTTACGTGTTCCTTTCCGCCCACTACCGGACCAAGCTCAACTTCACGTTCGAAGCGTTGGAAGCGGCAAACCATGCCGTGCGCCGCATTCGGGGTACGCGCGACCGGCTCCGCGACTACCCGCCGATTCTGCATCCGGATCCCATGGACACGCCGGTATTGCACGAAAGCGCTGCCCGCGCGCTGGCGGCGTTCAGCGAAGCCATGGACGACGACCTGAACACCAGCGTGGCCCTCGCTGCGCTCAACATGTTCCTTCCGGAGGTGAACGCCCGCCTTGATGCTCTCCAGGGCGCTCCCATCAACAAGGCTGAACAGCAAGCGGCGCTGACCGCGTTCGAGCGAATGGACCGGGTGTTCGGCTTTCTGGAGCTTGCGGATCGCGAATCTACGCCGGAAGCAGAGCTGGCTGCGTGGGTGGAGGAGCGGCTCGCGGAGCGCCAAGCTGCGCGGCTGGCGCGAGACTTTGCTCGCGCGGATGCGGTTCGGGCTGAGCTACTGGAGCGCAACGTGGTGGTCGAGGACACCCCCCGCGCTGGGTGTGGTCCGTGTAGAATCGGAGCCCGCTGGTCGCTGGTTGAAGCAGTGCTATGTCCTCCACACGCAAGATCCATCACGACCATCCTGCTACTCGCAGCGGAAGGCATAGATGGCTTTGTTGCCCGCCACGAATACGCGGTCTTCATGCACCGCGAAGCCGGAAGTGAGGGAACTCTGCGGACGAGTCAAACTTCGTCGCTAAGATCTTGCCACTTGCCCGGTCCACATCGCCAGAAACTGATAGTTGGTGAAGATCCGGTTGCGGCAGACCGCGAACGCACGATTGCTCGCCTCCGGCTGCGTCTTCCAGAGCACACGCCCGGTCTGGGGTTCGAAGGCGTAAACCCGCAGGTCATTGGAAGCGGGTAGCAATCCCCTCCACAACCACCGGGGATTCATCGGGAAGAAGCCCCGCGACCCCTCCACCCGCCAGATCTCCTGTCCGGTAAAGTGGTCCGCGGCGAAGAACCCGCTACCGAAGTTGTCGCTCGCCAGCAGCAGGCGCCCCTCCACCGTCGGACCCGCTTCCACGTTGTGGCGCTGCTCCCCCGTGCCGGTGGAGTAGCGCCACAGGACTTGCCCGGTGTTCCGGTCCAGTGCCATGATACACCCCGATGCCAGGTAGCCATTCTCCGCCCGCCGTTGCTCCGCGGCTACGTATAGCGTGTCACCGTGTGCGGTGATGCCTTTGACAACGCCCCGGTAGCGCCACTCGGGTGCGACGTCGGTGCTCCAGAGCACATGTCCGCTTGCAACGTTGAGGGCATATACCCGGTGCGAGTTGGTGCCCACGTAAACGGCACGCTCGTCCGCCGTGATCTTGCCGAATGACGCCGTACTGTCGGGCAGGGTGCGCCAAAGCTCCTGCCCAGTGGCGGCATCGAAGCCAAAGGCAAGATGTTCCGCCGCGAACACACGGCCGCCCTGGACCACCACGTTTCGGGGGCTGGCTTCGCGTGAATCGATTGCTCCTCCACAGAAGCGCACCCGGTATTCACGTCGAAGGCAAGCACCCCCAGAACCCAGGAAAACAGTCGCTGACCATCAGTCACGGGATCGCCGTCGGCCCTCTGGTCTCTGCCTTCGAGTGCGGTACGCCACACCACGTCTACAGGTACGGGGCTGCCAGCCTGGTCCTCACCCGTAACTTGCCTACAGGCAGTACACCCGAGCAGGAGGAACGAGCATAGGACCCTGGTGAGAGCGCTCCAGCTCCCCCACGGAAACCGATGCTTCATCTCGGCCTCTCGGCTACTCCGAAGTCCTGACGCATGGTCTGCACGAGGACCGGATGGACCAGCGGGCTCCGGACCTCGCCCGCGTGGGAGTCCGCATCCCGAATAGTGTAATTGACCGGCAGCTTGTCTCCCGGCGTGCGGGGGTAGACCTGGCTGGTGCCGTTGATGAAGGCGTCGCTCGGCTCTCCCGGGCTCGCCGTCAGCAGGTTCCAGGCAAGGTCCGTCGCGTCCATCTCGATGACAATGGTTCCGCGATACACAGCGGCCCCTGCGCCGATTCCCGTCCAAAAGCGTCAGGATGCCGATCGTGGTACACTGCACGCGGTTGTCGTAGTAGCGCTGCACGTACGCCACCCTGGCCCGCCCGCCGCAGTCCAGCCCGGGCCTTGCGCAATCCGCGTCGGCCGACAAGCGCCACAGGTTCCAGCGCTTCTTCGCGTAGTTCTGGATGCCGACACGCGTGAACGTCTAGTACTGCTCTCGGTTCACGCGATCCAGCAATCCGCTCCCGGGGATCAGGTCGAGGTGCACGGGGATCAACCGGTCCGCTATGTTCAACACCAGAGCCGCAGCGGGAAGACCCCCGATCATTGCCGCCACGGTGGGGGCCACCGCGCGTCCGTTGTGGGCGACTTTCGCACCCGTATGCGGGCTGCTGATCGTGATCACGCCGTTGATCAGTTCCGGGCGTTGGAAGGCCGCGTTGCGCCCGATGATCCCGCCCTGGCTGTGGCCGATCAGCAGGAAACCGCTCTTCTGCGTGGCGCCGATGGCCGGGATCAACTCCTTGGTCTGGTCGTCGATGCGCTCGTTCCAGCTTGTCGTCGCCGCTACGCGGGTGCCGAGATAGAAGTCGCACCGCAGCCAGTTGTCCATCCGGCCCCAGGTGCCGCCGTCGCTCTTGAAGCCGTGCTGGTACGCCACGTTGCGCCCGTCGGCCGTGTCGGGACAGGGATTCTCCCCAGGCGCGGGCGGCGGCGGCGGTTCGCACGGGTTGCCGTATTCATCCCAGAGACCCCCGTCTTCGCATGTATGGTTGAATGACGGTTGGGAGGGTGCTCCGAGCGACGCGCGCGCCTTCTCACGCTTCTCCTTGCGGGCTTTGTCCTTTTCCTTGTTCTCGTACCATTTCACCTGCGTAACCCGGAACGTCTGCTTGCTCTTGGTGGTTCCCTTGTCCGTCTTCGTCTCGGAGGTGGTCAAAACCTCCTCCAGCACGTACTTGTCCTTCTCCTTCCGATAGGTACGGGTGACCTTGACCTCGGGCTCGCTCCCCTAACGCGCCATGCTCCGTGAAGTGCCGGAGGCGCGGACCGGGATACCGCGCGCCGACACCGTAAGGCGCAGGCGGTCCGAGCCGACGCGCTCCACCGCGGCTTGCTCACCGGCTCGGCTAAAGCTGGGTGCGATGGAATACACCTGGACGGTATCCACGGCGTCCCGGAGCACTCCCTCCGTGACCTGCGCCTCCTGAAGCGAGCCGTAGTCGGTGATCGGGCCCACCGGCTCGGCTCCCGGCGGGGTCACGATCGGCAAAGGTTGGCCGTACGCGTCGTAGCTGGGTTGATGTAGGGATCCGTGGCTTGGACGTTCGCCGCACCGGGCCCGGGCGATCCGAGACTGGACGTCGGGCCGCGGTCGGCACAGCCGGCCATCCTGACGGTGGCTCCGGCGAGCACCGCCGGCTACCGGTTGCGAGGGAACTGCTTGGTACGCATACGCGCACTCCTGGGAAGGAAGATAGTGAAGATCCGCGGCAGAGGCGGTACACACCAATTAACAGCCCGCGGAGCAGTTCCGGGGATCAAAGATGACGTAGCGTGGAGGACAAGATGACGTAGCAGGCGGGGGAACGATCTCACGCCTTGACGACCGGGAACGAGCACGGTATCCTCCGGGTCTAAACAACATGGCGCGGCCGGCAGAGCACCCGAAACCGCTCCGTAAGCATTGGTGGCGATGCACCGGATTTGTAATCCGGAGAAGGGAGTTCGACTCTCCCACGGAGCTTAGCAGGTCTCCCCCTCCTGAAAACCCGTCCGACGTGCTTGCCAGGTCGAGCGGACAAGCCGAACGGCATCTTTCCCGTTGTTGTGAGCGAGCAGCGTCGTCCAGGTGGTCCAGCTCCCGGGCCGACTGGCTGGCCCATCCAGTCGGCCGGCTGGCACACTTCCGCCTCAGCAGGACCCCCTGCCGCCCGTGAGGGCGGTTGCCGTCCCTAGACGGGTCGTTCATCGGCCCGGCGGTGCTTGCGGTCCCTTCAGAGAGGGACCGCTTTGCGTTTTACTGGCATCGCTGGGCGCAGGACCAGCTCTCGTAGCAGATTGTTCAGGCGGGAGTGTTGACTAGATTCCCAACTCCTGGTAGTTTACCGGACTCTGGTGCAAGGCTGGCCTGGTAGCGATCAGCAGGTCAGGGGTTCGAATCCCCACGCCGGCGTAGTGGGCGGGAGTAGCTCAGTTGGTAGAGCATCAGCCTTCCAAGCTGAGGGTCGCGGGTT
>JAUJOM010000082.1 GCA_030447645.1 Longimicrobiaceae bacterium | reverse complement strand
CGCAGATCGGTTCACGGCTGGTGGGTGTGCTGTACATTCTCGACGAGCCCTCCATCGGTCTGCACCAGCGGGACAATCAAAAGCTGCTCGACACCCTGCGGCAGCTGCGGGACCTGGGCAATACGGTGCTGGTGGTGGAGCACGACGAGGACACCATTCGAGCCGCGGACCACGTAATCGACCTGGGACCGAGGGCAGGGCGGCATGGCGGGCAGGTCGTCGCGGAGGGGACGCTGGAGGATGTACTCGCCGCTCCGGAGTCACTCACCGGAGCGTACCTGCGCGGGGAGCGGGAAATCCGGGTTCCCGAGCAACGACGTGCGCCCCACCCGGGGCGCGAACTGGTTATCCACGGCGCGCGAGAGCATAACCTGCGCAACCTGGACGTGCGCATCCCGCTCGGGTGCTTCGTGGCGGTGACCGGAGTTTCCGGTTCGGGGAAGTCCACGCTGGTCAATGATATCCTGTGGACTGCCCTCGCGCGGCACTTTTACCGCGCCAAGGCGGTTCCCGGATTGCACGACCGCTTCAGCGGCCTCCCTCTGGTGGACAAGGTGGTGGACATAGACCAGTCCCCGATCGGCCGTACGCCGCGCTCCAACCCGGCTACCTACACGGGGCTTTTTTCGGTGATCCGGGACCTGTTCGCCGAGCTGCCGGAAAGCAAGATGCGCGGCTACCTGCCCGGGCGCTTTTCCTTCAACGTGAAGGGTGGCCGCTGCGAGTCGTGCCAGGGAGATGGCCTTGTCAAGATCGAGATGCACTTCCTTCCGGATGTGTACGTTCCCTGCGAGGTGTGTCGCGGACGGCGGTACAACCGGGAAATGCTGGAGGTGTTCTACAAGGGGCACACCATTGCCGACGTGCTGGAGCTTTCGGTGGACGAAGCACTGGAGCTGTTCGAAGCCGTGCCTCGCTTGAAGCGCCACCTGAAGACCCTTTCCGACGTGGGGCTCGGCTACATCCACCTGGGGCAGTCAGCCACTACACTGTCAGGGGGCGAGGCGCAGCGAGTGAAACTCGCCACCGAGCTGTCGCGTATCGCTACAGGGCAGACGATCTACATCCTGGACGAGCCGACCACAGGGCTGCACTTCGAGGATGTGCGCATGCTCCTCGACGTGCTTCACCGGCTGGTGGAGCGGGGAAACACAGTGCTGGTGATCGAGCATAACCTCGACGTAATCAAAACGGCGGACTGGGTACTCGACCTGGGTCCCGAGGGCGGACCGGCGGGAGGAGAGCTGGTCGCCGAGGGGACACCGGAGCAGGTTGCGGAAAATGCCCGCAGCCATACGGGCCGGTTTCTTGCCGCCATGTTGGAAAATGCGGCCGCCGGCTCCCAGCTTTCCGCTGTTGGCTGAGTGTTGATCGCCGAACGCCAAACCCTGCGCATGGTATCACTCTTCGACATCCTGGGCCCTACCATGGTGGGTCCCTCTTCTTCCCACACGGCAGGGGCATGCCGGCTGGGCCTCATGGCGCGGGCGATTCTTGGCGGCACGCCGGAGCGTGCTCGCATCCAGCTGCACGGCTCGTTCGCCGCGACCGGGGAAGGGCACGGCACTCAGCGGGCAATCGTGGGCGGGCTCGCGGGGATCGCGCCGGACGACATGCGCCTCCGCGATGCGTACGAGGAAGCTAAGAGCGCGGGGATCGAGTGGAGCTTCGAGGAGGTGGACCTGGGTGAAGAGGCGCACCCGACCACCACCATCTTTCACGTGGAGGGGGGCGGCGAAGCGGTGAGCCTGCGGGGCGCTTCGCTGGGAGGTGGACGGGTGGAGGTCACCGAAGTGGACGGCTTTGCCGTGAGGCTGGGCGGGAATTATCATACCCTGGTCCTGCAGGCGCATGATGAGCCGGGTACCATCGCCGCCGTCGCCACCATCCTTGCCGGTCACCGGGTCAATCTGGCAACCATGCGGGTGGACCGGACCGGGCGCCACAAGGACGCCCTGATGACCATCGAGGCCGATGAGGCCGTTCCGGACGCGGCACTGGATGCCATTCGGGGATTTCCCTGGCTGCGCTGGGCGCGGCGAGTCGAAAAGATCGCCTGATGCATCGCTCACTTGAATCCCTGCTCCGCGACGCCCGTGAAAGCGGCCGCGACGTGCCGCAGGTCGTGCTGGACACCGAGTCTGCCGAAAGCGGAATCGCTCCGGAGCAGATTCGCGCCCGCATCGGGAGGACACTCGCCATCATGCGGGCCGCCATCGACGAAGGCCTGAAGGGCGAGGTGCGCTCGGCTTCGGGACTCACCGGTGGACGTGCTCGCAAGCTTGCGGAAAATGGTCCAGGCTTGCTCGGGCCCCGCGTGACCACCACACTTGCCCGGGCCATTGCCACCCTGGAAGTGAACGCGGCCATGGGGTTGATCGTCGCCGCGCCTACGGCGGGTGCTGCAGGCGTGCTGCCCGCGATCCTCATCTCCATGGACGAGTTTGCCAGGGAGGGCGAGGAGCGCTTGATCGATGCGATGCTGGTCGCGGGTGGCGTGGGCGGGGTAATCGCGCACCGGGCCTCGCTCGCCGGCGCTGAAGGGGGTTGCCAGGCGGAAACCGGCACCGCGGCGGCTATGGGCGCGGCGGCGGTGGCCTGGCTTTCGGGTGGCACGCATGAGCAAATCGAAACTGCGGTGGCTCTCACCCTCCAGGGAATGCTGGGCCTGATCTGCGACCCCATCGGAGGCCTGGTGGAGATCCCCTGCATCTACCGGAACGCGAGCGCTGCGATGCAGGCGATCGCCGGGGCAGAGATGGCGCTGGCCGGCCTGGACTTCCCAGTTTCGGCGGACGAGGTGATTGACGTGATGGGCGAGGTGGGTCGCCGCATGCCCTCCGCATACCGCGAAACTGCCATGGGGGGCCTTGCAGCGACGGAATCCGCGCGGCGGCTGGTACAGATCCGCCCTTCACCAAAACCCGTGGGGATCAGCCAATGATGACCAT
>JAUJOM010000081.1 GCA_030447645.1 Longimicrobiaceae bacterium | reverse complement strand
CCCGCATTCTGGTTGCGGACGACGAGCCCGCGATTACGACGCTTATCGCCATAATGCTCACTAATGCGAGTTACGAGGTCGTGAGTGCCGAGGGCGGCGTAGAGGCGCTCACTCTCGCCCGTGCCGAGCGCCCCGATCTGATCCTGCTTGACGTGATGATGCCGGACCTGAACGGCCGTGACGCCTGCCGGCTCCTCAAGATCGATCAGGAACTCGGGCGAATTCCTGTAGTTCTCTGCAGCTCGGCGGACGAACAGGACATCCCGTGGCGCGCGGCCGGTGCAGACGCATTCCTCCAGAAGCCGTTCAGCATCCGAAACCTTCCGGGCTTTGTTAGCTCGATCCTGAACGACCCAACCTGACCGGAACGTGCGGACAGAACCGCGGTGTAGCCACATCTCATACTACTGTAAAGGCGCGTCACAGCTCGGCGCGAGTAACCGTCGACAAGGGGTGAGCTTTATGCGAGGGACCACTCGGTCAGCGAGGCCACGGCTTCGTTCCGACCCAGATCCGGCGTGATTCTCAGCTCAAGGGCGGTGACGCCGTCAAGGCTGACAGTGTAGTCCTCAACCTCTCGGGTAGTGGTGGGCGGGCTGAAGACATACTGCTGTCGAACAATCTCCCGGTAGGAGCGTCCCTCATCGGGTGACCACGCCAGCACGAACTCTTGCGTCCGTGCTATCTGCGTCTCATCGAACACGAGGCGAAGGCGTGTGAGCCGCTCCGGCCGATCAAAACGGAGCCGGATTGTCTGCCTCCCCGGTTCCGCCGCTCGCCAGCCCGGGCCAGCTCCGGGGCGAAGCGCGCCCTCAACCGGGAGCGTAGGGTCTTCGGAGGTGAACTCGACTTCTGCCCGATGCTCAACGTCCAGCCAACCCTGAATGCTGGAGGATCGTTGATCTCCGGTTGGGGCAATAATTCGTTTGCGCATACCTCATGCTTCCTTGTCACCTCTACTCCCCAGCCTGCTGGGCTCCGCGGTGAGTCCAACCGTGATGAGGCTCGTGAACGATCTGCGTCAGCCAGATCTCGGCACCCGTTGGGTACTTCTGGTAATACTACTTTGTCATGTCCGTCGCCATGGGTCCAGGGCTTCGATCCACAGCCAGGTGGAACACATCGGCGGAAGTGGCATGAAGCATGATCAACTTTAGTTAGGAGCCATCACCAATATGGCCCCGCACGGATGTTCCTTAAGCGATGCGAAGTGCTGTGGAATGGGAGCGGCAGAGGGATAGCCCCTGCCGGTTTTGATCTTGCGTTTATACGGTGATGCGTGCCTTTAGTAGGTAAACCGAGGCGAAACCCGAACCCTGAAGAAATCATGGCAGCGGAATCGAACCATACATACGAGGGCGAAGTCATGGATGCGAACGGCCGGTCTTGGCACGTGCACCACGACTTCGTCGCACTTCACCCCGGAATCGGGGTGCCACTTACCACCACGGTAGTGTTCACGAGCGGCGACGAGCAGCTCAGCATTCAGACCGAAGAGACGGGACCGCTTTCCGCGGATGAGTATCGCCACCTCTTTGTGCTTGCATTGCGGCGGGACCGGGCCGAAGCGGAAGGGGAGACAAGGTAGTGAGCCAACGAGATCGGCGTGCCAGAGAAAGCGGTTGACGGTCTACCGCGTCCGGATCAGCCGATCTGGTGAGGTGTGCGGGCGGGTTGCTCTCGCGCAGCGAAGACCAGAGCGCGCAGAGGTGTGGAATGCCCGTCCGCTTGTTGACGCCGGGGTCGGCGTATCGCTGCGCGACAACCTCCTGCGGATGGACCTGGCGCGGGGGATCAGTGCGGGCGGCTACCACCTGCACCCGAGAATGGGTGGGGCGCTCTGACGCGGCGTGGACGACTGGCTGTGCATACTGCCGGCAGCAGGGCCGTTGAGGTTGCCTGAGCCAGCCTTCGCCAGGGCCAGCGCCTTCTACTCCCGTCCAGACCGCCGAGGGCTTCAGGCAAGGGCGCGGACCGCCCGCAGCGCCGTTTCGATCTCTTCCGGTGAATTGAGCAGTCCCGGCGTGAAGCGGGCATAGGAGGTCGCGTACGGCGTGGTGCTGGCGATGATCCTGCGCTGGCGCAGGGACTCCACCACTTCGCGCGGCCTGCGCCCACGCACATCGAAACATACCAGGCCGGCCGAAAGGGAGTCGGACATGGGCGTGTAGAGCCGGACGTGCGGCATCGCGGCCAGCCCCTCCTTGCACTGCCGGTTGAGCGCGTGGATGCGCTCGGCGATCCGGGCCTTGCCGGTGTGCAGGTGGAACTGAAATGCCTCGCCCAGCGCCCAGCGGTGCTCGAACGAGTGGAAGCCGCCGGGCGACATCGTTCCGCCCCAGCTGACACCCCGCGAAAAGCTGGGGATGGTGGGCGAAACCGCGTCCCACGCGCTCCGCTTGCCCCAGATGATCCCCGTTCCCCGCGGACCGAACATCCACTTGTGAGTCCCTGCGACGAAGAAGTCGCAGCCCAGGTCCCGCATGGTGACATCCTCCACCCCGAAGCCGTGCACCCCATCCACACAAAGCAGCACCCGGTCCCCCTCCGCGCGTCCGGCGTTGAGCACGGAGAGCGCGTCTGCCATTGCCCGGATGGGGAGCTTGACGCCCGTGCTGGAATGCACCCAGGTGACGGCCACGATGCGTGTCCGGGGCGTGACCGCTCGTGTGAGGTTGGCGACGATCTCCTCCTCGGACGCTGCGGCGGGCCGCTGGTAAAGCGGAACCTTCCGAACGGGCGCACCGGATTTCTGCGACTTTAAGGCGAGGGATTCGTGAGTGGCGTAGTGATCGTGCGTGCTGGTGACGATCTCCTGCCCGGAACGCAGGATCAGGCCGTTGTAGAGCGTCCCCAGACCCATGGTGGTGCTGTCCGTCAGCGCGATCTCCTCCGGCTGCGCCCTCAGGTACGCCGCCGCCGACTGGCGAACCGCTGCTTCAAGCTTCCGCTCGTTTTCGTGCAGGTAGTCCACCGGGTTTTGATCCAGCCCACG
>JAUJOM010000080.1 GCA_030447645.1 Longimicrobiaceae bacterium | reverse complement strand
CCTCCAGGGTCCGCAACGACAGCGCATACTCCCGCGCCGCTTCATCGAGCTGCCCAAGCCCCCGGAGCCGCCCCCTCCTCCGCCCCCGCCGCCTCCCCCTGAGCCAGAGCCGGAGCCGGAACCCAAGCCGAAGCCCAAGGCCCCGCGGCCGGTGGTGGCCCCGACGCCCCAAAAGCCCGCGCCCAAGCCGCAGGTGGCGAAAGGGACCCAAACCCTGAAGCCACCCGTGAAGCCACCCATCGGCATCCCGGCGGAAGACCGGAACGCACGGGCCGTCAACCCGGAGGACTTTTCCGGGAAGGGCAAGGAGGGAGGTGTTGCCGAAGGCAGCACGACCGGCACGGCGATGGCCACCACCGAAAAGGTGAAAGAAGGGCCGCCCGCTCCGCCCGCTCCGCCCGCGGAAAAGGTGGACAGCTCCAACTTCGTCTACGACGCCAGCAGCGTCGGTACTCCGGCCGGCTTTTCCGACTCGGGTAAGCGGGATATGATCCGACTGCTGGAGCGCAACTATCCGTCATCGCTCCGGGACTCCGGCGTAACCGGACAGGCGGTAATGCAGTTCGTGGTCGACGAGGACGGGCGCGTGGAAGCGAGTACGATCAAGGTGATCTCGGCCACGCATGATGCCTTTGGAGACGCATCCCGCGATGTTCTACGGCAGGCGCGCTTCACCCCGGCGCGCGTCGGGAGCCGCAAGGTGCGCATGATGCTGCAGCTGCCGATTACCTGGACGGTTTCCAGGTAGCGCACCGACACGGGAGCGGCACCTGCTCCAGAGGTGCCGCTTCGGCGGTTGGGGCCACTGCCGCTACCGCGTCGATATGCCACGCTTCAAACCCTTCGTCGGATTTGTAGGCCTGGCCCTCCAGATGGCCTGCTCCGGCCCGCCGGCGGTAGACCGATCGCTGGCATCGGACACGTCAGTGGTTGTACGGCCCACGCTGGTGCAAGGCTCCCTGCCAAACGATCCCGATCAGCCGTTCACCGCGAGCGTTGGGTTTCGCCAGGTGCTTGGGGACGACGAGGTCCGCGGGCTCCTGCGGCAGTACAGCGTCCGGCCATACGAAGTGTACCTTGATATCGGGATGGGGAGTCATGAGGTACCCGCGGAAAGTGCCTCGATCGCACAAATCGCGGTAGCACGCCGGAAAGCCCTTGAAAGCCCATACTACGTCAGCGGGGTTTGCATGCCGCAGGCGGAGCTACGTGCCATGCGCCAGCACGATCCCCATGTCCGCCCCGCCCGAGGGGAGCGCAACACCATCGGGCGAATCACTCTGTCTCGCATTGAACTCGCGAGGCGGATTCGCCCGCGACTAGAACGGGGAGAGCCTGTGATCTATGGGCTCAAGGTGGTTGGACGTAGCGCGGACCTCCAGCGCCTGGCTCCAGACCCACGGGTGCGTGTCTTCGCGCCCGCCGAGCGGGTAAACAATGGTGGGCGGGAGGAGTGGTTCGTTCCCGGCCCACCGCCCCCGAATGAGGGACAAATTCTGCCACCTCCTGTGCCCGAGATCGATGCGTTGAGCGAGGCTGAGGTGCAGGCGAGGCTTGACCGTCTCGCGCGCGAGACGCTCCCCGAATGCCGCGAGTGGCACCGAAACCACAGTGAAGTAGGACCGATCGTCCGCGTTCCATCCCACGGCCGTGCCACGTTCTTGAACGAGCTGAGCTTTCGCGCCGAAACGCGTCTGGTCTCTGAAGCGCCTGCCGGTGTCCAGGCGCCGGTGAGCATTCGCACCGTCGTCACCGTGACCAACACCAGCAAGCAACGGGTGCATACCGGAATCCGCGGCTGCACGGTGCTGCTCCGCGCCTATCGCACGCTGGCGCGGTCCGGTGCGCCGGTGTGGGACCAGGCCCAGGCAGTCGGCTGCATGCAGGATCCGATGCGCCTTTCGCTCGCACCGGGTGAATCCCGGGAGTTTGAGACCGGTGCCGACGCGTGGCATGTCCTGAGCGACTCAACGCCGCCAGGTCGCTACTACTTCTCCGCGCTCTTCCGCCTCGCCGACCAGACGCTGGAGCTGCCGGCAGGGGATGTGGAACTCACACCACGCCAGGAAGGGCTCGCCTACCGGGCGACCAGCCGATTGGCGTGGGGATGGCCTGCCGAATTGGAAACCAGGGCAACGATCACCAACACCACGCGTCGCCCCGTCCATATCGAGTATGGCGCCTGCTCACTCCAGATCCGTGCGTACCGTACCCCCGAGCGGTCCGGCTCACCCGTGTGGTACTCGGAGCGGCGCCAGCCAGCCGATGGTAGCGGGTCTTACGGATGTCCCGCTTACCTCGCCATGCACACTATTGCGCCCGGCGAGTCCTTCTCACCACCCGAGTTCAAGGAGCGTATACCAGTCAAAGAAATTCTTGCCGATTCCTTGCCGAACGGGCGCTACTACTTCACTGGGCGACTGGAACTGAACTCCCGCTCCACGGCGGAGTTCAAGATTGGTGAGGCAGCGTTGACCATGCGTCGGCCATCCCTGCCCAAGACGCGCACGGCGGATGCGGTCACTTACCACGCGAGAACAGAATTGGCTTCCGCTTCGCCGCTCACTGTCCGCACCAGGGTCTCGGCCACGCTCACCCATGCCGGCGGGGCTCTGCTGCGCTACTCCGCCGACTGCCCCGTGACCCTGCTCGCTTACCGCGACCGTGCCCGACGGGATGCCGCCCCGCGCTCTGGCGAGCCGGACTGGAAATCACCCCGGCGCTGCGGAAAAGGATTGCAGGAGATGTCACTGGACCGTGGCGAGTCACGCACCTTTGAGGTGCGGGCCACCGCAGGCGAGATCCTGGGCAGCTCCTTGCTGCCAGGAAAGTACTACTTCGCGGTGGCTATCCAAACCGATCAGCAGCGAGTCTTTCTTTCAGCAGGGGAAACCAATCTCACGCGTTGAGCGAGACGGGAGCGGATTGTGCATCTGCCTGCGCGCTGAACGTTTCGCATCCTGACCCTGAGAGCAAGCACATGGACCAGCAGCAGACCAAGACCCGCGGCGT
>JAUJOM010000079.1 GCA_030447645.1 Longimicrobiaceae bacterium | reverse complement strand
CGGACCTGCTCGTGGTTCTCGGTGAGCACCGCGCCCGGATCGGCGAGCAGGTGATCGATGGCCGTCCCGACATCGTGGTGGAGGTTTTGTCGCCGGGGAGCGCGCGCCGCGACCTGGTTGCGAAGCGCGAGCTCTACGCCCGCTTCGGGGTGCCCGAGTACTGGATCGTGGACAGCGAGGCCGGTAGCGTCGAGGTGCTCGTGCTCAATCGTGGCGCTTACACACGCGCCGGTTTCTTCCGGCGCGCGGACACGCTCGTCTCACCCCTGCTCCCCGACCTGGTCATTGAGCTCGCCGAGGTGTTCGCCGACGCGCGGTAACTACTCCCCTTCCCGCCTTGCGGGGTTGTTTCTTCCGGCACCAGGGCGCAACTTTGATGCCCTATGAACCAGACCACTCACATGACCGATACATACTTCCCCGCTGAGGTGGAGCAGCGCTGGCAGCAGCGATGGGAAGAGCAGGGGACCAATGGCTTCACCCGCGACGAGCTTCGGCGGGCGGAGCGTCCATTCTACAACCTGATGATGTTCCCATACCCCTCCGCGGAGGGTCTGCACGTCGGGAACATCTACGCTTTTACCGGTGCGGACATCTTCGGCCGGTACAAGCGCCTGCGAGGCTTCGACGTTTTTGAGCCGATCGGCTTCGACGCCTTCGGCATCCACTCGGAAAACTTCGCGCTGAAGCAGGGGATCCATCCCATGGAGCTGATCCCGCGCAACGTGGAGCGCTTCACCCGCCAGCTGCGCCGTGTCGGCTTGATGTACGACTGGAACCACACGGTGGATACCACCCAGCCGGAATACTACCGGTGGACGCAGTGGATCTTTTTGCAGCTGTACAAGGCAGGCCTCGCGGTCAAGAAAGAAGCGCCGGTCAACTGGTGCCCATCGTGCAACACAGTGCTTTCCAACGAGCAGGTGGTAGGCGGCGAGTGCGAGCGGTGCGGCACGCCGGTGGAGCAGCGCGTTCTGTCGCAGTGGTTCTTTCGCATCACCCAGTACGCGGGGCGGCTGCTCGACAATCTGGCCACGCTGGACTGGTCCGAAACCACCAAGAAGGCGCAGGAAAACTGGATCGGCCGGAGCGAAGGGGCCGAGATCGTATTCCCCGTGGCCCGCGGCAAGGCGTCCGAAGACCGGCACGAACCTACCCAGCTTCACAAGCAGCCGCATGCGATCCGGGTGTTCACCACCCGTCCGGACACGCTCTTTGGTGCCACGTACATGGTGCTCGCCCCCGAGCATCCGCTGGTGGACCAGATCACCACTCCGGAGCAACGCGCGGCCGTGGATGCCTATCGGGAGCGGGTGGCCGCCACCGATCTGGTGAGTCGCCGCATTGGGGAGAAGGAAAAAACGGGTGTGGATACCGGCGCGCGGGCACTCAACCCCATCAATGGGGAGGAGATCCCGGTCTGGATCGCCGACTACGTGCTGATGGAGTACGGCACCGGCGCCATCATGGCGGTGCCCGGGCACGACGAGCGTGACTTCGAGTTCGCGCGCAAGATGGGCCTGACGATCCGGCGCGTGATCGCGGCAGCGGGTGAGGACGCCGACACGCCGCTGGACGAAGCGTACACCGGCGAGGGCACGCTGGTGAATTCCGCGCGCTTCAACGGGCTGGATTGGCGCACGGCGAAGTCGGCCATCACCAGTCAACTCTCCCAGACCAGCTCGGCGACCCGCAGGACCAACTACCGGCTGCACGACTGGTGCATCTCACGGCAGCGTTACTGGGGACCGCCCATTCCCATCCTGTACTGCGACGAGTGCGGCACGGTGCCGGTGCCGGAGGATCAGCTCCCGGTGATCCTGCCCGACATTCCGGACTTCAAACCGGATGCCTCGGGCATCAGTCCGCTGGCGCGCCACGAGGAATGGTACATCACCGGGTGCCCGCAGTGTGGCGGGCAGGCGCGCCGTGAAACTGACGTGTCCGACACCTTCCTGGACTCGGCGTGGTACTTTCTGCGCTACCCCTCCGCAGGTGATGAGAAGGTCCCGTTCGATCCGGAGATGACCCGGCGGTGGCTTCCGGTGGACTCGTACATCGGTGGCAACGAGCACGCCGTACTCCACCTGCTGTATGCACGCTTCATCACCATGGCCCTCAAGGACATGGGTCATGTGGACTTCGAGGAGCCCTTCGCCCGCTTCCGTGCGCACGGGCTGATCATCAAGGACGGCTCCAAGATGTCGAAATCGCGGGGCAACGTGGTGGTCCCCGATGATTACATCGAGGAGTGGGGCGCGGATACCTTCCGGATGTACCTGATGTTCCTGGGGCCCTACCAGGAAGGGGGTGACTTCCGCGACGCGGGCATCACCGGGCCCTACAACTTCCTGAGCCGCCTGTGGGACAGTGTGCTCTCAGCCGAGGAGCGCCCTCTCGATGCCGGCATCGAGCAGAAGCTGCACGCCACCATTCAGAAGGTTACCGAGGACGCGGAAGCGCTCTCCTACAACACGGCGATCGCCGCGCTCATGGAGTACCTGAACGCGGTACGCGCCGGAGGCCGCATCCCCGAGCGAGAAGCCGTGCTGCCGCTCGTCCCGTTGGTAGCGCCTTTCGCGCCGCACCTGGCGGAGGAGCTTTGGGTTCGACTGGGTCACAAGGACTCCATTTTCGCTGCGGCAAACTGGCCCGGCTACGACCCGGCCAAAGCGGTGGCCGATACGGTGGAGTTCGTGGTCCAGGTGAACGGAAAGCTCCGCGCCCGGATGCCGCTGGCTCGGGGGATCGGAGAAGTCGAGGCCCGTGACGCCGCACTGGCTGACCCACACGTGCAGCGGTTCCTGGACGGCAAGCCGCTTCGCAAGGCGATCTTCGTTCCGGATCGGCTGGTCAACCTGGTGGTGTAGCTCCAACGCCGGGATGATGCCGCCGCGCCGAGGATCTACTTCCCGGCGCGGCGGTTCTTTGTTGCTGCGAGGGGCGAGCCAGGCAACCCTGACGCGTCCCCCGGCATCTAATTCAAACGAGTGCATCCGGTCACGTTGGAGCGGCCCAGATGATCGAACGCGAACTTCTACGGCGGGC
>JAUJOM010000028.1:47555-50787 GCA_030447645.1 Longimicrobiaceae bacterium | reverse complement strand
GCGGGCGAACTGCCGGACCTGTTCTCGTCGTTGGCTCACCAGATTCCTCCGTGTCGCCAGACAAAAAAGGAGCCCCGAAAACAGTACTCAAGCAGCCCTGGAGCTATGCTTGCCAGTGTACTGTCGGGGATGAATGGTCACCAAAGTGTCACAACGTTCTGATCTGCGCAACCGTTTGGCGGCACCTAACGCTCGCCGGCCGATGGCACCCAGAGCGGCTTCCAGTCCGCGCTTGGGGAGCGGGTGACCCGGGTGGGGGCGCTTCCGTCGGCACGGGTGAGGTAGATCTCGGGGTCGCCGTCACGGCTGGAGGTGAACGCCAGGCGTTGTCCATCAGGGGACCAGGCGGGCTCGTCATCGTTGCCCGCGGGGCTCGGGACCTCCACGAACGTACCCGCCTTCAGGTTGATGATGCGGATGCGGGCCCGCCCGCCGCGGGCCCGCCGGACGTAGGCGACCCGCTCGCCGTTGGGAGACCAGGCGGGGGATTCCTCTCGCACCGAGGTGTCGCGCGGCTCGGTGGTCAGGCGGCGCAGGTTTGTGCCGTCCGGGCGCACCATGAAGATCCGGTCGATCCCCTCCCGGTTGCTCAAAAAGGAGATGCTGCCGCCGTCCGGGGACCAGCGCGGGTCCCAGTCGTCGCGGTGGAATGCGGTCAGGCGCCGCACCTCGGTGCCGTCGGCGCGCATGATGTACACTTCCGCGTCCCGGTCGCGGCTGGATACGAAGGCGATCCATCGGCCGTCGGGTGACACCGCCGGCTCGAAGTTCCCTTCCGGGTTGTCGGTCAGGCGCCGCAGGCTCCCGCCATCGGCGTCCATACGGTACAGGTCCCGAAAGCTGAGGGTGTCCGCCTCGAACACCAGCCAGCGTCCGTCCAGTGACCAGGAGGGATTGCGGACCCGGGCGCTGCGCGGCCCGATCCGGCGCGGCGTGCCGCCGTCCAGCGGATGCAGCACCAGCTGCTCCGCCGTGGCGCCACCCGGGGTTGGCTCCACGGATACGATCAGCAGTGCCGAGCCATCGGGCAGAGCGGCCGCGGGGAAATCATCCGCCGGGCCCGTGGTCAGGCGACGTTCTTTGCCCCCGGGGGTGACGAGGTACACCTGCTTGGCGCCGTCACGCTCCGAGATGAATGTGATGCGGTCTCCGGAGCCCGCCGCGTCCGCGCACGCGGCCAAAACCCAGAGCAACCCGAGAGCCCGCAGGTGCGGGCGCACTACCGGACGCGCACCGCGTCGGCGATGACCACATAGCCCGTCGTGGTCCAGCGCGAAAGCTGAACCTTGTTCCAGCCCTTGGCAAAGGTATAGGTCCCCAGCGCGTTCCACTTCCCTCCGTTGGTCTGCTGATTCACGGAAACGGTGCCCAGCTTGGTTCCATTCGCATCGTAGACAATGTATGGGGCGCTGGAGGAGCGGTTGGAGCCCGCCGTCCACCAGGCGTACACTGTTCGGGTGACCGTAGCCGGCTCATAGAACCAGAACGTCGCCGGATCGGAGACCGCCTGCGTCGAGGCGTACTTGTAGTCCGTCGCGTAGTACCCCGACGACGAAGTGGACGTCGTCCAGTTGGAGGAGGATTCCGCGTACGCTACCGACGTGTTGTTCTTGCTGTTGTTATTGTCCACCACGATGTCCGTGCAGCAGGAGGACTTCCAGTCGAAGGGCGGGACGGACGCTTTTTGCGCGAACACCCCTCCTTTCAGCACAGTCCACAGGCCGTTGCTTTCAACCGTGTTGTACGAGTAGATCGAGACGCCCATCGCACCCTGCTGCCGCGCCAGCCTGACCTGCTTCTCCACCTCCGCTGCTCCGTTCTTGGCACCGATGCCGATGTACACGTGCCGCGCCCCCGAATCCTGAATGCGCTGCAGGTGGTCGTCCAGGAGGCAGGCCCAGTCGGCAAAACCGCAGTACGTCGCATTGATGGTGTAATACGTCATGGGCACGGCGACGTCGAAGTGCAGGTTCTTTGCCCAGGCGTAGGGATCCTGTAGATATTGCGAGTACCCCTGCGACGAGTTCCACCCCCACTGATCCACGTAGATCGGCCAGACCGCGCCCGAAAGGGGGATCGAGGCCTTGACCACCCGTACGCTGTCGTAGGCCTCTTTCACCGTCTGGTTGATGAGCGAGCGTCGGAAGTTGTTCCACTCCGTCGGGTAGGCGGCTGGATCTTTACCGAAGGCGTTCACGCTGGCCGTGTCGTACGACCAGGCGGTCCCGGGCAAGCGGATGCGGTCCAGGTGGATCCCATCCACGGCGTAGCGGCGTGCGATATCCGCAGACACGCGGGCGAGCCGCGTCCGCACCCCGCGATTCCCCGGCGACAGGTAGACGTACTCCTCGTTGTTCGGGCAGGGGTGGAAGGTGCCCATCTTGTCCTGGACCCGCCACTGCGGGCGTGCAAGCAGGATGTGACGGGGGTTGCCGGGATCGGACTCCTGGAGGGAGCTGCAGGTAGTCGAACTCCCCGCCCCCCAGCCGGTGAGTGCGTTGAGCCAGGCGTGGAGCTGCAGCCCGCGCGCGTGTGCCTCCGTGACCGCTACCTCCAGCGGGTCCCAGCTCGGCGTACCGCCCAGGTGTCCGCAAAGACCCACCGAGCACGGCTCGATGGAGGACTTGTAGTAGGCGTCCGCGGCGCCCCGCACCTGGAAGTACACGACGTTGAAGTTGGCGTCCGCCGCCTTCTGCATGATGGTGGCGATCTTGGCCGGCGAGTCGTACTCGTAGCGGGTCACCCAGAGGGCGCGGGCCTCCGCCCAGGCAGGTGTCGCGGCGAACCGGGGTTCGGCCGGAGCCTCCACCGGCGGCGAAGCGTCCGGCGCGGTGGTGTCGCCCGCGCACGCGGCGAGGATGAGGGCGAGCACGGCCATGGTGGCGCGGTGGGCGCGTGTACGGAGTGTTGGTGGCATGAAACCCCGCATTCGGGTTGCGGATGGAAAAAGAGTCCCGGCGCAGGGTGCGCCGGGACCCACGTGTGGCCTGCTGCCGGTTAGCGGATGCGCACCGCGTCAGCGACCACCACGTACCCTTCCGTGGTCCAGCGGGAGAGCTGGACCTTGTTCCACCCGGCCGAGAAGTTGTACGTGCCCAGCTGGTTCCACTTTCCACCGTTGGCCTGCTGGTTCACGCTGACTGTGCCCAGCTTGTTCCCGTTGGCGTCCCACGCGACGTAGGGCGCGGTGGACGAGCGATTGCTCCCGCTGGTCCACCAGGCGTCGATCGTC
>JAUJOM010000028.1:26043-47455 GCA_030447645.1 Longimicrobiaceae bacterium | reverse complement strand
GTAGGGCGCGGTGGACGAGCGATTGCTCCCGCTGGTCCACCAGGCGTCGATCGTCTTACTGGCGGCGGCCGGCAGGTAGAACCAGAAGGTAGCCGGATCCGAAATCGCCTGCGTGTTGGCGTAGAAGTAGCCGGTCCCGTAGTACCCGGAGGTGGAGCTGGAACCGGTCCAGTTGGAGGACACCTCGATGTACCCTTTCGAGGTGTCGTTGTTGTTGTTGTTGCTGTCCACGATGATGCTGGTGGACCCGCAATGTGAGTTGATCCGGTTCATGTAGTCGGACCACGGCCAGTTCGGACCCGGATCGGTGCGGTTGTACGGCTGGAGCTGTCCGTGCGCGACGTAGTGGTACCGGTCGCGCGGAATCGCGTGCCCCTTGCTGATGTCGCAGGAGAGCTTGGCCGATGCGTCGATCTGCGAGGTGGGGAAGGAGCTCTGCGAGGCGTAGCCGCCGTGCTCGATGCCGATAGTGAAATGGTTGCTGGAGTAGCCGTTGCGCCAGCACTCGTGGCTGTTGTTCAGCGAGCAGTCGTAGGTGGCGGCGATGTGCCAGGCGCGCTTGGACTCATATACGAGCTGCGAGATCTCGCTCCCGTCCTCCTTCACGACGTAGTGCGCGCTGGCCGATGCATCCGAGTTGGTCAGCCAGCTCCAGCAGGAGGTGTAGGACCCCTCGCAGGTATGGATGATCACCATGTGCGGCTTGCCAATATCCCCAGTCGGCCGGTCATTGTAGTTGGGCGACGGTCGCCAGATTGTCCCCGAGACGCAGTAGTCCGGGGCACATGCCATAGCTGAAGCGGAGCTGCTGGGCTGGGTGAAATTAGGCTCCACGTTTAGGGGCGCGATGGAAGCCAGGATCTCTCCGGCGGGCGACTTAGCCACCACGCCCCTTGTCAGCGCGGCATACACGTCGTTATGGACGTACATCGCCTGCCCCTCGGGGTTCTGGATCCCGCTGAACCGGGCAACCGCCGGGGCCCAGGAACCCAGGTCCGACCGGGTGATCTTGAGCTCGTCAGCGTATGCCCCGAGCAGGGCGGCCGCGGCCCGGATGTTCGCTTCTGGCTGGGTCCGTGCGGCTTCGGGAGTCATCTTCGCGAGTGCCGCGCCGCGCTCCAGCCGCGCGCCGCGAAGCGCCATGATGCCGAAGGCCCGCTCCTGCCCCGGAAACTCCTCTTCGCCGCGAACCATCTGGAAGCGGGTTTCCGCGAAGCCGATCGCCTTGAGCAGCGACGCCGGGACGCCGAACTCGTCTCCCGCCCGGGCGAACAGAGCGTCAAGCTGGGCAGCATTGACTTCGGGTGGAGCCGTCGCGGGTGCGGTTGGCTCGTCGCGGCACGCGGCGAGCAGGGTTGCGGCGCAGAGCGCCAGGGTCAGGGAACGGATACGAAACATGGGCACGTCCTTGCGAGGGTGGACAGACGTGATGAGTGTAGCTCATTTCAGCATTTTCAGGACCATGTACCAGCTGGATCGCCCCGGAGCGCGAAGGTCGAGATGTGACAATTGCTTGCAGCGCGAGCCGCGTTTCCGGTGGAGGTAGGGCTAGGTTGTAAGTTGCACAATTTTGGGAAGGTGTGCCCTAGGGGCGCCGGGTCCTCCGGGAACTTCGCCTTGCGGGGTGACGGACTCCGAATCGGGGTAATGGCCACCAAACCGATACAGGGTTGCGCAAGCCGCCGTATCGCGTTCCTGCCCTGGCGCTGATTGAGGAGCAACCGGTAGGAGAGCCGAATATAGTAGAACGCGCCGTTGAAGCCGAATGGCGAGATGCCGTTGTAGACGAAAGATTCCTGCGTTGGAGTTGTCCGCGTTGTTTTCCCGGCGGAAGTTCGGATCGGATACACGTCGAACAGGTTGTTCACGCCGCCCGCGAGAGTCAATCCATTCGGGAGCCGGTAGGAGAGATCCAGATCGGTAATCCACTTGGCGCCAAACGTCTGGTCGGTGTTGATCAGTGAGTCAACCGGAGCGGTGCCGAAAACCGACACTTCGCCGAACCGGCGATTGTTCAGGTTGATGCCCAGCGCCTCCCGGGTGTAGTTGAATGCCAGGTTCACGCTGTTGCGCGGCTGGCCCTGCTCGATTCGGCCACGCTCCACGCGCCCAAACAAGGTTTCTCCGAGACCTTGCAGCTGTGGAGGGGTCTGGACCGAGTCCGTCAGTACCTTGGTTTCGGTGATGTTCATCCCACCGGTGAAGCGCAGCACACTGAGGTCGCGGAAGCGGAGGGCATACTGGAGCACCGCGTCCACCCCGGTTGTCCGGGTATCGATCGCGTTGGTGAAGAAGCGCCCCCGGTTACACCTGCGAAGCCCTGGCTTTCGAACAATTGCCGGATGCGAGTCCCGGTAAAGTTCTCCGAAAATACGATCCGGTCCTCGATGTCGATCCGGTATGCGTCCACCGTGATCGACAGATCCCGGAGAGGGTTGATGGCAAGGCCGGCACTGTAGTTAACGGACTCCTCCGGTCTGAGCGGCTGCGCGCCGAGCACCGCAGCCTCCGGGCTGCCAGCCGGAAAGGTCCGAACGTCGACCGGGGTGTTTACTCCGTTGATGACCAGGAAGTTGGTCGCGGTGGAGGAAAAGTGCGACTGCCCGAGTGAAGGGGCACGGAAGCCGGTGCCAATCGCACCGCGCAACGCGTATCCGAGAATCGGCTCGAAGCGAACAGCCACCCGGCCGTCGGTGGTTGAGCCAAAGTCCGTGTAGTTTTCCGCACGCCCGGCCAGGTTGATCAGGAGCTGGTTGACCGGGGTGATCTCCACGTCCACGTACGCGGCGACGTTGCTGCGGGACACATCCTTGGCGTCGGTGGGGCGGAAGCCGGGGAACACCTGGGCACCGACGGCGGCGAGCCCACCCGCCGCCGGGCCGTCCAGGATGCGGACGCCACCGTTGATGTACGATGCTTCCTCACCCGCTCGAATGCCGTAACCGTCCCGGCGGTACTCCGCGCCAAAGGCAAGGCTGAGCGGCTCCGCCAGTCCTACGGCGTAGCTGCGTACCAGGTCCAGGTTGGTGGTGAGCTGGTCGAAGCGGAGCGTTCCCGCATAAAAGTTCGTCGGGCTCCCCGTGCCCATGGATACGTTGTTGCTGTTGTGTACGTTGAAATCGAAGGTGTTCCGGCCGTACACACCGCTCAGGTCATACCGGAAGCCGGCCAGCCTCCCGCGGGTCCCGACGGCACCCGAGCCGTCCACGATGTCGGTCACGATCAGCGGCAGAAATCCATTGGGGTGGATCGCGCGAATGGTGCGAACGTCGTTGGGGCGGCGGAAAAAGCCGGCTGCCTCGCCATGTCGGAAGGTCAAACCTCCAAAGGTGTAAAGCTGCCCATTCTTGCCAAAGGGAATGGCCCCATTCAGAAACCCGCCCACGTCCCGAACGGCGGCATCGCCCTGCCGGTGGTTGACCAGGTTATTGAGGCTGGGGTCGTTGTTGCGTGGGTCACCCGCGAAGTACTGCTGGCGCGTATCCGGAGCGGAGCGGTTGGTTGCTTCGCGGTCACGGAATTCGCCGGACAAATTCAGAAAGCCATTTTCCGCGACTTCGAGCCCCGCGTTGCCCGTGATCTGGACCACCCGTCCGTCACCCTCACGAGTTTGGCCCAGGGTGGACATGATCTCGCGTCGAACGCCGGATTTGAGCACGATGTTGATCACCCCGGCGATCGCGTCCGAGCCGTACTGGGCGGCAGCGCCCTCCCGTAGAACTTCGATCCGCTCGATCGCGTTGGCGGGAATGGCGTTCAGGTCCACCGAGGTGCTGCCGCGGCCTACGGTGCCATTCACATTCACCAGGGCACTGTTGTGCCGCCGCTTGCCGTTGACCAGCACCAGCACCTGGTCCGGCGCGAGGCCCCGGAGGGTTGCCGGGCGAACATGGTCCGTGCCGTCGGCCACGGACGCGCGAGGGAAGTTGAAGCTGGGGGCGAGCCGCTGAATGATCTGGCTGGTTTCGGTGAGGCCGGTTGCCTCGATGTCCGCCGAGGTGAGCACATCGATGGGTACGGGTGCTTCGGTCACCGTGCGGTCCGGGCGCCGTGAGCCCACCGCAACGATCTCGTCCAGCGCGGTGGCGGCTTCAGTCAGGCGAAAGTTGCGGGTGACGGTCTGCCCGGCGGCTACAGTTACCGTTTCCCGGACTTGGGAGAAACCAACACGGCTAACCACCAGCTCGTAGCTGCCGGGTGCGAGCGGCAGCCGGTAGGTGCCGTCGGCGCGGCTGGTGGCGGCCTGCGCTCCACCTGAGATGCGTACCGTGGCGCCGCTGAGTGGCGCGCCCGTGACTGCATTCGATACGGTGCCTACCACCGAGCCGGTGGTCTGGGCGGTGAGCGGGGGGGCTGCCATGAGCAGAAAAGCTCCTAACAGCAGATGGCGTGTGTGCTGGCACAGGGTCTTACACAGCTGATGCATGGGGGCGCTTCCTTGGAAAGGGGAGTAGCTACTGCGGAACGTCAATGATGGTGTGCAGCGCGGCTTCTGTCAAATGTATAGGTGGAAGACTATGGCAGAACGCCTGTCGCCTGCAGATGGGTATAGAGCTGTTTCAGGTAGGCTCGAATTTCCGGAAGGTCGCTCAAGCTGGCATGCACCCGGGAATGGTCGAGGTCTGCATACCCGTGGGCGAGCACGTTGCGGAACCCAGCCATGTCGGCGAGACGCTCGGCCAGCGCCTGATCGATCCACCCTTCCTGCGCCATCGCGGGAAACACTTCGCGGTTGGTTTCAGGCGTAGGCTGAGCCACATCAGCCAGCAGGTGGAGTCCGAGGTCGAGGCACGCCTGAATCACGATCTCGAAGTTGCGCTCCACCCGATCCTGCAGGGCCACATCTCGCTCATACGTTGGCCAAGTGGCATGCGCCAGGTCATCAAGGCGCATCAGGCGCTGCTCGATAACGTCGAGCAGCTTACGCGCGGTGGCGGGCTCGACCAAAAGTTCCTTCCTTGATGCGGCGCGACATGGCGTGGGCAAACAGCTCTCTGGTTGGCTCCATGTCGTACCACTCCCGGGCGTGCCGGACATAGAAGTTTCTTCGAGCCGCATCGTCCTTCGACACAATCAACCGTCCGTGTGACAGCACGTTGTGGCGCAGCGCGGATGGGGCACGGTTCAGCTCCACCACGTCCACGGGGCACCGGAGTGCTGTCTCCAGGGTGCCGGCAAGCTCCGTGGCGCGGGTTGCCCAGGGGCCTGGCTCCGGGCGGGAGTCGTCGAACCATACCGCCACGTCTACGTCACTCGCCGCATGTGTGCGCCCTTTGGCGACGGAGCCGAACAGGTAGGCGAACCCGACCCCCGGCTCATTGCTGAGCAGGCTTCGGAGGACAGGGAGCAGTTCGTCAGCGGTCATCATCCCCGAAGTTTAATGCCTCCGCCTTGTCCGGACCACGCCTGCACTCTACAATCCCGCCCGTGCGTGTCCTGCTGACTACCGATACCGCCGGCGGCGTGTGGAGCTACACCGAGGAGCTGACCGATGCGCTGCTTGCCCGCGGCCATCAGGTTGCGCTGGTCGCGTTCGGCGCCGCGCCCTCGGCCGTACACCGGGAGTGGCTCGACGCCCGGTCTGATCTGCCCTTCACCTGGATTTCCGCGCCGCTGGAGTGGATGCCGGAGCCGGAGCCGGCGCTCCCCGCGTCCGTGGGTGCGCTGCGCCGGGCGGTGGAGCGTGCGGAACCCGACGTGATCCACCTCAACCAGTTTTTTTACGGCGCGCATGAGCTGGGTGCGCCCACACTGGTGGTGGCGCACAGCGACGTACTGAGCTGGTGGCGGGTGGTGAAGGGGGAGAACGCTCCGGACGATCCCTGGTTCCGGCGCTACGCGGGCTGGGTCCGGGAGGGGCTGGGCGGGGCGGAGCTGCGGGTTGCGCCGAGCGCCTGGATGGCGGACCAGATCGGTGCGATCTACGGCTTCGGGGACGTTCGGGTGGTTCACAATGGGCGCGTCGCAATGCACGTAAGCGGTGTGCGGGAGCGCTGCGTGGTAGCGGCCGGGCGACTGTGGGACGAGGCCAAGGGTGTGGGTGATCTGGCTGCGGCAGCGCCGGGTATTCCAGGACGGGTCATCGTCGCCGGGGCGGCGGAGCACCCGGCGGGGGGAACGGACTTTCCGCGGGATGCACCGGGCGTCGAGTACGCCGGGATGCTCCCGGCCGCGGCGCTTCGGGAGCTGCTCGGCCGCGCGGCCGTGTACGCAGCAACCTCGCGCTACGAGCCCTTCGGCCTTGCACCCCTGGAGGCCGTGCTGGCGGGGTGCGCGCTGGTGATGACGGACATTCCCACCTTTCGCGAGCTGTGGGAGGGGTGCGCCCTCTTCTACCCGCCCGGGGACGCGGCGGCACTTGCCTCCGCCTGCCGCGAACTGCTCCAGGACCCGCATCAGCGGCAGGCGCTCGCCCGGGCAGCCGGAGAGCGGGCGAGCGAACGCTACAATCCCGGGCGGATGGCCGCCGGGTACGAGGCACTTTACCGCAGAATCATCGCATGAAGATCGTCGTGTTCGCCCACTCCTGGGTCAGCGACTGGAACCACGGCAACGCCCACTTCCTGCGGGGGCTGGTACGAGCGCTCCAGGCCAGGGAGCACAGGGTGGTTTGCTGCGAGCGCTGGCGCAATTGGTCCACAGACAACCTGTTCGCGGACCATGGAGCGCTACCCATCGTGGACTTCGCCCGCACCTTCAGCGATCTGCGCATCCATGGCTACGGTACAAGGGAAACGCTGCGGGAAGAAGTGGAGTCGCTGGTGCGCAGCGCCGACCTGGTGCTGGTGCACGAGTTCAACGAACCGGAGCTGGTCAACACCGTGGCGGAGGTACGCGCCGAGCAGGGGGACTTTGTCGCCCTCTTCCATGACACCCACCACCGAGCGGTCAGTGAGCCGGAGGCGCTCGCGCGCTTCAACCTGACGGGGTACGACGGGGTGCTCGCCTATGGGGACGTGCTGGCGGAGGTGTACCGCCACACCCACGGTCTTCCCCGCGTGTGGACCTTTCACGAGGCGGCCGACACTTCGCTCTTCCGCCCCATGGACCGCGAAAAGACCGAAGATGCCGTGTGGGTAGGCAACTGGGGGGACGAGGAGCGCACCCGGGAAATCCATGAGTACCTGATCGACAGTGCACGGCAGCTTCCCGAGCTCCGCTTCGCCGTATACGGGGTGCGATACCCGGAGGAAGGCAAGGGGGAGATGGAGGCCGCCGGGATCGACTTCCGCGGGTGGATCGCCAACCACCGGGTTCCGGAAGCGTTCGCCCGCGCACGGATGACGCTTCACATCCCCCGTGGACCCTACCTGGACGCACTGCCGGGAATCCCCACCATTCGCCCGTTCGAGGCGATGGCGTGCGGAATTCCGCTGGTGTCTACCCCCTGGGAAGACCGGGAAGGCTTGTTCCGGAAAGGCGAAGATTACCTGCTGGTGCGCTCACCCGCCGAAATGCGGGATACGCTGCTGCGGCTGGCGCGGGATGAGGATGCCCGGCTGCGCCTCGCGGAGAGCGGGCTTGAAACCATCCGCGCCCGGCACAGCTGCGCGCACCGTGCGGAGCAGCTGGAAGAAATCTACGACGTAATCGCCGCCGTGGTGTAGACGATTACAGGTTGTCGCGGATCGGTACGCCGAACCGGCCGTCCCTTACAGTCAAAATGCGGGTGGTGTCCCGCACGAGTGCGGTATCGAGTCGGAAGGCTCGCCCGTTGAATGAACCCGCGATGCGCGTCTCGGTCAGTGTGTCAATGGTCACGCTCCCCTGCGTGATGCCGTACAGCGTCTCCGTGGACGAGCGCGGCCCGAGCGCGAGCGCGCCGAATATCACCCCCCCGCGTGGGCACCCGGCACCCGTACAATCCAGAGAGATCGTCCCGGTTTGCGTAACCCTGCCGAGCGGCAGGATGAGCAGGTCGCCACGCTGGCCGGCTGGCGAGTTGAACGCCAGGACCGTCAGCTCTCGCAAGGTATCTCGTGCCGCGACCGCCCAGCTGCCCTGCTGCAGGGTGTTGCCGTCCACGAGCCGGAACTCGCCCTGCGCCTCGTACGCGCCGCCGCGGTCACCCGTGTAGCCGAAGCGCACTACACCCTCCCGAATCTCGGGGCCAGCGGGGTCATCCCGCCCGCAGCCCGGGATGAGGGTGAGTGCGAAAACCAGGAGCAGAGCCGGGTAGTGGAGCTGTTTCATGGATGGTTTGGCGTCGATGCGAGCGGATCTGGTTCGAACGGCAGTATGAGGGTGAAGGTGGCGCCCCCGCCAGGTGCGTTGTCGCCGATCAGGTCTCCGCCCATCGCCCGGGCAAGGCGGCGCGAGATCGCGAGCCCAAGACCCGCCCCCGGCTCGCTCTTGGTGCCACTCCCGCTGGCGAGCTGCAGAAACTCTTCAAACAAAGCCTCATGGTCTCCGTCGCCAAGGCCAGGGCCGGTATCATGTACCGCGATCCATAGGCGGTCCGGCTCGGGCAAGGCGGAAACCCGCACCTCACCGGCAGGGGTAAACTTGATCGCGTTGGAAAGCAGGTTGACCAGCACCTGCCGCACCCGCACCCGGTCCACGCGGAGCACCGCATCGCGGACCCCGTCCAGCTCCCGGAGGAGGACCAAACCCTTGGAGTCCGCCTGCGGCTCGATCGCGACGATTGCGTCCTCCACCAGCGCTTCGAGCCGAACGGATTCCCGGTGGAACTCCATCTTACCGGCTTCCAGCTTGGCGAGGTCCAGAATGTCGTTCACCAGCTGCGACAGGTGCCCCGCCACCTGCGAGATACGATCCACCATTTCGAGCTGGCGTGCCCCAAGTTCTCCCACGATGCCGTCGAGCAGCAGCTCCGAGTAGCCTACGATCGCAGTGATGGGGGTGCGCAGGTCGTGGCTCATCGCCGAAAAAAAACGATCGCGCCGCTCCGCTGCTTGCTTCATGTCGTCGTACAGCCGGGCGTTGCGGAGCGCCAGGGACGCGTGCGCGCCGAGCGCTTCGGCAACGCGCAGCCCTTCCCCGCGGACCGGCAGATGCGAGCGCCACCCGAAGATTACCACCCCCTGAATCTGTCCCCCATGCCGAAGCGGTACCGCCACGCCGGAGCGCGCCCCCTCCCAGCGGGGGAGGATTCCGCCACCGGGCAGGACCAGCGGCACGGCTGGAAACCGGCGGGTGATCAGCGTTTCCCCGCCCGGCAGCACACGCCGGAGCAGGGCGGTCAGGGGCTCTCCCGTGGAAGGCGCTTCTGCTCCAGCGGGAGCGCCGCCCTCCATCCAGTGCGGATCGTTGTAGGGGACCAGGGCCGCGACGAAGTCTGCGGCGAGCAGCTTTCGGCCGCGCTCGCATACCACCCGCAGTACGTTCGTCCTGGTCACGGCCGGACGAGAGTGCAAGCGCCGTTTCGCGTCGCGCCTGGAGTTCCGCCGCTCGCTGCGCCAGGTGGACGGCCTCCTGCTCGGCTGCCGTGCGGGCGCGTACCTGCGCCGTGACGTCTTCGCCAAGCAGCAGGATCCCCCCACCCGCACCACCCCGGGCGGGAAACGGAGCGATGCTGAACTGCACATAGCGCTCCGCCCCGGATCCCGGCAGGGCTGCGATCTGGCTGTGCTGGGGAATTCGGGTGGCACGCGCCTGTTCCAGCAGCGGCTGCCACTCGAGATCCTCGGGTAGCCGCAGGCTTTCCAGTCGCTGGCCCCTCGCATGGTCGGCCGCCATCCTGAACATTTCTTCGGCTGCCGGATTCCATTCCACCACTCGTGCGTCGTCGTCCAGCACGATGAGTGCACTCGGCACCGAACCCGGAGGTGCTTCCCACCGGGTAGTCAGGTCCTCAAGCTCTTGCCGCATGCGCCAGGGGCACGGTTGTGGCTGTACGGGTATGCGTGGGTACGGCTTCACCCTACCCTGCCGAGCAACTCCGGTTCCGATGATAATTGCCCCTTTGCGGCTGAAGAAAAACGAGGACCGTCGTATTCGAGCCGGGCACCCCTGGGTATTCAGCAACGAGATAGACGTATACGCCACGCCACTGTCCGGCTTCGAGCCCGGCCAGCCGGTGCAGGTCCAGGATGCGCGTGGAGCCCCGCTCGGCAGCGCCTACGTCAATCCCCGCTCCCTGATCGCGGCGCGGCTGGTGCACCGGGACGCGGGGCGGGTGCTGGATGGGGCGCTGCTGCGGGAGCGCCTGGCCCGTGCCCTGGCGCTGCGAGAGCGCGTCTTCGGCGCACCCTTTTACCGGCTGGCCTTTGGGGAAGGGGATGGCTTGCCCGGGCTGGTGGTGGACCGCTTCGCGGAAACGCTGGTTGTCCAGATCACCACGGCGGGGATGGAGCGCGTACGGGACGAGGTGATCTCCGCACTGGACGAGCTGCTCAGGCCTGCGGGGATTCTGCTTCGCAACGACACGCCTGGCCGGGAGCTGGAAGGATTGCCGCGCTATGTGGAGCCTGCCCTGGGCACGGTGCCGGAATCCATGGCACTGGAAGAAAATGGCGTCCGCTTCGAGGCGCCACTCGCGGCAGGACAAAAGACCGGCTGGTTCTTTGATCACCGGATGAACCGCGCGCGGCTGGCAGCGTATGTGCAGGGCACCCGCGTGCTGGACGTATTCAGCTATCTCGGCGGCTGGGGTGTGCAGGCCGCCTGTGCGGGTGCACGTGAGGTGGTGTGCGTGGACGTTTCCCGCCCCGCGCTGCAGGGAGTCGCCGCCAATGCCGCCCTGAATGGGGTGGGAGAGCGGGTACGTACCCTTCAGGGGGATGCCTTTGAAGTGCTCCGCTCGCTGGCTGCTGAGGGAGAGCGCTTCGATGTGGTCGTGCTGGACCCCCCGGCGTTCATCAAACGTAAAAAGGACGCGGAAAAGGGTGGGGAAGCATACCGAAGGCTGAACGGGCTGGGCATGGAGCTGCTGGCACCCGACGGCCTGCTGGTGTCCGCGTCCTGCTCGTATCACATGGGGCGCGACGCGCTGCAGGACGCCATGCTGCGGGCGAGCCGTCGCACGGGCCGCGACTTGCAGATCGTCGAAGAGGGGGGACAGGGGCCGGACCATCCGTGGCACCCCGCGATCCCGGAAACCCGTTATCTGAAATGCTTTTGGGGAAGGGTGTCTTGAATCCATGGCGGTAGCGATCACCGGTGAGTATACGGGCAATCTGAACATCACCCTGCGGCATGGTCCGTCTGGCCGGGAGATCCACACCGCCGCGCCGGTGGACAACCATGGGGACGGCAGCTCGTTTTCCCCCACGGACCTGGTGGCGGCCGCACTCGGGGCGTGCATGCTTACGGTAATGGGGATCATTGCCGAGCGGGAAGGCATAAACTTTTCGGGGGCGGCCTTCGCGCTGGGAAAGCACATGCGCCCGGAGCCACGGCGCATCGAATGCATTCCGGTGCGAATCACCATGCCGAAGGGGATTGCTCCCGAGCAAAGGCGCCGGCTGGAGCAGGCGGCGCTCGGGTGCCCCGTGCTTGTCAGCCTGCGTCCGGAGATTCGCAAAGAGGTGGAGTTTGTTTACTGAGCTTCCGAGATCTTGCCGGGTTTGGCACGGGACGTGGTGCAGCGTTATTGTTGAGCCCGAGCGCCGATTTTAATTCTTTTTAGCCCACGTAATTCGCTTGTCTGACATTGCAGTTGATCTGGGAACCGCCAACACCCTGGTGGCGGTCAAGGGAGAAGGGATCGTGCTCAACGAGCCCTCCGTGGTGGCGGTGACGCGGAAGACCGGGGAAGTTACCGCGGTCGGGCTGGAGGCCAAGCGAATGCTCGGCCGCACTCCCGAGGGCATTCGCGCCGTGCGCCCGCTGCATGATGGCGTAATCGCGGACATCGATCTCGCCGAAGTGATGCTGCGCAAGTTTCTCGCTCTGGTACTGCCCCGACGCCTCTTCCGCTCCAGGCCCCGGGTGGTAGTGGGCGTGCCGTCGGGGATCACCGAAATGGAGCGTCGGGCGGTTCGCGCAGCGGTGTCGGCGGCCGGCGCCAAGGAAGTCTTTTTGATCACTGAAACCATCGCAGCGGCGATCGGGGTAGGGCTTCCGGTGGTCACTCCCCGGGCGAGCATGGTGGTGAACGTCGGTGGCGGCACTACCGAGATCGGGGTCATCGCCCTTTCCGGCATCGTCGCCGACGCATCCATCCGCGTGGGAGGCAACGAGTTCGACGAAGCCATCGTGGCGTACGTCCGCAAGAACTACAACCTGCTGATCGGCGAAGCCACGGCGGAATCCATCAAGATCCAGATCGGCTCGGCGCACGTGGACGACGGCGAGCGCGAAATGAACGTCAACGGGCGGGATCTGGTGAGCGGGAACCCCAAGACGATCCGGCTCGCGTCCGAGGATGTGCGCAACTGCATCCAGGAACCGGTCCACGCGATCCTGCGCGCGGTCCGCCGCGCACTGGAGGTGACGCCGCCGGAGCTTTCCGCGGACATCGTGGACCAGGGAATCGTGATGACCGGCGGTGGGGCGCTGCTACCCGGCCTGGATACATTGCTTTCCGAGGAGACCGGGCTGACGATCCACATCGACCAGGACCCCCTTACCTGTGTAGTTCGGGGCGCCGGGATGGTGCTGGATGATTGGACCCAGTATCAGGGGGTGCTTTCCAAGTAGCGCCGGGCAACGATGTCGGCTCAATCCGCAGCGTCAGTAGTGTTTGCTTGCACCTCGGAGCCGCTCGTAGAATATCGAACTCTTCTGCGTCCGCCATTGGCAAACCGCTCCGGCGGGAACACCGAGCAAAGCTGTCGTGACCACTCATTCTGTTTACTTCCACGACGGCCGCCATGTACTGAGTGCAGATCAGGCGAAGGACGGTCACACTCGCTCGGCCGCCCCACCGGCGTACCCAGTGCGACAACAGCCCATAGAGCGGGAACATCGCACGGCTGGACTACGTTCGTGCTGGCTGGGATCTTCAGTATCTCCAGATCAAGGTTTGTCCCTCGGTTTGTATTGTTCTACACGGCTATGATTCACCGCATGGTGCGCTACTAGCCCCAAACGGTCCGACTTCATTTACCAAGAGGAATTGTAAAATCTACCGTGCATCTCGCCACGCCCCTCCTTTCACGATTGCTCTGGAAGACATGCGCCTGATCTTTGACTTGTCTCTGTTCCTTGATTGCAGACCCCGTGAGGCGTTGAATGCTCAGGCCGCCAGGCCACGTCTTGCTCAAAACTCTCGGCGCACATCACCGCACCGGAAGAAGCATGGAACCGTAGGGAGGCCGTTCTTGTTCGTCACGAGGGTGACACCCTTGTGGTTGCTCGCTCCGCCGGATCTTCCGTTCGATTGGCGCTGGCCAGCATCAGCCACTTGGAGATGCAGGCGCCGCGAGCTGAAAGGATTAGATCTGCGGTAATCGGGATGGGAATCGGTGCCGGAACTGGCGCATCCCTGGGATATCTCTTGTACAAGCCGTACCTGGACAAGAAGTACCTGAACGATGAGTGTGGAACACTGTGGGAGCGATCACCCGCGGCATGGTATGGGGTGGCGCTTTAGGCGGGGTGCTCGGCTACCTGTTGGGTGGTGACAGACGGGAACATATCCCGTTCCGGAGCGACTGCCGAGGTACAACCTGTTCCGAGTGGTGTCGCAGTCGGTCTCCGTCTTCCGCTTTCAAAGTGATGGTGGGAAATGAGAGCCGCAACGGACTATAACAACTCGTGGACAGGTTGGGTATACGTGCGTGTATCTTCCCGCAATCCTGGTTCACCTACCATGCTCCTGATTCGTTCAATCGGATTGTGCGCCTCTGCTCTGCGGGTTCTGCTTCTCTCATCGGAGATGGCTGCAGAGCGTAAGTCGCCCTCATTCTCCGAGCAAACCTCGGTTGCCCCAGTTCTCCACGTTCATTCCCGCAGCAGGGCACCGGAGGTACAAGAGAGGGAACGATTTGGAGCGGCATCGGTGCGTTCACAACAGGATCGGTCCTGGGCATCCCACTATCTGCGGCTCTCGGGCTCGTTGTGCGAAAGAGGCGATACTCCGATCTGACCTGCTACGCTCCGCTGGTGCCATTCGGAATCGGGGCCGCTGTGTAGGTGCTGCTCTCGGTGCGGAAACCGGCGGGGATCGCCGGGCTTGGAAAACGACAATGATCGGTGCCGCCATCGGTACGGCGGTAGCGATTGCGATCCCAGAACCCATCATGCCGCGGTGCGGTGGTCGAACTGGGAGTCTATATTCTGCCGCCCGCAATCGGAGCCTGGGTAGGCAACCGGCTCGGGCAACTGCGCTGATCGGCCGGCACCATTCCTCTCTGAAAGGTCTCTTTATGAAATTGAATCGCTCCACCTTCCGTTCCAGCCTCGCGGGCTTGTGGCTTCCACTCGTCCTCCTTGCGGGCTGCGATGATCCGGCCGGGCCGGTTGTCGGCGACGCGGATACCGCGCTCGTCGCCTCCAAGCTCTCCGTACTGGCGCTGACCATCGCGACGGGACCACGGGACCGGGCCTTCTTCGATAATTTTCTCCCTGCGCGCGCGCGTGGCGTAGTGGACTATCGTGAGACCAACGCCGGCGGTAGCGCGACCTTCAGCGGCTGCGATCTCGGGGACGGTGTGGTGGTGGACGGCATGGCCGAGCTGCGCTGGCCAGGGACAAAGCCCTCCCCGGAGGCGGCACGCCGCCCCGCCTCGATGTGGCCGGGAAGATGACGGTCCAGATTGCCGGCTCAGAGCCGGTCACCGTGGAACAGATGAGGGTGGAGGGGATCGCGTTTCGCGCCGGCGCGACCCGTTCTCCGGGCGCGCGAGCTGGCCGGTCCTGGAGGGCTTGATGCTGGAGTCGCTCCGGGTTTCGCTCCTCTGGGCGCACGGTTGGAGTCGACGAGCGCGCCAACCCACGGCACCTGTTCGATCCCCAGGACTGAACGATCAACTCGATCTCCAACCCTTCGGGCAGTCTCGCGGCGTTTACCGAAGCGGACACCAAACGGCTCGCCTACCACTTCGCCGTCCGGCTGCTCGGCATCCTGTTCGACGAGACTCTGGAGTACGGGCGTGGGCCGCACACCCATGACATCGGGTGTGGAACCGTGCGTGTGCTCCAGGACACTGCCCGACGGCTGCCGCGCATCGAGAACGCCTGGAAGGAGTTCCCTCGGGCCGGGGCTGTTCGTGGATGGCACCTTCACCGAGGAGTGGGGCGAGCTAGATCCTCCTGCGGGACGCTTGTCCATGATTGTACAAGGCGGTTCACCGTGGGCGGTGGGGTGCCCCGGACGGCGCTCACCCGGCTGGAGTGGATGCTCACGGGCGTCTCGTCATTCCCCGCGAACGCACGGATTTCCGGGCGCATGGTGGCGGAGAACGGGGAACAGCGGACGTTCTCCTTCGACCTGGTGCTGGATGACTGAACGCCTGGGGGCTTAGGTTGGACCGGCCAGCGCCGCGATCTTGCGCTGCGCAACCGGCAGCGCGTACTCGTCCAGTTCCTCCGGCGCTGCCCACGCCCAGGCATCGTAGCGCAGGGGGCGCAGCTCACCGCCCATCCACGCACAGCGTACAGCTCGATACGTCGCGCGCACGTGGCTGAAGGTGTGCTCCACCTCGCCGATGGGCTCTCCGGCGCGAACCTCCACAGCTAAACCCTCACGCACCGCTCGCTCGGCGGCATCGGCCACCGATTCGCCGCGGGTGCGCACCGCGCCGCCGGAATGCCCACATTCCACCGAGGCGCGCGTCCACCGGGCGGCGCACCAGCAGGCAATCTCCCCCTCATGCTCCACCACCGCCACAGCTGTATCTTCGTGCGGCAGCGGCCTGGTCTTCCTGGGTGCCGGGCGCTGGTTCTGCGTTCCGGCCGCATAGGCGCGGCAAAACTCCTTCACCGGGCACTCCATGCAGCGCGGATTGCGCGGCACGCAGATGGTGGCGCCAAGCTCCATCACTGCCTGGTTCAGGTCGCCCGGGCGCTCGCCCAGCACCAGCTCACCAGCTAGTCGCCACAGGCTGGCATCGGGGGGAGCGGGATCATCGGTCCAGCGGGCGAATACGCGGCGTACATTGCCGTCCACCACCGGCTCGGCGCGGCCGAAGGCGATGGACATCACCGCACCGGCCGTGTAGCGCCCGACTCCCGGCAGCGCTCGGAATGTATTCGGGTCCGCCGGCACCTTGCCGGAAAGTGCTCAGCAACCTCGCGCACCGCGCGGTGCAGGTTGCGGGCACGTGAGTAGTAGCCGAGTCCTTCCCACGCCTTGAGCACCTCGTCCAGGGCGCGGCAGCGAGCGACTCCAGCGTGGGGAATCGCTCCAGCCAGCGCGCGTAGTACCCCTTCACGGTGTCCGCGCGCGTCTGCTGCAGCATCACCTCGGAAAGCCACACCCGGTATGGGTCCGCGTCGCGTCGCCAGGGCAAATTCCGGCGGGCCACGTCGTACCAGCGGAGCAGCCGCGCCCTGAGTTCCGTGGTCAGCTCAGGCGGCGCAATTCGGGAATCCGCGTCCACACCAGGACCAGGATCAGGAAGAGCACGGCGGCGCCTGCCAGCAGCGCCCCGGGCGCACCCCACCAGCGGGCGAGCACCCCGGCCTGCAGCGAGCCCAGCGGCGTCATCCCCAGAAACATGAAGACGTACACGGCCATCACCCGGCCGCGCAGGTCATCGGGGACGAGCCCCTGAAGCAGCGCGTTCAGGGTGGCGTTGTTCGGGATCATGGTGAAGCCCATGCCCGCCAGCAGCAGCATGGAGAGCGGGGAGCGAACGGGAAAGCGAGAAACCCGCGAGCAGCAGGGTGAAGGCGAGCGAGGCGATCACCAGCAGGCGCCCGCGTGGGACCCGGCTACCCCAGGCAGCCACCACGATCCCCCAAGCATGGCACCCGCCCCCGGTGGCGGACAGCAGCCAGCCGAGGCCACGTGGGCCCACCTGCAGCACGTCCCGCGCGAAGACCGGCAACAGCATCGCGTAGGGGAAGGCAAGAATGGAGATGGCGGCGATCAAACCAATCAGCGCCGAAGCGCGCCGCTCCCGCCGCAGGAAGCCGAAGCCTTCCGCCAGCCCCTCCCAGGTGGAGCTGGTCTGCGCAGGCCGTCTGAACTTCGGCAGCCGAATCAGGAGCAGGAGCCGCGATCACCGCCAGATACGACACCGCATTGGCGTAGAAGCAGGCCGCGATGCCGACGGAGGCGATCAGGAACCCGGCCACCGCCGGGCCGACTACCCGAGTGGCGTTGAAGGCGATGGAATTCAGGGCGATCGCATTGGGCAGATCACGCTTTCCCCACCAGATCCACGAAGAACGCCTGCCGGGTGGGCACCTCGAAAGCCTGGGTGATCCCCAGCAGAAATGCGATCGCCAGCACCAGCGCGTAGGTCACCCGGCCGCTGTCCACCAGCACGGCAAGCGTGATGGCCAGCACGGCCGCGGCGATCTGTGCCGCGAGAATGATGCGCCGCTTGTCCATCCGGTCCGCGGCCACTCCGGCATACAGCGTAAAGAGCAGGATGGGGAGCGAACCGGCGGCCGTGGTCACGCCGAGCAGAAACGCGGAATCGGTCAACTCCAATACCAGCCATCCCTGCGCGGTGGATTGCATCCAGGCGCCGGTGAGCGACAAGAGCTGCCCGATGTAGAACCAGCGAAAATTCAGGTGCCGGAGCGCGGCGAAGGCGCCCGTGACCGGCGATTCGGAGGACGCAAGCTCCGGAGCCACGGACCCGGGAAGCACCTGCTGGCGTGGGCGCTTACGGCGGTTGACTTGCGGACTGGTATTCGGGAAAGCATGTGTGATGTACCCGCAGGCCCGGCACGGGTGCCCCCTGGCCCACAACCTGCGACTATGCTTTCGGTTGTACACTTCGCGGAGGTGTCCCTGGCATGCGCTTCACCAACTACAGCAAGTACACCGGCCACCTGGCCGACGCGCTCAATCTGCAATCGCTGCTCGACCAGCTCTCCGATTTTCTGCTACAGCGGCTTCGCGGGCGGGCCCTACCAGCACCCTACTGGGCGAGCGGCGACGAAGAAGGAGATTTCGCTTGATGCCCTGAAGGCGCTGCTCCGCGCTCTGCTGGACCAGCACCCCTCGCCGAGCTGCGCGGCGAGACGAGGAGGTTCAGGCCGACGCTCGAAGAAGGATTCCTCGCCGAGCCCAGCCACCGCAGATGCCTGGAGGATGATGCGCCCTGAAGGAAGCGCTGCTGGTGCTGGAGAGCGGCCAGCTTACCCCCGAGATGCTCGCGGAGCTGCGCGGGGAAGGCGGAGACGAGGAGGTGCCGCCAGTCCATCGCCGAGCTGCTCGACCGATTGATCGAGCGGCTGGTGGAGGAGGGATACCTCAACGTTTCCCAGCCACCGCAGATGCCTGGAGGATACACGGAAGCGGCACCGGCAAGATCGACGATGCGCGCGAGGCTGCTCAGCAGGTGGAGTTCAGCCTCACCGGGAAGGGGATCGACTTCCTGGGCTACCGTACGCTGCGTGGGCTGCTCGGCGCCATGGGCAAGTCCAATTTCGGCTCCCATGATACGCCGTACCTGGCCACCGGCATCGAGGCTGAAGCGGCGAGTCGCCCCTATGAGTTTCCTTCACCGAGGAGTGGGGCGAGCTAGATCCTCCTGCGGGACGCTTGTCCATGATTGTACAAGGGCGGTTCACCGTGGGCGGTGGGGTGCCCCGGACGACGCTCACCCGGCTGGAGTGGATGCTCACGGGCGTCTCGTCATTCCCCACGAACGCACGGATTTCCGGGCGCATGGTGGCGGAGAACGGGGAACAGCGGACGTTCTCCTTCGACCTGGTGCTGGATGACTGAACGCCTGGGGGGTTAGGTTGGACCGGCCAGCGCCGCAATGCGGCGCTGCGCCACCGGTAACGCGTATTTCTCCAACTCCTCCGGGCTAGCCCAGGCCCAATCATCGTAGCGCAGAGCACGCGGCTCGCCACTTACCCACGCACAGCGTACAGCTCGATACGTCGCGCGCACATGGCTGAAGGTGTGCTCCACGTCGCCGATGGGCTCTCCGGCCTGAATACCCACGCCTAAACCCTCCCGCACCGCACGCTCGGCAGCATCTGCCACCGATTCGCCGCGCATTCGCACCGCCGCTGGGAATGCCCACATTCCCCCCAGGCGTGCGTCCACCGGGCGGCGCACCAGCAGCAATCTCCCCTCATGCTCCACCACCGCCGCAGATGTATCTTCGTGCGGCAGCGGCCTGGTCTTCCTGGGTGCCGGGCGCTGGTTCTGCGTTCCGGCCGCATAGGCGCGGCAAAACTCCTTCACCGGGCACTCCATGCAGCGCGGACTGCGCGGCACACAGATGGTGGCGCCAAGCTCCATCACTGCCTGGTTCAGGTCGCCCGGGCGCTCGCCCAGCACCAGCTCACCAGCTAGTCGCCACAGGCTGGCATCGGGGGGAGCGGGATCATCGGTCCAGCGGGCGAATACGCGGCGTACATTGCCGTCCACCACCGGCTCGGCGCGGCCGAAGGCGATGGACATCACCGCACCGGCCGTGTAGCGCCCGACTCCCGGCAGCGCTCGGAATGTATTCGGGTCCGCCGGCACCTTGCCGGAAAAGTGCTCAGCAACCTCGCGCACCGCGCGGTGCAGGTTGCGGGCACGTGAGTAGTAGCCGAGCCCCTCCCACGCCTTGAGCACCTCGTCCAGGGGCGCGGCAGCGAGCGACTCCAGCGTGGGGAATCGCTCCAGCCAGCGCGCGTAGTACCCCTTCACGGTGTCCACACGCGTCTGCTGCAGCATCACCTCGGAAAGCCACACCCGGTAGGGGTCCGCGTCCTGGCGCCAGGGCAAATTCCGGCGGGCCACGTCGTACCAGCGGAGCAGCCGCGCCCTGAGTTCCGTGGTCAGCTCAGGCGGCGCAATTCGGGAATCCGCGTCCACACCAGGACCAGGATCAGGAAGAGCACGGCGGCGCCTGCCAGCAGGGCCCCGGGTGCACCCCACCAGCGGGCGAGCACCCCGGCCTGCAGCGAGCCCACCGGCGTCATCCCCAGAAACATGAAGACGTACACCGCCATCACCCGGCCGCGCAGATCATCGGGGACGAGCCCCTGAAGCAGCGCGTTCAGGGTGGCGTTATTGAGGATCATGGTAAAGCCCATACCCGCCAGCAGCACCATGGAGAGCGGGAGCGAGCGCGAAAGCGAGAAAGCCGCGAGCAGCAGGGTGAAGGCGAGCGAGGCGATCACCAGCAGGCGCCCACGTGGGACGCGGCTACCCCATGCCGCCACCGCGATCCCCCCGACCATCGCACCCGCCCCGGTGGCCGACAGCAGCCAGCCGAGGCCACGCGGACCCGCGTGTAGCACGTCCCGCGCGAAGACCGGCAGGAGCATCGCGTAGGGGAGGGCAAGAATGGATATGGCGGCGATCAGGCCGATCAGCGCCGAAGCGCGCCGCTCCCGCCGCAGGAAGCCGAAGCCTTCCGCCAGCCCCTCCCAGGTGGAGCTGGTCTGCGCAGGCCGGGTGAACTCCGGCAGCCGAATCAGGAGCAGGGCCGCGATCACGGCCAGGTACGACACCGCATTGGCGTAGAAGCAGGCCGCGATGCCGACCGAAGCGATCAGGAACCCAGCGATGGCCGGGCCGACTACCCGAGTAGCGTTGAAGGCGATTGAATTCAGGGCGATCGCATTGGGCAGATCACGCTTTCCCACCAGATCCACGAAGAACGCCTGCCGGGTGGGCACCTCGAAAGCCTGGGTGATCCCCAGCAGAAATGCGATTGCCAGCACCAGCGCATAGGTTGCCCGGCCACTGTCCACCAGCACGGCCAGCGTGATGGCCAGCACTCCCGCGGCGATCTGTGCCGTGAGAATGATTCGCCGCTTGTCCATCCGGTCCGCGGCCACTCCGGCATACAGCGTAAAGAGCAGCACGGGGACCGAACCGGCGGCCGTGGTCAGACCGAGCAGAAACGCGGAATCGGTCAATTCCAGTACCAGCCAGCCCTGCGCGGTGGATTGCATCCAGGCGCCGGTGAGCGACAGCAGCTGGCCCAGGTAGAACCAGCGAAAGTTGAGGTGCCCGAGCGCGGCGAAGGCGCCCGTGACCGGCGATTCGGAAGACGCAAGCTCCGGAGCCACCGACCCGGGAAGCACCTGCTGGCGTGGGCGCTTACGGCGGTTGACTTGCGGACTGGTATTCGGGGAAATCATGTGTGATGTACCCGCAGGCCCGGCACGGGTGCCCCTGGCCCACAACCTGCGACTATGCTTTCGGTTGTACACTTCGCGGAGGTGTCCCTGGCATGCGCTTCACCAACTACAGCAAGTACACCGGCCACCTGGCCGATGCGCTCAATCTGCAATCGCTGCTCGACCAGCTCTCCGATTTTCTGCTACAAAGCGGCTTCGCGGGCGGGCCCTACCAGCACCCCTACTGGGGCGAGTTCGGCGACGAAGAAGGAGATCGTTCTCTTGATGCCCTTAAGGAAGCGCTGCT
>JAUJOM010000028.1:0-25943 GCA_030447645.1 Longimicrobiaceae bacterium | reverse complement strand
GGGGACACGCTGAACCTGGACATTCCCGCTACCCTGAAGAGCGCCCTTGGGCGTGAGGGATTGCGGGAGGACGGCACTCTTCCGCTGGATTATGGCGACCTCCATGTGCACCAGGCGGAGTACCGCTCCTCCTGTGCTACGGTGCTGATGCTGGACACGAGCCACTCGATGATTCTGTACGGTGAGGACCGGTTCACACCCGCGAAAAAGGTTGCGCTTGCCCTGACGCACCTAATCCGCACCCAGTTTCCGGGTGATACGCTCCGGGTGGTGTTGTTCGGGGACCGGGCGGAGGAGATCCCTATGGGGCAGCTTGCACATGCGCAGGTGGGGCCGTACCACACCAACACGGCGGAAGGATTCAAGCTGGCGCGCCGGCTCCTCCTCGCCCAGAACAAGGACATGCGGCAGATCGTGATGATCACCGACGGGAAGCCGTCGGCGGTTACGCTGCCGAGCGGACAGGTGTACAAGAACTCGATGGGGCTGGACCCGCTGGTGCTGCGGGACACCTTCTACGAGGTGGCCGCGTGCCGCAACGCGGGGATTTTGATCAATACCTTCATGCTGGCGCGGGACCCCGGGTTGGTGGCGTTCGTCAACAAGGTTTCGGAGATCGCCCGGGGCAAGGCATACTTCACCAGCACGATGACGCTGGGTCAGTACATCATGAGGGACTTTCTGCGCCGCAGGACGCGTCGAGCCGGGTGATACGTTTCGCGACGGCCGAGCCGCTTTCCCGGCTCGGGGCTCAGCACCGTTGGATTGCGGGGGCGCTGCTCGGGGCGGCTGGACTCGTACTCAACTACCTGTTTTCGATTTCGCTGTCGCCGGGTACTGATCTGCTCTTTGGTGGGGTGCCGTACCTGCTTGCCGCGGTTGCCTTTGGGCCAGGCCCGGGCATGGTTGCCGCGATGATTGCCTCCCTGCCCACCATCGGGCTGTGGTACCAGCCATACGCCTGGGGCATCTTCACCCTAGAGGCCGCTTCGGTTGGCTACCTGGCGGGGCGCTGGAACCGTCGGCCGCTCACGGCGGACTTCCTCTTCTGGCTCTTCGCCGGTCCTCCGCTCTTTTATCTCAGCTATCACCTCGGGCTGGGGATGGAGGGCGTGCTCGCGGCATTCGTGTTCGTGAAGCTCGTCTTCAACGGCTTTGTCAACGCACTGGTTGTCGAGGCGCTCCTGCTGGTGCCCTGGGTGCGGCAGGCACTCGGGATTGCCGCGGCGCCCCTGTTACGCTCGGGACTGGCGGTTGTGCTTTTTCTGCTGTCCGTCATTCCAGCCCTGTTTCTCGGCATTCGTGAAGGGCAGCGCGAGTGGCGGCGCAGCGTGAGTCGGGCAGAGGATCGGGCAGTTCTCCTGGCGCAGTCGTATGCATCCAAGCTGGAGCAGTACACGATGCTCCATGCGCACGCTGTGCGCTCGGTAGCAGGAGCGGCGCAGTGGCGGGGCGAGTGGAATGCCGAGCGATTGCAAGCCCTGCTCGAAGCCGAGGACGCGCACTACCCCGGCTTTGCGAACATGTACGCGGCAGATGCTCGTGGGGTGACGGTCGCGTTCAACCCACGCGTCAACGCCCAGGGGCAGTCCACCATCGGGATGGATTTCAGCGACCGCCCGTACTTCCGTCGGGTGCGCGATACGCGGCGGACCGTGATCTCGGAGGTGTTTGCCGGCCGCGGAGGGACGAACGAACCGCTGGTGATCATCGCCCACCCAATTATTCTCGCGGATACGTTTGCTGGCTACGTAGTGGGTGCACTGGACTTGAAGGCACTACCGCCGCCGGCTTTCACACTCGAGCTGGACGAACGGCTCCGCGTGGCCGATTCCGAGGGCAGGGTGGTACTGGACAGTCGCAAGCCTTACCGCACTGGCGAGGCTCCTCAAGTGCTGGCGGATTCGGCCGCATTCCGGGCCGTGCGCAGGCTGGGGAATCGGACGGAGGCTACAACCTACGAGCAGGGCGAGCAGGGCGAGCAGGGTAGCCCCATGGCCGCGGCGTCCCGAACCGCAGCGCGGGTTATGATGGGGGTGGCGCCGATCTCTTCCGCCGGATGGTCCGTCTGGGTGGAGCGTCCGCTGAGTACGATCCAGAACGCGGTGGGCCTGGCCTACGCGCGATTGCTGGGCCTGCTCATTGGCGTAATGCTGCTGTCGGTGCTGGTCTCCAATGTCTTGGCCCGCTGGATGGCGGCTCCGCTGCTCCGGGTGCGCGACACCGCGGCTGCACTCGCGGCCGGCGATCTGACTGCACGGGTGGGCCTTCTGCGGGAGGACGTTCTCGGCGGAGTTTGGCAGGTACCAGGTGCCGTCCGCCGTCCGATATATGTAGTGGTAAACTCCCGGCCCCAACGGCAGGGTCAACATCCATGCACTGTCCAGCCGGGTCATGCGAATCGGCTCCCATCCGGTGAAGTCGCCGATAACGGACGGTGCGGCTTCCGATACTTCCAGGGGAATCCGCAGCGTCACTTGTCCGCCGCCTACTTCCGGGAGAAAGGAGGCCACGGCCGCGCGCCGCCTCCCGACTGCGTGGCTCGCGCGTACGCTCCACATCTTCCTTGGAGAGTTCCAGTACAGCGGGTCCCCCCGTCCTGCTGCCACTCCGCTGCGACCTCCAGCCGGCTGGTGAGCCGGGCCCCGATTCCCACGCTCATCGTGGGTCTGGGCAATGATTCCGTCAGCCACTGCCCCGCCGAGGCCCAGGCTACCCCACGCCCCCGAGCCCACTGCGCGGATGCGCCTGCGTACGGATAGGAACCCTCCGTGGCACGCATCCACCGCCCGTCACTCCCCAGCTCCAGGCCCGCTCCCGGGCGGAGCGCTACCCGGATTGCCGAGTGATGCACCGCCCGGTTCGTCCGCTCGCCGGGAAGCACCACCCGGTTGAAGAGCACTCCGGAGCGGGCTTCGACCTCCAGCGGACCATAAGCAAAGCCAACCAGCGGCATCGCCTGCGCGGTGGCACCACCGCCGTATTCCCCGAACCGCGAGCCGCCGTAGGCGTAAATGTCCCCACCCACCTCGGCCCCTACGCTCCACGGCTGATGCCCGTAGGTGATTCGCTGGCCCACACCGGTGATCCCCCAGAACGGACCACCGGCCCCAAAGTTCAGCAGCAACGGCGCACCCATGGATGCGTGAAACCACCTTCCGTTCGCTCCGGCATAGCGGGTCCCGAGCGCCATGTTGGTGGTCCCTACGCGCGGGAGCAGCACGTCGTACCGGGTGCGCCCCGCCGACAGGTCCAGCACCCAGCCTCCCTGGGCCGCCAGCTCCCGCGGGAAGGAAATCAGCACGAAGAGCAGGAGCCATTCGCGCCAGGACCGCCACGTCACACCGCCGGATTCGGTGGTGCGAGTGACAGCCGGCTGTTCGTCCCTCCGAACTGGTCGTCCACCTGCGGCGCGTTCGGATCCGGAGTCCAGCGCTCTCCATCCACCACGAAGGCGTAGTCGTGAACCCCGGGCTGCAGCGGCACCAGCACCGTCCACACCCCGGGAACGGTCTCGTGCAGCACGTACCTGGGCTGCCAGTCGGTGAAGCTGCCCGCCAGCGCGACCTGACTCGCTTCTGGTGCTTCCAGGCGGAACTGCACGTACATCGCCGGGGGCGAGCTTTCGGTCGCCACCGTCATGGCCTGGGGCGTCGGGGCATGTGCCACGGGTGGCGGCACCAGCATCACCGCCAGAGCGAAAGCCATAGCGCCCCCCAGTGCGTACGCCGGACGTAGCCGCACCGGGCGCGGCATCCACAGCCAGGCGAGTACCCGCTGCCACACCGGCACAGGCATCGGCTGGCGGGATGGCAGGCGCTGCATGATCACGGGAGCCAGGTCCGGCACCGGAGTGCACTGAATCTCCCGGACAGCCATGTCCAGTATGGCTTCCATCTGGGCAAAGCGGGCGCGCGATTCCGGGGACAGGGCCTCCGGTGACGCCTCGCCATCCAGGCAGAGGTGGATGGAATCCGGTGTCATGCAGGTACTCCTCGGTCAAACTTCGTGGATCACATTTCATAGACGCAGTGAACTGTAACGCCGTCACATCCCTTTCTGGTCAGACCAACTTTTCCGCTGTTCGACGGGTCCTTCCCTTGGTGCGGTAGCTTCGGGCGCAGGTAGGCGCCCAGCCAAGCCCAAAGACGATCCCTCCCACAATGTAGCGCATCCCGCTCCCCGCCGCCTTCGGGGGTGTATCCTCCCGCGCAGGCGCGTCGAAGGTTGCTGGAGATCCCGAAGGGCTTGTCGCCCAGCGGCAGTAGCAGCGGCGCTTGATCTGAAATGCGACACCTACACCGGGAACACCGCGTTCAACAGCCCAGTAACAGTTCTTTACCGCGCAGGTGGAGGCGACCACGGCAGCGTACGTGCGGCTGCCAGCACGTCGCCGAGTGCAGCGGCGCCGGCCGCGTCCGGAAGAGTGCGGGCAATGTCCAGCACGAACTCGGGAGGATAGAGCCATGGGGGCTCTCCGACGACAGCGCGTGCACTGGCCGGGGTCGTCGGTAATGCCCAGCCGGGCGAATTGCGCTTCCGGTTGCTCAATCACACCAGGCAAGCTCTCCATATGCGTGAAATCATGGTGCGGGATCGTCGGGCGCATCCGCGGGCTGGGCGGCGGGACGGATGCGGTAGAGCCGGCCGGGCTCAACGACAGGTAGCACCTCCCGAACCTGCGGCATCAGCGGACGTAGGACATCGACGTCGTTGCTGAAGGAGAGCAGTACAACAACGGCGATGGGCAGAGCGGACGTGTTCTGCTGGTGCTCCAGGTTGGTGTCCACGGTTAGGAGCAGGTCGAACTCCCCGGCCGCTTGGCGTAGGAGAGCTCCATTTTTCGTACCGCCCCAGCCCATCTCGGTCACCGTGCGTACCTCGTGTCCGGGTAACTCGCGCCGGAGCTTACGAGGTACGCACTCGTCAAGCAGCACGCGCACGGCGGATCAGCGCCTCTCTCGCCTCCCCCAGTGCAGCGATGACCTGCTCACGGCTGACGCTTGGGAAGTCATCAAGGAACTCGTCGAGACGGTGCCCACCCTCCAGATAGTCGATCAGGTTCTTGAGCGGCACGCGGGTGCCCACAAAGACGGGCGTACCGCCGAGGATCTCAGGATCGCTGTGGATCACGCTGCGGGTTTCTGTTTGCTCCATGGCTCGCCTCCAAGGAAAGAGTGCACACGAACCAAGCTACACCGGATCGCGGCGTCTAACGAGAGCGGCCCAACGCAAAAGCTCAGCGGCGTGTGGTCGAAACAATACTTCACAGTACAAGAAAACGCCTGCGGCCGCACGTCCGCTGAAGCGCATTGTCAGGCTACATGCAACTACTTACCTGCGCCCGCAGCCCCACTGAACGCTTACGATTCTCTCGTTCCACTAGTTGAGACCTGTTGAGAAAGTGCAAGCTATGGTAACTCCAGAGTAGGAGACATCCTCAATTTCGCTGGGTGAAGAATTAGACAATGCTTTGGTTGACAACAACATGCGGCGGAAAGGACGTGCTCCGGACGGCTGACATTACGCCGCGCTCTCCGTCGCCCGCAGCGCTCTCGCCAGGCCTGGGCGAACTTACGACTCCAGCCCAGGAATGCCGGGGACGTGCTGATCAGTGACGAACGGGGTTGCACCAACTTCGAGCAGAAATTTCGCAACTGAAGCTGGGTGGTAGGCTAGGCCGAACTCTACGACACGGTGGATGGTTTCTCGGAAATCCTCCTTCCCGTCCTTATACTCGAGGACCTCCGAAGCCACAACTCGCTGGATCTGATTGCCATATGCAAGCCCGACCACTTTAGGACCATTGTGATATGTAAGAACCGGACTACCAGACATTCCCTCGATGATCGGGTATGGCAGCATCATGGCATGGATCTCTCCCGACTCGTCGGCCTCAAAGAAATTGACGATCCGGCCTGAGAAGTAGCCTCGGATCACCTGCGTGATCTGCCCGCCCAGCGCGAAGAATCCCACCGAGTAGACGCTTTCACCCACAAGCAACTGCTGTGGCAGAAGAATCGGTACACAGGAGGCACTTGGTTCATTAAACGGGCTGGGAATATACGCCGCATCAAGGGCTCGGTGCCGGGGGAAGACGGGAGGATAGCGAAGTGGATAGATAGTGCCGCCCGAATCCACAATGACAATCTGACTCTCGCCCTGATCGAAATGGATATCGACTACGTGTCGGCACGTGAGTAGACCGCCGGTGGGATCGATGACGCAGGCCGAACCCAGAAACGAGCGAAGGCTACCTGCACGGTCGGCAAGAAAGACTTTGTAGAAGAAGCGGCCTGCTTTATCGTCATGCTCCGGTTTGCCTACCGGTTCCGTAGATCCCCTTCAGGAGCGGGCATCGCGGGGGAAGATGCGACATTGATCTCACCTTAAGCCCCACGTACGGAAACCGCTTTCACCTCCGGGCCTCTCCTCCGTTCCATACAAGTCTGCGTACGACGCATTCGCCCGGCTCTCTCCGGGGGGAATCGCCCGCACATTGGCGAACTCCGTTACCACCAGGTTCCCGCTGCTGTCGTAGGTCGTGAACTCCACCCGGACCGGCTCCATGTGCCTGCTTGAGTCGCTACGAAGCTTAACGTTCCACTTGATGGTGCCTCGGGTTCCGACATCCGGGTCCTTGGTCCAGGTCCAGTTCTCGATGGTGACAGAGGAGGCGAGATCATCTGGAGGGGAGTACGCAGGGGGAGCGGGAGTGGAGGTGTGGGTCAGGACGCTACATCGTCATCAACAATGGCTTCAGCTTCGATCTCCACCAGCATCTCCGGTGCGATCAGCCGGGACACCTCCACCATGCTGGTGGCCGGGCGGATCTGCCCGAAGAACTCGCCATGAGCCCGGCCAACTTCCTCCCACTGCGCGATGTCGACGACGTACATCCGGGTGCGGACTACGTGGTGCAGATCAGCGCCGAGCCCCTGCAGGGCAGCCTGGATGTTCCGAAGTGTCTGCAGCGTCTGCTGGTAGGGATTGCCTATCCCCACGATCTCCCCGGCAGGGCCGGTGGCGGTGGTGCCGGCAACGTGCACGTGGGGGCCAACCCGCACCGCCCGGGAGTACCCGACGATGGGCTCCCACCTGGCTCCGGAGGAGAACGTGTGTCGCTGCATCGGAAAGCGGGGACGGGTGGGCGAACACCGATGATGCCAGCAACCAAACTCAGGAGCAGGGAATCCGTACGCAAGACTCACCCATCCGGGCGCATGGAATCTCCTGAAAGCCAGCCATCGGAGGTGCCGAGCGCACCCGCCTTGCGGGGGAAGTGATCTTCCGGAGTGGCGCGAGTGTAGCAGCAGTTCTGGCGGGTAGCACAGGCTCGATTCACTTATTCAGCATACCCATGGCAAACGGCACCAAGGAATTCGGCTTTACGCGCGACAGAGACGAAGCCCAGGCGGTAAAGGAGTACCTGGTCAATCCTCTGCCGCGTTCGGTCATTCGTGCGGAAGACTACGAGCTGCTGGATGGAGAGTGGCGCTTCGATCTGGACCTGGAGGATCGTGGCCTGACCGAGCGGTGGTACCTGGACCACGACTACCAGCACACCGCGATCTGGCCCGGCTCCATCGAAGCTCACCTGATCGAGGCCAAAAGGACGCAGCAGCACGCGCCCGCCTGGCATGACACGGTGGTTGCCTGGTACGAGCGCGAGTTCAGCGTACCGGAGAGCTGGTGCCCCCCACCCGACTGCCTGGCGCAGGTGACGTTTGGCGCGTGTGGCTATGAAACGCGCGTCTGGCTGAACGGCCACCTCCTGTGCACCGTCGAGGGGGAAGAGGTGCACTTCGGGGAGTACACCTCCTTCAGTTACGAGCTGCCAGCCGAGTGGCTGCTTCCCGTCAACCGATTGACGGTGCGCATCGCCGATTCCATGGACGCGGAAATCCCGCGCGGCAAGCAGGAATCCCATATCTACAAGCGGGGCGGGATCTGGTACCAGACGCACACGGGTGCGGTGCGCAGCGTATGGCTGGAGCCGGTGAAGCGGAACCGGCTGCGAACGCGCGTGGATGTGATCAGCAGCTACCGGGATCGTTTCGTTGCCTTCGATCTCACGACCCGGGTACACGATCCCGGAGTGTATGGCTTGCGGGTGCTGGCGGTTCCGCGGGGAGGCAGCCGGCCGGTCGCCCTGATGGAAGTCGAGCTGCCGCTGGAGACCGGAGAAAAGCGGCAGCGGGTGACGCTGGAGCTGCCCGAGACCCTGCCCTGGTCGCCCTCCGCGCCGAACCTGTACACCCTGGTCGCGCAGCTTACGGGTTCCGACGGCGGCCTTTCCCAGATCGAAACGCGCTTCGGTCTGCGCACTGTGGAGGCGCGCGGGCGCGCGGTGTACCTGAACAATGAGCCCCTGTATCTCGACGGCATCCTGTACCAGCCGGGTACCGCCTCCTTCACGGAGATGGAGCAGCACATGTACGCCATGAAGGAGCTGGGGTGCAACCTGGTGCGGGTACACATCGCGGGGATCGATCCACGCATCTACGCGCTGGCCGACGAGATCGGCCTGCTGCTCTGGGTGGAGGTGCCGAGCCCCCACAGCTCCACGCAGCGCAGCCGCGAAAACCACTGGGCCGAGCTGATGCGCATGCTGGTTCACATCGGCTCGCACCCTTCCGTGGTGATCTGGAGCCTTTACAACGAGGACTGGGGCGCACAGGACATCGCCACCAACCGGGAGACCCGGGAGTACATCGCCCGCACCTACGAATACCTGCGCATCAACCATCCGCAGCTCCTGGTGGTGGACAACGACGGGTGGAACCACGTTTCCATGGAGGGGAGACTCAAGTCGGACCTGCTGACCGTGCACCTCTACACGCCGGAGATGGAGCGCTGGCGCGAGCTGCTCGACCGGCTCGCCGAGGGACGGAACGAGGGTGTCGCGGTGCAGCCGCTGGTGGTGGGCGATCCTTTCTTTTACCGGGGACAGGTGCCGCTGGTGGTGAGCGAGTGGGGTGGCTTCGGTTTTGTTGATTATGGGGGTCCGGAGGACCCGGAGGCCAGGGTGGCACGCATCCAGGCTTTTAAGCGGGAGCTACGGCTGCGCCCCATCGCGGGAGATGTGTACACGCAGGCCACCAGCATCGAGGATGAGGACAACGGGCTGATCGATCCCCATACCGCGGAGCTACTCGTCCCACCGGGGCTGCTCAGCTCGGATCGCGGGGGCTGACGCTCAGGATCGCGTTGGCTTCCGCGTAGCCCTGGGGGAGCCCGATGTCCAGGAAGCGCCCGCGGATTCGACGCCCTATCAAATTTCCCTGGACGAGCAGGTGCTGCATGACGGGGACGTCGTCCAGCTCGGCGCCGGCAGGGAGATTCCGCTCCACCCGGGTGATCGCCTCCCACACGTCCGGCGTGAAGACGTAGCGCCCCACGTTGGTGAAGGCCGAGGGTGCTCCTTGCGTATCGAAGCGGGCATCCTTGGAGCCTTTGTCGGGAATCTTTTCGATAAAGAAGTCGTCGCCCTCCAGCCGTCCGGGCAGAACCGGGGTGGGACCGCGGCGCTCCGCTTCGATGGCCTGGATTTCCACCACGGAAACCACGTTGGTGCGGTGCCGTGCGTAGCTTTCCACCACCTGTGCCACCCCGGGTGCGTCACCTAGGAACACGTTGTCGGGGAGCGCAACCACGAGTGGGTCATCCCCCGCGAAGTCACGGCCTAAAAGGATGGCGGCGGCGAGTCCGCGGGCTTCCCCCTGCACGACGAACTCGATCCGCTCCGGCATCCCGGGCGTGCCCACCAGCGGGCGCAGCGACTCGGGGATCGCTTCCTTGCCCGGGGCGATCACCACCAGCACGTCGGAGATGCCGCTCTCTGTGCACTCCCACAGCACCCGGTGGAGCAGCGGCACGCCGGCGACCGGAATCATCTCCTTGGGTGCCCCACGGGTGAGCGCGAGCATGCGTGTGCCCTTGCCGCCGCAGGGGATCAGCGCTTTCCTGACCGGCTGGTTTACTATTGGCGTGGTCACAGCCAGAACTGCAAGCAAGAAGCATCCCTTCCGCACGGGGTGTGCGTCTTGCGGGCGCTGCCGCTTCCTGATCAGCAGCGAGACGAGCCTTGATTAACTACGATGTACTCCGCAGCAGCTTCCATGCACTCCACGGCCGGCGGCCACGCCTCTTCCGTGCGCCGGGCCGGGTCAACCTGATCGGGGAGCACACCGACTACAACGACGGCTGGGTGCTGCCGATGGCGATCCGCTTCGACACGGTGGTGGCGGGTGCCGCGCGCGAGGATCGGCGCGTTCGCGTTCGCTCGCTCAATCTGGACGAAGATGCGGAGTTCGATCTGGATACACCTGGTCCGCCGCGGCGGGGCATCTGGCTGGACTACGTGGAGGGTGTCGCCCGAGCGCTGGAGTCGCGCGGAGTACGGCTACGTGGTGCCGATCTGCTGATCCAGTCCGACGTGCCGGTCGGCGCGGGGCTCTCCTCCTCCGCGGCGCTGGAAATCTCCGTGGGTCTGGCGCTCGTGTCGCTGGCGGGGATGGAGATCGATCCGGTCTCGCTGGCGCTTGCCGGCCAGCAGGCGGAGCACGAGTACGTCGGCACCCGCTCCGGTATCATGGACCAGTTCATCGCCACGCTGGGACGCGCGGACCACGCGCTGCTGATCGATTGCCGCTCTCTGGAAGCGACGCACATCCCGCTGGATACCTCCGAGGTTGCCGTGGTCATCTGCGACACCCAGGTGAAGCACGAGCTGGCCTCCTCCGAGTACAACACGCGCCGTGCCGAGTGCGAGCGCGGAGTGGACATCCTCCGCGAGGTGATGCCGGAGACCCGCGCGCTGCGGGATGTGAGCGTGGCCAACTTCGAGCGCTTCGGCCCACTGCTGCCGGAGCCCATCCGGCAGCGCTGCCGACACGTGGTTACCGAGAACCAGCGCACCCTCGCCGCCGCCGAAGCCCTGCGGAACGGGGACCTTGAAGCCACGGGCAAGCTGATGGGGCTTTCGCACCGGAGCCTGCGCGACGACTACGAGGTGAGCAGCCCCGAGCTGGATCTGCTGGTGGACATCGCGGGGATGGCCCGGGGTGTGCTGGGCGCGCGCATGACTGGCGGGGGTTTCGGCGGCTCCACCGTGAACCTGGTCGGCCGCGACTGCCTGGACGAGTTCCACGAGACGATCTCCGGCGAGTACTTCCGTGCGACCGGTATCCAGCCCGCGATCTATGTTTCGGAGGCGGCAGGTGGGGCGGAGGAGATGCGCTGAGCAGACGCAGGACTGGACGGCACTCATCGTCTGGAACGCGGTTTGCTGCCACTCTGCGGCTTTGACCTTTTCTCAGTGGGTTCAGGGCCTATGGATGTTAAAACGGTGCTCGTCGTGGATGACAACGAGGACAACCGTTTCCTGTATCACACCATGCTCAGTCACGTGGGGTACACGGTGCTGGAAGCCCACCATGGTGCGGAAGGCGTGGAGCTGGCGCGGGAGTATCATCCCGACCTGGTGCTGATGGACCTTGCCATGCCGGTGCTGGATGGCTGGGGGGCAACGCGGCAGATTAAAGCTCATACACACACCGCCGACATTCCCGTGTGCGCGGTGACGGCCTTTCACTTCGCCTCCACCGAATACGAAAAGCTTTGTGCCGCGGGCTTCTGTGGATATCTGCAGAAGCCGTTTCCGCTCGCCGTCCTGCTCGAAGAGGTCCAAAGCCAGATCGGGCCGCCGTAGGAGGATCGCGAGCTGGGAGTCATGTTAACGAAGAGCGGAGAGAGCGATGCACATGGAGACACCTGGCAGTGGCGTAACTCGCTTCGATTACCGGGCCAAGGAGGTCAACCTCAGCTTGCAGGGCCGCGGTCAAACGCGCTACCCGCTCGCCCCGGATGTGGATGCCGAGATCCACAAGGCGGCACCGGATTTCTACCTCGCCGACCTGTATGTGGGTGGCTACCGTGTCGAGTCGGAAGACCGGGCGAGTCTCGCGGCTCTCTTGGAATGGGTCCACGAGGCAGCGCGAAAGTACCGCTGACCTGGAAGCGCTCTTCCGGGTCGTACTTCCGCTTCAGGCGGAGAAAGTCGACAAATTCAGGGTAGCATTGCTTGCCTTGCCGCGCGCTCCTCTGCATCATTGCGGCAATCTGCCCACGAGCCATTGCCGCCCAACGGGAGGAGCACCGGTATGAAGAAGCTGCTTTCTGGATTGTCCTTCGTAGTTCTGCTTTCGGCGCTGACGTCGTGTGCGGCGCCGATGCGAGGTGCCCCCGAAGCTTCCGGCATGAGCTTCTTCATCACCAGCACCGGTCCCGGGAATGGCGCCAACCTGGGTGGGCTGGCCGGTGCCGATCAGCACTGCCAGAGGCTCGCCACGGCCGTGGGGGCCGCCGCTCGAACCTGGCGCGCGTATCTGAGCACCAGTGCTTTCGGCGATCAGGCCGCCGTGAATGCCCGTGATCGCATTGGCCGTGGTCCGTGGTACAACGCCCACGGAACCCTGGTGGCTCAGAACGTCGCTGACCTGCACGGCGAGAGCAACCGTCTGGGGAAGGAGACATCGCTGAACGAGCGTGGTGAGGTGGTAAGCGGCCGTGGGGACACGCCCAACCGTCACGACATTCTCACCGGTGCGCAGCTGGACGGAACCGCCTTTTCAGGTGATGCCGATCAGACCTGCCGCAACTGGACGAGCGGTGGTGAGGGGAGTGCTCAGGTCGGCCATCATGACCGGCAGGGTGGGGGTGCCAATCCGACCTCGTGGAACTCGGCGCATGCTTCCCGAGGCTGCAGCCAGGAAAATCTTCGGGGTACCGGGGGCGATGGCCTCTTCTACTGCTTCGCTCTTTGATCCACTAGGCTGCAGCTGTAAGCTTCGACGGATGGTGGCTCCTGTTCATTCGTACCCGATCACGGTATTCGGTCCTGCTCTTCTCCTGCGCGGGGGAGATGAAGCGTAAAGGTGCTTCCTTCCCCAGGCACACTTTCCACCGTCAGGTCTCCACTCATGCCACGGGCCAGGTCCCGACTGATCGCCAGCCCTAGCCCCGTGCCTTCAGCCGTGCGGGTCAGGTCGGCTCGGACCTGCACGAACGGCTCGAAGACGGCCTGCAGCTTTTCTTCGGGAATCCCGATCCCGGTGTCATGCACGTGCACGGCCACCCGCCTGTCCTCCGCCTCGCACCGGAGTTCGATCATGCCGCTGTCGGTGAATTTGACCGCGTTGGAGAGCAGATTCACCAGGATCTGCCGGAACTTTTCGGCATCCGCATGAACGGTGAGATCCGGGGGGCACTTGCCTATCCGGAGAGTGAGTCCCTTCGCGCGGACCTGGGGAGCCACGAGTGCCTCGGCCTCCGTGAGGGCATTGCGTACGGGGACGATTGTGATGTCGTAGCGCACGCTGCCGGTCTCCAACTTGGCGTAGTTCAGCACCTCGTTGATCAGGCCCAGCAGATGGCGCTGACTCGACTGGATGCGTGCCAGGTCCGCGCGCTGCGTCTCGGTTACCGGTCCCCGAATTCCCATGTCGATCAGTTCGGCATACCCGCCAATCGCGTTCAGCGGTGTCCTGAGCTCATGGCTCATCACCGCCAGGAACTCGCTCTTCGCCCGGTTGGCGGCTTCGGCTTCCACGCGTGCCGCTTCCGTCTCCTGCAGGAGACGCTCACGTTCAGCCTCGGCACGCTTGCGCTCCGTGATGTCGGCAACAATGCCGAGCGCACGCATCGGCTGACCCTCTGCATCAGCCTGTATTGTCCCACGTGCCCAGATCCACCGCAGCTCGCCATCGACGCGGTAGATCCGGCACTCGACATCCCAGGACTCCCCTCTCTCGAGTGCGACACGGAAGCGACGGTCCACGTGGTGTCGGTCCTCGGAATGGACGTGCTGGAGGAAGCGCTCGTAGCTCCAGTCGGCCACAGGCTCCCGATAGCCGAAGATCTGGTCGTGCCGAAAGGAGCGTTGCGAGGCCTGCCGGGTTCGCAGGTCCAGCTCCCAATCGCCTAGCTGCGCCGCCTCAAGCGCGAGCCGGAGCCGGGCCTCGGTCGCACGAAGTGTCTCCTCGGCCTGCGTGCGCTCGGTGATGTCGAGGACGAATTCCACACCCTCGTTCTCGCTGAGCCTCTTTGCGGCGAATAGACCCCATCGGCGCGAGCCGTCCTTGCGGTTGAATTCCTTCTCGTACGGAGCCGTGCTCCCGGTCATCGCGAGCTGCTCGGTTGCCCGCGCTAACGCCGGCTTCCACTCGGGTGGGGTCAGCGTGTCCAGCCGTAACCGGCCTGCGGTGATATCCTCCTGCGTGTAGCCGCCCATGCGCAGGAAGGCCTCATTGGCCCCCGTGATGTTTCCCGCAGAATCGAAGAAAATGATCCCGACGGTCTCGATCTCGAGCGCCTTGCGGAACCGCTCCTCGCTCGCGCGCAGCGCCTCCACCATAGACTGGCGCTCCTGCTCCATATCCCGAGCACGCACCTGCGCGGTGGTTTCGAACAAGGTACTGACGGATCCGCCGATCTCGCCGGTTTCCAGGAGCACCGGGACGAAGGTGGCATCGAAGTAGGTATCCTCGATCGTGCCGTTGCGAGCCAGCGGGTAATGCGCTTCGGCGAGATTGACGGTCTCACCCTGGAAGACCCGCTCGAAGATCGGTTCCTGAAGGTGGCGGATCTCCGGCCAGCACGCGTGCGTCGGCATCGCAAGCGCGGCAGGGTGTTTTCGGCCGATCAGCGGGATGTACGCTTCGTTGTAGATCTGGATCAACTCGGGTCCCCAGACCAGGATCATGGGAAAGCCGGAACCCAGAACGAGGGATACGGCGGTTCGCAGGCTCTGCGGCCACTCCTCTACTGGCCCGAGTGGGGTCACCGCCCAGTTCGTTTCGCGGCAGAGTCGCGCCGCCTCACCACCGTCGGGAAAGACCGACGAGAACGGATCGATCCCCGTGCCACCCGCCCCCGGGATCACCGGTACTCCAGCTCTCTGCGCGTCCACACCCTTCCTCCGCGGACCACCCATTCGATAGTCCCGACGTTGCCGATATCCGCCAGCGGGCTGCGATTCAGCACCACCAGGTCCGCGATCTTGCCCGTCTCCACCGTACCGATGTCTTGTCTCCCCATCGCACGCGCGCTGTTGCGGGTACTGGCGACCAGAACCTCCATCGGCGAGAGTCCGGCCTCGACCATCGCGGCCATTTCTCGGTACACCGCCGGGCCGTGCAGGGTGAGAGGGTTCCCCGCATCGGTACCCATGGCCACCGGAATTCCCGCGCCGTGAACCCGCTTCAAGTTCGCCAGCATGAGCTGGTATCCCTCGGCGATTCGCGCACGATACGCTACGGCGTCGCCGCTTCCTGGTGGCGGGGGAAGGGAATCGGTGAGGAACGCCCGGGCTCGTGTGGCGGGGTCCACGCACTGCAGGGGCACACCCCGGGGATTGAAGCGCCGCTCCCTCAGCTGCACGTAGCCCTCGCGAACAGTGAGCGTGGGGTTGTAGAACGCGCCTGCCGTACGGGCAAGCTGCAGGAATTCCGGGTCCACGGGCTGATCCTCCACTGAGTGAACCAGCAGCCTGGCGCCCGCCCGCAGCGCGTCCTTGGCTGCCCAGAGGCTGGTGGCGTGCACGATCAGCGGGATGCGGGCGCGCCGTGCCTCCTCGGCGGCGACTCGGAGGCGTGCCTTCCAGCCAGCCGTATCCGGCGTGGCGGCGCCCACCAGATACCAGACCTTCACCGCATCGCTCTTGCGGGAGGTGATCATCCGTGCGCCGGCACGCGTGGCCGAGTCGCCGGCCATGTGGAGAAATTGCCTTTCGGCGGGGAGATTCACCCAGTGGTCTCGTGTGGAAAGGAGCGGCCCCGCGGCCGCGATGTGAGGTGCGGCCGTGGAGTTTTCCGCCCGCTCACGTAGATCCCAGGTCCACGGATACCCTCCGACGTCGAAGGTGGCGGTGACTCCCGAGCACAGATAGCTGCGGTAGAAGCGCTCGGGATGGGCGTTCAGCGTGGCAATGGTGGAGTCGTACGGAAAGCGCTCACGAACGTCGAGCGCATCCGGCCGGCCATCGGCCCACCCGGTCTGGGAGTAGTGCACGTGTGCGTCCACCAGTCCGGGGATGATGTACTTGCCCCGAACATCGATCCGGCGTGCGCCCGCGGGAAGCTGGCATCTGCCCGCGCAGGAAATCTTGCCGCCCTGCATCAACACCGTGGCGTTGGGGATGGGCTCCCTTCCCGTGCCGTCGATCAGTGTGGCGCCGGTCAGGGCAACGACGGTATCGGCGGGAACCGATGCCCGGCTCGCCGGAGTGGCCGCACGGAGCATGGGAGCGCCGGCTGCCAACAGGGCGATCATGAGTACAAGTCGGGGGAAGCACATCACAGTTACCATGGCTGGTGAATACGCCAGGAGCTAACAGACCGCTCGATCTTTGCCACGCTGCTTCCGACAGCTCCAGGGCGGGTTGAAGCGTTCCCCCGGCTTCCCCTACGTTACCACGCGGAAGGTCTCCGGCTACCTTCGGAAGCGCCTGGCAACTGTAGTGTGGTAGACCGCCTGCCGGCGCTCCATCATCACCAGGAGCGTTCCCTCTTCCCGCATCGTAAGGAGCACGCGGCCGAGCGCGGCTTGAAGCGCGCTTGAGTGCTTCTCCGCCACACTATCCAGTGCTGCTGCCGCCGTCTGCTGCACCTCTGGGGGGAGCGAAGGCGCGGAAGGAATTGCCCCCTGGATATCGGACGCCGCGGGCGCGGAGAAATGAGCACGGGCGATATCCAGCGTGGTTCCGAACTCGTGGGCGCTGACCACCCGCGATGCGTTCGCGTTGGACTGCCGCAGGTCTGCCTGAGTCTCCGGCGTGCGCAGTACGGAGGTGATCTGCATGCGGTATGCCGGTAATCCCAGGCTGTCCAGCTCCGCACGGAAGCGGCGGCCCATCTCAAGGAGCATCGCCTTCGTGTCCGGTGTGACGTAGGGGACCGAGTACTCCAGGCTGCGCAGCACCCAGTAGCGGGTGCTGTCTTCCAGCGGCACGAGTCGGCCCGTGCGGCGCAGTCGCACAATCCCGGCTGAGTCCGTGGGTGGTACACCCAGGGCCCGTGCACGGGCGATCTGCTCCGCGTTCACATCGCTCCGCAGCTTGCCACGCTCCTGCTGCGTAAGCATGGGAATGGTGCCGAGCACCCTGTCCACCGAGTCCACCCGCTCCAGGATCTCGTTCCGCACATCCTCCAGTGCCATTTCGGCCATTGGTGCGCTTTCCGGTGCGGGGGTGCTTTGCGCGGCTTCGGGAGCCGAAGGCTCCTGCCCGGGTGGCTTTCCCCCCGCCTCACTCCCACATCCGGTGAGTGCAAGCACCGCCGCCAGTCCCGCTCCCATCCAGCTCTTGAGCCCGTGCATCGCGATTGCAGTAATGGTTTCACACCCCGTGGCGGACATCGGCCAAATCCGTGCCGGGACCCGATCGTAACCCTTGCAGCAGGAGCCGATGCGTACCCACCAACTGTTTGCAGCCTTCGCCGTCGGTCTCGCACTGGTGGCTGTCGCTTGCGCCCGTACACGGTCACGGGGCGTAGTCACATGGGGAGAAATCGCCAGCCAGCCCGTGCCCCCGGCGGACCACCGTATCGCGTACGGGAGCGACTCGCTCCACTTCGGTGAGCTGCGCCTGCCGCGGGGATCGGGTCCCCACCCGCTGGTGGTCGTCATCCATGGCGGCTGCTGGAGATCCCAGTACGACCTCCGGCACATCTCCAGTGCCAGTGCGGCGCTCACGCGCGCGGGCTTCGCCACCTGGACTCTGGAATATCGCCGCATCGGCAATCCGGGCGGAGGGTGGCCCGGCACCTTCAGGGATGTGACGCAGGGCGTTGATTACGTGCGAACTCTCGCACAGAGCTTCCCGCTGGACACCGGTCGCGTGGTGCTGCTGGGGCACTCCGCCGGTGGGCATCTGGCGCTCTGGCTCGCCGCTCGTCCGAATCTGTCCCGGGAAAGTCCCCTGTCTTCGCCGGCTCCCCTGCCGGTGCGCGGGGTTGTTTCCTGGCCGGGATCACGGATCTCCGTAGCTACGGTGCAGCTCCGGGCAGTTGCAACGCGGCGGTGGCGGAGCTGATGGGTGGGGCGCCGCAGGAACTCCTGCTCGCTATGCGCAGGCGAGCCCCATGGAGCTGCTCCCGCTGAAGGTGCCGCAGCGGCTTCTGCACGGTACGCTGGACCCCACCGTTCCGGTGGAGCAGAGCCGCAGCCTGGAGGCGCGGGCACGTGAGCGCGGAGACGATGCCCAGCTATGGCTCCTGGAGGGAGCGGGGCACTTCGATGTGATTGCACCCTTCGCCCCCGCATGGAGGCGTGTGGAAGAGGCGGTGCGCTCGGTGCTTGCCACCCCGTCCGGCTAGCTAGCGACGCTTTCGCGCGAGCAATATGGACCCGATGTGCTCATCGACGTCCGAGCGCGTGAGCAGCGCGATCAGCGTTTCGGCCGCTGCCACGAAGCAGACCGCCAGCACAGCGTAAAATACCGGCCGGCTGTAGGTGCCGAAGATCAGCAGCGAGATGCCGAACAGGGAGCCCACGATCGCTGCTGCCTTGGCCGAGTACAGGTGCAGGTCCCCGAAGCGGCGGAACTGGACCCACCCCACCAGCAGCACCGCCAGGCCGAGCGCCGCCCAGAGCAGCAAAAGCGGGAGCTGCTCCCGGAAGAAGTCAGGCCGGAGCCAGAGCAGCCAGATCAGCATGGAGGCGGAAAGCAGGTGGTCGGCGACCGAGTCGAAGCGGCTGCCAAAGGGCGTGGACTGGCGGGAGCGGCGGGCGAGATAACCATCCAGCATGTCCGTCAGCCCTGCGATGGCAACCCCGATGCCCAGGGGGACGGGCCGGCCCAGTGCGGCAAGCACCCACAGCACCGGGAGAAGGGCGAGCCGAAGCGCGGTGAGTCGGTCCGCCGCTGAGCGGAGCGGGGGCATCTGCCAGGCTCCCGGAGCGAGCGAAGCGCTCCGGGTCATCAAAGCCTCATGTTCGTTCTGCCCGTACCCCATATCAGTCCCTGACACGGCTGGTGGAATCCGGTGACAGTCATCCGCGTTGCATCCCGATACCATTCAAGGACGGTTCAGGTTCGGAAAGGCCACATCCTCACTCCGAAACGCAGCATTGCAGGAAACAGGCGGTTGCGGTAGGATCATCCTGAAATTCGATTCCCCGAACTGGGCGTTTCCCGTGAAGAAGCCATTTCCACTTTTCGGTGTTCTTGCGTTTGTCCTGGGTGCCTGTGCTCCGGCGCAGACCGCCAGACCTGCTTCTGCTCCATCCGTACCGGCAACCCCTGCGCCGCCCGCCGCGCGCGAGCCCGACCAGGCACTCGCGGCCACCTCCCGAGCCTGGTGGCTGCTCGACGAAGCGTCCGACCGCGTTCGCGGGACGAGCGCGGACCGCGCATACCGCGAGCTGCTGGCCGGAAAACAGCCGAAGAAGACGGTGGTGGTTGCGATCATCGATAGCGGTGTAGACGTCGGCCACGAGGATCTCGACAACAATGTGTGGACCAATGCCCGCGAGGTCGCCGGCAACGGCAGGGACGATGACGGCAACGGCTACGTGGATGACGTGCGCGGCTGGAACTTCATCGGCGGGCGCGATGGGAGGAACGTCACTCACGACACCTATGAGCTGACCCGTATTTACGGCCGCCTGCGCCCGCGCTGCGAAGCGGCCGGAGCAGGCCCGCGCACCGAGTGCGCGCAATACCCGAGGATCAAGGCGGAGTTCGAGCAGAAGCGTGCGGAGGCCGTGCAGATGCGTCAGCAGATCCGCGGGGTTGAGGCCGCCGTCTCGCAGTTTTCTTCCGTGCTGCGCGCGGAGATCGGGGGAGACTCGCTCACCGCGGAGCGGGTGGCCCGCGTCCAGGCGCCCCGGCCGGAGGTGCAGCGGGCCCGGCAGGTATTTCTGCAGATGAGCGCGGAGGGCATTACGCCTGCGCTGATCGCAAAGGAGCGCGAGGGCGTGGAAGGGCGCGTCGAGTACGGCTTCAACCCGGACTTCGACCCGCGCCCCATCGTGGGGGACAACTATGCCGACCCCAGGGACCGCTTCTATGGCAACCCCAACGTCCAGGGCCCGGACGCGGAGCACGGCACGCACGTGGCGGGCATCGTGGGCGCCGAGCGCAACAACGTAGGGGTGGACGGCATCGCGCCCGCCGTGCGGATCATGAGCATCCGGGCGGTACCAGACGGCGACGAGCGGGACAAGGACGTTGCCAATGCCATCCGGTACGCGGTGGACAATGGAGCAAACGTCATCAACATGAGCTTCGGCAAGTCACACTCGCCGGAAAAGAAGCTGGTGGATGATGCGGTTCGCTACGCGGACGGACGTGGCGTGTTGATGGTCCACGCCGCCGGCAACGACGCCGCGGACCTGGATCAGGAAAACAACTTCCCCAACCGGGACTACGCGGGAGGCGGCTCGGCCCGGCACTGGATCGAAGTGGGCGCTTCGGCGCGCGGGGCGGGGGACAGCCTGGTCGCCGTCTTCAGCAACTATGGCCGCAAGCGTGTGGACGTGTTTGCCCCCGGTGCAGATATCCTGTCCACGGTGCCGGGCAACCGCTACGAGAGCAACAGCGGCACCAGCATGGCCGCCCCGGTGGTATCCGGCCTGGCCGCCCTGATCATGGCCTACTACCCGCAGCTGTCCGCGGACGCGGTGAGGCAGATCATTCTGGACTCGGCCACTCGTTATCCCACCCTGCGGGCAATACGCCCCGGCAGGGCGGGTGGGCGCGTCGCGTTCAGCGAGCTTTCCGTCACGGGCGGCGTGGTCAACGCGTACGCCGCTCTCCGCATGGCCGAGCAGCGGGCCGCGCAGCCGCGGCAGTAGTCCGTCAGCGCTCGTCGTCGCTCTCCAGCGGCGGGATGATCTCCCGAAATGTGAGCTGCTCCACCGAGCCCGGCCCCTCCAGGCTGCTGAGGGTGACACCCAGCAGGCGGATGGGGCCGGGGCGCAGCTTGCGCGCCTGATGAAGTAGTTCCCGCGCGACCTGGCCGATCACCCGGTCGGTCTGGATCGCCTGCGGGAGCGTACGGTTTTTCTGCCGGTCCTGAAATTCGCTGTCGCGTAGCTTCACGCTCACGGTGCGGGTGCGCAGCCCCAGCTTGCGGAGCGTCCGCCCCACGTCCGCCACCAGCGTTTCCAGTTCCCGCTCCAGCGCTTCCATCCCGTACAGATCCCGCTGAAAGGTTTCCTCGGCGCTGATGGATTTGCGGGGCTCCTTGCCCTCGGAAACCGGCGTGGGATCGATGGCCCGTACCCGGTCATACAGAAACTGCGCGCGGCTCGGGCCCAGCCACAGGGTGAGCGTATGCAGGTCGATGCGGCGGGCCGCGGCCATGCTGCCAACCCCACGCCGCTCCAGCGCCTGCAGAAATGCGGGACCGATCCCCGGAATGTCCCCCAGCGCCTGCCGCCCCACGAAGTCGTACTCCTCGCCCGGCGGCACGATGAACACGCCCGTGGCCCCGGTCCCACGTTTCGGCTTGGCGTGGCTCGTAGCCAGCTTGGCGAGAAACCGTACCGACGCTCCACCGATGCTGATGGTGATGTCGGCTTCTTCCCTCACCGCCTGCCGGATGCGCTGGGCAGCCAGTTCCGGGGACTCGTCGCTGCGGGGAAGCAGCAGGTACGCCTCGTCGATGCTCACGCGCTCCAGGCGTTCGCTGAAGCGGCTCATGACCGTGAATACCTGGTGGCTCTTGCGACGTACGGTGACCCAGGGGACCGGAACGGCAGTGGCTTCCGGGCAGATACGCACCGCAGTGGCCATGGGCATTGCCGAATGCACCCCCGCTGCCGCGCCGCATACGAGCAGGAGGCTACCACACCGCGGCGCTCCGGGTGACCGCCAACCAGCAGCAGCTCTACATCCCGAAGCTTTTCCGGCCAGGCGAGGTAGGCAGCCTGGCAGAAGAATGCGTCAATGTCACAGCAAAGGATGCGGGCTGTCACTCACCTGTTAGGATTGCCTTGCCGGTGCTCCGAAGGAGACCCCGACCGGATTGGCGAGCCGCTGACCGAAGACTCCGCTGCAACAGCGCCACGCTCGGTGGCAAAAAGGTCATGGGTTTCTACTCCTCCCACTCCGTGTGGATCGGCCCCTGTTCCGGTTTGTCCACGCGCTCGTAGGTGTGCGAGCCGAAGAAGTCGCGCTGCGCCTGTGTCAGATTGAGGGGCAAGTTGGCGGTGCGGTACAGGTCGAAGTAGCTGAGGCTCGCGGCCATCGCCAGCGCCGGCGTTCCATGCTGCATGGCGGTAGTGACAGCGCGGCGCCAGTTCGGCTGTGCCTCCTCCACCCACGCCTTGAATTCGGCGTCGAGCAGGAGATTGGGGAGGTCTGGGCGGCGCTGGTACGCTTGCTTGATCCGGTCCAGGAACTGTGCACGGATGATGCACCCTCCTTCCAGATGCGGGCGACTTCGCCGAGGTTGATGTTCCAGCTCCAGTGGGCCGAGGCAGCGTGCATGAGGTTCATGCCCTGGGCGTAGGAGCAGATCTTGGAGGCGTACAGCGCATCGTGGATCGCCAGGATCATGGCGCCCTGTCCCCGCTGAACCGGGCGCCGGATGGCCCCCGGATCTCGCGGCTGGCCGCGACGCGCTCTTCCTTCAGCCCGGAAATGGTGCGCGCGATGATCGCGGCATCGATGGTTGGAATGACAACGCCTAGATCGAGCGCCACCTGGCTGGTCCATTTGCCGGTGCCCTTTTGTCCGGCCTTGTCGAGGATCAGGTCAACCAGCGGCCTGCCCGTTTCCGGGTCCACGACGCGCAGAATCTTGGCGGTGATCTCGATCAGGTAGGATTCCAGGTCACCCCGGTTCCACTCGTCGAAGATGTCCGCCATCTCGGCGGTTTCCAGGCCCAAACGCTGCGCATCAGGTCGTACGCTTCGGCGATGAGCTGCATGTCGCCGTACTCGATCCCGTTGTGCACCATCTTGACGAAGTGCCCCGAGCCTCCGGGCCCGATGTAGGTGACGCACGGCCCGTCGTCCACCTTGGCGGCGATCGCCTCCCAGATCGGGCGGATCTGCTCGTACGCGCCCCGGTCTCCACCCGGCATCAGCGATGGGCCCCAGAGAGCACCCTTTTCCCCGCCGGAAACGCCGGAGCCGATGAAGTTGATCCCCGCGGCCTTCAGCTCCTTTTCTCGGCGCTCGGTGTCCTGGAAGTACGAGTTGCCGCCGTCGATGACGATGTCCCCTTCTTCCAGGAAGGGACGGATCTGCTCGATGGTCCAGTCCACCGGGGAGCCCGCCTTCACCAGCAGGATGATCTTGCGCGGTCGTTTGAGTGACTTCACGAACTCTTCGGGCGTCCGGGTGCCGATCACCTGCTTACCATGGGAACGTGCCACAAAGTCATCAACCTTGTGGGGCTCCCGGTTCCACACGGCGATCGGATAGCCGTTGCGCTCGATGTTCATCGCCAGGTTTTCGCCCATGACGCCCAGCCCCATCATGCCGATCTCGGCTTTGCTTGCGTTTTGTTCCAAGGTAGCCATTCCCGAGTGTTGTCTCTCCATCTACACCCCCAGCCGGTTTCGTATCTCCGTCACAATTTCCTCTGGATGTGAGGAAATGTCGAGGTGCGATTCCACCTCCGGCTCTTCGAGCGCTTCGAACTGGCTTTGCAGCATCCCTGGCTTCATGTAGTGCGCCTGCCGTGCGTTGATTCGCTCCTCGATCAGCGCGTAGCCTCCCTTGAGGTAGACCAGCTTCACCCGTGGATCGAGCAGGAGGTAGCTGCGGTAGCTGTGCTTCAGCGCGGAGCAGGCGAGGACCGCGCCTTCGCCCCTGTCCAGCCGCTCCCGGATCAGGTCGCGGAGGCTTTCCAGCCAGGGGAGCCGGTCACTGTCGTTCAGGGGGATGTTCCGGCTCATCTTGTCGACGCTGGCGCTGGAGTGGAAGTCGTCCGCGTCGAAAAATGTCCAACCAACCTCCTTCGCGAGCTGGCGCCCGATGGTAGTCTTGCCGGAGCCAGCAACTCCCATCAGTACGACAACCGGGCTGCTTTCGAGTGAGGGTGCGCTCATATCCCGCTGACTGCTGACAATCCGCCGTTCACCCGAACCACGCGGCCTGTCCAGCAAAAATCGATTCTGCCAACCGCGGCCACAAGACCACTCCCCTTGGCATGGCCGTTGCCCTCCGCTGGGCCATGCGCGCCTCCTACGTTCTCCCGCTCCGCTCCGCTCAGCCGCTGGTCGATCCGGAGTTTGCCGGGTACCTGCGCTGGCTTGCCGGGCGGGTCGAGCTGCTGGTCGTCGACGGAAGTGAACCCGCGGTCTTTGCGGCGCATGCCGCCCGCTGGGGCAGCTTCGCCCGACACCTGCCGGTAGACGCGGATCTGGTCTCTCCCATGGGTAAGGTGGGCGGAGTGTTGACGGGAATCCGCCACGCACGTTGGGAGCGGGTGGTTGTCGCCGATGACGACGTGCGCTATGACGCGGATAATTTGACTGCCGTCATTGCAGCGCTGGATGGGGCGGAGGTGGTGCGGCCGCAGAACTACTTCGATCCCGTTCCGTGGCACGCCCGCTGGGACACGGGGCGGACGCTGCTCAACCGGGTTTCCGGCGGGGATTGGCCGGGTACGCTCGCCGTGCGGCGCTCGGCGCTGCTGGCCACCGGTGGATACGACGGGCGGGCGCTCTTCGAAAATCTGGAGCTGGTGCGGACGGTGGTCGCCGCCGGCGGACGGGAGCGGCTCGCGCAGGATTTGTTCGTGCGGCGCATCCCCTCTACCGCAGGTCACTTCATGGGGCAGCGCGTGCGCCAGGCCTACGACGAGTTCTCCCGCCCGGCGCGGCTCGCCTTCCAGCTCGCCGTGCTCCCGGCCGTGCTGGCGCTGGCCGCGCGGAGAAAGTGGACGGTGCTGGCGGGCGTGGCGCTGGGGACGGCGCTGGTGGCGGAGGCAGGTCGACGGCGCGACGGCGGCACTCGGGTGTTCCCGGCGAGTGCGTCGCTGCTCGCTCCCCTCTGGCTGACGGTGGAGCGTGGGGTGTGCAGCTGGCTGGCGGTGGCCATGCGGCTGCGGTGGGGCGGGGTGCGCTACCGGGACAGCGTCCTCCCGCTCGCCGCCACCCCGATGCGCGAGCTGCGCCGCCGTCACGCCGGCAAGCTGTCCAGCACCTCTACATCGATGGGCTTGAACGAACCGTTGTTGGACAGTTCCGCGGAGCAGGCCGTTACCCCGACCACCATGGGCATCTCGGCGCGCAGCAGCAGGTAGTCGCCCGCGCGGGAGCGGGGCGGCAGGATCGCCAGGGCCCCATCGGGCCCGACCTCCACGTTCATGAAGATGTTGAAGGTGGTTGGGATCGCATCCGGCGCGATGCCGAAGGGCGCCAGGTGGGTTGCCAGATTGGCGAAGCAGCTGGGGTGGGGGTCGGTGTTGCCGTAGATGATGCGAAAGGTATCGGACGAGCACGGGGTCAGCAGAAAGTCGTGCCGCCCCACCGTGTCCTCCACGATGGTCCACATCGGCCGGCTGCGGTTGGAGTACAGCACGTGCCCGACCGAAAGATAAATGGTGTTGGCGTAATCGATGGTGCGCCCCGAAGACAGCCATTCGGCGCGGTCGCCCCGGGCGAAGCTGACCAGGTCGGAAACCTGCTCGCCGGTGGGGTCTACCACGCGAACCAGCTGCCCGGGGGCAACTTCGAAGCCGACCCCGGTTTGGGGCTCCAGGTGGAAGCGCTGTGCGACGTTCATCCAGCGGTGCGGTGAAAGGGACAGCGCCACTCGGCCTCAGTGGCACGGCCGGAGTACTGGCGCGCCTCGGAGCGCTCGCCGAAGTCGCTCAGGTTGGGGTTGAGGCTGCCCTGCAGGGCCAGCTCCCGGGCACGAATCGCGTCGCGCAGCTTGGGGTAGCGGCCATCGGTGCGCAACCGCTGGAACTGCGCGTGGGG
>JAUJOM010000078.1 GCA_030447645.1 Longimicrobiaceae bacterium | reverse complement strand
CGCCAGCCCCGCGACCTGCTCTAGCGTACCCGGCTCCTCGAAGAGGTGCGTCGCCCCGGCTACGATCTCCAGCCTCTTCTCCCCACGCGTCTGCGCCATAGCGTCCCGGTTCATCTCGATCACCGGATAGTCCCGCCCGCCGACGATCAGCAGGGTGGGAGCACGTACCTGGGGCAGCGCGGGGCCAGCCAGGTCGGGCCGGCCTCCACGCGACACCACGGCGCCGATCGCATTCGGGCGCTCCGCCGCGGCCACCAGCGCCGCGCCCCCGCCGGTGCTGGCCCCGAACAGGCCGACACGCAGCTCCCGGGTTTGGGCTTCCTGCGCCAGCCACTCGGTCGCACCCACCAGCCGCTCCGCGAGCAGCCTGATGTCGAAGCGCAGATGCGCGGTGCGCATGTCCACCGTTTCCTCCTCGGTGGTGAGCAGGTCGATCAGCAGCGTACCGAGCCCTGCAGCCTGCAGCTCCCGCGCGACATAGCGATTGCGGGAGCTGTGACGGCTGCTCCCGCTCCCGTGCGCGAAGAGCACGACTCCCTGTGCATCGCGGGGAACAGTCAGGTTCCCCTCCAGGATGACCGGCCCCGCGGAAACGCAGACGAGCCGCTCCGGGCCGTTCACTGCTCAGCGTGCTGCGCCCTGCAGGGCGGGAATGCTTCCTGGACGCTCATGCACGTCGAGTCGGTTCCGCACATCCTCCACCCCACGCACCGAGCGAGCCGTAGATAGCAATTCAGCCACTTCGTGCGCCAGTACGGGTCCGGTCAGCGTTACGTGCCCGGTATGAGCCGTCACGTGTATGGCACCGGGATTGGAGACTGCCCTGCCGATCTCCGAGCGAACCCGGGCCGCCAAGATGAAGTCGTCCACCTCTTCGCCACGCAACCGTGCCTGTGCCTCCGCTGCCAGTCCGGCAGCCTGATTCCGGAGGTGGCGCGCCTTGGTGTTCAGCGTTCCCCCCAGATCCCCGAGATCGTGCCCCGCACTGACCACCTGGTCGCGCACCAGGGCGCGACGGCGCCTCCCCCGATCCGGGTCAAGCAGGTACATCAACCCGGCACCTACTACCAAACCGGCCAGGAAGTCGCCTGCTCTGCCTGCGACTTCTCCCGTACCGAGGCCGGTCCAACCTCCCCCTTCCCCTGCGGCAGCACCTCGGCCACCCCGTCCCCAGCCCGCCTGGTTGCGGATCTCGGCATCCGCGGGAGCGTTGCCGGCGGACGCCGGGTACACACCCGAACCTCCTACGTCCTCCCGCCTCCCCACTCCCCCTCCCGGCTGCCCACTTTCCCACATGGAGTCTTGATCGTTAGCCATATCTGCCTCCCTGTGTAGAGTATGAATGGTCCCACTGCACCTGCCAATGGTCAGGACGGAATTCGCTGCAGCCGACGTCCCACCTTCTCCTCAATGGACACGACGTTGTCTCGCAGCTTGTTCCGCTCGCCCTCCTCGTCCTCGATCTTGATGGTGGTGATCACGTGGCGGGAGGTCCGGCGCGCCTGCTCGTGGCACTGCTGGATGAGTCCCATCACTTCTTCCCACCCTCCTTCCACGCACGTTCCGGAGGGAGTGAGCTGATAAGGAAGCCCCGAACGGTCCACGATGCGGAGCGCTTCGGCGATTTCATCGCTTATGCTTCCATCACCCGCAACCGGAATGATGCTGAACTGGACTAGCATGGCTCCTCCTGAGCTGTGATTGGCGGTTTCTACAGGCCCGACGGATAAGTTTCCGGGGGCTCTCCCGCATGCCACTGGGCGGTGGGCTCCAGCGGCTCCACCGCGCGGGTTTCATTCAGGTGGATCACCGCGTCGAACTGCTCCGGCAGACTGGCGTGGAAGTAGTGGCTGAGTCGCTCCGTTGCAGGGCGGTAGATTACGCCGATAGCACGCTCCAGCCGCGACGGCCGGAGTGCCTCCACCACGCTATTGCCACCCCGCAGAGGAAGCAGAAAGTCGGCTACGCCCACTCCGTTGAAGAGCGCTTCATAGCTCCCCGCCAGCGCGGGCCGGACGCGCTTGCGCTCGGCGGGAGCGTCCCAGTTCGAGGCGGCGGTTACCGTGCCTGCATAGGTGCTGAACCCCACCAGCACCGCATCCTGCCCATACCGCTCCCGCGCCAGCTGCCCTACGTTCAGCTCGCCCTGATCCCCCATCTCGGTGGCGCGTGCATCCCCAATGTGCGAGTTGTGCTCCCACACTACCACCCGGGTGTGCTCCCCCTTGCGGTCAAAGTGCTCGATCAGCGCGTGCAGCGTTTCCGCCATGTGTCGGTCGCGTACGTTCCAGGAGGAGATTCGTCCGCTGAACATGGTGCGGTAGTACTGCTCCGCATTCTTGACCAGCCGCGCGTTCTGCTCCGCGAAGAAAAACTCGTCCTCCGGGATATAACCGTCGCGTCCGGCGAGTTCCTCGGCACTCCGCTGCAGCTCCCGAAGCTGCTGCACTACCTGATCCTCGCAGCTTCGGGTGATCCCGAACTCGGCGGCGTAGCCGTACGCCTGCGAGTCTTCACCGAAGTGCTCGAAGCACCCGTAGCGATAGCGGGCCCGCGCGGCCGCTTCGGGGTCCACCTCCTCCAGATAGCCGATCACCGCTTCCATGGAGGTGAAGAGCGAATACAGGTCCAGTCCGTAAAAGCCCACTTTGCTCCGGTCCGTGGGAAGAGCGTCGTTGTACTCGCGGAGCCAGTCCACGAAGTTGAGCACATCCACATTGCGCCACATCCAGGTGGGGAAGCGCTGGAAGCCTCCCAGCGCGTCGCTGGCGCTCCCGTCATCACCCATACGTCGTACCCAGCGGTTTACCCGGTAGGCATCCGGCCAGTCGGCCTCGACAGCGACGGCGGTGAAGCCTTTCTCCTCGATCAATCGCTGCGTGATACGGGCACGCTCGCGGTAGAACTCGTGGGTGCCGTGACTCGCTTCCCCAAGCAGCACTACCCGCGCATCCCCGACCAGCTCCAGAAGGGGCTCGTAATCAGCCGCATGCCCGGTGATGGGGTGCACGGCGTCGCGAATGGTTTCGACCAGTGGCGGGGTGCTCGTGTCCTGCATGGATGCAATCCTCCTAACCGGGGTGAGAGCTGGCGGCCCGTCCCAGCAGCTCGTGCACTTCCTCG
>JAUJOM010000077.1 GCA_030447645.1 Longimicrobiaceae bacterium | reverse complement strand
GAAGGTTCAGCCAGAACTGCTCGGTTGTCCCGGCGGTGAGGAACGTGACAGAGCTGGAGAGCCGGCTTTGTTGCACGGATCGTGTTTCTGCCAGGATAGCCGACGCCCGGATTTGCTCCTGAATGCTTCTTGGCGTATGCTGTTCTGACAGGCTACTCCAAGGAGAACTCATGCTTCGTACCTACCGCCGGCTCCTGCTTGCCGGGTTGCTCCTGTCGCTTCCCGGCACCGGGCTGCAAACCGCCGCTGCCCAGGCTGCCTACTATCCCGGTCCGGTAGAGGCTTGGGAGCGGCGCACACCACAGCAGGTCGGGCTCAACCCGGCTCTCTTGCAGGAAGCCATCAACTTCGCCAGAGCCAACGAAACCAAATCGCCGCGCGATCTTGAACTGGCCCACTACCAGACGTTCGGCAGGGAGCCGTTCGGCGAAGCCATCGGCCCCTTCGCGGAGCGGGGCGATCCGACGGGGATCATCCTCCGCAACGGCTACATCGTCGCGGAGTGGGGCGATCCGCACCGCGCGGACATGACCTTCAGCGTGACCAAGAGCTTTCTTTCCACCACCATCGGTCTGGCATACGACCGCAGGATGATCCGCAGTCTGCAGGACACCGTCGCCCGCTACATGGGGCCGGTGGTGCCGGTTGCATCGGAGAGGAGCTACACCGGGACGGAGAGCATGGGACGCTCCCGGCCGCTCCAGCCCTTCGCGGGGGAGCACAACCGCCGGATCACCTGGGACCAGCTGCTGCGGCAGACGAGTGATTGGGAGGGGACGCTCTGGGGCAAGCCGGACTGGGCGGACCGCCCGAGCAACAACCCCTCGGAGTGGCTCTCCCGCAAGCGAAGTGAGCCCGGCACCGTCTACGAGTACAACGACGTACGGGTGAACGCGCTCGCGCTCGCCGCGCTCAACGTTTGGCGACGCCCACTTCCCGAGGTGCTCCGGGAATTCGTCATGGACCCGATCGGCGCCTCACCCACCTGGCGCTGGTATGGGTACGACAACTCCTGGGTGCTGCTGGACGGCAGGGCGATTCAATCGGTGAGCGGCGGCGGCCACTGGGGTGGAGGCATGTTCATCAGCGCTCGCGACCAGGCACGCTTCGGCTACCTGACGCTTCGTCGGGGACGCTGGAGGGACCGGCAGATCCTGTCCGAAGCGTGGGTCCGCATGGCACTCACACCCACGGCCGTGCAGCCCACCTACGGCTTCATGAACTGGTTCGTCAACACGGATCGCAAGTTTCTGCCGAGCGCACCCGCCTCCGCGTTCGCGCACATGGGCAACGGCACCAACATGATCTACGTGGACCCGGAGAACGACCTGGTGATCGTCGCTCGCTGGATCGAGCAGAAAGCGATCGACGGATTGGTGCAGCGGGTACTCGCCTCACTGCAGCGAAACGCAGCGAGGGCACATCGGTAGCGCCAGCCGAGCTCAGGATGCAAGCTCGATCTGAATTCGCTTGTTGAGGCGCCCCTTACTCTTGTAGGCTGCCACCCGAATCGGACCCACCTCCCGCGTGTTCGCCACGTGCGTTCCCCCGTCCGCCTGCAGATCCAGCCCCACGATCTCCACGGTGCGGATCTCCCGCAGGCTTGGTGGCAAAAGGTTCACCTTGGTTCGGATGAGATCGGGAATCCCGAAGGCTTCATCTCGGGGAAGAATGCGCACCTTCACTTCCCTGGCGGCCTCGACTTCCCGGTTGATCCGCTCCTCGATTTCGCTCACGAGGTCCTGCCGCAGGCTTTCGAACTCAAAGTCCAGATGCCCCCGCAGCGGCTCCATGTTGCCGCCGGTCACCTGCGCCCCATAGTCGCGCCAGATCACTCCGCAGAGAATGTGCAGGGCAGTGTGCGTCCGCATCAAAGCATAGCGACGAGCCCAGTCGATGCACCCCTGGACGCGCTCGCCCATAGCGGGCAGGGAGCCTGACGTCCAGTGCCAGATGCCGTCCGGTTTACGCTGTACGCGGACCACCGGCACTTCCTGATCCCCACAGCGAAGCTCGCCTAAGTCGTGCGGCTGACCCCCACCCCCCGGGTAAAAGGCGGTCCGATCCAGCAGGAGCGTGCCGGCCTCGGCGTCCACCTGCGTGATTGTCGCCTCGAACTCCCGCAGGTAGCTGTCGGTTTGAAATAGCGCTTCGGTCATGAATGTTGCTCGAACAGAGAGAATTCGTTCACACCTCCGCTTTCCCTGTCCCTCAGCGTTCCAGTCGTCGCCGCAGGGATCCGAGCCGCACGTCGTAGCGCCCGTAGAGATGGACCGCTAGGGATTCTCAGGGGCGACACGCTGGCCTTCCCACTCCACGATCTGCATGCCTACATCTGGTGGGGGTGGTGATCGCGGCCCTCGTCCTGACGGCGGGCTCCCTGCTGGGTCTGGTGAGCGCGGCTCTGTGCGTATGGGAGCGCCTGGACGGACCAACAACATGGGACCACCTGCGGCATTGTCTACTTCTCTATCCAGCCGTGCTACTCGGCGGCTTCTTTCTGCTCAACATGCCTCCGGGTCTGGAGAACGGAATCGTGCATGGTGTGGTGGGCGTCACCTGGATCGTCACACTATCGGGCATCCTGTCCAACGCCGCGGTTCTAGGAGGTTACCGCATCCGCCGTATGTGGTGGCGGGACTGACTCGCAACGGCGCGCCCAACCAGCGGATTCAGTGGGCAAACGGGCGTGCATATTTTCGGCTCGTGCGATAATCTGGAACATAGCGGCTCCGGTTTGGCTCCGCGTCAGGCCCTTTCCCACTGACCCTTTACATTGCGCCGCCTGGCTGACCTGTCTCATGAGCCAAGATCTGTACGATCGCATCGGTGTGGGCTACTCGGACTATCGTCGCCCCGACCCGCGCATCGCGGCGCAGGTCGGGGCTGCTCTGGGTCCGGCACACACGATTCTGAACGTCGGCGCGGGGGCGGGCTCTTACGAGCCGATGGATCGCTCGGTGGTTGCGGTTGAGCCCTCGGCCGAGATGGTGCGCCAGCGATCTCTCGGCGCCGCCCCGGTGGTGCGTGCCTCCCCACGCCATCTTACCGTTACGGACCGCTCCAGAGACGCCAGCCAACCGCTCCTGAAGATACAACAATGTCACCCAGGGAGGCAGGGGCGGGAGGGGGGGGGCGGAGT
>JAUJOM010000076.1 GCA_030447645.1 Longimicrobiaceae bacterium | reverse complement strand
AGTGCACAAAATGTGGAGCGCCATCTCGGCCCGGGCTCTTTCTTTGCTCACGACAGCGGCCCGGCTGTCCTCCGTGCCGAATCGGAGTAATCATCCGGCGAAAGTTAGCCAAAGAGCTGCACAAGGCCGCGTAGGGACCGATCCCAAAGGAGTCACACCATGCGAAAGTTCTTCTTCATCCTTCTTGGTCTGCTGCGCTTGGGCAAGCAGGTCCGGCGGTTTTCACGGGGGAATGGTCGGGGGAGGGGCCGACAGAGAAACGACTGGGCGGGCGGGGCAGGAACGCTGTTACGTCAATTTCTCAGCGGCAAATAGGCAGCAAAGGGGAGAAGGATGGATACCGAGAACGCCGCTCCAGGCGACGCTGGAGCCCGCGAACCGCCCCTGGAGGCGGACCCGCGCTCCCGGACCGATGCGGCGGCGATTCGCGCGGATGACATCGAGCCCTACGTCACGCTTCAGTACCTTGCCCGGATGTTGAAGCTTCTCGCGGTCCTCGTGGTGGTGGGGATCATCGTAGAGGCGGTGGTAGGCTTTTCAACAGAGGGTATGGGCGCGCTAGTCTCGGTGACGGGCCAGGGAGTCTGGTCCCTGATGATCGCGGGGGCGCTCTGGGGTACGGCGGGTCTGACCGGCCTTGCCATTGATATCGGGCACGATATCCGTGCCGATCGCATCCTGCTCGGCCGCCTGGCTGCTCGTGTCGTAGTAAAGCGCAGTGCCGCCGGACCGGCACCTGAACCGGCACCAGACCCGGAACTCGTCATCGAGATCAGGGCACCGGAAAGCGCCTACGCCGTGAGAACGCAGATGGGTGAGGAGGACGTGCTCGAATGCGGCCGTGCTCACCTGGAGGCGATCGGCATCGGCCCGAGCAATGCATATGCAACCTGGGGCGACATGCGGCTTCGGCTTGTTTCTCTGGCGACGGGACAGACACTCTCCACAAAGATGTTCAGCGCTACCGAGTTCGAGTCCTTTTGGGGTGCGGGTGTCATCCACGGCGGGCAGAAGCAATCCATGTCCTGGGGCGGCGCCTACGCCCCCGAAGCATTCTACACGGTGCTCGAGTTCGAGTACGAGACTGCGGGGAAGCGGAAGGTGGCCATTGCGCGGTGGCTCTGCCAGCTGGCGGCACGGCTGCCGAGCGCAGCCGCAGCGCAAGGGGATGTAGGGTAATTCCGGAGTATAACCACCTGGACTGCACCGGGCGTGCAGGAAAGCTCCCTCGACAACACGCTCGGGGAGCCGGCAGTGCAAGCCCAGCGACAGGGTGGGCAGCCCCCTTGCCCCTCACGACTCCCCGAGCCCGAGAATGCCGATCTCAGCTGGCTTTTACCCACTCGCAGGAGCGAAGGAAGTGAAGCAGCATCGTAACCAGAGCGTTCCCCACCCAGCCAGCCGGAATGTCCATGGGCCGTTCCGGGCTTGCCTTTGGCGAACCGCATAAATCCACGAGGGGCGGAGTGGATACCTTTCTGATCGATCTCGCCCGCACGGTCCGCGTTGCTGACCTCGTCGACATGCTGCTGGTCGCGGCGTTCCTCTACGTACTCATCAGTCGGCTACGACAAAGCAGGTCCCCGACCACCGCGCGCCGCGTCGTGGTCGTCGGTCTGCTCTTCCTTGGTGTCTACCTGCTCGCCAGCACTTTTCACCTCTTCCTCGTCGAGTCGCTGCTCCAGGTGCTGTTGATCGTGCTGCTTGTCGCGGTGGTCGTCGTGTTCCAGGGTGATATCCGGCGCATGCTCGATCGGATCGGCCGGTGGGGCGTCTCTCACTCGCCGGTCTCCACTGTAGCCTCCCGGACGGCAGACGTCCTGGTGGAAGCGGCGGAGGAGATGGCGGAGAACCGCACCGGCGCCCTGATCGCCATCCGCGGCGCTGAGCCGTTGGAGCCTCACGTTCAAGGGGGTGTCAGCCTGAACGGGGAGCTGAGCGGTCCTCTTCTCTACAGTATCTTCGCACCGGATACGCCGGGGCACGACGGTGCCGTGCTGATCGAAGGCGACCGCGTCACGAAGTTTGGAGCGCACCTGCCCCTCTCCCGCGGGTTGCCGGAGGTGAGTCGCTCCGGAGGGACGCGGCACACAGCGGCGCTCGGACTTGCCGAAGAGTGCGACGCGCTGGTGATTGTGGTTTCGGAGGAGAGGGGCGCGATCAGTGTCGCGGAGAATGGTGAGCTGATCCCGCTTACCTCCGCAAGCGAGCTGGCGAGGAGGCTCGATCAGTTCTGGCAGCGGCACGACCGCGAGACCAATGCGGTTAAGGCGCGATGGTGGAGCGGCGCCAATCTGGAGAACGCGGTGCTTTCGCTTTCCCTGGCGATGGGTGCGTGGTTCCTCTTCGCGTACAGCACGGAGACGGTGCAACGCACCTTCCAGGTGCCCATCGCCTTCCGTAACGTGCCCGCCGACTGGGTGCTGGAGCACGATACACTGGCCGAAGCCCGGGTGGTGGTGTCGGGTCCGGAGCAGGCCGTGCGGCGCTTGGATCCTGACAATCTCGTCGTCTCGCTCGACCTGTCGGATCCAAAGGTGGGAGTAAACGAGCGGGTTATCGATGAAGACGATCTGGAGCTTCCGCCCGAACTGCGCCTGTCGGATGTGGAGCCGCGGGAGGTGAGCGTGGTGGCCCGTCGGCAGGTAGCACTCGAACTGCCCGTGCAGATCCGTACGATCGGCACGCTTGCGGATTCGCTCGTCCTGGTGCCGAACCCGAGGACGGTGGTCGTGCTTGTGCCGAGCGGGAGTGGGAAGTACCCGGACCGCGTCTTCACGGAGAGAGTGGACCCGCGTCAGGTGCAGAGGGCAGGCAGGATCCAGGTCCAATTAGCACTCGCTTCGCAGATGCGCCTGCGGCAGGGTGAAAAGGCGGAGGTCGAGGTGACACTGCAGCGCGCCCGCACGTCGCCAAGGCGATAGTAGGCGTGCTAGACGCCCGTGCAGTGGGTGCAAGGAAGCTCAGGAAGAAACGCGTCCTGGCCGTCCGGCTACGCTGCGGTTGTGGGTGCACGACGGGCAAGCCGAATGAACGAGACGGAGTACGCCTGGCGCCCCTCAGGCAGCATGGCTTCCCCGAGGGAACCTGGATCGTGGGCAGGACCGTGTGCCGTGCGGATCATCCGTGCATCACTCGTAACGAGGGCAGGTCGATCGTGGGGGCGGAAACCACAGCCGTGCTCCGCACTCTAGGGTGCCACAGGCGCGAGCGTTCCCGCATGGCCTGGCCGCTCGGCTGCGAGCCAGGTCCCGATCA
>JAUJOM010000027.1:54829-55978 GCA_030447645.1 Longimicrobiaceae bacterium | reverse complement strand
GGGGGAGCGCTCGATTTCAAGACCAAGGAGCTGATTGCCGTCGCCTGCTCCTCAGCGGGCCGCTGCCCTCACTGCACCAACGGGCACCTGGCCAAAGCCAAGGAAGCGGGCGCGAGCGAGCAAGAAATTGCCGAGGCCCTAGCGGTAGCCTGGGGACAGGGTGGGGGTACGCAGGTTTTCTGGATGAAGGACGACTTCGCGGACCTGCTCGGGGAAAATTGGCGCCAGGAGTTCATCCCGGAGGCGGACCGCGCATTCTGGGCCTTTAAGCGGGAGATCTTTGAGGGGGGCGCGCTGGACCGTATGACCAAAGAACTGATTGCAGTCGCAGTCAGTTCAATGCTCCGGTGCAGCCACTGCACGCGCTCGCATATCCAATCGGCGTTCAAGGCCGGCGCAAGCAAAGCGGAGGTCGCGGAGACGCTGGCTGTACTGTGGGTGATTGGCTCCGGGGTGCAGATCGTCTGGAATAAGGAAGGCTTCGAGGAGCATCTGCGCACCCACGCACACACGTGACCGCTGAGCGTTTATCGCGCCAGCTCGATTTCATCGTCGAACTCGACAAGCTCAAACGCATTCTGCGCCAAACGCTGGTGATGGATGGCTCACGGCAGGAGAATAGCGCGGAGCATTCGTGGCACTTGGCTGTCATGGCCGTGCTTTTGAACGAGCATGCCCGCGAGAGCGTGGACGTGCAGCGAGTACTTAAGATGCTGTTGATCCACGACGTGGTCGAGATCGATGCCGGCGATACCTTCTGTTACGACGCAGCTGCCAGCGTTGGAAAAGAAGAGCGAGAGCGGCGTGCGGCCGAGCGGCTCTTTGGCTTACTACCCGAGGAGCAGGCCGAGGAATTTCGTGACCTTTGGGAGGAGTTCGAAGCCATGGGAACCGCGGAAGCGCAATTCGCCAACGCACTGGATCGGCTGCAGGGCCTGCTGCAGAACTACCACAACGGTGGTGGCACCTGGCGGCTGCACGGCATCACGCGGGATCAGGTGCTGAACCGGATGCGCCCCATCCAGAATGCCTCGCCCGAGCTGTGGGGATATGTACTGCAGGTGATTGACGAGGTATACGTGAACAGCGATCTGATCGCCTCGACGGTTGATGCCGAAGGTTGACGTGCTGGTAGTCGGCGCAGGGCTC
>JAUJOM010000027.1:0-54729 GCA_030447645.1 Longimicrobiaceae bacterium | reverse complement strand
TGCCCCCGCGACTCGCACTGCACACCATCCGCTTCGCTCCGGAGCTCCCTCCCCCATTGAAGCAGGCTATGGCAGAAACTCCCACTTGGATGGGCGGCGCCATGAAGTGCGTCGTCACGTACCGCTCGGCGTTCTGGCGGGAACGGGGCGCATGCGGCCGGGGCGTTAGCTACGCGGGGCCACTGAGCGACATCCACGACGCATCCACGGCCGACGACACACACGCTGCCCTGTTCGGCTTCTTCGGAGGCGGTGGATCGAGTCGCGATCGCACTCCAGCACAGCATCAGGACCAGGTACTGCGGCAGCTTTCCCGGATGTTCGGCCCAGAGGCCGCGCACCCACTCGATTATCTGGAGCTGGACTGGGCGCGGGAGCCGTACACCAGCACCCCGCAGGACGCGCTTCCGCTGTTGGAGCACCCTGCGTACGGGCACCCTATCTTCCGCCGACCCGCGCCGGGGGATCGGGTCCACTGGGCGGGAACAGAAACGGCGTCGCAGGAAGGTGGATACCTGGACGGTGCGGTGCGGTCGGGAGAGGATGCCGCGCGGAGCATCCTCGCGCTGCTTGGATCCGGGTCGCGAAGAAGCCAGACAACCGCAGGGAGGAACGGATGAGGCCGAAGCGTATCACCGCAGCCATCGTTCAGGCGGAGGTTGCTCCGGACCTGGAAACGGGGCTCACGCTGACGGCCGAACTCGCACGCGAGGCGGCAAGTGCGGGTGCGGAGCTGATCGTCTTCCCGGAAACCTGGCTCCCGGGATATCCGGCCTGGCTGGACGTCTGCCGCGATGCCGCACTCTGGAACCATGCTCCGGTCAAGGCGGTCTTCGCGCGAATCGCGGAGAATAGCGTCGCCATCCCGGGTCCTGCCCTGGACTTGCTCGCCGAAACGGCTCGTGAGGTCGGCGTCACGCTGGTGGTGGGGATCAGCGAGCGCGTGGCTCAGGGCCCCGGACGAGGGACGCTGTACAACTCGCTCGTGACGCTGGGCCCCGATGGGCGGCTCCTCAATCACCATCGCAAGCTGATGCCCACCTACACAGAACGGATGGTGTGGGGCGCCGGCGATGCGGAAGGGCTGCGAGCGGTGGACACCCCGGCGGGACGCGTCAGCAGCCTGGTCTGCTGGGAGCACTGGATGCCACTGGCCCGGCAGGCGCTGCACGAATCGGGGGAAGATATTCACGTGGCCGTGTGGCCACCGCGCACGAGATGCATCAGGTGGCGAGCCGACAGTATGCCTTTGAGGGGCGCTGCTATGTTCTGGCTGCGGGCTCGCTGATGCGGGCGTCGGCTCTGCCACCAGAACTGGAGCCCCACCGGAGCGGGTGACGGACCCGAATCAGTGGGTGCTTCGCGGCGGCAGCGCGATCATCGGCCCGGACGGAAGCTACCTTGTCGAACCTGTGTACGATGAGGCCGCGGGTACTCACTGCGGAGCTGGATCTAAACCGGACGCGCGAGGAAAGCATGACGCTGGACGTAACCGGCCACTACCACCCGCCCCGAGCTGTTCGATTTTCGACCGATCCGCTCCGGGCGCCGCTCTGCAGGGGAGGGATAACCGTGCAAGCCAACGATCAGGTTCGAATTACCGTCTGGAGTGACTACGTGTGTCCGTTCTGCTACCTCGAAGAACCGGTGCTGGAGCGGGTCCGTGAGGAATACGGAGACCAGGTCGAGGGACTGGAAAGCCTTCGAGCTCCGGCCCGATCCCCTTTCCTACTTTGGACCCCGATGGAGAATACCTGCACACCACCTGGGAGCGTGCTGTCTACCCAATGGCCCGGCAACGGGGAATGACACTTCGCCTCCCGCCCGTGCAGCCCCGGAGCCGAAAAGCGCTGGAGGCCGCCGAGTTCGCCCGCGATCAGGGATGCTTCGACGAGATGCACAACGCGTTGTTCCGTGCCTTCTTCGAAGATGGGCGGGACCTGAACGACACGGGCGTGCTGCTGGACGTAGGTGCGTCCGTGGGGCTGGATCGGGGAGCCGTTGCACACTGCTCTGGAAGAGGACGCCACACGGACACAGTGCTCGCCGACGAGCGACTTGCCTCCGAGCTAGGGTGCAGGCGGTGCCGACCCTGCTGGTTGGGCGCGCAGGTGAATCGCTCGAAGCAGCCGAGCCAGTCAGTGGTGCACAGCCATGCAGTACGTTCAGCCGCGGTGGAGCGGGCGCTGCATGGGGACATCCGCGGCCAAACCCCAGGACCTGTTTCCCGGGCTCGACTCCCAATTTGTAACGGCCAGCCAGTCCGCCCGTGAGGGGACCCATGTCCACGAACGGGCCGTTCATCGGCTCGGCGGTGTCCAACCCATTCCTGGGAGAGGCAGAGGCCGACCCGCGGATTTGGGATAAGGCAGCCTTTGAACTCGCCTCCGCCAAGGGCCTGGCGCGTCACGTTGACAATCTCCAGAGCTCCTGCTAAACTCCCACACATCATGATCGTGCGCCAGAGCTCCTACGCCTACGTTTATTACTACGCGCCCCGCAACACGGGCTGCGTTCGGAGGCGCTTGCGCGGCTGACGCGCACCCCAGCTTTCGGCACGCATCGGCGGCCCGTGAAAATTCACGGGCCGCTTTTTACCCTGGCAGGAGACGAGCAATGTTGGCAGCGGTTGAAACGTCGATCTTTACCGAGCAGGATTGGGACGGATACACTCCGGAAGACCATGAAGTGTGGGGCATCTTGTACGAACGCCGCATACGCGAGTTGAAGCACAATGGCAGCCAGGTATTTTTGCATGGGGCAAAGGCCATTGGGCTCCGTCAGGACTCGGTTCCCAACCTGGAGGAGGTGAATGCCGAGCTGGACCGGCGCACCGGGTGGAACGCAGTCCCGGTGGGTGGCTTTATCCCCGCAAAGGACTTCTTCGGGTGCCTGGCTCAGCGTCGCTTCCCGACAACGGTGACGATCCGCCCCATGTCACAGCTGGACTACCTCCCCGAACCCGACATCTTCCATGACGTATTCGGGCATGTGCCTGCATGCCGACCCGATGTTCGCAGACTTTCTGCAGCGTTTCGGGGCTGTCGCTACCCGTGCGCGTACCGAGGAGGAAACCGAGCAAATGGCTCGCCTGTTCTGGTTCACGGTGGAGTTTGGGCTGACGCGCGACGAGGGCGACGTCAAAGTATACGGGAGTGGGTTGATTTCTTCTTCCGGGGACGCGGCCAACGCACTGGGAGTCTGTTGTGACCGGCGTCCGTTCTCTCTGGATGCAGTGATCAACCAGCCTTTTGAAATTGACCGTTTCCAGGATGTGCTTTTCGTAGTGGACGAATTTCAGCAGCTCTTCGACGCGGTAAGCGAGATGGAGCGGAGGTTGGACGCATGATTATCGTTACTCGCTCTGGGATCACGGACGCGGAGTTGGATCACATCCGGGAGCGTATTGAGACGCTGGGGATGCGCACGCACATCTCCCGAGGGGGAAAGCGTACCATCGTCGGCTGCATTGGGGACGAATCCCTGCTCCAGGAGGTCGCTCTCCTCACGCTGCCCGGCGTGGAGTCAGTGACCCCGGTGCTCAAGCCGTACAAGCTGGTGGCGAGGGAGTTCGTTGCGGACCGAGTGTCATCCGGGTTGGCGACAACGCGGGTAATGCCGTTGGAGGCAGGGAGCTGGCGATGATCGCGGGTCCCTGCTCCGTGGAAGGGCGCGAAATGCTGCACCAGACCGCACACGCGGTGCAAGCCGCGGGTGCGGGGATGCTGAGAGGTGGAGCGTTCAAGCCCCGCAGCTCGCCGTATGCCTTTCAGGGGCTGGGGGACGGAGCGCTCCGCATGCTGGCGGAGATTCGTGCTGAAACGGGCATGCCGATAGTGACTGAAGTGATGGACACCCGCCAGGTCGAGATCGTGGCCGAGCATGCCGACGTGCTGCAGATCGGCGCGCGCAACATGCAGAATTTCTCCCTCCTTTCCGAGGTGGGAAGAGTGCAGCGCCCGGTGCTCCTGAAGCGTGGACTTTCGGCAACGCTGAAGGAGCTGCTCGGCGGCGGAGTACATAATGGCACAGGGCAATCGTGACGTGATACTGTGCGAGCGCGGCATTCGCACCTTTGAAACCGCCACCCGCAACACCTTCGGCGTGGCAGCGATCCCGGTGCTCAAGGCGGAAACACACCTGCCGGTGATCGTGGACCCGAGCCACGCGGGGGGCGCGCGGATCTGGTCGCGCCGCTGGCTTTCGCCGCGATCGCGGCGGGCGCGGACGGATTGATCGTGGAGGTTCACCCCTGCCCCGGAGGAGGCGCTTTCCGACGGCGACCAGTCGCTCTCGCTGGACGCTTTCGCGGAGCTGATGCGTCGCATTCGCCCCTTTGCCGAAGCCGCCGGGCGGGTACTCGCCGAACCGGCCGGAGGTGCGGCACGCGAGGCGGCGTGACGGAGGAGCTGACCCGCATTCGCGACCAGATCGAAGCGCTGGATCGGCGGTTGATCGAATTGATCGCCGAACGGGTGCGGCTGGCTCGCTGTGTCGGCGCGGCGAAACGGGCCTCCGGGCTCCCCACACTGGACCCCGCTCGGGAGGCGGCCGTTGTGCGCCGCGCGGGTGCCGTCGCGCGGGGCTCGGGCTGGATGACGAGGGCGTGCGCTACATCTTCTGGCACCTGATCGGCCTTTCCCGACGCGCGCGCAGGAGGAGGAAAACTGATGACGACCGTCGCATTCCAGGGGAGCTGGGAGCGTTCAGCGAAGAAGCGGTTCGTCGCTTCTTTGGAGAGGAAGTCGAGCCGATTCCCCAGCGGGACTTCGCGGACGTGGGTCGAGCCGTAATGTCGGGCAAAGTTGAAGCTGGCGTGCTTCCCATCGAGAACACGCTCGCGGGGAGTGTCGTGGGAAGCTACGATGTGCTCGCCTGCAACGGCGTGGTGGTGATCGGCGAGGTGATTACACCCATCCACCACTGTGTTCTGGGGGTGCCAGGAGCAAGGCTGGAACGCCTGACCCGCGTTCTCTCGCACCCGGTGGCGCTGGCGCAGTGCACCCGCTTCCTGCAGGCCCGCACCGGGATGGAGGCCGTGGCCTTTTACGATACCGCCGGTGCGGCCAGAGAGATCGCTGCCAATGGTGACCCGGCCGTGGGAGCAATCGCCGGACAGCGTGCCGCGGAGCGGTACGGGCTCGAGATCCTCGCGGCCGACGTCGAGGACCGCAGCGACAACCAGACCCGCTTTCTGGTGATCGCGCGCAGCGGCGGGATGCACCTGTCCCGTCTGGTGGCGGACAACCAGGAGGCGAAGAAGACCACGCTGCTGGTGGATACCCCGAATACGCCGGGAGCACTGGTGCGCATCCTTGCGCCTTTCGCGGAACTCGGGATCAACCTTTCCAAGCTGGAGTCCCGCCCCGCGGGAGAGCCGTGGACGTACCGCTTCTTCATCGAGCTGGACGCCGACGCCCAATCCCCACCGGCCAGGGAGGCACTTGTGGAGGTCCGGGGATACGCGCCCAATCTGCGGGTCCTGGGAAGCTATCCCCGCTCCCCAGGCTCGTACCAGTGACGGAGATCCGGCAAGCGGCGGTAATTGGGCTGGGTTTGATCGGGGGGTCCGTAGCGCGGGAGCTGTCAGCACACCGCATCCGAGTGCTCGGCTATGATCGGGAGGAGGCATGTGTCCGGGCGGCACTGCGTGACGCGCGGAATCCATGCAGGGCTCAACCCGGAGCTGGAGGGCATTGACACTGCTGACATCGTAGTAGTCGCTGCGCCGGTTTCAATCGTGCCGGGCATACTGCGGGCTGCGCTCCCGCGTCTCCGGGCGCGTCCGTCTGATTGCCGATGTGGGGAGCACGAAAGCCGGTATCGTGGCAGCCGCCGAAGCCCTGGGGATTGGGAGCCGGTTCGTCGGCTGCCATCCGCTGGCGGGGGATCACCGCTCTGGATGGAGGCCTCCCGGCTCGGAATGTTTTCGGGGGCGACGGTTTTCTTGTGTCCCACCCCGGAGACTGGGGAGGATGCGCTGGGGATCGCGCGGGAGCTTTGGCGAATGCTGGGGGCGCAGCCTGAAATGGCGGATGCCGCGGAGCACGACCGGCGGCTCGCGTGGACCAGCCACCTGCCTCAGGCCGTTTTCCACCGCGCTCGCCCTCGTACTCGCCAGGGCCGGAATAGAGCACCGGGAACTGGGACCTGGTGGGCGAGACGTGACCCGCCTGGCCGGCGGCTCCCCCGAGATGTGGACGGATATCGCCCTGGATAATGGTTCCGAACTGGGGAATGCTCTGGATTCCCTGGAGCATCACTGCCAGCAGTTCAGGACGGCGCTTGCCGCGCAGGACCGGGCGAGCGTCCACCGCTTCTTCACGGCGGGGGGAACGCTGGAATCCCTCCAGGACGCTAACCTCTCGGGCGGTTGCGCTCTTCTCTGCAGCCGCGCATTTTGTTCCCTGAATTCATGGGCGCAACCGCACTCGTCACCGGGGCCACGGGGTTCGTCGGTGGCCATTTGATTGAACGGCTCGCCGAGGATGGCTGGTGGCTTCGAGCCCTGGTCCAGGCGGACGAGCGACACCCGCAAGCTGATGCAGCTCGGGGTGGAATGCCACGTGGGAGCTTTGCAGGATGCGGCGGCAGTTGCCGGTGCATGTGCCGGTGCCGATACGGTCTTCCACCTGGCCGCGGTTACCGGCTTTCGCGCGGATACGGACTTCCACCGCGCGAATGTGGAGGGAACGCGTGGGGTGGTGCAGGGCATACTGGCAGCCGAGCCCCGCCCCCGCCGCCTGGTTTACCTCAGCTCGTACGCTGCCTGCGGGCCCGCTGTAGATGGACGGCCCCGCGGCGCCGGAAGATCCGTTGGCTCCCCTCACTGCGTACGGCCGCACCAAGCTGGCTGGTGAGGAAGAAGTGCGGGCGCTGGGGGCTGAGGGTGTAGAAGTGGCAACTCTGCGGGCGCCTGCGGTGTACGGACCGGGTGATCACGCGCTGCTCCCGTACTTCCGGCTCGTCCAGTGGGGGTGGCTCCGGCCCCGGGTGGTGCGGATCGGCTGCTGCACCTGATCTTCGCGCCGGACCTGGCGCGGGCGCTGGCTGCCGCGGCGGATTCGCCGCCGGGCATGTGCGCTGTAGCAGAGCCGGTTGCCCACCGCTGGTCGGAGGTTGTATCGGCGATTGCGGGGGCTGTGGGGCGCCGGCCGGTTCGGGTGTTGCTCCCCCGCGCTTGTCCGGACGGCGGCGGCGGTGACCGAAAGGATAGGGCGCCTCGCGGGGCGTGCGGTGGTGTTCAATCGGGAGAAGGCCGAAGAGATGCTTGCGGAAGGCTGGACGTGCGATTTGCGTGGTTCTGAGATGCTCCTGCCGACGGCAACGCCCCTGGCAGAGGGCGTAGCTCGCACGGCGCATTGGTACCGACAACAGGGATGGCTTTGATGGCGACGATCGATACCAAGGTGCGCAGTGCAGTCGATTTGTTCGACAAGTGCCGCCGTTACACGATCGCACGCGAGATGCAGGACCGGGGCTTGTACCCGTACTTCCAGCCGATCGAGCAGTCGGACGACACCGAAGTCGTGATCCGCGGTGAGCGCAAGATCATGGTCGGCTCCAATAACTACCTGGGCCTGACGCATCATCCTCACGTGCTGGAGCGCGCCCGGCAGGCGCTGGTGCGTTATGGCAGTGGATGCACGGGCAGCCGCTTTCTGAACGGCACGCTGGACCTGCACGAAGAGCTGGAAACGCGGCTTGCCGATTTGATGGGGCACGAAGCTTCGCTGGTGTTCAGCACGGGCTACCATACCAACCTGGGCGTGATCAGCACCATCGTCGGGCGTGGGGGCGTGGCTGTCCAGGACCGGCTGAACCACGCCAGCCTGGTGGATGGCTCCCAGCTTTCCAACGGCCAGCTGGTGCGCTATCCGCATCTGGACATGGACGGGCTGCGCCGTGCGCTGGAGGCCCATGCCAGCAAGGGTGCGCTGGTGGTGACGGACGGTATCTTCAGCATGGAGGGCAATATCGCCCCCCTGCCAACGATCGTTGCCCTCGCGGAAGAGTTCGGGGCTCGCGTCATGGTGGATGATGCACACTCCGTGGGTGTGCTGGGTGCACGCGGGGGTGGAACCGCGGAGCACTTCGGTCTGGAGGGGCGGGTGGACCTGGCGATGGCGACGTTCTCCAAGTCGTTCGCTTCCATTGGAGGCGCAATCGCGGGCCCGGAAGACGTCATCCACTACCTGAAGCACCACGCACGCCCGCTGATCTTCAGCGCCTCCATGCCTCCTTCGGCGGTGGCCACGGTGATCGCCTGCCTGGACGTGATGGAGCGCGAGCCGGAGCGTCGGACGGCTCTGTGGGACAACGCCGCCTATCTGCGCACCGGTCTGCAGTCACTCGGCTTCGACACCGGGGATTCGGAAACACCCATCATCCCCGTCGCTACCGGGCACATGGAGGACACCTTTGTGTTCTGGCGCGCCTTGTTCGATGTGGGCGTGTTCACCAACCCGGTGCTTCCCCCAGCGGTGCCTGAAAACAACTGCCGCCTGCGTACCTCCGTCATGGCTACGCATACGCGTGCCCAGCTGGACCGGGTGCTCGAAGCGTTCGCACAGGTCAGACGGGAGCTGGGCCTCCACTAAGTGCCCTCGCCGGTTCGCGTTCGGGAAATTCCACCCGGCGCATCTCTCGGTCCCTTTCTGGATGTCGCCTGGCGCGTCAACGGCGGTGACCCCGTATGGGTACCGCCGCTCCGGATGTCACTCGCCACGCTGCTGAACCGGAGCAAGCACCCCTTCCACCAGCACGCGGACGTAGCCTACTGGCTCGCAGAGCGGGATGGGCAGGCGGTGGGGCGCATCGCGGCTGTCGTGAATCACCGCCACAATGAGTTCCACGATGAGCAGACGGGCTTTTTCGGCCTCTTCGAATCGGAGAACAATCCCGAAACGGCACGCTCCCTGGTTGATGCGGCCGCTGCCTGGCTCAGAGAGCGGGGGATGCAGCGGCTCATGGGGCCGATGAACCTTTCGACCAACGAGGAGGCATCCTCGCCCGGAGTACTGGTCGAGGGGTTCGACACCCCGCCAATGGTGATGATGACGCACAACCCCCCTTTCTACGGGCAGCTGCTGGAAGGTACAGGTCTGACAAAGGCCAAGGACCTCCTTGCTTACTGGGTGGATAATCACATCCCGCTGGAGCGGGCGGTGCGCAGAATGGAGCCGATCCTCGCGCGGCACGGGGCAACCGTTCGGTTTCTGGACATGCGCCGCTTTGCGGAAGAGGTGGCTACCATCCAACGCATCTACAACTCAGCCTGGGAGCGGAACTGGGGCTTCGTGCCGATGACTGGGGAAGAGATCGAGCACATGGCAAAAGATCTCCGCCCGGTCGTGGACCCCCGCCTCTGCCTGTTTGTGGAAGTAGACGGAGAACCCGTCGGCTTTTCCCTCGCCCTTCCCAACCTCAACCAGGCGCTTCGCCACCTGCCGGATGGACGGCTCTTCCCCTTCGGGATCTTCCGCTTTCACTGGCATCGCCGCCGGATCGATAGCCTGCGCGTGATTACTCTGGGTTTGAAGCCTGGCTTTCAAAAGAGTGGTCTCGGTGCCGCCCTGTACCTGCACACCTTCCAGGTGGGCGCCCCGCTGGGTTACCGCACGGCGGAGGCCTCGTGGATCCTGGAAGACAACTGGGAGATGCGCCGGCCGCTGGAAAAGATGGGCGCTGAAGCGTACAAGCGGTACCGGATCTACGAGCGCGAGCTTGCCACCTAGTGCGGCTGGGCCGATGAACGACCCGGCACTGCTGCTGGCGCCATGAAGATTGCCTACTTCACCGAAAGCATTCTTCCCCACGTTGACGGTGTATCGCTTACGCTCGCCCGGCTCTTCGCGACGCTGGAGCGGCAGGGTGTAGACTTTCGGATCTTCGCGCCCCTGAAGCCGGGGCCCGATATATCCTGGGCGGATCGGGTACGGCGGGTGCGTTCCGTAGCCTTTCCCCTGTACCGTGATTACCGGGTCAGCCTGCCCTGGGGACATGGGCTTGCCCAGCTGCTGGACCAGGACCCTCCGGATCTGATTCACGTGGTGAGCCCTACCCCCATGGCGGTTTGGGCGCAGAGCTATGGAGCCAAACGAGGTATTCCGGTGGTGGCGAGCTTCCACACGGACTTTGTTTCGTACTTTCGCTACTACCACGTCCGCCCACTGGAAGGGTTTGGGTGGGACATGCTGCGCAGGTTTTATAACCGCTGCCGTGCCACGTACGCCCCCTCACACAGCACCGTGCGGCAGCTGCAACGGCGAGGCATCCATGGAGTGCAGCTGTGGTCGCGGGAATCGACCTGCAGCGCTTCCATCCCCGGCGTCGTGATCCTGCCCTGCGCGCTGCTACCGGCGCCCAGGGCGATACACCGCTGCTCCTTTTGTGGGCCGTCTGGTCCGCGAAAAGATCTGGTGGATCTAGTCCGCATTCACCAGCAGATCAAACACGCGCACCGCCTGGTGCTGGTAGGCGACGGGCCGATGCGGGCCGAGCTGGAGGCCGCGCTCCCGGATGCGTACTTCGCGGGTCATCAGAGCGGCGAGATGCTGGCTCGGTGGTTTGCATCGGCGGACGTCTTCGTCTTCCCCTCTACTACTGAAACCTTTGGGAACGTGGTGCTGGAGGGATTCGCCTCCGGGCTCCCAGCCGTGGTAGCCGACCGCGGTGGGCCTCCGGACCTGGCCGATGGTGGTGTCACCGGGCTGGTCGCCCGCCCGAACGACCCGGCGGACTTCGCGCGCTGTGTGGATGAGCTGCTCGCCGATCCGGAGCGGCGCCGCGCGATGGGCGAGGCGGCGCGAGCGGCCGCCGAGCGCGAAAGGGTGGGAAGCCATCAATGGGCGACTGCTGGAAAGCTACGCGCGGGTGATTGCTACCGGCGCACCCTGAGCCAAGTTGCGCCTCCTCTACGTTTCACACTCGTTTCCCCACCTGGGCGCCCACTCGACAATGTCGGGGGCATGCAGCGTATGGCCACGGAGCTTCATGCCGCCTTGACCAGACATCCGGAGGTACAGCTTTCCTCGCTGCTGCTCCGTACCTCTTGGCGGTGGACCCATGTACGTATGGTTCCGTTCGGAATTCGCCTGTTGCGGCAGATTCCCCGGATAGTCGAGAAGGAAAAAATTGACGTAGTGCTTTTTTCTTCTCTGGTTACGGCCGCTCTAGCCGTCCCGCTGCACCGCAAGGTGAAGGCTTTGGGGGCACGGACGGCCGCAGTCGCGCACGGCCTGGATGTAGTTCTCCCGTTCCCCCCTATCAACTCTTCGTACCCCGGGTGCTGAGCGCGCTAGATCTGGTGCTCGCGAATAGCCGCGCAACCGGATCGGAATGCCTGGCCCGCGGTCTTCCGGAGGAAAAGTTGCACGTTATTCCCTGCGGTGTGGATCCCCAAAGGTTTCCGCCGCCTGATGACCATGCTTCCATGCGACGTGCCCTGCTTGAAACACTCGGCGACCCTGCCACGCCGCTCCCGGATGACGCACTCTTGCTATGCAGTGCGGGTCGACACGTGGAGCGGAAGGGTTTTGCCTGGTTCGTTGAGCACGTAATGCCATTGCTCCCCCTGGTGTTCACTACTGGCTGGCGGGCGAGGGGCCATCCACGGAAGCTGTGAGGAGCGCGGTGGAGCAGCACCGCCTCGAAGGCCGTGTCCGCCTCCTGGGCCGGATATCGGATGATGCACTCCTGAGCCTATACCGCGGGGCGGATCTGTTCGTCATGCCCAACCTATCGGTTCCCGGCGACATGGAGGGTTTCGGCATCGTCATGCTCGAAGCGGGTCTCTCCAGGCTACCCACGGTAGCGGCTCGCTTGGAAGGGATTCAGGATGTGATCCATGAAGGAGAAAATGGCCACCTCGTCGCGAGCGGAGACGCCGGAGCATTCGCAAGCGTAATTACGCAGTACTACCGCCAGCCCGAGGCGCTCGGCGTCATGTCCGATCAGGCAGCACGCCTGGTAGAGAAAACCTTTTCCTGGTCAGTCATAGCAGATCAATACCTCCGGGTATTCAGATCCATGGCCGAGCGGGTAGACCACGGTAAAAATGACGAAGACAAAGATTGAGAAGATCGTTACGGGCATTCCCGTCATCGGAGTCCTGGCCAAAGGCGCTGTCGGGTTGTTCCGGCAGGTGGTATTCTCGGAAACCCGGTACTGGGAGTCTCGGTATGCTGGTGGTGGCAACTCGGGAGCCGGTTCGTATGGTGAACTCGCCGCCTTCAAGGCGGATGTGGTAAATACGTTTGTCCGGGAAGAGCGGATCCGCTCTGTAGTTGAATTTGGGTGTGGCGATGGTGCTCAGTTGCTGCTGTCGGATTACCCGGCCTATACGGGCCTGGATGTTTCCCGGGTTGCTCTCATGCGCAGCATGGAGCGTTTCAAGGATGACCCAACCAAGAGCTTCTTTCTGTATGATCCTGATTGTTTCGTTGATCGGCACGGCACATACAAGGCGGAGTTGGCGCTGTCCCTGGATGTCTTATACCATCTGGTGGATGACAAAGTCTTTCAGCTTTACATGGTCCATCTGTTTTCTTCGGCAGCCCGATTCGTGGTCGTCTACAGCAGCGATACCGATGAATCGTCCCTGGCTGTTCATGTAAGGCATCGCCGTTTTTCAGCATGGATCAACGATCAGTTGCCGCACTGGCAGCTCCGAACGAAAATTGCAAATCCATTTCCATTCAGGGGTGATCTGCGGACCGGGTCATTCGCTGATTTTTATGTATACGAGCGGACTTGAAACCCCTGTTTGTCCATTTCACGCGACTGCTCTGATACCTGGGTGATGCGTCCGCCGATCGGCTCAGAAGAAGGGTTAGGCGCATTGGTGCTGGAGCCTGAGTCGAGGCGGGCCCTCAGCTTCAATCGGCTGCTTCGTACCGCGCTGATCGTTGTACCGCTAGGGGTACTGGGTAACGTCGTATTTACTCTGTACACGACGGACCGCGGGACATTTGCTGCACTCGCGTCCTTTTCGTGGCAGTACCTCGCAATCGCCGTCGTACTGGGATTGATCCCCTGGTTTACCAATGCGTTCCGATTGATGATCTGGACCCGCTTCATCGGTTACAGGTTGTCCCTCCGTGAGGCGCTGCGGATCGTGCTCGGGTCGGACGTTGCGTCATCGCTGCTTCCCACCTCCACCGGCGGAGAAGTGATTCGCTGGGGGATGCTCGTCCAGCGGGGGGTTCCCGCCGGGGCGGCCGGGTCCATATTCACCCTGGCTTATCTGGAAGACACCCTGTTCTTCGCCATCGCGCTGCCCGTTGCGTTCGTCTGGTCCGGCGCTGGTGAGTTGCCGATCTTTGGTGAGATCGCGGAGCAGTTCCAGACGGACGCAACCCGCCCGCTGCTCGTTGGAGTCATGCTGCTGGTAGGGGTGTTGCTGCTGCTCCGTATGGTTTTCACCGGCTGGTTCGGGCGACGTGTTCAGCGGGGGACGCTGTGGGGCTACGTGCGGATCAGGCACCGTGCGCGGCGCACCTGGCGTGACGCGAAGGGGGTGTATGCACTAGTGATCCGGCGGGGAAAGCTGCGCTTTGTAGCCACCTGGTTGCTCGGTGCGATTCAGTGGACGTGTCGCTATTCAGTGGCTACTGCGTTGGTGGCTTTTCTGGGCGCACCGACAGATCCGGTGCTTTTTTTCCTTCTTCAGTGGGTAGTCTTCACAGCAATGATGTTCATTCCTACACCCGGTGCTTCGGGCGGCGCGGAAGCCGCGTTCTACTTGGTGTATTCCGCGCTTATCCCAGCCAGCATCATCGGCTTGGCGACGGCGGGGTGGCGCTTCTTCACCTTTTATCTGCAGCTGGGTTTGGGCTCTCTGGTATTCGCTTTGCTCAATGTGGAGAGGGGACGGCGCCGCGTTCTGTAAACCCGTTGCCCGGGGGTAATTTACGCCATGCGTTTCTCTCGACATTTGCGGCGGGAATCGTTATATTCGTAGCATGAATACGACTCTCGACCGACTTGATCTTGACGTGTCCGACGAGCAGCTGTTCCAGCGTTATACAGACGGCGATGAAGCAAGCTTTCGGTTGCTCGTAGGCCGTTATCAGCCCCGCATTCAGGGCTTTCTACGCAAGCGCCTGCACGACGAGGAGCGGGTGCAGGACCTGACGCAGGATACGTTTCTGCGTATTCACCGGGCGCGGGACAGCTATGATCCGAGCCGCAAGTTTTCGACGTGGATTCACACGATCGCGAACAACCTGCTCAAGAACGAGTTCCGCAACCGTTCGCGCCGGCGCGAAACCGCGTTTTCGGAGCTGCGCCCCGAAGCGTCCGCATCCGGCGCCCCGGCCCGGCCGCTGGAGTTTCCGTCCGGTGGGGCGGACCCGGAGCGCGAAGCGTACCGGAGCGAGCTTCGTGAAGCGATCGACGTGGCCATCGACCGGATGGACGCCCATCACCGCATTCCGTTCGTGATGCGCGAGGTAGATGACTTCACCTATGAAGAGATCGCCGAGCAGATCGGCATTCCGGTAGGCACGGTGAAGAGCCGGCTCAACCGGGCACGGAACTCCTTCCGCACACTGCTGCCGGTGCCCGTCTGATCCGGGTTCAGGATGAATGTGCGGCGGCCCGCCTTCACCCGGGGGTGGGCCGCCGTCGTATTCAAGAGCGTTCCACCTGCTGGGCGCGCCTGAAATCCTCAGAGAGCGATGGCGAACGCGATAGCAACGGCGGAGAGCATCCAGGCGATCAGCACAGTCTGGAACACGAGGTAAAGGCCAACTGCTTTGCCGAAGGTGGCGAGCCACGGCTGTCCATAGACGCGCTTGAGTGCCAGCACCAGATATCCGAGCGCGGTAAGGGCAAGGACTACCCCTACGGGACCGGGGCCTCCTTGCCGCTGCGGGAGTAGCCGGTCGAGCATCATGAGCAGCAGGTAGAACGCCGTCCAGTGAAGCGCGAAAATGGTGTGGGCAAGATACCGGCGGGGCTGCCGGCGGAAGAAGAGGGCGAGTACGAGCGCGAACAAAAGTACCGAGCCGATCAGGAACGTCGGCAGGTACCCGGTGACTGCCCCCGAAAAACGCTCTTGGAATACCTCGAGCGAAATGCCGCGCCTTTCCAAACGGGTAAGCTCCGACTTTGACAAGTTCCCGCTGACCCCCGCAGCATTGAGAGAACTCGTGATCCGACGTGTCGCCGGGTCGAAGGTGACGAAGGGCCGGTACGCATTTACGAGAAAGAAGAGGGCCACCGCAGCAAGGTAGACCTGCAGCGGCGCCGTATAGCGGACCCGTCGCCCCTGGAGGTACTCCGCAGTCAGAGCACCTGGGCGCGTGACGAGCAATGCGGCGCTTCGCAGGGCTCGGGAATCAAGGTCAGCGATGCTGGCCGCAGCATCGCCCAAGAAGGAGCGGCCCGACTCCAGAGGCGAGCGCACCGCCTGCCCACACTGATGGCAGAAGGGGCCCCTCAGCTCCGCTGCGCAATTGTCGCACAACGAGGATGCGCGGCTGGGGCCATCAGAGGTCCGCGGCACGGGAATCACGCCCGTCAAGATTGCTACACGCTGCGCTTACGGCAAGAGATCTTGCTTTGGCATGGCTCTCCTCTCCAGGTAATGTCCCAATGCGTGGCTGCTGGAACTAACGCTGCCTTGAGAAACTCGTCAGGCGCCTGCCCTGGAAGCGCGGCAATGTGCATTCGCGGGCACGCGTCCTGCTCCCCCGATTGCGTATGCCGTTAGACTTCGTCGCGACGCTCGCGGACCCCAACCGGGTAGCTGCGCTGCAGGGAGTTGGCCTGCTCGATGGTCTCGTCGAGGAGACATTCGACCGCCTGACTCGCATGGCCACCCGGCTCACGGGCGCGCCGGTCTCCCTGCTCTCCGTAGTGGGTGCGCACGATCAGGTGTGCAAGAGCGTGTGCGCTCCCGCGGGAAGCTACCTCCCCAACGTGGCCGTTTCGCTGGAAGAATCGCTTTGCAGGTATGCGGTTGTCCTGGGGGAACCGCTGATCGTGGAAGACGCACGCATGCACCGGCTGGTCGGCTCGGACATGGCCGTGTCCCGGCGCGGTGTGCAGGCGTATCTGGGAATACCGCTGCTCATGGGGGACGGGCATGTGCTCGGGACCCTTTGCGTGCTCGACTTTCAACCTCGTGCCTGGACCCCGGAGCAGATCGAGGGGGTGAGTGACCTGGCCTGCATCGCGGTTGCGGAGATCGAGACCCGCCGCTCGGCGCAGCGGGAGGCCGCCCAGATCCTGGAAAGCATCACCGATGCCTTTGTGGCGCTGGATCCCGGCTGGCGCCTCACCTACATGAACGGGCGGGCGGCGCAGCTCCTGGGACGAAAGCCGGAGGAGATGATCGGCCGCTGCATGTGGGATGTGTTTCCCGCCGCCGACGGAATCAGCCACCGGGAGCTGCACCGGGCCGTTGCGGAGCAGACGGTGGTCGTGTACGAGGAGTTTTATTCCGCGCTGGATACCTGGTTTCAGGTACATGCGTACCCGTCCCCGGAGGGCGTTTCCCTGTTCTTGCAGGACATCACTGAGGACAAGCGAGCAGCACTTGAGCTGGAGCAAACCCGCGAGCGACTTACCCGCACCCTGGAAACAGTGGCGGATGGGTTGTTGATTATCGGTGCGGACCGACGCATCACCTTCGCCAACCCGGTAGCCGAGCGCATCCTGAGAGTGGCTGCAAGCCGGATCGTGGGACACACGTATGACGACGCTCGCTGGAGATATCGGACGCCCTCGGGCGTACCGCTGGCGCCGGACGAGCTGCCCATCGCGCGCGTGTTCGCCAGTGGTGAGCCGGTGTACGGCAGTGCGATGGGAATCGAGTTCCCGACTGGCGAATGGGTCGTTTTGCGGATCAACGCCGCCCCGCTCGCGGGTGACCATGGCAGCATCGCCGGCGTGGTGGCGAGCTTCAGCGACATCACGCACCGAATCCGCGCCGAGCAGCGGCGACGGTTGCTGGCGGAGACCGGCGACGCCATCACCGGCTCGCTGGACCGCCACGCCATCCTTGCGGCCGTGGCGCGCCTGACGGTGCCGGTGCTGGCGGACTACTGCGTCGTGGACGTGGTGAATGACCGGGGCTTCACAGCTCGCGTCGAGCTGATTCATGCGGACCCCGGCAAGCAGGAGCTTCTCCGGGAGATCGATCGTCGCTATCCCGTCGACCCGGATTGGCCACACCCGATGCTGCGGGCCCTGCGCACGCGCGCCTCGATCCTGGTGCCCGAGATCCCCGACACCCTGTATGACGAGATTGCCGGGGACGCGGATCATCGGGGCATGCTCCGTGAGCTGGGCGTGCGCTCCGCCATCTTTGTTCCGGTGGTGGTGCGTGGAGAAGGGGTAGCCGTAATCAGTCTGCTGTCATCCGCTCCAGGGCGACGCTATGACGACAAGGACCTCGCGTTTGCGGAAGAGCTGGCACGCCGTACCGCCGTAGCGGTGGATAACGCCCGCCTGTATGGCGAGGCGCAGGATGCTCTTCGCACCACACAGCGGCGCGCCACCCAACTTCGAGGGATTGACGGACGCCTCCCTGGCGATCAACTCGGCGCGCTCGGTGGAGGAGGTGGTGGAGCTGGTAACTGAGCAGTCGCGACTGTTGATCGGAGCCGCGCAGGCGAAAGCGAGCCTTGCTCCACATCATCCTGCCCCTGAGGCTGGCGACCTGGCAGAGCAGAGGATGCTCGTGGCTCCCCTCGCGGACCGGGATGGCCGCGAGCTGGGTGCACTGCAGCTATCCGACAAGCAGGGGGTGAGTTCAGCGACGCGGACGAGGCAATTCTGGCTCAGCTTGCGCAGATGGCCTCCGTGGCGGTGGAAAACCTCCGCTTGCTTGAAGAGTCCCAGGCTGCGAACCGCGCCAAGTCGGATTTCCTCGCTGTGATGAGTCATGAGCTTCGCACCCCCCTCAACGCGATTCTCGGCTACTCCGACCTGCTCCGTCTCGGCGTGCCGGAGTCGATCCCACCCAGGGCGGCTCGCCAGGTGGGCCGCGTACAGGCCGCGGCCCAGCATCTGCTCGAGGTGATCGAGGAGATCCTTACGTTCAGCCGCATGGAGGCCGGCAAGGAAGAGGTGCACGCCGCACCCGTCGACTGGGCGGAGTTGCTGGACAACGTGACCACACTTGCCGAGCCGCTTGCGCGTGCCAAGGATTGGAGTTTCGCCTGGACGTTCCCGATGCTCTACCTGAAAGGAGTACCGATGCGCGCAAGGTACGCCAGATCCTGCTGAACCTGCTCGGCAATGCCATCAAGTTCACCGAGCGCGGCTCGGTGGAGCTGGCGGTGTGCTACGACGCCGACCAGATCATGCTGGAGGTCCGTGACACCGGCATCGGGATTCCGCCCGAGCACCTGGAGCGGGTGTGGGAGCCGTTTCAGCAGGTGGAGCACACCATCACGCGCACTGTGGGTGGCACCGGCCTCGGACTCGCGGTGACCCGGCGGCTCGTAGAGATGCTGGGAGGAAGCGTGACGATTCGCAGCGCCCCGGGCGAGGGGAGTACGTTCACCGTACGCCTTCCCTTGAGGTGGTCTCCTCCTGTGGATGGCTGACATCTCGCCGTTGAACGCGGTCGCGCAAGTGCGAGGTGTGAGACACGAGCGGGATTTTCAGGCATGGATGGCTCGGCAGCGGATGACATGGAAGCACCTGCCATACTCCCGTCCGGAGGCAGGGGGCGAAACGGATGCTTACCTGCTCACTCCGGCCCGCCCGCCGCACGCGCTGATCGTGTTTGCGCATGGAGCCGGAAACGACGCGCTTTTCCCCCAGATCAACCTGTTCCGTGCGCTGCTACTCGCGGGGTATGCAGTGTGGACCTTCGATCTGGATGGCCACGGAAGGCGGAGCACCACGCGCTTTGATCCCGCGATCATCCCTGGCGCCGTGCCGGATGCGGTCAAGCACGCGCGTGCCGTGTACCCGGAGCTGCCGGTGCACCTGCTCTGCCAGAGCTTCGGGGGTGCCGTTGCGCTTGGTGCTCTGGTGCGCGGCACACTCCCGGAGGTGGGTTCGGTGGCTTTGCTCTCCACTCCGCTCCACGTCCAGCCGACGGCGCGGACCGTGGTCTTCGAGGTGGCTGGCTTTTGCACCCCACTCTGCCTGGCCCAGCGTCGCGACTACGGATGGTGGGGGCTGGTGCCGGCATTCGGTCGCTTCAAGCGCGACGTTTATCCGATCCGTCTGGCACACACCACCAGAGGATCGTGGGATTACGTGCGCGCGGTGAACGAGACCATCGCGGGGGTTGGGCTGCCGGAGTCGGCCCGGCGGGTTCAGGCTCCCACCCTGCTGGTGTACGGCGCACGGGATTGGATCGTCCCCCTGGCCCAGGGCCAAACGCTGCGGGAGCACCTGCCGTGCTCCGAGCTGCTCGTCCTGCCGCGGGAGACTCATTACACCACGGTCTTTTCGCCGGATACGGAACGAGCCATGCTGCGGTGGTTCGGACAGCACCAGCGCGCATGAATATGCACATCCCCAAGATCGACGTGCACGCACATCTGGCAGGGGTGGGGACGAATGGGTCCGGATGCTGGACCTCACCCCGCTTCCGGAGGCGCTACACCTTCAGACTGCTCCGCATTAAGTATCGGATCACCGGGGAGCAGATGCGCACCACGGTGGACGCGGATTGGGCCGCGATGCTCGCCCGCCTGGTGCGTGAAAGCGAGCTGGACCAGGCGGTAGCACTCGGATTTGACGGAGTGTACGACCGGAACGGAATGCTCGATCCGGAGCACTCGCAGATGATCGTGCCCCCCGGGTGGGTCTTCCGGATGTGCCAGGAGCACCCGGAGCTCCTGCCGGGCCCCTCCATCAACCCGTACCGACGGGACGCACTGGAGCGGCTGGACGAGTGCATCGCGCGAGGGGCGGTGCTCTTGAAGTGGCTGCCGATCGTGCAGGCGATCAATCCGGGTGATCCCGGCCTCGCCCGCTTCTACCAGCGTATGGCCGATGCACGCCTCCCCTTGCTGGTACACGCCAGTGGGGGCGAGCAGACGTTCGCCACCGTCACGCCCGAATACAACGACGTGCGCCTGCTGGAGGTACCACTGGACGCCGGGGTTCCCGTGATCTGCGCGCATTCGGGGACTCGTGTTCATGGCGCCAGGGAGCCGGACCAGCTTCCGGCGCTGCGCGAACTGCTCGTCCGCTATCCGCACCTGTGGGTCGACAACTCCGGGCTCGCGAATCCATCCCGCTTTGCCCACCTTCCCCGCCTGGCGGGTGATCCGACGTTCAACGAGCGCACAGTGTATGGGAGCGACTGGCCTGTGCCGTCAAATGCGTTTTACTTTCTCCGAAAGCTGGGCGCCCACCGCGTGTACAGCTTGGAGCGGCAGATGAATGCGCTCCAGCGGGACATCCACGTGAAGCGGGCACTTGGCTACCCGGAAGTCACGTTGACCCGGGCTGCCCGTGTGCTCCCCTGCCTTGATCGATGGAGACCTCGGTTTGCACGACAAAGTACTTGACCTCGTGTGTACCCCCGCATATACTTGCTCCCATGGCCACCGTGCACCCCATTCGTCCCGCGCCCAAGGAACCGCTCGAGCTGCATGCCCGGGCGATGGACAACCTGCGCTTTATCCGGGAAACCATGGAGCGCGCCGGGAGCTTCACGGCCGTTTCCGGCTGGGGGCAGATCGCGATTGGTGTATCCGCCGTACTCGCCGCGTGGATCGCATCCCAGCAGACCACTCCGACGCTGTGGCTCGCCGTCTGGATGGGGGAGGCCCTGGTATCGCTGGCTATCGGCGTGGCGGCGGGGGGCTGGAAGGCTCACCGCGCGGGCATGCCCCTGCTTTCGGGCCCCGGGCGCAAATTTGTGCTTTCGCTTGCACCGCCGCTGGTTGCGGGTGCGCTGCTCACCGTCGTGCTCTTCCAGGCTGGCTTGATCGATTTATTGCCCGGTGTGTGGATGCTGCTTTTCGGTGTCGGGGTGGTCACCGCGGGCGCGTTTTCGGTGCGCATCGTGCCGGTGATGGGGTGCGCTTTCATGCTGCTTGGCGGTGCCGCCCTGTTCCTGGCACCCATTTGGGGAAATGCGCTGATGGCCGCGGGCTTCGGTGGGCTGCACCTGGTGTTTGGCTCCGTGATCGCTTGGAGGTACGGTGGCTAAACACAAGCCTGCAGCCCGCGACGCTCAGCCTGGGGCGGGGCTCGGCAGCGTCCACGGCGATGCCCCCGAGCGTGGAGCGCTCGAGCTGGATCGGCTGATCCATGAGCGTATCCGCCTGGGCATCGTGAGCGCGCTTGCCGTAAACGAGTCCCTGAGCTTCAACGACCTCAAGGCTATGCTCGCCACCACGGATGGCAACCTGAGCGTACATGCCCGCAAGCTCGAGGAGGCGGGTTACCTGGAATGCAACAAACGCTTCGATGGCCGGGTGCCTCGAACCGACTTTTGCCTTACCTCCGACGGGCGTTCCGCTCTGGAGCGCTATCTGGACCACATGGAAGCCCTTATCCAGACCGTCCGCGACCGCTGACCTGTAATCGATACTTCATGCAGCACGGCTTTTCAAACGACGGTGGGCTCCACGTCGCGATCATCATGGACGGGAATGGTCGCTGGGCCAGGGAGCGGGGGCGCCCGCGCACCTTTGGACACCGGGCTGGTGCCCAGCAGGTGCGGAAGATCACCGAGGCGGCTCCGGACCTTGGCGTGGGCACTCTGACTCTTTACGCTTTTTCATCCGACAACTGGCAGCGCCCGAGCCCCGAGGTAGCCGCTCTCATGCGCCTGTTCCGGGCATACCTGGCAGCAGAAACGGCGCGCTGTATAGCCAATGGCATTCGGCTTGGTATCATCGGCCGTCGAGACCGGCTGGCCACGCCGCTTCTTCTGGCGATCGACGCTGCCGAGGCTGCCACTGCGGACGGAAATCGGATGTATCTCCGGATCGCCCTGGACTACTCCGCCCGCGACGCCATCGTGCACGCCTCTGCACGCCTGAAGGGGCGCTACGAGCCGACCAGAGCGGAGTTCGCCGAGGCCCTGGCTGAAGCCGTCCACGAGAGAGAGCCGGTGAGCGACGTGGACCTGCTGATCCGTACTGGTGGGGAACAGCGGCTCAGCGACTTCCTTCTGTGGGAGGCTGCCTACGCCGAGCTGTTCTTCACCACGCGGATGTGGCCGGATTTCGGTCCAACGGATCTGGCTTCGGCTGTTCGGGATTTCCGTGGGCGGGAGCGTCGCTTCGGACGCGTGCTGGAGGCGGCTGCGGGATAATCCGTGGCACGCGACCTAGCTTGCAGCCAACTCAGCCGCGAACGCCTCGGACCGCCTGCTCCCGCTGGTACGCCTGGAACTCGCAGCCGCTGCGTACCGGCATGTACAGCACGTCCGGCGTGCCGGTTACGTTCCGTTCACGAAAGATCGGCACACCCTGGTACTCACCCGCACGCATCAGCACGTTAGCAGGAATGATCCGCGTCAGGCCAAACTGGACGTAACGTGTGCGATCAAAAGTCACCGCCTCGCCGCGGATATAAAAGTCCGGCGTCGCCGCATACCCCATCGTTTCCGGATACACGTCGCTGAAGCGGCGCTGGCTGACCAGGGTGTCGCCCGTGGCAGGGCTCACCATAGCATCCACTTCGCGAAGCTCCCCGCCTTCCATAACGCACACCCGGATCGGGATCATCCCTGGTGCAGCGGGTGCCGGAGTGTAGGCCCGGATCAACGCCGGGGTGCGGTCACCGACGAGGAAGGTCAATCCTCCGTGGAACATGAGCAGGTTGCCGCGGGGAGAGGCGAAGTCCACGGTCAATTCCGGCTCATCGATCCGCGCGCGCTCCCGACGCTCGTACTCCCGCGCGTTCCAGAAAGTGACGTAATCCTCGAAAGCCATGTGGAAGGCCACGCGTGAGCTCCCCAGTGGCAGCAGCGCCTTGAAGCCGAGGTTGACCGCGGGATGGTTGATTGCGGACTGGCCGGCCGGAGTTTCGCGGACCAGTGCCGGCGCGGCAACCACCGAGGCGACGGAGCGGAAACGACGCGTCTCGGGATTGGGAAGCGGAAGGCGGTACGCCACGCCCGCTTTGGACAACAGGTAGGTCGAACCCGTCCGGCGGAGCCGCTGGGCGAGGCTGGTATCCTCCCCCAGCTCCACCACGGTGAAGACAATGCCACCCGCACTGCTGTAGGCGACGCCGGCGACCGCGCTGAACGGCCCCCGCACGCGGACTTCCGCATCAAGGCCCACCAGCGCCCCGCCGCCCCGCTCCTCATCGAAGAAGAAGCCTGCGGTGCTGTCCCGGTTCAGGAACGTCTGCTCTGTACCGAACGGAATACGCCCGCCCAGATAGGGCGTGACGGTAAACCGTGGGAGCGGGAGTGTGTCGCCACGTTGCGCTGCGGCTGGGGCCGCGGAGAGCAGAACAGACAGCGCCAGCAGTGTGCGATACATGGTAGGGGAGTCTCCTCGTGGTGAGTAGCGTCGCAGGATGCAAAAAACCAGGGCAAAGCGCAAGAGTGTCCGAGAGCGGGACCTCGGATCGAAAGAGATGAGAAAAGCCGAAATCCCTTGCAGTTTCACGCCATGAGACTCACTTTGACATAAGTAGTGAAACCAAAGGCTTGTATTTTGCTGTCTCACACGTATTTTTGACGTTGCATGATCTCAGCATCCTGTATCCCCTCCTGAACGGAGTCGTCCATGCCCCGAGTTGTCCCCAAGAGCCGCCCACGCACCGAGCGCCGTCGCTGGCGAGTCCCCCCTCCGATTCTGCGTGGGCCCGAGCCACTCGAAGGGATGGGTGTTCTGGAGGAGATCCAGGGGGAGATCGGTGGTTTGCTCTGGCGGTCGCTCCGCACGGTGACTTTGTGGGCAGCGGTCGCGCCCTCGGGCCGTGCACCCTTGTTTGCTCCCGGCGCGGAGGAGCAAAGGCTTGCCGACCTGCTGGCGATTTCTCCTGAACCGGCTCTGGAGGAGCCGCTGGCCGTGCTTGCCGGGCTTCTCGGCCGCCCTGAGGCTGCGCGCGCGGATCTGGTAGCTCTGGCGTGTACCCGCATCGCGCAGTGGGCAAATGTTCGAGGCGCTCGGGCTACCGAGCTGGAATTTGCTCAGGCGGCGGCTGCGGCCTGCCCTGGCGATCCCCGCCTGGCGTTGGCGGTCGGGCGTGCGGCTCGTGACCGCGCGGAATATCCTCGGGCGGAAACCTGGCTGCACCGGACGATTGCGCTGGCGCGGCAGGTAGGTGACTGGGACTCGTATTCCCGCGCCTACATTGCCCTTGGGAAGATGTTCGTTGCCCGTGGTGCCTTCCCCAACGCACGCAAGAACCTGCAAAAGGCCCTACGGGCTGCGGAGCGTCGAGGATTACGCGAGCCGCAGGGGATGGCGGCCCACGACCTGTTTACGGTCGAGGCGGAATGTGACAACGTACAGGTAGCGCAGGACTACGCCGCCCGCGCCCTCAGCGCGTACGGACCGGCCCATCCTGACTTGCCCAGCCTTGCATACGACGTCGGGCTTGTATGGGTTCTGCAAGGACGATTCGCGGATGCGCTGTCTGTCTTCCGGGCTGCCGTCCCACGAATGCGGCCATGGCACCAGCCGTACGGACATGCTGGCCTCGCCCGCGCCGCTGGTGCGATGGGGGAGGAGTGTATCTTCGAGGCCACCTGGCAGGTAATTTGGGGCTTCTCGGACGACACAGCTGGTAAAGCCAATGCCCTTGTCGAGGCCGCCCGTGGCGCGGCGAGCCTAGGCCTTCTGGACCAGGCTAAGCAGGCGGGTGAGGCTGCTGCGGCCCTCGCCCGGCAGAGGGGTCAGACGAAGGTGCTATTCGACGCTGAAGCAGTGCTGGAGTCTGTTCAGATGGAGCAGAGAGCCTCCACTTCGCGCGTCCAAGCCGCACCTGCCAGTCCTAGCGCTGTCCAAGGTTCAGTGGCTGGGCTTGCCCAGCAGTTCGTGCAGTCCCTCGAAGCGGGCGCAGCGGTATAGAAAGTGTCGCCGAGTAAGAGCGCTCAGCCAGAGGAGCCCGCGAATCCGCCGAACGAAGGCGCGTCTGTTGCTGGTATTGCAGACGGAGCGGTGGGGCTGTTGGAGCAAGCGGCGGCGAAAGCGACAGCGACGGCGGCGATTGCAAGGCGGACGGTCTTCATCAGCGGACTCCTCGGTCTCGGCGGTTGATCGGATCGCGACCGGCTGGTCACGTGATCCAAGAGTAATATGATAGCGCCGGGCCCGGTATATGCACTCCGCCCGGCCTAAACATCCGATATTTCGCGTCAACCTATGCGGAATCCAACCCGACCCCTGTTAGTTTTGCACGCGGACCGCGTGTTCAGGGAGCGCTTACGACGAGCCGCACATCCTCGCTTCGAGGCGTGCTGGGTGCCGGATTGGGCGGCGCTTCCGGACGCCGTGCGCTCCGCGGCTCCAGCCGGTATCGTGGTCGTGGATCCGTATCATGGGCAGGGCTCCCGAGGCGGACTCGCACCGGAGCTATATAGCCTGCTGCGTGCTTTTCCATCGGCTACAGTAGTCGCGGCGTTCTCCAATCAGCCTGGCTGGTTCCACGATATACGGACACTAGGCGAGTGGGGTGTCGTCGAGGTGATCGATATCGTGGCGGAGGATACGACGGAAGCAGTTCGCCGGCGCCTCGACGCAGCCCGCGGGCGCCCGCTGCGGAGCCTGCTGGATCGTGGCATCGCTGTGCCGTTCCCCGGGCGCGGGCGAGCGATTCTGGATGCGGCCGGGGAGCTGGTGGCTGTCGGTGGCCATGCCCGCAACCTGGCTGCCGCCCTGCATCTTTCGCCCGCCACGCTGTTGCGCTGGTGCCGGAGCTCCGGGCTTCCGGTACCGCGTCGGCTGCTGGTCTGGATGCGCTTGCTGCTGGCTGCCGAGATGCTGGACGATCCCGGCCAGACGGTATCCAACGTGGCACTCGCGTGTGGCTACTCTTCTGACGACGCATTGCGACGGGCTTTGCATGGCGTGGTACAGATGGGCCCGACAACGTTGCGGCAGCGGGGAGCATTCCGTGTCATCTCCGCGGCGTTCGTGGATGCGCTCGCCGAGTCCCGGAGGGCTGTAGAGGAACCCGCTCCCCCCCCGCCCGTCGTGGGTATGTGGGCCGGCAAGGCAGCCGCCGTTTCACGCCATCCCGCACGGGTAGCGTGAGGAATACAACCGATTTCGCGGCACTCGGTGTCGCTTCGGCGGAGCTGATGCACGATATGCGTGGCCTGCTGGCCCTGGTTGATGCCCGTATGACCTTGGTGCTTGCGGAGATGCGCGCGGGGCGGCTGGCGCCGACAGAGCTGGAGGTGGCACTGGCCGAGCATCGTGACCTGAGTGCGATGGTGGCGGACATGGCGGACGCGATCAGCCATCGCCCCGCCCCCGGGGATGCGTCCATTCGGTTGCTGGAGGTTGTCCGCACGGAAATCGAACGTGCGGTGCTGGGTTGTCCGCCAGTTGACGTTGAGTTGCTCACCGCCGTTCCTGAAAATACGGCCGTTGCGGGACGGGCCTCGTTTCTCCGGCGCGCACTGGGCAACCTGCTCCGCAACGCGTGCCGCCATGCTCGTTCGCGCGTTCGGGTCGGGTTGGACGCGGAGGCCCGGGGCGGGCGGGATGGCATCCGCATCGCCGTTGAGGACGACGGCTGCGGCGTGGCGCAGGTGCTGCGTGCTAATCTCTTCCATGCCACTGTACACGGGGATCATGGAGGAAGCGGCCTGGGGCTCGCATCCGCCGCATGGGTGGTAGCCCAGCTTGGGGGTGAGATCGGCTACCGGGACGGGGACGAGCTTGGAGGCGGGTGTTTTGAAATCTGGCTGCCCACCCGCGAGATGAAGCGGAAAACCATCCCTCCACCAGAGGAACAGCTGCTTGCTGGGCACTCCCTGGTCCTGGTGGATGATGATCCCGCGCTACTGCGGCTTTTTACCCAGCTGCTTGGCCACGTCGGCGCCCGGGTCTTGCCGCTGATCCCTGCTGGCCCCTTCGACGACGCCTGGCTGGACGCCGTGGCGCGTGCCCGCCCCGACGCGATCCTGCTGGATATCAACCTGGGAGCACAGGATGGCTTCGAGATCTGGGAGTGGCTTCACCGGGAAGCCCCCGATCTCGCGGAGCGGGTGGTGTTTGTATCCGGAGCGATCGGGGAAAACCTCAATGAGGTCGCGGATCGCACCGGGTGTCCGGTGATCGGAAAGCCGCTCGATCTCGTACAGCTCGTCCGGGCCGTAGGAAAAGTCACGGTGAAAGAACGCTAGGCCAGGCGTACTGTCACTGCTCGGGGCTCGGCTGGTATACGCCACGGCCGAGCGCGAGGAGCCGCTCGATCAGTGGCGCTCCGCGTTCCACTGCTCGCAGGATGTCCTCCGCGTCCTGGCGCATCGGCTCTCCCGCTGGGAGCTGGAGCAGGAGCAGGTCCGCGTTTCCCTTGATGGCGGCAAACAGATTGTTGAAGTCATGCGCCAGATCCCGCGTGCACTGTCTGACCTTCTCCGCCTGATTCTGCCCCCGCTCAACGTCCCCGCGAAGTTCAAACTCCATCATGGCTGAGGCAGCAAGGTTCTGGAGGACTCCGATCCAGAGCACTGTTCAGCGTCATCGATCAAGCACCTCCCTCACCTTGTCGATTAAGTCGCCGGCATTGAATGGTTTTTGGATGAACTCACCCGCGGCCATCACTTCCCCCTGTCCGATCGTGTCCGGGGTGTACCCTGACATGTAGATCACCCGAGCCTCCGGATGAAGCGGGGCAAATCGTCGAAAAAGGTCTGTTCCCCGCATCCAGGGCATCGCGATGTCCGTGAGCAGGAGATGGATAGGGCCTTGGTGGTCCTCTGCGAACCGGAGCGCTTCATCCGGATCGGCGGCTTCTAGTACGGTATAGCCCCCACGGTGGAGGACCTTGCGTGCAAAGCCGCGAACCATGTCGTCATCATCCACGACGAGGACGGACAGGGATTGTGTCGTGGCGTGATTCTCACCCAAAGCCATCGGTGAACCTTCGTGAGGGTCTAAAGACAAAGGTCGCTCACTCGGTCCGGGGGTGAGCTGCAACCAACGGGTATCTTGGGGCACTCGCAAAGATATATTATAGCCCGCACCGCAGGCAATCACCCTGAGAAGCGGAGCAGGGATGTGAAACTCCGTCCCCGGGTGTCACAGCCGGAGTACTGCCGAAAGGGAACCAGCTTCGCGTTGCGCCTTAACTGCGTTCGGTTTCAGATCGAGGTCAGTCTCCTGCGTACCTTGTCGATCAGCTCAACCGCGCCGAACGGCTTTTGCACAAACGATTCTCCCAACCCACTGTGAGGGCCCGTATCCGCTCCATTCGTGTACCCGGACGTGTACAGCACCCGAGTGTCCGGTCGCAGCGTTTTGAGCCACTTCACCAGCTCCCGCCCATCCATGTGGGGCATGACCACGTCGGTGAGCAGCAGGTCGATCGCGGTCCGGTGCTCCTCCGCAATCCGCAGGGCCTCCGTCCCGTTACGAGCTTCCAGAACGCGGTAGCCCTTGCGCCGCAGGATCTTGCTCGCGAGGGACCGAACGGCGTCTTCATCCTCGACCAGCAGGATCGTTTCCGATCCCAGTAGCTGTGCCGCGCTCGGCTCAGCGTGGTGGCCAGACGCCGTTACCTTCTCTGTGGCCCGCGGGAGGTAGATGGAAAATACCGTCCCACGTCCAAGGTCGCTCTTGACCGCGATGTAGCCGCCGCTCTGCGTGACGATGCCATACACAGTGGCGAGCCCGAGTCCCGTGCCCTTGCCAATCTCCTTGGTGGTAAAGAAGGGCTCGAACATCCGTGCGCGGGTTCGCTCGTCCATTCCCGTGCCGGTGTCGGACACGTCGAGCACGAGGTAAGAGCCAGCGGGAACGTAGCTGGGGCGCTGCTCGTCCAACTGATCCAGCTGGATGCTGCGGGTCTGGATCGTCAGCCTGCCGCCGTCCGGCATCGCGTCCCGCGCATTGACTGCCAGGTTCACGATGACCTGCTCGAACTGGCCGGGGTCGGCCATCACCGGCCCGAGGTCCGGCTCCGCAATGCAGACCAGCTCAATGTCCTCTCCGATCAGGCGCCCGAGCATCTTTTCCGTATTCGCCACTACCTCATTCAGGTCAAAGACGCGAGGATGGAGGACCTGCTTCCGGCTGAAGGCCAGGAGCTGCTGAGTAAGCGAGGCCGCGCGGTCAGAGGCCCTTTTAATCTCCTCCACATCCTCCCGTATAGGATCATCCGGTGGCAGGTCCAGCAGCAGGAGTTCGGAGTTTCCCCTGACGACGGTGAGCAGGTTGTTGAAATCGTGGGCAATCCCCCCGGCGAGCCGCCCCACCGCTTCCATCTTCTGGGCCTGCCGGAGCTGCTCCTCGCTTCGGCGGAGCGCTTCCTCGGTCCGGCTGCGCTCCGTCACATCGCGGGAGTTCACCACCACCCCCTCCACGGCAGGATCCTGCACCAGGCTGTTGCCGGTGGATTCGAGCACCCGCCACGAACCGTCCTTGTGCCGGAAGCGGAACACCACCGTTCGGAGCATCCCGGGGGTTCGGACCACTTCCGCGAAGGCGTCCTGAACTCCGGCTACGTCGTCAGGGTGAATGAGCTGGAAGGCGTTCCTCCCGAGCAGCTCTTCGGGTGTATAGCCGAGCATACCCTCGATCGCGGGGCTCTCGTAACGGATGGCTCCGCCCGCATCCAAGATCGTGATCAGGTCCGAGGCGTTCTCGATCAAGGAGCGGACGCGCGCCTCATTCTTCCGCAGCATCTCCTCGGCCTGTCTACGCGCGGTGATGTCCTCCAGAACCCCGTCGTAGAAGAGGATCCGGCCCTCGGGATCCTGAACGGCACGGGCACTGTCCCGCACCCAGATGACCATTCCATCACTGCGGCGGTTCTGCACCTCGAAATTGCGCACTACCCCGTCGCGTTCCATTAACGCCTGCCAACGCCTGCGGTCCTCCGGGTTCATGTACGAGTCGTCCGCGTGGGCGGTCAGGAGTGCTTCCCGGCTCGAGTAGCCCAGCATTTCCGCCATGGCGGGGTTCGCGTCCAGGAAGTTGCCCTCGGGCGAGGTGCGGTACAGTCCCACGGGAACATCCTCGAACAGGCTTTGGCGCCGTCGCTCGCTTTCGCGAAGCAATCCGTTGGCCTGTTCGCGCTCCGCTACATCTAGGCACGACTGGACCTCGGTCATGGCCAGGGCGGCAAGGTCCCGCAGGATCTCGATCTCTTCCTCCGTCCACTTGCGGGGCTTACTGTCGATTGCGCAAAAGCTTCCGAGCACCTGGCCATCGGAGGTGATCAGGGGAACTCCAGCGTAGGCGATCACTCCCAGATCCGGAATGGCCAAGTTGTCCTGTACCAGTGGGTGCTCCCGCGCGTCCGCGATAATGAGCGGCTCTCCGGAGTTAACCGTATACTGACAGACGGAGTGCGACAGGGGAGTTTCCCGCCGGCTCGCCCAGGGCTCCGGGAGTCCAAAGCAGCTCCCAAAGAATTGGCGGTCCTCCTCCACGAGGGAAACCAGCGCGATCGGCGCCTTCAACACCTTCGCCGCAAGCCGGGTCAGCCGGTCGAAGGAGTCTTCCGCGGGAGAGTCCAGCAGAGCGGCGCGCCGCAAGGTAGCAAGGCGTGTGGGATCGCGAACGGCCTCGATTCGAGGATCGATCATCGGCACCTGGGATTGGGCGGCGCGGCCAACTCGCGGGAAAGCTGCCGCAAAGATAGAACGCGCACGGCGTTCCGGGCAATCGGTCCGGCCGTTTCCACCGGACCCGGGTTCTTCAAAACTGCCGTTTCTCGGTCTCGGGCTGATTCGGCGGAGGTCGAAGCGCGCCGCTACTTCATCCACTCCAATCCGCTCGTCGGGTTCGGCTAGCCCGCAGCTCGCGGCCAGCCAACCGACCACAGCTTCGGGATGCACAGCCGCTGCCCGTGCTTCCGCCAGCGTGACCGCCCGATCACGCTTAGCTAGCCGCGCACCCCCGGGGGAAAGCAGCAGGGGAGCGTGGGTCCAGGCCGGAGGCTCCAGCCCAAGCGCCCGGTAGAGCAGGATCTGCCGGGCGGTGGAGGGGAGCAGGTCTGCACCGCGCAGCACGTGGGTGATTCCCATTGCCGCATCGTCCACCACCACCGCGAGCTGGTACGCGGCGGTGCCGTCTTTGCGCCGGACCACGAAGTCGCCGATCTCCCTGGCGGGATAAAAAGTCTGAGGCCCCTGTAGGATATCGTGGAAGTGCACCGGACCCGGAGGAACCCGGAAGCGAAGCGCGGCCCCCGGAAGGGGGCGCTGACTTTCGCGGCAGGTACCGGGATAGCACGGGCCCTCATCGTCCGGCCCATGGGGGGCGCTTGCGGCGGCTGCAATCTCTCGCCGGGTGCAGGTGCACGCATACACGAGCCCGCGGCTGGAAAGCTCCGCCAGCGCGGCGCCGTACTCGTCCTGGCGTTCGGACTGGGTGTACGGCACGAAGGGGCCGCCCACATCCGGGCCTTCGTCCCAGTCCAGCCCCAGCCACCGCAAGTCCTCTATCTGCTGCTCGGCGACGCCGGGGCGAACGCGCCCCTGATCCAGGTCTTCGATACGAAGCACGAATTGGCCTCCGGTGGAGCGCACCTGCGCCCAGGCGAGCAGGGCAGTGCGGGCGTTGCCGTGGTGCAGCCGCCCGGTTGGGCTTGGGGCGAAACGCCCCCGCATGGGTGGCGTTACAAATCCTCCAGCAGCCGATCCACGCGGGCCTGGAGCACCGGGCGAGTATCGCCGGCGAGGGCACTTTCCAGCAGATCCGCCAGTTCTTCACCGAAGTCTTCAGGATGCTTGCGACGCAGCCGGATCAGCGGGGCGAAAGCGAGCAGCACGGTGCGCGGAGCGTCGTCCCCGTTGTGAACGTCCCCCCGCCACGCGTCGGATGAGGTGCTCCAGGGCTCGGCGGGGCTTTGCTCCTCCGCTTCAGCACCGGTTTCGATGCTGTCCGCCGGAAGCTCCAGGCCAACCATGGCGTGGATTTCGCCGTCCGGTGTTTCCGGCTCTTCAGCCAGCACTCCCAGGCGGACCGGCTCAAGGAAGGCATGCTCCAGCGTGGCCAGTGTTTCCGGGGGAAGCAGCGCCCGGAAGCTTGGGTGCGGGTTGTCCGGGGTGTAAAACGCCACCGCGGTCAAGCCCGAATCCTCCGGGGCGAGTCCCTCAGTATCCGTTGGGCGTATGGAGAGAGTTACAGGCTCGTCTCGGATGTATGCGTGCATGTAAGTCCAGGTGCTTGGGGTCCGGCCTCAGCGTTCCGAAATTTATCAGCATGCCCGGTGGACCGGAACCAGCGTGTGGCAAGGTGGGGTGCATGCAACTTGCATTCACAGACGCAATTATGCACCCGTCGGACCGCTGCCACCCTTGCTGCCGCCTACGCTGACCAGCCAAAGCTTCACCAGAGCGCCCGTGTACGATCTTTCGCGGATGACGCTCAAGGAGATGACTCAGTGCAGTGCCGCGCTGCGCAGGCTGGGTGCGGGCGCGCAATCCATGGAGGCGGCCGCGAGTCGAACCGTGCGCTTACTTTACGAGGGCCTTGTGGGAGGTGAAACTGGAGAGCGTGCGTGCGTCCTGGTACGCTGCTTCAAGACGCATCCGCTTGGCGAGCTGGATCCCGCCCTTCAGCAGGTTGCAGGGGACGCCCTGGGTACGGAGCCCCCTTCGCCGGCAATGCAGTGCCTGACGCTGCTCGGGACGGCTGGCGATCTGCCGGAGTGGAACTCAAGGCGTGCGTCGGCGGGCCATCAGGTGATCCCCCTCCCGAGCGCACTGGGGGTGGCTCGCATTCCCATGATCGCCCAGCTCATCAAGCAGCTCGGGCTGGAGGTGAGTTCGGTGCTGAGGCCCGACCCCAAAGTCGTGGTCGACCTCCAGCAGAAAAGCTTCAACGTGTTTTACGTACCCGCCGCGTAGGGGAGTCCCTACATTCCCGCCCAGGAGGACTTTGTGGTTCCCTTTGGGGTGCGGTCGGTGCTGGGTTTCGGCGGGGTTCTGCCGCGGGGGGAGCTTTTCGCGGTGATCGTGTTCGCCCGGATCCCGCTCCCCCCGGAAACAGCCGAAATGTTCAAGCCGCTGGCCCTATCCGTGAAGCTGGCGATTCTGCCCTTCGCGAACGGGCCGCTCTTTGATGAATGAACCAATTGTCTACGCTCAACGCCGCCAGCAGCGCTGAGGAGGTCAATCAGCTCAAGTCGCAGATTGCCGCCCTGGAGCAGCTCCTCGAGGTCCACGAGCGCACCACCATCCAGCAGTCCGAATGGCTGGAAGAGCAGAACGAACAGCTGCGGGAGCAGGCGACCGAGCTGGAGAGGCAGGCGGAGGAGCTCCAGGCGCAAGCCGCGCAACTGGAAGAATACACGGCAACGCTGGAGGAAAGGCACCGTGAGCTGGAGATCGAGAGGGCGCGCCTCGCGGAAATCTTCCAGGAGGCCCCTGCTTTCATCGCGGTGCTGCGGGGCCCCGACCACGTCTTCGAGATCGCCAATCCGCCCTACTGCCAGCTGATCGGGCACCGCGACATCCTGGGGAAGCCGGTGGCGGAGGCGCTTCCCGAGGTGGTGGAGCAGGGTTTCATCGCCCTTCTGGACCAGGTCTACACGAGTGGTGAGCCTTTCGTGGGAAGCGAGCTGCCCATTGCCATCCGGCGCACGCGGGACTCCTCGCCCGAGGAGCGCTTTGTCAGCTTCGTATACCAGCCCATGCGGGAGGCGAACGGAGCTGTGGGGGGCATTTTCGTCCACGGTGTGGACGCGACCAGCCAGGTGCTCGCCCGGCAGGAGGTGGAGGCGAGCAACCGGGCGCTGCTGGAAAGCGTCGAGCGCGCTCGCTTCCTGGCCGAAGCCATGCCCCAAAAGGTCTGGACGGCGGACGCCGCCGGCAACGTGGACTACTTCAACCAGCACTGGCTGGACTACACGGGCTTGAGCTTCGAGGATCTCCGGGACTGGGGCTGGAAGCGGATCATCCATCCGGATGACTGGGAAGCAAATCAGCGGCTGTGGCAGCACTCGATTCAGACGGGGGTGGACTTCCAGCTGGAGCACCGTTTCCGCCGCTTCGACGGCGAGTACCGCTGGCACCTGAGCCGTGGCCTTCCGCAGCGCGACGCGGCCGGCACCATCACGAGGTGGGTGGGGACCAACACCGACATCGACGAGCAGAAGCGGCACGAGGAGGAGCGCGAGCGTCTGCTCGCGCTCGCCCGCACCGAACGCGAGCGTCTGGAGCAGATCTTCACGGTCGCGCCGGCGGTGATGGCGATCTTCGGCGGCCCGGAGCACGTGGTCACGCTGGTGAACCCCACCTGGGAAAAGTCCGTCGGCAAGCCCAACGCGATAGGTAAACCCTTCCGCGAAGTGTTCCCGGAACTCAGGGAGAGCGGCCTCCTCGAGCTGCTGGATCGGGTTTACGAGACGGGCGAGCCCTACGTGAATCCCGAAGTGACCGTCTCCATGGAGCGCCGGGGAAGTGGGGTGCTGGAGGAGACGAGCTGGCATCTGGTCTGGCTGCTGCTCCCCGCCCGGGAGGGGCAGGCCGAACGCGACATCCTGGTCCACGCCGTCGAGGTCACGGAGCAGGTGCGGGCGCGCCGGGAGGTTGAGGAAGCTCGTATTGCGGCGGAAGAGGCCAACCGTTCCAAGAGCCAGTTCCTGGCCAACATGAGCCACGAGCTGCGCACCCCGCTGAACGCCATCGGTGGTTACGTGGAGCTGATCGAGATGGGCATTCGCGGTGCGGTCACGGAGCAGCAGCGCTCCGATCTGGAGCGGATCAAGCATGCGCAGCAGCACCTGCTCGGGCTCATCAACGACGTGCTCAATTTCGCCAAGCTGGAAGCGGGGCGCGTCGACTTTGATATCACCGACGCGCCGGTGGAGGAGGCGCTCGCGGACGTGGAGGGGCTGATCGTCCCGCAGGCCGAAGTCAAGGGAATCGCGTACCGGCGCCGGGCGGGCGATCCCGCCGTCGCGGTCCGGGCCGATCGGGACAAGCTGCGGCAGATCCTCCTGAACCTCCTCAGTAACGCGATCAAGTTCACGGATGCGGGCGGGGAGATCACGATGGAGTGGGAGCGGCGCGAAAACGCCGTGGAGATCCACGTCCGGGACACCGGTCACGGCATTCCACCGGAGCGGCTGGAGGGGATCTTCGAGCCCTTCGTGCAGGTGAGTGCGGATCTGACCCGAACCGGGCAGGGCACCGGGCTCGGGCTCACGATCGGGCCGCGAACTCGCGCGCTCGATGGGGTGACCTGACGGCCCAGAGCACCCCGGGCGTGGGGAGCATCTTCACGCTGACGCTGCCGGACGGGTGAGCAAACTTTGAAACGCCGCTACGGATCTCTTCCGCCGGCTCGCCCTTGTTCAAGGTCTACGGCGTATGTGGTACATAGCGTGCAGCTTCGGTAGCCGAATCGGTCGAACCGTGTCGCCGTACCGCCCACCTTGGAGGGTTGTCGAGGACCAAATAAGCCAAGAAGCGGCCGCGACCGCCGAAGTCATGCCATTGAGTAAAGTGCCGACTGGGATCGAAGGTTCGACGAACTCACGGGCGGGCTCCCCCCGCGATCGGATCACGCTGGTAATGGGTGGCCCCGGCGCGGGAAAGACGATTTTTGCCCTTCAAACCCTGGTCCATGGTGCTCGGCATGACGGCGAGCCCGCGATCTTCGTAGCCTTCGAGGAAACTCCCGCGGATCGTGGCGAACGCGGGCACCTTTGGATGGGACCTGCCGGCGTTGGAACGGGAGAATCTCCTTCTTCTGGACGCCTGTGGCCGTCCCCTACCGCACCGCGCTCCGGCGACTTCGACCTCGGCGGAATCTTGGCCGCCGTGGCGCCAAGGCAGCAGACATGGGGATCAAGCGTGTCGTTTTCGATGGCATCGACGTGCTCCTTTCGCAGTTGCCGGATCCGGTAGCGGGAGCGGCAGGAACTCCACCGGCTCCACGAGTGGTTGATGGACCGCGACTACACCACGGTTCTCCTGCCAAGGTGGAGGGCGACGATCCTTCTTCGGCGCAACGCTACGGGTTTTTGCAGTTCATGGTGGATTGCGTGGTGGTCCTGCACCACCGTCTCGCCGAGCGGGTTTCGCGCGCGGGCTACGGGTGATGAAGTACCGGGGAACGGGATTTTCCGCCAACGAATTTCCCTTCGTGATCTCCTCAACCGGGCTCGAGGTGCTCACCTTCGGGGAAACCGAGCTCAACTATGGGGTTTCCAACGAGCGCATTTCTTCGGGCGTCGCTCGGCTGGACAGCATGCTTGGCGGCGGCTATTACCGGGGCTCGGGAGTGCTGCTCACCGGCGCGCCAGGCACGGCCAAGACCACGCTGGCGGGCACCTTTAGCGAAGCGGCCTGCCTGCGCGGGGAGCGGGTGTTGTACGTCGCGCTTCGACGAACCCGGCTCTGGCAAATCATTCGCAACTTGGCGTCGGTTGGGATTCGTCTCGGCCCCCACGCCGAAGCGGGGTTGCTGGACATCTACGCCGTGCGTACGGAAACGGAAAGCGCGGAGTCCCACTTGGTCCGCTTGCGTAACCGCATCCGGGACCGCCAGCCCCGCTGCATGGTGATTGACCCCATCTCCGCGCTGGGCAAATCCGGCGGGCGCGTGGCCGCGGTGGATGCCTCCTTTGCGGCTGCTGGACCTCGCCAAGTCGCAGGGGATCACCGTGCTTTGCATTAGCCTGGTGGCGGCGGGGGCAAACGCGCTGGAAGAAGCTACCGCCATGCAGATCAGCACCATTGCCGATACCTGGATTCACCTTTCCTACGTCATCCGCGGCGGAGAGCGCAATCGTGCCCTCACCGTCGTCGAAGTCGCCAGGGCATGGAGCACTCGAACCAGGTGCGGGAACTGGTGTTGAGCGGTGAAGGCGTTACCCTGGCGGACGTGTACGCCATCGGCGGCGAAGTGCTGATGGGCACCGCGCGCTGGGAGAAGGAAGCGGAGGAGCGGATCGAGGATCGCCGCCTGCTGGCCGAAAGCGAGCGCCACCAGCGCGAGATGGAGCGTGCGGAAGCCGAAACCAACTCCCGCATCGAAGAGCTGCAACGCGAACTCGAAGCCAAGCGCGCCGAAATGAAGCTCCTTGACATGGAGCGCGAAGCGCGTGCCGATCGTCTGGATGCGAACCGCGCCACGCGCCTGAACCTGCGCGGGGCCGACGCCGACACAGCCCGCGGCCCCGCATGATCGCCGCCCCGGGTCGAGGCGGATGCCTTCGAGTTCCGGCTCTACATCGCCGGCGAGGCGCCTAACTCTGTGGCGGCGGCGGCCAACCTGCGCCGCATCTGCGACGCGCATCATCCGCGACCGCTACCATCGAAACCGTCGACCTGGTCGCCGAGCCCGTGCGCGCCCTGGCGGATGGCATCTGGTCACGCCGACGCTGGTGAAGGTATGGCCCGCGCCGGTGCGCAGGATCATCAGGAATTTGAGCGAAACGGCGCAGGTGCTCGCGGTGCTCGGTCTGCCGGGATTCAGTGGTGGCTGATCTCCCGCTCACGCTGGAGGAACGCGAGCAGCGCATCTCCAGTTCTGGTCCATCGTCTTTCCGAAACCGAGGCCGAACTCAAACGCTGCTGGCGGGTGAAGCCGATGCCGTCCTTGACCCCGGACCGCTACGCCGCTCCTTCTCCGTGGTGCGCAGCAAGCGCTACGCGAAAGCGAAACCAGGTACCGGCTGCTTGCCGACGTGCTCCCGCAGCAGGTTCGACGGCACGGCCCGACGGAGCGCTGGACTATGTAAACCGGGTCGCTCTCGACTACTTCGGCCGCGTCCGCGAGGAAACTATCGGGCAGTGCAGCCTGTTATCCATGCCGATGACTTGGCTTCGGCCCTCGAACTAGCTGGACCGCGCCATCCGAACTGGCCGGGAGCTACGAAGTCGAGTTTCGTTTGCGGCGGGCGGACGGCAAGTATCGCTTCAGCATCAGGCGCGCTCTGCCCCTGCGACAGCGCCGGGCAAATCGTCAACTGGTTTGGCACGAACACGGATATCGAGGATCGAAAGACAGTCGAGGACCTTGAGCAGGCGCGGCAGGTAGCCGAAGAAGCAAACCGCTCCAAGAGCCAGTTCCTCGCCAACATGAGCCATGAGCTGCGTGCCGCTGAACGCCATCGGCGGCTATGCGGAATTGATCGAGCTCGGCATCCGAGGACCCGTGACCGAGCCGCAGATCGAGGACCTGGGCAAGATCAAACGCGCGCAGCACCACCCTGCTCGGACTGATCAACGACGTGCTGAACTTCGCCAAGCTGGAGGCGGCGTCGAGTTCGACATCGCGGACATCCCAGTGGAAGCCACGCTCGCCGATGTGGAGGTGCTGATCGCCCCTCAGCCCCAGGCTATGGGATTTCGCTACCACCGCCGGGGGGGCTATCCCGTTTTCACGGTGCGGGCGCACCGGGAAAAGATCCAGCAAATCGTCCTCAATCTGCTGAGCACCGCCGTCAAGTTCACGGACAGGGGTGGGGAGATTTCGGTCGGGTGGGAGGCACGGGACGATGCCGTGCACATCCACGTCCGGGATACCGGGCACGGCATTCCCCCAGACAAGCTCGATTCCGTGTTCGAGCCGTTTGTGCAGGTGAACGCGGACCTGACCCGCACCCGGCAGGGCACGGGGCTCGGTCTCGCCATCTCCCGCGAGCTGGCGCGCGGCATGGGCGGTGACCTGACGGCCCAGAGCACCCCGGACGAGGGGAGCACCTTTCGGCTTTCCCTTCCGGCGACACACCCAACGGAGTAACTTCCGCTCCGGCTACTCACCAACACCTGGCTTTTACATGCTCCCCGTCGTCAATCATGATGCCCGCGGCTCCCGTCTCGAGCGCGCACTCCGGGAGCGTATTCGCGGCGAGGTTCGTTTCGACGCCAAGTCTCGTCTGCTGTACAGCACCGACGCCTCCATCTACCAGATTCTCCCTGTCGGGGTGGTGGTTCCCCTGGACGCGGCCGACGCGGAAGCGGCGGTCCGGGTAGCCGCGGAGGAGGGAGTGCCGGTGCTCCCGCGCGGAGGGGGGACCGGCCTGGCCGGGCAGACCGTAGGCGCCGCGCTGGTGCTGGATTTCAGCAAGCGCATGAACCGCATCCTGGAGATCGATCCGGAGCGGCGGCGTGCCCGGGTGCAGCCCGGCGTGCGACTGGACCGGCTGAACCGGGCCGCCGCGCCGCACGGTCTCCAGTTCGGCCCCGATCCCGCCACCATCCGTCAGTGCGTCCTGGGCGGGATGATCGGCAACAACTCCTGCGGCGCGCGTTCGCTGGTATACGGCAAAACCGGCGACCACGTGCACGGGCTGCACTGCATTCTGGCGGATGGCGGGTGCACCCACTTCGGCCCGGTCCAGCGTGCCGACATACCTACCCTGCCGGGGCGCGAAGGCGAGCTGGCCCGCCAGGTGATGTCGCTGCTGGAGCCGGAGCGCGAGCGCATCCTGGCGCGCTACCCCAGGGTGCCGCGCCGGGTCTCCGGCTACAACTTCGACACCCTGCTGGAGGAGCCGGAGCTGAATCTCGCCAAGCTGCTGGTGGGCTCCGAGGGTACGCTCGCCACGGTGGTGGAAGCCGAGCTGGGGCTGGTTCCCGTGCCCGCGCACCGCGGGCTGGTGCTGCTGGCCTTTTCCGGGCGCTTCGACTCCATGGACGCCATCTCCGCCATCCTTCCCGAACCGGGACTTTCCGCCTTGGAAATTGTGGACGACCGCGTGCTGCGCGGCGCCCGCGAGCTGCTCGAGTACCGGGACACGGCCGCGCTGGTCTCTCCGGATGCCCGGGGCGTGCTCTTCGTGGAGTTTTCCGGCGACAGCGCGGAGCAGGTCACAGGGCTTGCATATGACTTCGCAGCTCGTGCGCCGGGGCTGCCAGGGAGCCCCACACCCGGCGTGTACCTGGACAAGCTGGCGCAATTCAACGCCTGGGCGCTTCGCCAGGCAGCCACGGGCCTGCTGTACCGCACCACCGCGCACCGCGACATCAAGCCCACCGAGTTCGTGGAGGACACCGGCATTCCGCCGGAAAAGCTGGGCGCCTACACCCGCCGCTTCGAGGAGATCGTGGCACGCCATGGGACGACCACCGGCTACTTCGGGCACGCGGGCGAGGGATGCCTGCACATCCGGGTGGACCTGAACCTGAAGCGCGGCGAGGATGTGGGCCGCATGCAGCGCATCGCCCGCGACGTGGCGGAGCTGGTGGTGGAGTTCGGCGGCTCGCTTTCCGGGGAGCACGGGGACGGGCTGGCGCGCTCGGAGTTTCTGCCACTGATGTTCGGTGCGGAAATCATGGAGCTCCACCGGGGCGTCAAAAAGATCTTTGATCCCGAGGGCAGGATGAACCCCGGCAAGATCGTGGACGGCCCCCGGATGTCGGAGAGTCAGCGCTTCGGGGAAGCATACTCGTCCAGCGCGCCGGAAACGTTCTTTGATTATTCGGCGGACGGTGGGTGGGACGTGGCGGTGGAAAAGTGCAACGGCATGGCGGTGTGCCGCAAGCTGGACGCCGGCACCATGTGCCCTTCGTTCATGGTTACCCTGGAGGAGCAGCACTCCACCCGTGGGCGGGCGAACGCGCTCAGGGAAGCCATGCGCGGCAACCTGCCGGGGATGAACAGCGAGGAGGTTCTGGAGGCACTCGATCTGTGCCTCGCCTGCAAGGCGTGTAAGACGGAGTGCCCGGTCGGGGTGGACATGTCCCGGTACAAGGCCGAGTACCTGGCGCAGCACCACCAGCGAACCGGCACCCCGCGCGAGGCCATCTTCTTCGGGCGCATCCACGAGTTCGCCAAAGCCGGCAGCTTTGCCCCGGGGCTGGCGAACCTGGGGAACCGGCTCTTTGGCGGGGTGCTGAAGCGTGCTTCCCACGTAGACCCCCGGCGCAAGCTGCCGGAGATCGCGCCGGAATCGTTCCGCCGCTGGTTCGGCAAACGCGCCGCTCCGGCGGGGAATGGCCGCCCGAAGGTGATCCTGTTCGACGACACCTTCCACAACTTTTTTCAGCCGCTCCCGCTCAAGGCCGCCACTCTGGTGCTGGAACGGGCGGGGTTCCAGGTGGAGCTGCCCCGTAAGCAGGTGTGCTGTGGCCGTGCGCTCATCTCCAAGGGTCTGCTGGGGGAAGCGCGCAGCTCACTCCAGGATCTGACGAATACGCTGGCTCCGGCCGCGCGGGCCGGGACGCCAATCGTAGGATTGGAGCCGAGCTGCATCCTGACGCTCCGCGACGAGCTTCCGGACCTGGTGCGGGACGGCCGCACCGGGGTGCTTGCCGAGCAGAGCCTGACGCTGGAAGAGTTTCTGGACCGACTCCCGAACTACCGTCCCGGAAAGCTGGAGCGTCGCGTGGTGGTACACGGCCACTGCCACCAGAAAGCCATCGTCGGGATGGGTCCAACGGCCAACGTGCTGAGCCGGGTGGAAGGATTGCATGCGACCGTGCTGGATTCGGGGTGCTGCGGGATGGCCGGCTCTTTCGGGTATGAGCAGGGGCACTATGAGGTCTCTCAGGCATGCGGCGAGCGGGTGCTTTTTCCGTCGGTACGCGAGCTGGCTGAGGAGGATCTGGTGGTGGCGCCGGGGTTTTCCTGCCGCACCCAGATCAGTGACTTTTGCGATGGTCGGCGGGCGCTGCACACCGCCGAGCTGCTGGCTCTCGCCAAGGAGGAGGGATGATGAGTGGATTTATGCGGGTCGGGGGTTTCCTCGCGCGCGAGTGCCGGGAGCTAAAGCACCCGGCTATAACGGCAGACCGTCCTGCGGACGGAAGTACCCGGCGGAATGCGTCCGGCCGGACGCCCTGGGGTTCGAGCCGGGTCGTTCACGGCCCGGTGCTCGCGCTGCTGCTCGGAGCGTGCGCGCCGGCGGCACCTCCGGCGGTAGCGCCTGCGCCCGCGCCGGCTGCGGCGCTGCGCACCACGCTGGACTCCATTTTTCGGGACACGGCCTTTGCCTACGCAAACTGGGGTGTGGTCGTCCAGTCGCCCCGGACGGGAGAAACGCTCTTTCGGCAGAATGCCGAGAAGATGTTCGTGCCGGCGTCCAACATGAAGCTGGTGACCGCAGCCGCGGCGCTGCAGGCGCTCGGACCGGACTATCGCTACCGCACCGAGGTGGCCGCCACCGGTCCCATCCGGGACGGGACCCTGCGGGGTGACCTGGTGGTGCGGGGAAGCGGTGACCCCAGCATTTCGGCTCGCTTCCATGGCGGCGATGCGCGTGCGGTCTTCCGCACCTGGGCGGATTCTCTCCGCGCCCGCGGAGTGCGTCGCATTGCGGGGCGGGTGATCGGGGTGGATGACGTGTTTGACGATGTGCCCTACGGGCGCGGGTGGGCGTGGGACGACCTGGACGCCGCCTACTCGGCGCCGATCTCCGGCCTCTCCTTCAACGACAACATGGTGCGGGTGCGCGTTCAGCCGGGGAGGCAGGCGGGTACCGCCGCAACGGTCTCAGTGGAGCCCGAGGTGGGCTATCTCCGGCCGACGAGTCAGGTGCAGACGGCAGCGGCGGGAACGCGCAGCACCATCTCCGTGACGCGAGATCTGGCCGCACCGGCGGTGGTTGCCACGGGTACCATCGCGGCGGACACGTCCTTCCTCGAAGAAGTCATCGCGGTGCCGGACCCGACGCAGTTCTTTGTCAGCGCGCTACGCGAAACGCTGCGCCAGGCCGGCATCGAAGTGACGGGTGTGGCGGTGGATGCCGACAGGTTGGTGGCGGCCGGTGAAACGCTCGCCCCGGCAACGCCTCTGTTCGCGCATCGCTCGCCACCGATGCGAGAGATTCTGCCCCACTTCATGAAGCCGAGCCAGAACCAGATCGGAGAGATCCTGCTCAAGACACTCGGGCGCGAGCACGGGGGTACCGGAAGCTACCCGGCGGGACGCGCGGTGGTGGATAGCCTGGTTCGCGTCTGGGGCCTGAATCCGCGGCAGTTGAACGTGGCGGATGGCTCCGGCCTTTCCCGCTACAATCTGGTCGCTCCCGATCTGCTGCTCGGGCTGCTACGGTACATGGCGGGTAGCCCGCACTTCGACGTGTGGTACGCATCGCTCCCTGTGGCCGGTGTGGATGGTACCCTCGCCAGCCGGATGCGAGGTACTCCCGCGGAGCGGAACGTGCACGCCAAGACGGGGACGCTGTCCGGTGTGCGCGCGCTGTCCGGTTACGTCACCACGGTGGATGGCGAGCGGCTGCTCTTCTCAACCATCGTGAACCACCACACCGTTTCAGCTCGCGACGCCGACCGGCTGGTGGATGCCATGCTGGTACGGCTCTCGGGATGGAGGCGAAGCACGACGCAGCCCTGATGCAGCCGCACCTGCAGGCCGGAACCGGAAGGTGGGTCGTGTCGATTCCATTGCCCCTCGTTCGACGTACAGGTAGAGCCCGCGCTGAACGGCTCCGAACCTATAATCATCAGGAGACACGACGATGCGATTCATGATGCTGGTCAAGGCCAACAACGATAGCGAAGCGGGCGTCATGCCGAGTGAGCAGGAGCTTGCCGAGATGGGGCAGTACAACGAGGAGCTGGTGAAGGCCGGCGTGCTGCTCGCGGGTGAGGGGCTGCACCCCAGTGGGAAGGGCGCTCGCGTGAGGTTTTCGGGTGGGAGGCCCACTGCTGACCGACGGGCCTTTCACCGAAGCGAAGGAGCTGATCGCCGGCTTCTGGATCATCCACGTGAAGTCCAAAGAAGAAGCGGTTGAGTGGGCGAGGCGCGTTCCCTTCCAGCAGGGTGAGATCGAGCTTCGCCAGGTCTTTGAAACGGAGGACTTTGCGCAGAGTGATCCCACGGGAGAGCTGCGGGAAGCGGAGGTGCGCCTGCGCGAGCAAAGGTGGCACAGAAAAAGGCCAATGCGCGGAAGCGTTCCGTTGACAGGCCGGCGGACTGGTGCCCACAGTCGCTGCGTGCCAACTACCTGGCACAACACTCGTCCATCTCACGCCGTCACCCGTGGTGGAGCTAAACCGCGTGTTCGCGCTGGCGATGGCGTTCAGGCCGGCGGTGGGCCTGTCCGTGGTTGATCGCCAGCTGCTCCTGGATCGCGCCGCTGCGTGCGAATCGGTGCCGTCGTGATCGCGCGCCGTCGCCTCTGGAATCAGCACATCGCCGAACCCCGCTTCGACCATCCGTCCGAGGTGGTTGCCCGGCTCGGCGCCGTCCAGGCCCAGGAGTATCTGTCGGCACTCTGGGCGGTGGGACTTCGCACCCGGCAGGCGACGGAAGCAAGCATCGAACAGGCACTCGCCGACAGAAGCATCGTCCGCACCTGGCCGATGCGCGGCACCATCCATTTTGTTGCAGCAGCAGACGTGCGCTGGATGCTCGCGCTGCTGACCCCGTGCGTCATCGCTCGCGGTGCGCAGCGCTTCCGGGAGCTTGGGCTGGATGAGGCTGTGGTGGCACGCAGCAAGGAGCTGTTCGCGAACGCCCTGCAGGGCGGCAAACAGCTGAAGCGCGATGAAATGTATTCGCTGCTCGAACAGGCAGGCATCTCCACGGCGGGCCAGCGGGGCTATCACCTGCTGTGGCGATCCGCACAGGCGGGGCTGATCTGTTTTGCCGCACGCGAGGGAAAGCAGCACACTTTCGCGCTGCTCGACGAGTGGGTGCCGCCAGGCAAGTCGCTCACGCGGGAGGAAGCACTCGCCGAGGTGGCCCGGCGCTATTTCACCGGTCATGGGCCAGCAACACTGCGGGATTTCGCCTGGTGGTCAGGCCTGACAGTGGGGGATGCGAGAGCCGGCCTGGAGATGGTCAGCTCGCGGTTCGTCCAGGAGACGACCGATGGGCAACTCTACTGGTCTTCTCCAGATACACCGGCGGTCGGGGACACATCACCCGCTGCCTTCCTGCTGCCCAGCTTCGATGAGTACCTGGTGGGCTACCGGGACCGCAGTGCGGTGCTCGACCCGCTGCATGCGAAGCAGGCGGCTCCCGGAGGCGGCATGCTGAGCGCGACGGTGGTGGTGGATGCGCAGGTGGTGGGTACCTGGAAGCGCACGCTCAAGCGGGATAAAGTTGTCCTGGAGGTGGCGCCGTTCTCAGGACCTGATCAGACGCAAGGGCATGAGGTTGCAGCCGCAGCATACCGGTACGGCCGGTTCATCGGGATGCCGGTTGAGTAGTGACGATCCACACCGCCCCGGGCAAGCCTATCCGCCGATCAGGCCGGCGAGGGTCCCCTGGGAGCTGTCGTCGAGCACCCGAGATTCCTCACGGATCCATTGCGAGTCGAGCGGGGAGAAGAGGAAGACCAGACCGCCATTGCTGATGCGGGGGATCAGCCATTCCGCCCGATCCGGCTCCATCGCCGGGCAGCCTTCGCTCCTCCCGGCCTTTTCCGGCGTCACATAGGGCGCCCCGTGAACGACAATGCCGCGGCTGCGCGCGGCGCTGTTGAAGCGACCTGAAACGCCCGTGAGGCGCAGTCCCACCGAGTGGTAAGGAGCACCGTCCGAGGTGCCGCGGAAATCGTAGGTTTCCTGCGTCAGGTACAGGCCGAGCGATGTCGCGTTGCTTCCGTTGCGGTTGGAAAACCAGGTCGGTACATCGTCGCCCGGGCTGACCGATCCCCGTCCGTGCGCTACGGTGAAGGGACCGTCCACGAGCGACAGCGTTTCCATGTCGAAGACGTAGCCCCGCGGTGTGTGGCTGTCGAGCCCGAAGTCCACGAAGTACAGGTACGGATTGCGAACCTTTTCCCGGTGGGCTTCCTTGAAGTTGTAGTACGCGGCGAAGGCGAGGCGCAGGGCGCTCGGATCACTCAGTTGCTCCACCCTCCCGGTCAACACTTCCAGTGCCGCCGTCACCATTCCAGTCCGTGACCCCGCTGCTGGCGTGGACCGAGCGGGGAGTAGGCCCGCGGCAACCAGCCGGTCCCTAAAGGGAAGCGGGGAGGGAAGGGCGGCAGCGTACCCGATGACGTCGAGGCGCTTTGCGACCGTTTCCAGGTGATGGAACTCGAGGGGGCGGGTACCGTTGAAGCCGGCAGCCAGGCCTACAGCAAGAAGCAGGGTGGGATTCACGGTTATAGTTCCTCTTTGGTAGCCCGACTGGCATGGCAGAAAAACATTCCTGCAGAAGCCTCGTGGCTTTGCGTCCCCGTCTTTCGACAGGTTTGCCCTTTAACGGAGGTGCCCGATCAAGAAGTTGTCGGGCCGATGGACCAGCAGTGATCGCGGGGAACAACGCACCGGGATGGCTGGTGCGGAGGTGTTCGCGATCGAGGTACAAACTTGTAAAAGGGTGGGATGTCTTGTCAAGAGCTCTGGGCGGGCCGCGCTCTCCAGGCTCGACATCCTGGCCCCGCGGAACGTGCCTTGCGGGCCGAATTCGCTTCTGTGTGGGAGGTGGTTGCATGGCAATGCGCACGATCAAGACGCCCGATGGCAGGGAGTGGATGGTCTGGTTGGCCATGTGTCGCGTCACCCCGATGGACGCTGGGGGTTCGTGCTGAACTATGATGTTCCCGCGTTCATGAGCCAGGAAGCCGCGCTCGGCGGCATGCAACAAGCGCTTGCTACGGCCCGGGCGGGTGTGTGGTCGTCCGGAGGGTACAAAGCTGAGAGAAGGTAAGTTGTTGTACAGCCCAGAGGATCCATATACCTGCTGGCGACCGATCAGGTGGTCGTGGTTGGCTTCCAGGTCACGCGTTCCCTCGCCTTCCGCTGCGTCAGCCCCGAAGCTCATCATTCCGGTGGCGGGCGTGCGAGCCGACGAACTCCGCAACAGCTACGGCGCCGCGCGTTCCGGGGGCGGCAGCGCAAGGGTGTAGACATCAAAGCGCCCTGGGGCACTCCGGTACTCGCTGCCGCTGCAGGTGTCCTGGTGAAGCGGGATTCCAATGCCGTGGCGGGGAGAGCGCTGTACCAACGCGACAAGCCCGGTGACTACCACCTGCACTTTGCCGTGCACACCGTAACCGACCCGAACCGCTGGTGGCGACGGAGGGATCTCAACCCATACGAGCTGCTGGCAGAATTGGAATCCCCCAGGTGAATACGCGAAAAAGCCGAGGATGAAGCACCTCCTGATCGCACTCGCACTGCTCGGGGCCTGCCAACCGGATGATGCTCCGCGAATCGAGCCAGCCGCAGTACCTCCATTCCAGCCTGCAGTCGTGGTGAACGTGCCGGAGATCGCCGGTAGGTCCGAAGCTGAAGTGGCTCAGATCCTCGGAGGGCCGAAAGAGCGTTCTACCGCGATGTATGAGGGCAGGACGTACCCGGTTCTGTACTACCAGGAGGGCCAGACAGAGGTGATCTACGTGGACGGCAAAGCGGAATGGATCTCCGTGAGAAACCTGAACCACCTTCCATTCAGTCCTGAGGCGCTGCCCGCCTCGGCATCACCAACGCGGGCGAACCTTCATTTGGCAATCCTGCTGTGATCCGCTGGGAGAATCGCAAATACCCACCGCTGCACGGCATCTATCTGTTCCCTGCGCAGAGTGGGCAGCTCGATCATGCGTACATCCAGGTGAGCCGGGCACCGTGACCCGCCCGTTTCCCTGCACGGCCAAGGATTTGCTGCGGCTAGCTCCGCTGCCTTGGCTGCAGCGGAGTTCCCCACCCGCGGAGAACCTCATGAACACGCCCGCCCAGAGCGGTACCTTTTCATCGGACGGGCGGATTGGCCTCGCGTTTCTAGCGGAGACCAGCCGCTCACTGGCGAACTCGCTCGACTTTGAGACTACCCTCACGACCTCGGCGGGGCTTGCGCTCCCGCACTTCGGTACCTGGTGCATGGTGGACATCGTCGAGGCGGACGACACGATCCGCCGGGTCGCGGTCATCCACCCGGATGCCGGGAAGCAGCGTGTCGCCCGCAAATTCTACGAGGCTCATCCTCCAGGACGTGAAGATCCGCTGGGTGCCCCCCGGGTAATCCGTACCCGCGAGGCGGAGTTCGTGCTCGCCTACGACGAAGTGCTGGAAGACATCGCGGAGGAAGAGCACCGCTCGCTCCTGCAGGAGCTGGGTGCACGCGCGTTCCTGATGGTCCCGATGTCGGCGCGGGGGCGTACGATGGGCGCGATCACCTTTGTGTCCAACAGTCGCCGCGAGTACGATGATGCGGACTGCTGCCTTGCCGAAGACCTCGGGCGCCGGTGCGCGATGGCCGTCGACAACGCGCGGCTGTATGCCGCCTCGCAGGAGGCACTCCGGGCCGCCGAGGAAGCGCGCATCGCGGCTACGCTCACCGCCCGGCGCGCGGAAGAGCTGCTGGGCGAGGCCAACCTCGCTCGCTACGAGGAAGAGCAGGCGAGCCGCGCCAAGACCACCTTTCTGGGTACGCTCTCCCACGAGTTCCGCACGCCGCTTACCGCTGTACAGGGGTTCGCTGACCTGCTGGCGAGTGAGGCCGCGGGACCGCTCAACGAGCGGCAGCGCCACCAGGTGGAGCGAATTCGTGCCGCCAGCGACCATCTTCTCACCCTGATCGACGAAATCCTCACCTTCGCGAGACGGAACGCCGGCCGCACCGAGCTGCGCCTTCGGGAAGTGGACCTGGCCGATGTCGTCAGGGACGCCGCGGCGATCGTGGAGCCGCTCGCGGCCGCCAAGGGGCTGGGATTTCCCTTGCGCATTCCCGAGGAACCGATCCCCATCCGCACCGACCCCGGAAAGCTCCGCCAGATCATCCTCAACCTGGCGGCGAATGCGGTCAAGTTCACCGAAGCGGGCGAAGTTCGGCTCGACCTGGAGATCGATGAGGGGGCGGTGTGCCTGCGGGTGGGTGACACGGGAATCGGGATTGCGCCCGAGCACGCCGAGCACGTCTTTTCCGCCTTCCGGCAGGTGGACCAGTCGAACAGTCAGGTGGGGGGAACCGGGCTGGGACTGGCAGTCACGCGCCAGCTCGCCGGCATGCTGGGTGGGGAGGTGACGCTGGAAAGCGAGCCGGGCAGCGGCAGTGTCTTCACCGTCCAGCTCCCGCTCGTCCCACCCGAGGCGGAAGAGTCGGATGGGGACGAGCTGGGGGACGTTTCCCAGACCGAGCGGCGGGTGCAAGGGCGCAGAGGTCTGCCCCGCCGCGGCTCCGGTCTGGGTTCGCCGGGCGGGCGACGGATGCCTGATGGCGGCTGAGCAAGGCTCGCATGTTGCGTCGGCTGTCGTGATATGGATCAAGTCTTGTTAATGCTCCGTTCGAGGAGGTGGGATGCCAAGTCAGCATCCTGACACACGCACGTTGTTGATCGCTGAACGCGATCAGAACGTCCGGGAGCTTCAACAATACTTTCTGGGAGAAGCGGGATTTGCTGTCGAGTTCGTGGACGATGGACAGGCCGCACTCGAGCGCGCTCAGCTGATTCGCCCAACGCTGATCGTGACCGAGATCCTGCTCCCCAAAATCGACGGCCTGGCGCTTTGCCGGCGCCTCAGGGACGACCCGCTCACCCGTGACATCCCCGTTGTTGTATTCAGCATCCTCGCGGCGGCAGGGCGAGCCAGTGAGGCGGGAGCCAATGCGTTTCTGCGCAAACCTTTCGTGGAATCGATTTTCGTGACTGCGATTCAGGAACTGATCGCGGCGCAGCCAACTGGAGCAATGGAGGAGCAATGGGCATAGCAGCATTCCCGGACGTTGACATCGATTCGAGCACAGGCGACGCTGAACGGAACGAACGAATGAGTTCGGGCAACGCCGAAGCGGATTACATATTGGGTGGTGGATTCCCGGCCGATTCCATCAACATCATCATGGGCCATCCCGGCTCCGGGAAAACCATCTTCGCCGAGCAGCTCATCTTCCACAACGCCGGCGAGGGCCGGCCGATCCTCTACTTTACCACCCTGTCCGAGCCTCTTCCAAAGGTAGTTCGCTACCTGCAAGGGTTCCGCTTCTTTGATGAAATGAAGCTCGGGACGCAGGTGATTTACGAGGACGTGGGCCCGCAGTTGGCGAAGGAGGGAGCCCCCGCGCTCATTCCCCTCCTCAAGGACGCCATCCAGACGCTGTCACCCAAGATCATCGTCATCGATTCGTTCAAAGCCGTACACGACCTCGCGCCATCCGTCGCCGAGCGCCGCCGTATGGTCTACGAGATGACGGCGCTGCTCACCGCGTACGGGACGACGGCGTTCTTGCTGGGTGAGTACACGGAAGATGACATCCTGCTTTATCCGGAATTCGCCGTAGCCGATGGGATCTTGGAGCTGTCGCGGCGCCGACTGGGGAACCGCGACGAGCGATACTTCCGCGTCTACAAGCTGCGCGGGAGCCGTTATCTGGAAGGGGCGCACGCATTTCGCATCACCGACTCCGGACTCGACATCTACCCGAGGCTGGTCAGCCCCCGGATTCCGGAAGGGTACGAGCCGGCGTCCGAGCGCATTTCAATGGGCGTCGGCGGCCTGGATGAGATGCTCGGTGGTGGCCTCTGGCGGGGTACCACCACGCTGCTCGGGGGACCCTCCGGCGCCGGCAAAACCACCATTGGTTTGCAGTTCGCGCTCGAGGGCGCGCGCTGCGGCGAGCCCACCCTGTACATGAACTTCCAGGAAAACCCGACGCAGCTCATGCGCACCATTCGCGGGCTCGGCTTCGACCTCGAAGAGGCGCAGGCGCAGGGTCTGGATCTGGTGTACGCATCGCCGGTCGAGCTGCAGATCGACAGCATCATCGTCGACATGTTCCGCCGGATCCAGCAGCGGGGTGTCCGCCGGCTCGTCATCGATGCGCTCGGAGACCTCGCCAGCGCCGCGACGGACCCGCAGCGTCTTCATGACTATCTGTACGCTCTGGTGCAGCACTTCGCGGTCAGCACCATTACCAGTGTGCTGAACGTGGAGACCAAGGGCAACACGATTTCCGGGAACGGCATGCAAGACGCAATGAGCTATCTGTCGGACAACGTGTTGCTGCTTACTGTAGAAGGCGAAGAGCGAACGCGTCGCACGCTGCGCGTGCTCAAGACTCGCGGCAGCGCCCACGATACAAAGGTCCGCGAAGTAGAAATTAGCGCGGCTGGCCTGAGTATCCTGGAATGAGCCCTGGTACGACCTTCGGCACGGTCGCGCCAGAGTTCGCGCAGCTTCGCAGGCTTACCGAAATCAGCCGTGCGCTCACGTACACCACCTCACTGGAGCAGGTCACGCGGCTGACGGTGGAGCGAGGGGCCGAGCTGCTCGATGCTGAGGCCGCGGTACTCATGCTTCCGGACGCTGAGGGCCTGCTCCATGTGCGTTCCGCGCATGGCGTCACCGAGGAACGCGTTACACGCTTCCGCGCCCCACTGACCGACGACGTGATCGGGCGCCTACAGGGTCTACTCGCCGTCCCCGGCGACTGCTTCATCGCCGTGCCGCTGGTGGTGGGTGGCGCAGTCACCGGCCTGCTCGCCGTGGCCAGGCGGCGAGCCTGCACCGCCGCCGACGAATCCCTGCTTTCCGCGCTCGCCGATCAGGCGGCCGTCGCGCTCGAGAATGCGCGGCTGGGAGGCGAGGTCCGCCTCGAGATGGAGGACCGCCTGCGTGCCAGCGAAGGCGCCACCACCGCCAAGGATCGCGCCCTCGCCACCCTGGCGCATGACATCCGCACTCCGCTTGGGGCGATTGACGGCTATTGCTCGCTTATGCAGGACGAGATCTATGGGCCCATCAACGACCGGCAGCGCGAAACACTGGGCCGGGTGCGCATGAGTGGCCAGCACCTGCTTTCGCTACTCGACAATGTGATGGACATGGCCCGCCTCAATGCAGGGGTCGTGCGGACGAGCGCGGAGCCAGTCCACCTCGCGGATGTGGCGCGCGAAGCGGTCCACATGCTGATTCCAGCTGCCAACGCCAAGCGTCAAACGCTTCAGCTCGGCAAGCTGACTGATGTCGTCGTAACGGCGGACGAGCATCGCGTGCGGCAGGTCCTGGTGAACCTGATTGGCAATGCTGTGAAGTTTACGCCTGAGGACGGCTCTATCTCTGTCACCGCGTCAGAGCACATTGTCGCCGGAGTGCCTTGGGGCGAGTTCCGGGTTGCCGATACGGGGCCGGGGATCGCAGATGCCGAGAAGGCGGCGATCTTTGAGCCGTACTACCGAAGCGAAGGCACGGCACAGATGCCGGGCGTCGGCCTCGGTTTGGCGATCTCGCACGCTCTGGTGCAGCAGATGGGCGGTGAGCTGCACCTCGAGAGCGAGGTGGGGGTTGGCTCTTCGTTCATTGTTCGATTGCCAGTGTTCAGTACACTGTTGGGCGCTTGACCTGCACGAAGGCTACGCGCTGGCGAGTGGTAGCGCGAGCGTGAACACACTCCCCACACCCGGCATGCTCGCGGCGGTGAGATCGCCTCCCATCCCAAGCGCCAGGTCGCGGCTGATCGCCAGGCCCAGCCCGGTGCCCTCGGCGGTGCGCGTCAGGTCCGAGTGAACCTGCACGAACGGGTCGAAGATCATGTCCAGCTTGTCCGCCGGAATACCCATTCCCGTATCCCGCACCCGGACGAGCACGCGCTCCTTCTCCAAGGCGCAGGTGATTTCGACCTGTCCGCCGGCTTCGGTGAACTTGACTGCGTTGGAAAGCAGGTTTGCCAGGATCTGCCGCAGCTTGTCGGCATCGGCGCGGGCGGCGATTTCCGGCGGGCAGCCGGCAACCCGAAGCGTGAGCCCTTTGGACGCGGCCTGCGGTGCGACCAGCGCCTCGGCCGCGGTCAGCGCCTCGCCCAGCGGGACGTCGCTCACGTCGAACTCCACCGTGCCAGTCCCGAGCTTGGCGTAGTTGAGCACCTCGTTGATCAGCCCCAGCAGGTGCCGCTGGTTTGCCCGGATCCGCGCCAGATCACTCCGTTGGAGGTCTGTGATTGACCCACGGACTTCCATCTCCAGCAGCTCCACGTAGCCGCCGATGGCGTTCAGCGGTGTGCGCAACTCGTGGCTCATGGTGGCCAGGAACTGGGTCTTGGCCCGGTTCGCCTCCTCCGCGGCGGCGGTGCGCTCGACGAGGAGCAAGGCGGTTGCCTCCAGCTCTGCGGCTTTATCCCGGAGCTCAAGCGACAGCGCGCGGGCACGGAGCAGGACCTCCACCCGGGCGACCAGCTCGGCCCGCTCAATGGGGGCGATGATCAGCTCGTCCACGCTCCGCCACAGGTGCCGGGTGATCATTCGGGCGCCCGGCCGGGTGGTGACGAGCAGAACCGGAAGGAAAGTTGGCTTTTCCTGCTCCTTGCGCCCTTGAACGCGCTCCCGAAGGCGGTCCAGCGAGGTGCCATCGATGATGCACAGGTCGAACTCGCCGTCCAGAGCGCGCTCGTCTGCTTCCGCGATGACCTGGTGCCTCCCGGCCAGCTCGGCTTCCAGCAGCGATCGGTTCTGCCGCTGTTCGAGGAGGAGCAGGATGCGGCTGGGCCGGCGGCTTCCTGTGCTGGGGGCGGGCGCAGCTACCTGCGGCTCCGGCGCCGCCTGTATCTCGGTGCTCATCCGGCCGGGTCCCGGCGGTCCGTCCACTCCGGGGTGCCGGTGAGGATCCCGCGAAGCCCCAGCAGCGGCTCGCCGACCTGTACACCGTCGCAGGTGATGGCGATTTCGCGCAGCGTGCGCGCGAAGTCGCCGACGCGTTTTTTCAGCACGCCCACCGCCTTGCGCAGCTCACCTCCCATTTCGACGTAGCGCAGGAAGACCAGGTTGTCGCACAGGTAGCTGACTCCCACCTCGGTCGCACGGAAGTCGCCCGTGATGGCCTCCGTCTCGTTGATGAGGATCAGGGTGGCGCCCATATTCTTCAGGTACCGTCCCAGCGCGTGGAGGTGCGCCACCAGATTGTCGCCCGCCATCGTTAGTCGGTACCCTGCGATCCCGTCGATCATTACCATGCGCACGCCGCGTTCCTCGACATCGCGCCGTACCAGCATCGCGAACTCGCCGGGCGAGAAGCGGAGCGGCTCCACCTCCGTGACGGAGAGCATCCCCGACGCCAGCATCCCGTCCAGGGGAACGCCAATGCCGTTGCAACGGTGAAGCAGCGTGGTCAGATGCTCCTCGAATGCGTAGACAACCGAGCGCTCCCCGCCCGCGGCCGCCTCCTTCATGAACTGGATGCCGAGCGTGGTCTTCCCGGCGCCGCTGGGCCCGCTCAGGATGGTAATCGTGCCACGCTCGATCCCGCCGCCCAGCATCTCGTCCAGCTCGGGAATGCCGGACGGAAGCATCTCGGGCGAGAACTCCTGCGTGTGGTCGCCGGGAACCAGGCGCGGGTACACCTCCATGCCCTGGTCGGTGAGCCGCATGGAATGGGGTCCGCCGTGGAAGTCGGAGCCGCGAAACTTGCCGATGCTCAAGCTGCGCCGGAGCACGCCGTGCATCGCCGAGATCTCCAGGTCGATGATCCCGTCGCTCATGAAGCGCAGGTCGTCGTCCGGAACGCTCGCCGTAGGCTCGGAGCTGAGCAGCACCGTGGCGCCGTGCTCCACCAGGTAGCGCACGAACGAGAGCGCCTGCTTGCGGAACTGGAAGGCATCGGGAGCCAGGTAGCGGAGCGTGGTGACGGCGTCCACGAACACGCGCTGCGGCTTCAGCTCCTCGATGGTGCGAACGATCTGCTGCGTGGTGGGGTCCCGCTCCACGTCACCCGGCGAAAAAATGTCGTAGCTCTGGTTTTCGGCAAAAAACTCGCGGGTCGGGCTCAGGTCCAGGAAATGGATCCCCGAAAGGTCGAGCGCCTGCGACTCGGCGTCGGCGCGGAGCTGCGGTTCGGACGATTCCAGG
>JAUJOM010000075.1 GCA_030447645.1 Longimicrobiaceae bacterium | reverse complement strand
TTGAGCTCCGTGGTTCACAACGCGCTGAGCAGCACCGAGATCGAAACACCCGCCGCACTGGTGGACCTGAACCGCGTGCGCGCTAACCTGCGGCGCACCGCCGCGTACTGCCGGGAGCACGGCCTCGCGTGGAGACCCCACGTGAAGACCCACAAGACACCGGAGTTGGCGGCCCTGCAGGTGCAGGCCGGGGCGGTGGGGGTCACCGTGGCTACACCGGCGGAAGTAGAGGTGATGGCGGCCACCGTGAAAGATATGCTGCTCGCGTATCCGCCGTTCGGCACGAGGAAGCTGCGCCGACTGATGGAGCTGCCGGAGCAGGTGCGCCTTACCGTAGGGCTGGATTCCGCGGAAGCGCTGTGGGGACTGGCGGAAGCCAGCCGTGCGCACGGCCGCCGGGTGGGGGTGCTGATCGAGCTGGACCTGGGAATGCACCGGGTAGGGGTCCAGACACCGGCGGACGCGGTGACGCTCGCACGCCATGCGGCGGAGCTCGAGGGAGTGGAGTACCGTGGGGTGATGTTCTACCCGGGGCACATTCGGGGGCGGGTGGAGGCTCAAGGGCCGCAGCTCGCTGCGCTATCGCAGGACCTCAGGCACTTCCTGCTGGCGCTGAAGGTGGCTGGCCTCCCGGCGGAGATCGTCAGCGGCGGCTCCACCCCCACTCTGTGGCGCTCGCACGAGATCGAAGGAATCACGGAAGTTCGCCCGGGGACCAATATCTTCAATGACCGCACCACGGCGGCCATCGGGGCGTGCGGGCCGGAGGAGTATGCGTATACGGTGCTCGCCACCGTGGTGAGCACCGCCGTGCCAGGGCAGGCGGTGATCGATGCAGGGGCGAAGGCGCTGGCCAAGGAAGAGCTGCGCGGGGATGGAGGCGGCTATGGGGTGCTCCTGGACCGGCCTGAGGTGACCGTCAAGGCGATGTCCGAGGAGCACGGGCTGCTGGATCTGTCCTGTACGGAGTGGCGGCCACGCCTGGGCGCCCAGGTGCGGGTGGTCCCGAACCACGTCTGCGTCTCGGTGAACCTGCACGAGGAGCTTTGGACAGTACAGGATGGGAGCGTGACCGATAAGTGGGAGGTGGCCGGCCGCCGCCGTCTGGCCGTGCCGTGACGTAACGGACGGAAGCTGCGGCGGGACCGGTGATCGCAAAGGGGGGTGCCGCAGACGCAAAGTGCCCTGATAGCCAAGCTAGTTCAGCGCTAGCTATCAGGGCACTTTGCATGGTCAGAGACCACTAACCATCATAAGGGCCAATCCGCACAGGTCCCAACCAAAGATAGTAGCGCCCGTCCGGGCCGAGCTCGAGTTCAGGAACAATACCGGGAGCCAGGTGCACCGGCTCGCCGGCAATTTCGAGATGTGCGTTCACGGGAAGTCGCATCCGGCCCCCCGAACTGGATGACAACCCCTTGTTTGCTGGCGACGGGCCAAGCGGAGTCACGGGAGCGGCTCCGCCAAGGAGTTGAAGCCGTACCATCCGGTTCGCCAGGTCACGTCGCTCCACCAGGCCCACTCGCTCCAGGATAGAGAGCGCCTGCGTAAGCCGTGTGCGTCCGTAGAATACGGCATCCAGCAGGCGCGGAATGGTGGTGTTGGCCGTCCCCCGCTCATCCGCAAGTCGCGCAAGCTCCCGCAGCAACGCCGTAGCCGGCGCCACCAGCTGCCCCTGCCCACGAAGACGCTCCCTTGCCGCACCAAGATCAAGGTGCGAAAGGGCAGGGCACTCGCAAAGCGCATCGGGCTCGATGCGGTGCCCGCGCTCCGCCGGTATGAGCAGACCAGCCGCTTCCAGGTCGGCCAGGGCAGTCTCGGCATCGATCAGGGAGAGCAGTGCGGCATCGGCGGCCGGCTCCACGCATACCTCGATCGGCGAGGTCCACCAGCGAGACTCGGCGCCGCGAGACGCGCGCGCGGAGTCACAGATTTCGGCAAAAAAGGCGACGGCAGCGCGGGTTCTCGGTACAGTCACATCCTCTCCCAGCCGCGCCCGTACGAGCACCGAGCTTGGTGCATATGCGCGGCTGCCATGTAATGGCAGTATGCTCGTTCCACCTGGAGGCGGAGCAGGGTAGGGAGACGATTGAATCACGAGTTATCCACAGTTCCGGCGGTGGCTCTGGGCCACTTCCGGTGGTGCTCCTTCATCGAATGCGGGGCCGTCGTTCGGCGTCCGGTTCCGGGGGTGCCCCTATGTTCGTCTGCAGCTCGGTGTCGGACACACCTCACAATGAGGCTTCCGCTCAACTACAGGATAGCACCCGCATTTCGCCAGTGCAAGCAGCAATGGATCGGTGTGAGACCGGTGTGATACCACGCAGGGATGTCACGTACCGCTCGCAGGTCCCTATGTCCTGATATACCGACACTTAGCGGAGTCAGCCTCCGTGGCTTCACGTTGACAGCACTATGGTATTTAACATAGGGGCGCCTCTGGAACGGAAGTTCGCTGACAGCTCTGCCAACAGGCGTAGGGGCACCCCGGCTAAGTACCATAGGGGTACCCCCGGAGTGCGCATAGAGATGGATCAGCAGGCCACGCGAAAAAGCTAGGCGTGGCACCGGATTTTTGTCCCGAGCACCACGCCTAGTATAGTTGGTTAGGTCCAGATAAACACGAATACTCGTTACGGCAACGGCACGGCTCCACTGTGAGACACAACGTGGAGACGTACCGGACGCTCGAGGCGCCGAGAAAGAACCTCCTCAAGACGCTCGCCCCACCGGCTCCGAATCCAGTCGGCCGCGAACGCATTGCTGGTTCCGACCGTCACTGCATTCTCCACGACCTCATCGATCCAGGTGGCCGCGAACCAGGTGCGGAGCTGAATTTCCCCGATCTCCTCGCTAAGCTCGCGTAAGGTCCAGCCCCAAACGTCGTCGGACGGCAACTCGAGGGAAGGCAGCGATTCGGGGTCTCCCATAGCAGCTGCGGGTTCACCCGCGGGAGCGATCCGAGCTGCTTCGCGGGCCGGCGCAAGTGCAAAGCGGGCGCTCTGCCGATCGAGCCAGGAGAGGTACTCGGGTTCATCGAACGTCCACTGCTTCTTGAGCGCCTTGGTCGTCCATAGCGCCCAGTGTGTGATCTCGCGCCCGTGGGCGTCCACACCGCCCTTGACCGTTCGCTCGTAGTGGACGCGGCGAAGGACCTGCTCCACATCCATCCCGTGCTGGGCGATCAGCGCTCTCCCTTCCGCGACAGTCATCCCCAGTTGACTCAAATGCCAGAGGAGCACGCGAGTCCGGACCGGATCCAGAGAGCCGATCCCCCGAGAAGTCTTGGTGTAGCGAGGCAGTGCGCCCGGTTCCAGCGCCAACTCGTACATTCCACGTGCGGGGGAGCGTACCTCCCACTCTCAGAGACACTGCTCGCCGATCAGGGAGAGGAGCGCATCAGCGACACGAGGGGCGATCTGGGTTGGGTAGTCCTTGCATAGATCTCGTGGGGCGGGGTATCGT
>JAUJOM010000026.1 GCA_030447645.1 Longimicrobiaceae bacterium | reverse complement strand
GACTGCCCGAGTTGTGCGGCGAGATCCTCGATCGTCCTGACCAGCTCGTCTCTGACCACGATTGAAAGTGTCGTCATCGCGGTATGCTCCTGCTCATCGTGTTGTCGAAGTGATAGCTCGTTCAGTACCGGAATCGCGTGCGGATGGTCCCGTCAACACCCATCGTGGAGCAACTGACCCAACGCGTCGGTTCGGTTGGGAGTGCTTCAACAAACCCGTGTACTCCCCATTACTCCCCGTCGCACCCATCTACACGTAGATTACACGTATAATCTCGGAGGAGCACATGCAAAAGAAGCTTACCATTACCGTCGACGAGGCCGTGTACGAGGGCCTGTACCGCACGGTGGGTCCCCGCCGGTCAGCCAGTTTATCGAAGACCTGGTGCGTCCGCACGTGGTCCCCGAGAGTCTGTCCGAGGCCTATGCCAGCATGGCCGTGGACGAGGCGCGCGAGATGGAAGCGGAGGAGTGGTCCACCGCTCTTCTCCCCGACGTAGCCGATGAAGCGCGGTGAGGTATGGTGATTCATTGCGGAGCGACCGATCAAGTCGGTCGCTGCAGATGGGGCTTGCCAGATGCAGCTCTGCGGATGGGACGTTTTGGTAAAGTGTCGCATTCGGATTTCGAATATTACTGCGCTCGGACTTTGCTCCTATTCACCCGAACGGAGCCGTTCTACGAAGGCAACCGCGGTTCGAGGTGATACTGTCACCAGACTCTCTGCCGCTCTGAGCACACTGCCGCGGGGCGCTCCAGCCTCAAGCGCACGTTCCAGCACGTTGACTGCGTCGTCGGCGAGCCACGGATCGATTGAGCGCCGCACGCCCAGGAACTCTACAATACCGGCTGCTTCGGTCGGGTGAGCACGGACCCAGGTGTCATCCTCCTTCCACTGCCAGATCAACCCGTCTGCATGGTCGAGATGGTCGCCGGGGGAGGCCGTCAGCTCCACGAGCGCCTCGCCCGCTACCTCAGGAAGAGCTGGAATCCATGAGATCATCTCCCTCACCTCTTCGGGTGCGAGCGGCAATGGCATGTTGGTGCGCCTGTCACGCCAATAGGGAGAGAGCATCTCGCGCCAGCGCGCTCGGCGAGCATCGGGCCCAAGGCGTCCGAGGTGTCGTGGGAGGGCATCCGCAAAGGCACGGCGCGCATCGTCCGAAACGTGCTGAACAAACCGTTGCAACTGAGTGAGTGTCACGCCGGACTTTTCGGCATCGGCGACGAGCATGGCTACCCAATCGCCAAGTTCGCGTGAGCGCTTCGGGATCAGAGGCGCTACCACGGAGAAGAAGTCGTCCAGGTAGGACCTTAGGCCCTCCACCGTCGCCCACGACAACCCGAGTTGCGTCAAACGGCCGTCCCAGAGAAGCGCGGCTCGATCGGCTCCCTCCGTCGAATCAAAGGCAGGGAAAATGACATCGGAAGCCCAGGGGAAGTCGCCCGCGCTCAAACGGTCCGTGGCCATTCCGAGGATTGGACGCGCGAACGCACCCGCAGCGGTATCGTCGTGTATGACCCGTGCCCACCGCTCCCTCTCTTTGCCATCAAGCGAGAGTACAAACTGGCCATCTACCCAGTCGCGAGCATTCGCAACCTGCCACCAAACGTTGGCAGCGTGACCGGCCGGGTGATTGAGTGCACTCTCGGTCCACCCGTGGCCCTCAATGCCCGGACGCTCAGACTTTGAACGGTCGTACATGACGTCGGCCGCGGCATCGAGGCTGTTGAGAAGTTCTGGATCGGCGGTCTTTCCGAGTCCCTGCGCCCACTTGTTCAGCAGCAACGCCACTGGATGCGTGAGGCCCTGCGCCCACTCAGCAGTGGCGATCACGCGCAAGAGTTCAGTCTGATCTAATATGGCAACGTACGCTTCCCGAAGAACCCAGAGTATGGCCTCAGCGATCCGCTGACACGCCGCATCTCCGTTCAACGCGAGTGTGAGCAGTCCGGTTCCCCACTCGGGGCGGGAGCGCACAGCCTGCTGCACTGCTCCTAGAAGCGCGTGTCCTCGTTTCCTCCCGCCTTCCTCTCGCAGCATACCACTGAGGGTGCTGAGCGCCTCGGCGGGGGCCCACTCGAGCATTTGATCAGACTCGATGGGGGAAGGTTCCTCTCCCGCCCAGCCAACCTCCATGCGCGAGAGGAAGCCGTCCGGGTCACCCTCCCGCCACTCCGGGTAGGCCGTCGCCTCCGCGGTTGCAAACTCTTGAGTTGCGACACTCTCTGGAGCATCCCGCAGCAGCTTCTGGGAAAGGCTGTAACGCGCGTGAGCCGAATGCCCGTCGACGCCTTCGCCCCACCAACTATCGTCCCGCAGCGCAGCAACGAAGTGTTTCCTCGCGCTCTCCGCCGCTCGTCCGTAATGGTTCCTAGGTACCAAGTGAACTCGGGGCGCACCCTGAATCTCTTGCCGCCGCCCTTGCCCGCGCGCTCAGGATCTCGTCCGAGGAACATCCCGCTGCAGTTCGCGTAGGCATATAGCGCAAGGCGACGCAAGAAGACGTACTGGCTTTGCTCCATGGCGCCCTGCGAACGATACGAGCCGATCGGGTGCGCACCGGTTGTCCAGTGATCGAGGACGACGCGGATCAACGCGATCAGTACGTCCTCTGCATGAGCAAGTCTATCCTGGTTGGTCGGAGCAATGGCAGTGCAGCCGCTCAACGTCCATGTCGCCACTCGCACCTCGTGCGGCATCAATGAGTTCGTACGCCTCCAGCATACGCTGCTCGCCGAGCAGGAGAACTCGATCAGGGTTTGCAGCTGCCAAGGCCGGACCATGCTCCTCCGGGAAATGCAAGTTCCGCGGAAGGGATGGATGTGGAGATGCGGACGGACAGAGACGCCAGTTCATCCCCTCGCCCTCGTCCTCTTTGTCAAAAGCGAGGTACAACCGGTCAGAAGGCAGCAGGTGCACGCGTGTGGTGACCCTTGAGGGAACAACAGTGCATCCTCGAAGCACTGCTCGCGCATTAGCCGGCTGAGCAGCCATTGCGGTTCGTGGGGTCCGCCCAGGTAGGACTCCGGCTGGCTCGCGATCAAGGCGACGAGCTGCCGCAAAACGAACGGTGGAGGTAAGGGTTTGGAGACCCAGAGGTGCCGTATCAGTTCTGCGGCGAACAAGGGCTGGAGTATGAGAGGGCCGCCCTCTCAGAAAGCGCAACAGCGGTGGAGTGTCGCCGCTGCAGAAGGATTGGCTGGGCACTGGCGCCCCAAAGCGCGGTTGTGGGATCAATTCCACGTGCATTAGTAAGCTCGTCCAGCAGCCCCTCGGTTGCCGCCCAATCGAACCACTGCGGATCGGTTGCCACGGTCCAGAAGGCCAGACGTCCGATTTCCGCCGAGAGGCGAGCGCGCTATACTCTCTGTCGATAGGTGAGACGGAGGTGGGCCGAGAGAGATCCAGCCGACGCAGTTCCTGATCGTGCTCCGATGGCGAGGCACCGACGTACCAGTGCCAGCAGCGCTGGATCCCATCATTCAGGTCCCCAAACCGGTCTCCAGAGGCGGCTGTACGAAATGGCTTGCGATGATGGGGTGCTCGGCTTGCTGAGTGTTCTCACTCTCATGCCAGAGGCGCGTACCATCGGCCCGTAGGTGGCAGCGCATGCAGCAGGTACTGCGCGGGTGGATCGCCGAGACTGCTGCCTACAAAGAGCACTGTGCGCTCCGCGAACACCCGTACGAGAACCGAGCGGCCAACCCCTCCGCCATGTAGGCGCCCGCGAAGTCGGCGTCGGTGAGCGCCAGCGAGTCCTTGGGGCGGTCCAACGCGCCGTGAAGTTGTGCAATTCCAGAGAAGCTCTGTCCGGGAGGAAGCGCTGGCCCGGCGTAGTGGCAGGACCGCATCCGGGAACACGCGTTCGGCTGCGGCCGAGAAGTGGCGATCAAAGTTCGTCGTGATGAGCCTCACGCGCTCCGGGCGAGCCGAAGATCCCGAGCAGATCCTCATGGAGTAAGCGTGTGTGACCGCCCGTGTTGAGAAGGCGCGAGCACGTCGTGGACATTTCACGCCCTCGCGTGTCGCCCGGCCAAGATAGCGGTCCAATGCCGCCTCGTATGCATCGTCCCATGGAACCTTCGGTTCCGCAATCTGGCGTGCAAGTCCCTTGAATCCGGGAAGATACGCCGGAGGCCAAAACGCCCGCGCCGGCGAACACTGCCAATTCGCCTGCGGCGCGAGCGCGCGCAAGTTCAGGGTAAAGACTATAGAGTCGACTGCTCGCACTATCGTGTCATCACCTTCGAAAACGCGGGTGCGCATGTCCTGTGCGCGCCGTCAGTTGATCTCAATATCGAAATCCCTCACTGTGTCAACAAGGCAGTGTCATCAATGCGTCGTTCCAGGCACACGGCGAACGACCATTGATCACCATCGGACGGTGTTCTTCTCCTCCGGTTCCGCTCGATGCTAGAGGCTGGTCGTTTGGACTTGCGTATTAGCCGGGCGGGAAGATTACGCTATCAGCCCTGCCGGCGCCGCATTCCAAAAGCGGTGGATCGCCGCTTTGTGAGCCAGCGTTCCAGGCTGGACTCACTCTCAGCAGCTTTTCCGGCCCCGAATGAGGTGGACCACCTCGACAATCGTCCAAATCTGGCCAATGCATCTCCTCGCCATCGGCAAAGACCTCGACGGTCTGGCGCTCCTCAGGTGAGGCGTGCTGCAGCCGAGGGTACCACGCCAGCGGTACGATGAGGATTCGCCCGTCAGCCAGGTGAACCGTCAGATTGCGACTATCGAGCTCGGCACGAAGGGCCCTCGGTTGAGTGTCAACGACCAAAGTAGTCATCCCAAGCCTCCATCATAGATTCTTTGTACTCTACCACAATTCCCTCAATCAAGTTCAGCTCGTGCTCGGCAAAACCCCGATTCCGAAACAGCTCTACTTTGGGCTCCAGCCAGAACTTCGCAAGGGCTTGACCTCGCCGGACATGAACGTGCCGGCGGTCTTCTCGCAGGTCCGCGGACGTGATATAGAACCGGAGCGCACCGTAGCTGTGGATCGTAGGCGACATCGACGAATGTATTTGGGAACTCGTGAATCCCGCCCTGCGCGGCAGATCACCTCGCGGCGGGAAGGTGTTATCCCAGGTGGCAAGCCGTTCTTGGCGTCTTCAAGTTTCCAGGTCCGCAATCCCACCCCCGCTCGCTACGAGTATGTCGCTATCCAGTCTGGACAGCAGAAAATATCATAAGCATACAGGTCTGCTGCAAGCGGAGCCAACAGGCCTTGCCACTCCGCCCGGCAGGGCGGTTGCAGTCCTCAGCCGGGTCCTTCATGGGCCCGCCGGCGCCCCGCCGTGTCGATCCGCGTTGACGCACCCGGGCCCCGGAACCATCTTCTGTACATGTTCCATCACCCGCGAAGCCCCCGCCCATGATCATCGGCGTCGTCCTCGCCGCCGGGCGCTCCCAGCGTATGGGTGCGCCGAAGCCGCTGCTCGCGGTGGATGAGCAGGAGAATTTTCTCGAACACCTAATCGCCGCGCTGCGCGATGGGGGCTGCCACGACGTCTGCGTGGTAGTGGGGCCGGAGCATGACGCCGCTGCCCGCGAGATCGGTGAGGCGGTGTGGGACGCGGGTGCCCATCGGCTGATCAACCCGCTCACCGATGCGCAGCAGGTGGACTCCTTGCGCGTGGCGATCCGCTCGCTCCCGCTGGAAGCCGAAGCGCTGATCGAGACGCCCGTGGACTTCCCGCGCATCCAGGCGGCCACGGTTCGCACCGTGATCGACGCCTTCGGGCACTCCCGGGCTCCGGTGGTGGTGCCGACGTATGGCGGCAGGCACGGGCACCCGACGCTCTTCGCCCGCTCTGTGTGGCCGGAGCTGCTGGCCGAGCCCCTGCCGGAGGGTGCTCGCACCGTGGTGCACGCCCATCAGAGTGATCTGCTGGAGGTTACGGTGGAGGACGCCGGCATCCTGCTGGACGTGGATACGCCGGAAGACTACACCCGCCTCATGCAGGAATGACCCCATCCGCCCCGCTCGCCGCGGCCGATGCGGCGGCACGGGCGCTGGATGCGCTGCGTGGGAGTGAGCCGGCCGTGGGGGTGGTGGTGATCGTGGGTGAGCGGGCGGGGAGCCGGATGCTCGTCTGGGCGGGGCGGCACGCCGGTACCCTGGGAAGGGCAGACTGGGACCAGCGAGCACTCGAGCTGGCGCGTGAAGTGCTGGCCGGGGGAAAGTCGGGGGTGCGGGAGGTGGAGTGCGCCGACGGGAGCTTGACGCTGTATCTGGAGGTGTACCGCCCGCCGCCGGAGCTGGTAATCGTGGGTGCCGGCCACATCGCCCGCCCGCTCTGCCGGGTTGGCGCGATGCTGGGATTCCGGGTGACGGTGCTGGATGATCGGCCGGAGTTCGCCCTCCCGGAGCGCTTCCCGGAAGCCACTGACGTGCTGCGGGCGGACCTGTTCGCCGCACCGTTTCGGGAGGTGGTGCTGGGCGCGGAAACCCACCTGGTGCTGGTAACGCGCGGGCACAAGTACGATTATCAGGCGCTGCTGGACGCGCTGCGTGCCCCGGTCCCGCTCCCCTACATTGGGATGGTGGGCAGCCAGCGCCGCACGCGTGCCGCCCTGGAGCAGCTCGTCCGGGACGGCGTTCCCCCGGAGCGGCTGGCCGGCATCCATGCGCCCGTCGGGCTGGACATCGGCGCGGAAACCCCGGAAGAGATCGCCATTGCCATCGCCGCCGAGCTGGTCCTGGTACGCCGGGGCGGCTCCGGCGTACCACTGCGAGATCGAGCACGGGTGGTGGAGCGATGGCTTGTGCCACGGGAGCGCACCGAAAACAAGTAACTGTGTATCGCACCTGCATTTTTTGTTCAGCGGATCTGGGTGGCAACGAAGCCGTCGAAGAATTTCCGGTGGGGAAGGCACTTGCCTTCGACGCCTGGAAGGGACGTTTGCGGGCGGTGTGTCCCCGCTGTACGCGCTGGAACCTGGCCCCCATCGAGGAGCGCTGGGAAGCGGTGGAGAGCGCGGAAAAGCAGTTTGCGGATGCACGTCTGCGTGTGCAGTCGGAGAACATCGGGCTGGCGAAGCTGCGCGATGGCACGCGGCCGATCCGGGGGGGAGAGGCGCTTCCCGGCGAGCTGGCGGCGTGGCGGTATGGGGACCAGCTGGTACGGCGGCGAAACCAATACCTGCTGTGGGGCGGTGCCGCAGTCGCGGCTGGAGCGGGTCTAGCCTTCGGTGGCGTGTGGCTGACCGCACTCAGCGCCGGTGGGGCCTTTCAGCTGTTCAACCTGGGGCAAATCGTCTGGAATCGGCGACAAAGCCGGCGCATCGTTCACCGGATTCCGGCAACCGAGGCTCCGTCCGGTCGGGAGCTTGTGATTCGGGGTTCGCATGTCATGGGGGCGTACTTGACTCCCGCTGAAGCCGGCTCTGATCTACAATTGCACGTACCCAGCGCAGACGTGGTGGAGCAGCACGTGTCATGGTGGAGGAGGCCTATCCCCTCAAGGCAATCGATTGTGCTTACCGGTGGCAGGGCGCGAACGGTGCTGAACCGTGCCATGGTTCACGTCAACACCACCGGCGCCGCGCGCCGCGATGTAGACAGTGCTCTTGCTCTTCTCCTGGAAGCAGGGTCGCCGGATGATTTCGTCCGGAATGTCGCTTGGCGGAAGCGGTTTCTCCGACATCCCGATTGGCTCTCGGGCTCCGAGATCGCGAAGTATCACTTGGCGAAGCCTGAAGCTCTCGCCCTGGAGATGGCGCTGCACGAGGAGTCCGAGCGTCAGGCACTGCAGGGGGAACTGGCCGCGCTGGAGGCTGCCTGGCGCGAGGCGGAGGAGATCGCGCACATTGCGGACTACCTCCCGGACGAGCCGCCGCCGTCGTGACCGAAGAAATGTTGGTTTTCGCAGCTGCCGTGCAGGCGGCTGAAATAGGGCGCCCGACCGTGCTCGCCACTATCGTGCGTGCCCGCGGGTCAACGCCGCGGGGTGTGGGGTCCAAGATGCTGGTGGACGCCGAGCGTGGCCTGACCGGCACCATAGGCGGTGGCTGCGGCGAAGCGCAGGTGCTGGAAATAGTTCGTGAGGTGCTGGAAACCGGCGTGCCGCGCCTGGTGCGTGTGGACCTGACGGAAGACCTTCTCTCCTGGAGTCCCGCGGTGTGCGGTGGGGTATTCGACGTGTTTCTCGAACGGATCGTATGAGCCCGGTGGCTGCTGTGTTGCCAAAGAAACAGGATGCCGTCTGGAATCGGTACAGCGAGTACCTCCGCAAGCCGCCGCTGATTACGCTGGAGTGGGCGGACAGCGAAAGCCCCGCGCGTGGGTGGCTGGTGATCAATTCGCTGCGGGGCGGGGCGGCAGGCGGAGGAACACGCATGCGCGCCGGTCTGACCCGACGGGAAGTCGTGTACCTCGCCAAAACCATGGAGCTCAAGTTCGCGTTCAGCGGTCCCACCATCGGTGGGGCCAAGTCCGGCATCGACTTCGACCCCCAGGATCCGCGCCGCTCGGGAGTGCTCCGCCGCTGGTTCCAGGCAGTCGCGCCTTACCTCCACCGCTGCTACGGCACGGGCGGGGACCTGAACGTGGACGAGATGCTGGATGTGATTCCCTGCTGCGCGGAGATCGGGCTTTCTCATCCCCAGGAAGGTGTGGTGCGGGGGCACCTCCGGCCAGACGACACGGCATTGCCACGCATCTTTGGCGCGCTGGACCAGGGCGTCAGGGCGCCTGTGGTGGACCGGTTCGGGGTGGCGGATCTGCCACTCCCCGTCGCCGATCTGATTACCGGATACGGCCTCGCTCGCTCGATCCTCCGCTGGTACGAGCTGCAGGGACGGGACACCGAGGGCGAGCGGGTGGTGGTGGAAGGGTTCGGCGCCGTGGGTGGACCCTGCGCGCTCTACCTGGCGCGTGCGGGGATGAGGATGGTGGGCATCATGGACCGGGAAAAGTCGCTGCTGGCGCCGGAGGGATTGTCTGCCGGGGAGATTGAAGCGCTGGTGCGGGAGCGCGCGGACAAGTTGCTCCCTCATGGAGATGCGCGGCTTGCGTGGGGGGCGGAGCGCACCCGGCTGTGGGAGCTGCCCACGGATGTCTTCGTGTCCGCGGCGGCGTCGGGAACGCTGGACGAGGCGGCCCTCTCCCGGCTGGAGCGCGCGGGTGTGCACACCATTGCGTGCGGCGCCAATCAGCCGTTCCGCGAATCCCGCATTGGAGCTACCCGTGTGCAGCGCATGGCCGATGAGCGCTTCACCGTAATTCCGGATGTGGTTGCGAACTGCGGGATGGCACGGGCGTTCAGCTATCTGATGGAGGACGGTGCCGGGGCGGAGACCGCGCCCCTCTTCGCCGCCGTGGATCGGACGATCAGCACCGCGCTCGGGGAGGTCCGGTTACGCCTCGGAACGCGGAAAACGGGGTTGCTCGGGGCTTGCTTCGGGCTTGCCCTGGATCGGCTGGCATGATTCGTCGTTTCGCCTCCGCCTGGGTCTGGGCAAGCTGGGCGGTGCTGGTGCCGCTGTGGTGCCTGTGGCTGGGGGTGGTGTTCGTATTCACCGTGCCTTTCGACCGGGGCCGGTACACCGTCGGGCGCTGGTTTCGCCGGTGCGCGGTGACGGCGGCGGGGCTCAATCCGTTCTGGACGTTCCACGTTTCCGGCGTTCCGATCAGGGATCCGCGGCGTCCCTACGTTGCCGTGTCCAACCACGAGTCTCTCGCCGACATCTTCCTGATCTCGCACCTCCCGTGGGAGATGAAGTGGCTTTCCAAGGAGGCGATCTTCCAGATTCCGTTCATGGGGTGGATGATGCGCATGGCGGGTGACATCGCGGTGCGGCGCAGCAGCCGGCGCAGCCGGGCGGAAGCGATCGAGTGCCGTGGCCGGTTGAAGAAGCGGTGTCGGTGATGATCTTCCCGGAGGAGACCCGTTCCGGTACGGGATTTGCTCCCCTTCAAGGACGGCGCCTTTCGCCTCGCGGGCGATCGAAACGGGTTGTCCCATCCTGCTGCTCGCCGTTGCGGAAACGCGCAACGCCATCCCCAAGGGGCTGTCGCTGGATGATTTCGGACGTGCAGGTGCGTGCGGAGGCGCGGTGCTGGAGCCGATCCCTACCGAGGGTCTCTCGCTTGCGGACCTGCCGATGCTCCGGGAGCGAGTGCCCTGCGCACCCTGATCGGCGAAACGCGCCAGGCGCTCTTTTCTGGGCTTGAGATACAGCCTGCATCGGCGGCGATCCCTCAGCGGAAAAGCACGTTGCGGCCTCCACCGCGTGGGAATTGCTGCCGCGGCGTCAACACCAACCGCTGGAACCGAATCCGCTACACCCTTTGGGCGCCGCTTTACGATAAGGTGGTGCTCGCGAATCGCTCGGTAGCTGTCCTTGCGCGGCGGCGCGCCAGGTCTGCTGAGCTGGCAGGATCTCCCGGTGGCGAGCGAGTCCAGATCGTCCATGGGTGCCGGTACCGGGGCGGATCTTCGGTACGCTACCTCCCCAGGGGTGGAGCGTTCACGGCCACGCCATCGGCTGTGTGGATACGAACGCCACGCGCACGGGCCGCCGCACTCGGCATGAATGTGGATGCACGGGTGCGGGATGTGGATGCTCCAGACGCGAAAGTCTCGTAAATTCCCGACTCGCATTTTGATGCGGTGATCCCTGCTCCTGATCCCGGCGGTGGTTCCAGATCCCGTAGCCGCGATCCAGGAGGCCGAGCGGTGCTGCGCCCAGGCGGGACGGGCAGTGGTGTTCGACAAGTGGGCCGAGGACGCCCTCCGTCGGGTAGCCAGGCGTGTATACTCACACTGGAATTCGCCAACGATTGCCACGGACGTGACCCGCCAACTGGGGGTGCCTGGTCAGGACACACGCCGTTGTGCATCGAGCAGCGCGAGCCTGCCGGGTTCAGCGGTTCTTTGAGATTACGGCCACCCGGACCTGACGCCGCAAACGCACACCCGCGCACGGGCCTGCGGCATGAGCGTCTGCACGTGATGGATGCAAGATCGTTTCCCGACTCCTCCGGTGATCCTGCGCCGCCGAGGTTCCGGATGAGCGCGGAGCCCGGTGCCGCGTCGGGCCGACATGGGACCCGCGTTGCTGCTGTGTTTACCGCCAACGTGATTGCACCAGCGCAACGCTGCTTTTCCTGGTGCATATCGATCACCCAATGATGTTCGGCGGGTTCTTTGAGATCGCGCTGCTCCGCCGTTGGGTAGCCCCGGCGGTGTGGAACGCCCCCTACCAGCATGCTCTTCTTCCAGGCGTTGCTGGTGTTTACGCCGGGTATTCTGTACGCACCTTTCCACTCGCGCGCTCGGGGTACAGCATGCTCTTCTTTCAGGCGATACTGCGCACCCGCCTGCTCGCGGTTTCGCGTGCACCTGGCGCTTCCTCATCGGCTTGGGCAGGGCTGGCAGCCGCCGCGCGAGCATCGCCGGTCCCGTGGCTGCTGCTGCTGCTCACGGTATCCATCGGGCTGCCGTTCTTCGTGCTTTCCAGCAGGGCCAATGCTGCAGCGCTGGTTCGGCAGCACCAGCCACCCGGACGCGGAAAATCCGTACTTTCTGTACGCCGCGAGCAACCTGGGCAGCATGGTCGCGCTGCTCGGATATCCCCTGTTGCTGGAGCCACAGCTGCGTCTGGCGCAGCAAAGCTGGCTGTGGACCGGTGGGTATGGGGTGCTGGTGGTGCTGACGGTGGGGGTGCGCCTGGCTGCTGTGGCGGGAGCCCAGTGGGGTGCCACGCCAGCTCGCAGTCTCCGCGTCGGGCACCGGCACCATCAGCAACGCGAGGCGAGTTCGGTGGGTGCTGCTCGCGCTGCTGCCCTCCAGCCTGCTGCTGGGCGTCACCCAGTTTCTTTCGCTGGACATCGCGGCGATCCCCCTGCTCTGGGTGATTCTGGCGCTGTACCTGCTGACGTTCACCATCGTCTTCGCCCGCAAGCCAGGCCTGCTGCACGTTGCGATGGTACGGCTGCAGCCGGTGGTCGTACTCCCGCTGGCGATTCTGATGTTCTGGAATCAGAGCATGTCCATCACGGTGCTCTTTCCGCTGCACCTGCTGGCGTTCTTGTCACCCACCATGGTGTGCCACGGCGAGCTGTCGCGGGACCGGCCCCGGCGGCGGACCTTACGGAGTTCTACCTGTGGATCTCCGTGGGCGGGGTGCTCGGCGGGGTTTTCAATGTACTTGTCGCGCCTGGCGACCTTGATCGCATCATCGAGTACCCCTGGCGATCGCGTCGCCTGCATGCTGCGCCCCGCTCACCCTGGGGGCGCAGGCACGCGCTCGCGGGTGCTGGACCTGTTGCTTCCACTGGCGTTCGGGTTGGCTCTGCTCTGGCTCGGTCGGGCGGCGAACAGCGCCCAGTGGACATACGGAGAGGCACCACCGCGGTGTTGTCCGCGGTGGTTGCGTCCTCGAACTTCAGTTCGCGCCCTACCCGATCCGCTTCGGGCTGGCAGTCGGAGCGCGAACCTCGCTGGCGGCCTGACCAGGCGGAGCCAGGGCGAGGTGCTGATTCAGGAGCGAACCTTTTTGGTACCCACAAGGCAGTCCGCGATCCAGCCCGCATGCATCACCGCTTCGTGCACGGCAGCACCCTCCATGGTGCCCAGGCCCGGGATCCCGCCGAGCGGCGTAATCCTCTCACCTACTACCAGCGCGAAGGCCCGCTCGGGCGCATCTTCGAGGGCTCCAGCGCCCACCGGGGGAAGGCTTAGGGATCGCGGTAGTAGGACTTCGGCACCGGCACCACCGCCTGCTACGCTGCTCCAGGGGACGAGTGGACCTTTTACGAGATCGACCCGGCCGTGAGCGCATCGCGCGCAATCCCCGCTACTTCACCTTTCTACGCGACTGCGCTCCGCATGCGCGGGTGGTGCTGGGGGATGCTCGCCTGTCGCTGGCGGATGCTCCCGATCACCACTACGACCTGATCGTGCTGGACGCGTTCGCTCGATGCGATCCCGGTGCACCTGATGACCCGCGAAGCGCAGCGCTCTACCTGTCCAAGCTGCGCTCACGGAGTTGCAATCGCCTTCCATCAGCAACCGCTACCTGCACCTGGAGCCGGGTACTCGCTGCGCTTGCACGGGATGCGGGTGTGCTAGGGATGAAGGAGGACCGCGCGCCGCTCTCCAGCGGCAGCGGGCTTCGCTGATCACCTTTTCCCGCTGGGTGGTCGTTGGAAGCGCAGGACCTGCTGCGTATGGGGCGGGGCACCCTTTGGCGCATGATCGAGGAGCAGCCTGGCGTGGGAGTGTGGACGGATGACTTTCCAGCCTTCTCAGCATCTTCCGCTGGAGGTAGCAGCGTGGTAGCACCCGGACCAGATAAGGGCTACCATTATTACTGCTCCCTACTCTTAACCCCTGCGGAAGATGACGATGCCTATCCCTATGCTGGCCCTCGCCGCGCTGACCACCGCAACCTCGCTCAATGCTCCAAAACGCAGACACGTCCCCCGGCGGCTGGCAGGTCCGGGCGGATCCCGAGGCCATCGCCCAGATGCAGAACGTGAAGTTCGTGACCATGGGAGAGGGATACCACGTGACGCTGGGGCCTTCGGTCATTCTGTACAACCCCCAGCAGCGTGCAGGGCGCCTACCGTGCGCGTGCCACCTTCACCCAGACCGCCGCCAGCCGGCACCCAGCACCCGGAGGCGTATGGGCTTGCTGGTGGGACTGGACAAATCTGGATGCCGCGGCGGGGAAGGCCACCAGGACTACCTCGTGCGGCACTTCCTGGTGAATGGCGTGGAAGTCGCCAAGCTCCCGCGCGTCGCGCAGCTCAATACCGACGGTGTGGTGGGCCTGCGAATCAACCACAACCTGGATGTGCACGTCAGTGGGTTTGGCGTCGAGCCCATGGCCGCCGGGAGCCGGTAGCCAGAACCACGATGACTCCTGTACTTGGGCGGGTCAGAGTCCGCTTTGGCTTGATTGATTTCTTTTGCTGATCTTCACGGGACTCGCCACCGCGGGCGTTACCGCACTCTCCGTATCGTCTGTGTGTTCCCGGCCTGAAGGAATCTCGGCCCGGACGGCACGGCTCCTGCGCCGTCCGCGAGGCTTGATTTGAATGCAACCCCGACCGCAAGGAAGCACGCCCATGTCTTCAGACTCGACCCGCCAGGTCAGGGACAACCAGGTTTCCACCGAAAAAAGCTGGATGATCTATACACGCTGATCGACGGTATCGAGGTGGCGATGATGACGACGCCGCCCTGATGGATACCTGGTTTCGCGCCCCATGCAGGTGCAGCGGCGGAGCAGGACTCGGACATGTGGTTCGTCACCAACATTCACAGCCACAAGCTGGACGAGCTGGAGTCCGATCCGCACGTCAACCTCGGCTTTTACAAGGATCGCACGCGGGAATGGGTCTCGGTCAGCGGAACCGCGCGAGTGTCACAGGATCGCGCCAAGATCCGCCAGCTGTACAAGACGGCCCAGCGTGCGTGGTTCGGTGACAATGGGGGTGCCGAGGACGGTGGACCCGCTGATCCACGCCTGGCGCTGGTGTTCGTGGACGCCCACTCGGTCACCTACCTGAAGAGCGATAAGCCGCAGCCGGTCGTGCTTTACGAGATCGTCAAGGGCCTGGTCACCGGGAATGCGGCCAAGACGGGTAACCTGCGGGAGCTGGGCAAGCACGAGTTGAAGGGGGCGAGCGCCTGAACCGGCGGGGTGATAATGCCTAACATCATGCAACGACTCACAAGCGAGCAGGACGTGGATGCGCTGTTCGCGGAGAAGCGGGCAATCCTGTACAAACACAGCACCCGCTGCCCGATCAGTTCGGCAGCGTACGATCAGGTGGAAATGTTTCTTGAACGCTTCCCCGAGGCGCCGGTGTACGTGGTGGATGTGATCGCGCACCGCTCGGCGTCCCGCTACGCCGCGGAAAAGAGCGGGGTGCGGCACCACTCGCCGCAGGTGATCTTTTTGCGGGGAGGGAGGGCGGTATGGGATACCTCGCACGATGGGGTCACTGCCCGAGAGCTGGCGCGCCGCTGGGACGAACTGCGCGCCTGATCTCGCCGCTTCAGCGGGCGCGCAGGTCCGACGGGAGGCGTGGCGACGCGAGCAGCTCCCGGAAAATCCGCCAGCGCTCTTCCGGGGTGGCGGATCGGCCCGCCCTCGCCGCCACGTACTCCCGCACCAGGTCCTGCCCCAGGTTGTAGTTGATCACATAGCTGCGGTACTGGTCAAAAAACCGCACGCGCTGCTCCGCGGCCTGCGGACTCATCAGTGCATAGCGCACCAGCCAATCCGCCGCGGCTTTCCGGTCGATCTCCCCATTCAGGTACCTGCGCGCCGCTTCATTGCCGGCGTAACCTAGCTGCTGCACCAGCTCCATCACCTGGTAGTACTCCGCCGCGCGAGCGGGGTCCAGTCCGGCGAGCGGAAAAAGGGTGTCGCGCTCGAAGGCGACGCGCTCTGCCTGCGGAAAGGCGATCCGGATCCCGTAGTTCGCACTTCCTTCGGCGATCAGCGACTGCGGGCTGAAGAGCGGATACACGGAAAACTCCGTCCAGCCGCGGTTGCGTACGAGCTGCTGCTCCAGGAGTACGTTGTACACATGGTGGCCGGGATATCCCTCATGGCAGGCGAGATCGAGCGCCCGGTCGATGTAGATGGGAAGATCCGTGTTGACCTGGATCAGGCTGCGGTAGCCGCCCTGATACCAGTTGTACGCACTCCAGGATTTTCCCCTCACGTACTCGACGGTGAAGCTTTCTCCCACGGGTAGCTGAATGTAGCCGGCGGTGCGCGCCTGGCAGCCCGCGATCGCCGCTTTGAAGACGGGATCGACCCGGTTCGCCGGGATCACGAACTCGCTCCGGAACTTCTGGTAGCGGTCCGCCAGGGGACCTGCGCCGGGCAATGCACGATCAAGCCGCCCAGTACCTGCCGGAAATGATCTTCACTGAGTGTAGGTGCAACCGCGTCGTACAGCGCGCGGGACTCCTGGTCGAAGCTGAGCCGCGTGCCGCTCAGCATATCCACCCGGAAACCAGTGCCTGCAGCTGGCGGGTCAGATAGCTGTGCCGGAGGCGGGCCATCTCGTCCGCACTCGCGGGGCTACATCCTGGAGGGTAGCAAGCAGGGCCGTGGCGCGGGTGCGGATCTCGGGGAGCGGGAGCTTGCCGGCTTCCGCCTCCTTTCTCCCACTCCGGAGGGCCGTAGTAGGCGTCCACGTAATCCGGGTCGTGCCGCCCGAGTGCGAGAACCAGCCGCACGTACGCTTCGGCTGCGCGGTTCATTGCGGCCATCCCTCCCGCGGGAGCGGGTGCGCCGGGGCAAGGGGCACACGCTGCCAGCACGAGGAGGGTGCTGAGGATCAGTGCAAAGTGTCTTTTCATGGCTCCAGCTCCTTTTCATCTTCGGCTTCCGCCAGCCTGCGCGCCCGGCGGCGCTCGGCGGCAGCGTGCAGCCGGCGGTCTTCGTCGGTTTCCAGGATCAGCGGCGGGACCGGAGCAGGTCTCCCATTGTGCCGGTCCAGCGCGACGTAGGTGAGAAAGCAGCGGTTGGTCTGCCGGCGTTTTCCAGTTTCCAGCTGTTCCGCCTCCACGGTGACCATGATCTCCATGGAGGTCCGCCCGACATGGACGATCCTCCCATGTGCCTCCACGTAGTCGGTGGCGTAAACCGGTTCGCGGAACTCCACGCGATCCATGCTGACGGTGACGACTGGAAGGCGCGCATGCCGCCGGGCGACGACGCCGCCGGTCTTGTCCACCAGCGCCAGGATCTCCCCACCGAACACGTTGCCGTGGTGGTTGAGCTGGTCCGGCATCATGCTTTCGGAGAGCGTGGACTCGGACTCGCGTGGCGTCTTGCCGGTGAGGGGTGGCTTCTGAGAATCGGGCACGGATTATACTGGATAGGTGAATTCGATGACGCAACTTACCGGATGATGACACCAACCGACAACACCACTGGGGTCCGGCTGGACAAATGGCTCTGGGCCGCCCGCTTCTACAAGACGCGAGCCCTTGCCGCCGAGGCCGTGGCCGGGGAAGGTGGAAGTGAATGGGCGGGCAGTGAAGCGCTCCAGGGTGCTTGAGATAGGGGATCGGATTCGTATCCGGCAGCCCCCTTCGAGCACCAGATCGTGGTCCGCCTGCTATCGGAGCGGCGCGGACCGGCCGCTGAGGCTGCCACGCTGTACGAAGAAACGCCCGCGAGTCGTGAAGCCCGCGAGCGGCTTGCCGTGCAGATTCGGGCGGAGCGCCAGATCTACACTCCCGCCAAGGGGAGGCCCACCAAAAAAGACCGGCGCAACCTGGCAAGGCTGAAGGATGACGTGGGCTCTTGACATATCAAAAATTATTGATATGATGGGCGAATGGCTACTCGCACCTCCATCTCGGCCGAACGAATTACCCGGATCTGCCATGCTCTCTCCGACGAGAAGCGTCTGCGGATCCTGGAGCTGCTCGCGGGTGGCGAGCGCTGCGTTTGCGACCTCACGGGTCCCATCGCGGTAGGGCAGTCACTCCTCTCCTTCCATCTCAAGACGTTGAAAGGAGCCGGTCTGGTTACGGACCGCCGTGAGGGGCGATGGGTGTACTACACGCTCGACGCCGAGGCATTCGCGGAGGCGGAGGAATGGCTCGGGGAGCTGCGCGCCCGCGCCGAGCGTGCCAGAGGTGCGGGAGGATGCTGCGGGTGAGGGTTTTTCTTTCTCCAATACGTCAACAAAAGTTGATGTTACAACCACGGAGGCGAGGATGAGCACCACGAGGGAGATCAAGGACGTCGTGCGGGAAAAGTACGGACAGGCGGCACTGCGAGTGGTAGGTGGGGAGGCAAACTCATGCTGTGGGGTGCGGCCTTCAACGGCTCGTGCGATCCGATCACCTCGAATCTGTATGGCGACGCCGAGGCGGGTTCCATTCCGGAGCAGGCACTCCTCGCATCGCTTGGGTGCGGCAATCCCACCGCTCTGGCGGAGCTTCATGAGGGTGAGATCGTGCTGGATCTGGGTTCGGGGGCGGCATCGACGTGCTCCTGTCCGCGCGCCGAGTGGGCCCGACCGGCAAGGCGTACGGACTGGACATGACGGACGAGATGCTGAACCTGGCACGGGAGAATGCCCGCAAGGCCGGCGCGGAGAACGTGGAGTTCCTCATGGGCCAGATTGAGAACATCCCGCTCCCCGATGACTCCGTGGACGTGATCATCTCCAACTGCGTGATCAACCTGTCGGCGGACAAGCCTCGTGTGCTGCGGGAAGCATTCAGGGTCCTGAAGCCAGGGGGCCGCTTCGCCGTTTCGGACGTGGTGGTGCGTGGGGAGGTTCCGGCGGAGGTGCGCAAGAATGTGGAGCTGTGGATCGGATGCATTGCAGGCGCGCTGGAGAAGCCGAGTTCGAGCGCCTGCTCGCTGACGTCGGGTTCGAAAAGGCCGACATCGAGCCCACGCGAATCTACGACGTGGAGGATGTGCGCACGTTCTTGACGGAAGCCGGGCTGGACGTGGACGCGCTCGTGCCCGCAATCGAAGGCCGCTTCATGAGCGCCTTCGTGCGCGCGACCAAGCCGGTGAACTGAGGAGACATCCCCATGCGGTACGCCCTGATTTCGGACATTCACGCCAACCTGCCGGCGCTTGAAGCCGTACTGCGGGACATCGGCGAGCAGGGAGGTGTAGATGCCACCTACCATCTTGGGGATCTGGTGGGCTACGCGCCCTGGCCCAATGAAACCGTGGCGCTGCTCCGCGGCTTTCACGTCCCGGGGATCGCGGGCAACTACGACTCCACCGTAGCCGCGGACTACAAGCACTGCGGGTGCAAGTACGAGGACCCGCGCCAGGAGGAGCTGTCCCACGTCAGCTACGAGTGGACTCGCAGGCACGTGAACGCCTCCACCAAGCAGTTCCTGGCGGCGCTCTCCTTCCGGATCGATCTGCGGCCCGGTGGCGGGCACGCGCCGGGACCCACCGTGATCCTGGTGCACGGAACCCCCACGCTTAACACCCTTTACTGGACCGAGGACCGCCCCGACTCGTTCTGCTCCAAGATGGCCCAGCACGCGGGCGCGCGATCCGGCGATGTGATCTGCTTCGGCCACACCCACAAACCCTGGCACCGGGAGGTGGAGGGGATCCATTTCGTGAACACCGGCTCCGTCGGGCGCCCCAAGGATGGCGACTGGCGCGCGGGGTACGCCCTGCTCGACGTGAGCGGCGACACCCCGGAGGTCGAGTTCGTGCGGGTGGAGTACGACGTGGAGCGCACCGCAAAGGCGATCGAGCAGAGCGATCTTCCCGACGGCTTCGCCGAGTACCTGCGCACCGGGGGCAAACCCGCTCCAGCCGACACCGCCTCGGTGTAGCAGAGGAATCGCTCCACTCCAATCCAAACAGCCCGGTTCAGGCGTATGGTTGTGTAGAGGAATCGCGAAGCAACACCGGGAGAAAGTTGGCAGATGCAGGGATTGGTTGCGCTGGAGCTGACTCCCGTTCACATTCCCGAACTTTGGCTTCGGTCCCAAACGGTCGGGAGGATGGCGAGTTTCAGTCCAACAGCCGCGACAGCAGACGCAGCTCTCGTGGCGCGGATCGCCGCGGGAGACGAGCGTGCGCTGGGTGAGCTGTACGACCGGCACGGCACCATGGTGTACGGGCTGGCGTCCGCCATCGTGCGCGACACGGCGGATGCGGAGGAAGTCGCCGCTGACGCCTTCGCGCAGCTGTGGCGCTCCGCGTCGGAGTACGAGGAGTCGCGTGGCAGCGTCGCCTCGTGGCTTTCCACCATCACCCGGAGCCGCGCCCTGGACCGCATCCGCGCGCGTCAGCGGCGCGCGGATGATGGATCGCGCGGCTACTCAGGATGCGAATGGATTTGCGTTGCCACTCGCCCCAATGAGCTTGTCGCCGGACGGCGGCACGGAACGAAGCGAAATCTCCAAACTGGTGACCAGTTCATTGGCTGAGCTTCCGCAGCCGCAGCGCCAGGTGATCGAAATGGCCTACTTCGGAGGTCTGTCCCAGAGTGAGATAGCAACCCAACTGGCCGAACCGCTGGGCACGGTGAAAACCCGCATGCGGGCCGGAATGGGAAAGCTGCGTGACGCGCTCAAACCCCTCTTCGGGGAGGCATCATGAGCGATCATACCTGGCTGGACTTCGCCGCGCCCTATGCGCTGGATGTGCTGGAAGGGGAGGAGCTTGCCGCCTTCGAGGCACACCTGCGGGACTGCCCCGTGTGCCAGGGGGAGGTCCAGGAGATGCGCGAAGTTGCCGGATTTCTCGCGCATGCCGCATCACCGGTCGCCCCACCGGCGGGGCTGCGGGACCGCGTCCTTGCCGAAGCGCGGCAGGCGCGGCCGACAGCCGACACGCCACCGGTTCGCCCGATCACCTCAGCCCCCCGGACCCCCACAGCACCGGTCCTCCAGAAGCGGGGAGCGGGTGGCTTCCCTGGCTTGCTGCCGCTGCTTCGCTGGTGCTGGCGATCGGTGCCGGCTGGGAATTGTGGCATGAGCGGGGCGAACGCGGGGAGCTGGAGCGAGTTTATGCGGACGCTCGCGCGGGTGTCGCCGCGCGTGACTCGCTCATCGCGACGCTGCTGGCCCTCAGGTACAAACCACCACCCTCACCGCAACCGGGCAGCCTCCCTCCGTGCGCCTCTTCCTGAACCGGGAGCAGGGCGTAGTCGTGCTCGCCGCGCATGACCTTCCCCTGCTCAGGCAGGCCGCACCTACCAGCTCTGGGGGATTCCGGCCGGGCAGGCGCCCGTCAGCCTGGGCACATTCAACACGGGACCGGATGGGCGTGTGACGATCACCTCCGGGTGCCGGCCGGCATGGCTCCCGACGTGAGCGCGGTGACAGAGGAGCCAACAGGCGGCTCACCTCAGCCCACGACTGCTCCCTTCCTGGTGGGCTCCTGGGGGTGATCGGCTGACCCAACGCGTTCACGCGATCGTGAGACGCAAGATACTGCGGGATAACCATCAGATCTTGCAATCAGCTGCAGGGGTACGTACCATTTCCCGTACCAACGTCCTGCTCCTGGATCTTCGATGTCCTACACGCTGCGCGCAACCACCTCGGGCAAGCAGCACGCTCTTGCGCTGCCCAAGAAGTTTGTCGATGAACATCCAGAGTTCGCGGATGGGCGCTTCTCAGCCCATGTGGTTGCCCCTGGCCATGTGCTGATCAGTACGAAGCTCCAGCTGCGGAGCCCACGGAGGATGATCCCATAGTCGGCGCTTTCCTGGCCTTCCTGGAGCAGGAAATACGTGCTCATCCCAGTATGATTACGCCGCTTTCTGCCGCCGACATTCAGGGCCTCGATGAACTCCTGGATGGCGTCGTGGTAGACCGGAATGAGGACCTGAGGTGATTTCACTCTCCCCTGAACGGCTCGGGTGAGCCGGCGGAGCAGGGGAGATCGGAACGCGGCGGGTTCAAGCTATGAGCCCGCCGCTTGTCATCAATGGGTGGAAAATTTCGTATGGCGCGATTTCCGCGAGCGCTGGACTGCCCTTCGCACCCATGTCGAAGAGCTACGGCGCCGCGACCCTGAGGAGTACAGGACCACCAGCGCGGCGAAGTTCTTGAGCACCCTGCGGGAGATCATTCTGAAGGAGATTCCAGCCAATCCCGCCGCGGAAGCATACCGCCAGGGCAAGTCACTGGGCGGCACCCATCGCAACTGGCAGCGTGCCAAGTTCTACCAACGATTTCGGCTGTTTTTTCGCTTCAGCTCGAAAACACCGGGTGATCATCTATGCCTGGCTGAATGATGAGGACACCTTGAGGAAGAGCGGAGCACGTACGGATCCCTACGTTGTCTTTCGCGCAATGCTTTCGCGAGGGGAACCGCCCAGTGATTGGGATGCATTGCTCGCCGAGTGCAAAGCGTGGACAGAAGCAGATGTGTAGGAATTACGGTGAAACCGGAGTGCCTTAACGGCGGAATGCGAACGATTGCGTGCTCCAGGCGTTTTCGCGACTATCCGGGGTGAAAGGAGGAGCCACAATGACCACAGTCGCTGCCCCGACCCGTTGGACATACCATGATTACCTCCGGTTGGACGATGACCAGGCTTATCAGATCGTCGCAGGCGAACTGATCGTGTCCCCGCGCCGAGCATTGTTCACCAGAGGGTTTCGTCCAGATTGTACAGCCGTTTGCAGCCGTTTGTCGCCGAGCCATTTGTGGACGTAGTGTTTGGGGAGCGACATCGTCCAGCCCGACCTGTTGTTCGTGCGGCGCGAGAACGCGGGCATCGTAGGAGAGCGCTGTGGTGGGCACACGGATCGTCGAGATCTTGTCGCCTGGCTGCTGCACCTGGACCGGCACCGCAAGCGTGCGCTGTACGAACGCGCAGGCGTGCCCGAGTTCTGGCTGGTGGACCTGGCCAACCGGGCGATCGAGGTGTTCCGACTGGGCGAGCGGGGCTACGAACTCGCGTCGTTCGCCGCCGAAACCGGGCCGGTGCGCTCGATGGTGCTGGACGGCTTGGACAGATTCCCGCAAGGTATTTTGATTCGATTGGGCTGCGTCTGCACATGTCCGATGCGAAGAGCCACGAAGGGGAGATGCGCGCCGAGTGGACTTCAGTGGTTGCTTCAGGCCGCTTGGCCAAGCAGCCGGAATTGAAACGCTTGGCGAGCGCTTGAAATCGGGAAAGTCTCTCCGTCCCTATCGTATGTTTCATGGAATCTTGCTTGGCGCTCTGAAACAAAACTTCGAGTGAGCGCATGAAGTGCCGATTCGGCAAGCCCGTGCACTGGATCAGGTTGCGGTTTGCGCGGGCGGACGCAAGTTTGACTTTTGCGCCTTTATCCTCTCCACCGTTTCATGAAAGCCATGGCATTCCAGACCTCTATTACAGTTAAGCAAGCAACGGATCGCATCCACCGGCGCGAGTACGTCCTTCCTGCCATTCAGCGCGAGTTGTATGGAAGCCTGACCAGATCGTCAGGCTATTCGATTCGCTGCTGAAGGGCTTCCCTATTGGTTCATTGCTTTGGGAACCTGCCGAACAGCGTTATCAGTTCTACAACTTCATCCAGCGGTACCATGAACGGGGATTCGACCTACAACCCCAAAGCGGACCTTATACCAAGTGGCTTGATTTGCGGTGCATGAGGGCATAGCATGGAGAGTCCCACAAGGAAGGGACCGGGATGCATACGCCGCTGTCTATCATCACGGAGGCGCGCTGGACGATCTGGAGCGCGCCCAGCGCGAGCGCGAGACGGCCAGCGCCGCATTCGTTTGCACCTGCTGGTGCTGATTCGTTCCGGCCAGGTTCAGGAGCGCCAGGAGGCGCCGCGCGCCTGGCGCTCCACCGCAACACCATCGGCCGCTGGCTGAAGGCCTAACAGGAAGGCGTCGACTGGAGCAGCTCGAACTCCATCGCCCCGGGGCCAAACTGCCAAAGACCCTCTCGCCTCCCCGTCCTGACCGCCCTCCAGGAGCGGCTGGACCAGGAGGGCTGCCGGCTATGTCGAGGTCCAGCGCTGGCTCGCCGACGAATACGCGCTCGAGGTCCCCTACGCGACCGTGCACAAGCTGGCGGTGTTCTGCCCTGGGGCGAAGGAAGTGATGCGCCCGCGCAGGCATGCAAAAAACGAACTGGATGCGAGCCTTCAACGGCTCCGGAACATCGTCGATGCGGCCATAGCCTTTCTCGAGCGTCCGGTGGCTCTTGCCGAGGACGAGAAATGTCTGGGGCTGCATGAGGGCACACGACGCCGGCTCACCGCCCGGGGCGTGAAACCACTCCAGCGTACCCGCCGCGCTACGAATACTTCTGGCCTCCTTGCCGCCGTGGAACCACCGGCGGCGCCCTCTGGAGCTGGAGATGCCGGCCCTGGATGCGCCGTGCGTCCAGGCTCTCCTCGACGCGTTCGCAGCCTATCCCGAGAGCCTCAACCTCCTCCTCTGGGACGGGGCTCCGGCGCATATCGCCCACGCGCTCGTGATCCTACCCAATGTGGTACTGATCCAACTGCCGGCCTACAGTCCTGAGCTCAATCCCGTGGAACGACTCTGGGAGGATCTGCGCTACCGCCTGGGCAGCGAACTTCGTCAAGCCCGCCGCATTGAAGGAGCACGCGGCCGAGTTGATTCGCGCCTACTTCCTCAGCAGCTCGCCTCCCTCTGCGGCTACGAGTACCTCCTCCAGATCCTTCATGCACCACCATTCTGAAATAGAACTGCATGCGGCGTAGGAGACGTTACACCCTGGACGGGCAACAACGACTTACCTCCCTATACATCGGCATCGCGGAGCTACGGGATGCAAAAACCAGGTACTCCCGGTGGCGAAAACAACGGAGGCCTTCTGAGCGCCGTCTGTACCCTCAACCTGAAGCCGTCCCGCCAATGATGCGGAACTGAGGTATACTTTCGCGTTCCGGACCGACGCAACGGACTTCAGCGACGACGACCAGGGAGATGGATCCGCGTGGGGCACGCTGGTTCACGTCGCTTGGCGATGTAATCAACTTTCTGCGCCAGCACAACCTACTAACGGAGTAGTACCCCCAAGATGCGCTTCACGGCATTACATACAGGCGGTCAATGATCGCAAGGTAATCAACTACTATGTCGAGGACAGCTTTCAGATCTCGATAAAGTGCTCAACATCTATCCGAGGAACAGCGCGGGAACCGTGCTCAGTTACTCGACTTGCTCCCGTCCATTGCTACCGCCCAATGGACCACCTTTGGAGATGCAAGAGAAGAAATCCAGCGACTTGTGGATGACATCAACCGGGTCGGCAATGGCTTCGCTTTTACGAAAGACTTTGTCCTGAAGACTTGCCTCATGCTGGGTGGCTTCGAGGCACGATTTGCTACGGACAACTTCAAGTCCGAGAACATGCAACGGATCGAAGCCATGTGGCTCAAGATTGCTGCGGCAACGCGAACAACGGCCCAGCTGCTGGCGGAGTTCGCTTCTCTGGGAAAGATTGCCCTCCACTAATGCCGTGATCCCCATCGTCCATTATGTGTACTTGCGCGGCAACCCCGACGGGCTGGTGGAGTCATTCAATTACAAGGCCGACCGTGACCACATCCGCCGCTGGCTCAACATCGCGCCGGGTGTTCACGGGCCAGCTCTATCCTCCGCGCAGTCCGAGAGATGTACCGGACGGTAACTCAGCAGTCGCGGGTTCCCTGAAGCACCGTGGGAGGCACTTCGCCGCCGCGCTCCATGCGATTCGAGGGGGAAGAGATTCTCGACAATATTCTCGATGAGAAATACGGGAGCGGATACACATTCGCCACGCTTGCCCTCCTTTATCCCTGGCTCCACTTCCGCAACCACTTCCATCAAGATCACATTCACCCGAAGTATTTTCATTTTACCCGAGCGCAACTTGCTCGCCGGGGTGTGGAATTGACTCTGTCGCTGTGGCTGACTACGGGGAGCGGTATGACCGATCTCAATCTGTGCAGCTCTTGCAAGGAGGGCCAAACCAGGAGAAGTCCAATAAGCCGTTCGCAGACTGGCTCAAGGAGTAAATACCCACTTGAAGATGAGCGGCGGGCGTACATGCGGCGCACGACATTCCGGACGTGGAGCTTCCGCTGGGAGCTTCGTCAACTTCTATGAAGCAAGGCGAGATCTGATGGCCACCCGCCTTCGGGAGATAGCCGGCTTGGACGGAAGCTCCGCTACCACACTACCAGCGAGCGCCGACGCGCAGGGTGTAGGTGCAATCAGCTCTGCCTGACGCATCGGAGATACAATACCCAGCGGGACGCCATGGACCCTTATTCGTGTATATCACCCACGCCACAGTTTCGGCAATCTCGGGGGAGGCTGCAGAGAACCCGGAGTACCCTTATGTGGTCCGCCGGACGCTCGCCCGCGAGCCGCAATGCGTGACACGGCACGGTCGGACGCGGTAGTCGTGGTCAGGGGGCAGGATTACGAGCGCGTCCACCTGCGGGACTGGGGCGAGGTGAACGTAGATCCCTTCTGCGCACCGGGTTTGCTGACGGGCTCAGAACTAGGCAATCGTGCGCTTGCTGGATACCAACGTGTTCTCCGACGCGGTCATGCCTCGCCCCAGTGCGGATCTGGATAAGTGGCTTGCGGTTGCCCCTTCGGCATGTTTGCCGCACATTTCCTGCAATCTTGCAGCCACGGGAGTTTCCATGACCGCGACGGATACAGCAACTCTGCTTGGTGGCGATGCAGTGCTCGGCCGTAGCATCGACAGCGAACTTGACCTGGTCGAGGCAGTCGAGGAAGGTCTTCCCACGGGCGTGGTCGAGAATCTTCTCCGGCACATTGACCTGACCGCGTCGGACATCCACGCGATCCTTCCCGAGCGCACGCGGCACCACACCCCGGAACCGGGAGCGGCTCACTCCGGAGCTGTCGGATCGGATCGCTCGTTTCGCGCGACTGTACCAGATGGCCTCGGAAACGTTGGGCGGCTCGGACAAGGCAGCCCGGTGGCTCAAGGAGCCCAACCGCGCCCTTGGTGGGCGTCGACCGCTCGACTTCGCCCAGTTCCAGTGGAGCCCTGCTGGTAGAAGACGTTCTGACCCGGATCGCGTACGGCGTGTATTCTTGACGTCGCACCGCCGCGAATCTGGCGACTTGCCCGTGCTCCACACGCTACATTGGACGGGGAGGGGGCGCGCCTCGCCGGCGGGCGTTGAACTCGCGCGGAACGCCCTCTTGTATACGCGTCCACTCACCTTTCGCTTGCAGCTCTTGAGTACCTCGTGCACGTTTCGCCGGCGACCGCACCGAGCGATCTAGTGTCGGTCGAGGTCGATGTTCCGGGCTTGGCCATCAAGGAATGGACCCGTGCCTCACTTCCCGCGGGGTGGGATGCGGATCCGGCTCCGGCCATCACGCAAGAGCGTGGTAGCGCCTGGGCAGGGATGCGGAGCGTGCCGCTCCTGCGGGTGCCGTCCGCACTGCTTCCAGCCGCAATGGACCGGCACGAAGCCAACATGCTCCTGAATCCACTCCACCCGGAGGCGGTCCAAGCCCGCATTGTGCACGTCGAGCCATTCCGGATCGACCGTTGGCTTGACGCCTGGGGTGGCGCATCCTTCACCTGAACTGATACCGACCATGACCATCGCCCAATCACTACTTCCAGAATTCGACCACGAGATGTCGGTGACGCGCACGCTGCTCGAGCGCGTTCCCGAAGACAAGGCTGGGTGGAAACCGCACCCGAAGTCGACGGGTTTGGGTGATCTTACCGCACACATTGCCAGGCTCCCGTCGATGGCGGCCAATGTGGTCTCCCTGACCGAGCTTGACATGAATCCGCCGGTGGGACCCGCGTTCACGCCGCCCCGCTTCACCACAACCGTCGCCCTGCTGGAAACCTTTGATGACCATGTGAAGCAGGCCCGCGAGGCGATCAGTGGGACCGCGGACGGCGATCTGATGACACCCTGGTCACTCAAGAGAGGGGGCCACACGATCTTCACCATGCCGCGCGTCGCGGTCCTCCGGTCCGTCATGATGAACCACATGATCCACCATCGGGGACAGCTGAGCGTGTATCTTCGCCTCAACGACGTGCCGCTGCCCTCGATCTACGGCCCTACGGCGGACACGCAGGTGTAACGCTAATCCTTGTACGGATCGAACTCGTCCGCCCCAGCCATCACCACGATGAGGGGGCGGAGCGTATGCAGCACCTCAATGGTGTGGCCCTGAGCCGTCAGCACTTCGGGTAAGCGGCGATAAGCGTGCGGGCTTTCATCCAGCCCTCCGCCACGCAGGATCACTCCCTTTTCGTCCAGCCACTCGCGCATCATTTCCGGCGTAACCCGACCCGGAGAAAGCTGCTTGCCGGTGCGCCGGTTGCGCTTGCCGGCAGCCTGGGTGCGGGACATCACCCGCCCCGCGCCGCGCCATGGACGGTGGAAAAGAGCGCGTCCCGCTGATCGCGGAAGGTCTGGGCGTCCGCATGATCCGCGGGGGTGCCCTGCACGATCACCGCGTCGTCGCCCATGGAGCCGCCGATGAACCCCTTCTGGCCGGGAAATGCCGGAGTCGCGCCCTTGCGAACCACCACGAACTCCTCGCCCTCGTGGGTTTCCTTCCAGGCGAAGTTGTGGTGGTTGTGGACCAGCTCGACTTCATTCCCGCCCAGCATCTCCACCACCTTGCGTGCCACCCACTCCCGGCCCGCGTAGGCATACCGCCCCGCCAGGTTCATCAGGTGCCAGTAGTCGTGGCCGACAGGCTGGTCTAGCGAGAGGAGCACCTCGCGTTCGGGGACCCGCTCCTTCCACGCCCGGCCTTGGGCGAGGGATAGGAATCCTGATGCTACCGTGTGCCCGAAGCCGCGGCTGCCGAAGTGCACGCCCACCCAGAGCGTACCTGTCTCGTCCGCGAAGATGTCCGCGTAATGATTGCCGCTGCCGACCGTGCCCAGCTGCGCGCGGGCTTTCTGCTTCAGCGAATTGCGCTCGCTGGCAGGGAGGGCACTCCAGGCGGGATCATCGAAGAGCGGGTGGTCCGTGGGGGCGTCGTCCGCCTGATTCTTGCGGCCCACGCCGAAGCTGATGTTGGCGGCGATCCGGTCGGCCAGGGTTTGCAGCTCGCGCCCCCGCCGCTTGGGATTTCCGGCGAGTCCCTCCAGGGTCACGTCCGTGCGAATCGCTGCGTTGCCGCAGGCGATGTCGAATCCAACTCCCACCACGGAGACCTGATCCCGGTACGCCGCCACCCCGCCGATTGGCATCACGTAGCCCACGTGGCCGTCCGCCATGAGGGCCACCTTTGCCGCGTGCTCGGCGACGGTGCTCAACTGGGCGATCGTGCCCGGATCATGCTGACCAAAAACTTTCATCGCTTCTTTAATCCGTGGAATCACAGGGCCGTCCGCGCAGGATCTGCAAGCCGAAAGCCGTACCGGTAATCCACTGCGGCCATGAAGCTTACGTAAGCACCGCGGCCCGAGGGGTTGCGTCAGGATCCGTGTGCGTGTATTCTCCGGCTCGCGGCTCCGGCCACATTCGGAGTCACACTGGGGCAAAAGAAAAGAATCATTCCCGGGCCCGTCTCATCGAGATGCGGCCGACCTGCCGAGAGCGGGCGGCCGGGTATAGGTCCTCAGCGCCGGCGCACCCCAGGCCGGCAACCCGTTATTTCATTCACCTTCAACATGCCACACCCCACCACCCGCACACCCGGTGTGCTGCGCCGTATTGCATTCGGTACCCTGCTGCTCGCTGCTCCCCTCCCGCTTCATGCGCAAGTTTCCCGCCCCCTGCCTGGTGTTCCCGTCGCTCCCGCTGAAAGGAACGATCCCAAAGAATCCGATGGCTTCCTTAACTCGCTGCTCGTCACCCTTGCTCGCGGCGAGATAGGGCGGCGCTACATCTGGGGCGGCGACGGCCCGGAGAGCGGTGGGTTTGATTGCAGCGGTTTTACACGATATGTACTGCACGCCCTGAACATCTCCCTTCCACGCACCGCTCATGAGCAGTCGCGTATGGGGGAGGAAGTTCCCAGGGACATTTCACGCTTGCGGGCAGGCGATCTGCTCACCTTTGGAAACTCCAGGCGAATCAGCCACATCGGCATGTACATCGGCAACGGGCGGGTGGTCCACGCCAGCAGCTACAGCGGTCGGGTGGTCGAGGTGGCCTTCGGTCCCGGGACCTCCCTCTACCGCCGGTGGTACGGTGTGCGTCGCGTGGTGGCACAGAACGACACCGTGGTGCGACGTATCCGCGGCTAACGACGTTCCTTCCGCCTGCCCTCCCCATTGCCGGGTACACGGCTGGTGAGTACACTGAGGAGCAAGGGATGGCAGCCGGTACACTCCACCGGAGGAGGACACCATGCGTCGTTTTCTCGTCGTGGGTAGTCTGGGTCTCACCCTGGCCGCGTGCGCGGACGAAACGCCCACGGATGTGGGCGCCCGTTCGGAGATCGCGCAAACGGTCAGGGACGAAGTCGTCGGTGTTTCGCTCGCCATCCCACCCGAGTGGCGTGTCCACAAGGACCCGGTGCTGTTCAACACCTACGGCTTCGTGCTGTTTGATCCCGCGGGTCACGATGTGGCCGGGCACGAGCGCTCGCCGGTGGCGCGCATCGCGCTGGCATACCAGGCCAGGCCGGGCGACATCGAGGGCCTGGTGCGGGAGCTGATGGGCAAGTACCAGGAGTTCCCCCTGACCCGCTCCGAGGTCGTGGTAGGCAGTGGCCTCCAGGGGGTGGCGGTCAGCGGGCTTCCGGGCACCGACCCGTACACGCTCGTGTACGTGGCGGATGGCGACCGGGTGTACCGGATCGGGCTGTGGACGCAGGAGCCGGGGCTGGATGCGCGGGCCAGGATGCTGCTTGGTAATCTGCGCTTCGAGCAGCCGCGGCAGCCGGTGCAGTCGCTGGGCCTGGTACCCGTCGAGCAGGCCATGCACGCCTCCCCACCGCCGGACGTTCTGGCCGCCAACCAGCGGGCGCAGGCAGAGCGCGCCGTGCGAGTGCGTGAGACCACGCAGGGAATGGAACTCCTGATGGACACCCCGGAGCCCGTGCCCTCCAGGAGCGCGAGCCCCAGTGCCAGCAGTAGCGCGGCGTGCGAATTCGGCGCCCCGAGCGGGCTCTACTGGCAGACGGTCTGGGACTACACCAACACGTTCTACACCAACTACACCACCACCTACTCCGGCACGTACTACAACCTCCGCCCCGGCGACAAGGGGTGGAGCGCCATGAGCGGCAACTACGGGAGCTGGTGGGGCCAGAACTATCACGTCCGCAAGTGCAGCTCGTCCTACCTCAACCAGTACTACGCCAACGACTGGCCGGTGCACAAGAACGGAAATGTGTACCCAGCGATCGTCGGGACGGTGGAGTGGGCGGGGTGGGACTACTACGACAGCGAGGGCTACTACACGCTGGGCAACTACGTGGTGGTCAGGAATGGCGGGTACCGGGCCATCATGGCGCACCTGACCAGCATCGCGTCGGGAATTACGTGGGGCGCGAGCGTCGGCGCGAACACGGTGATCGGCTATGCCGGCAGGACCGGCGGCCCCTGGGACGAGCACGTGCACTCCCGCGTGGCGTACGGCGAGTCACTCACCAGCATGGGGCAGCCGTACGGCGGAAACACCGTGTGGCCCACCCGCTTCTACTGCTACGACTGCCGCAAGACGGACAGCGGCGACATCTACGGCAATGGAGACGGCCAGTACGACGGCGTCACCAGCTCCGGCGCCAAGTACTACAACCGATTCTATCACGGCCGCTGGATGAGGGGTTGACCCCCGCCGAGCGGACGGAGTACGCTGCCGTCCGCTCGGACGCGAGCCCCAGTCACAGGGAAATCCAGCCGGCTGAGTGAGTCCACCAGCAGTGCTGCCCGCCGGGTAGAGTCCCGGTATACATAGCCCGGCTTCACCTGCCGGGTAGACCGCACCACCGCTTCCACCACCCTCCCCTCCGGGTCCAGCATCGCACATGCGATGGCTCCGCGGTTCATGGGCTCGCCGAAGGAAAAGGGCCCGTAAGTGACCAGGTTCCCCAGCGAGTACATGATCAGCGCGTCACCCTGCCATTCCATGGCGCGCATCACGTGCGGGCCGTGGCCGATGACCAGCTTCGCGCCCGCGGCCACGGCCGTGCGCGCGAACGCCACCATGTTGCCGCGGTTGATCGAGCCCAAAAAGATCTCCGTCTGGTCTCGCGTCCGCTGCGCTCTGGACCCTTCGGCACCCATATGCATGGTGGCCACCACCCGCGGGTAGCGCCCAGCGGCACGCCGCACGGCGTAGCGGACCGCGTCCAGGTCGCGGGGGTCCGGCCCGCCGGAGGTGCTGAAGCCCAGAAACGCCACCGTGTCTCCCGCGGGCGTGATCACCACGGTGGGCAGCGCGTCCGCCCCCGTGACCTGCACACCTGCCGCCGCAAGGTGCCGCACCGTCTGGATCAGTCCCGTCTCGCCCGCGTCCCGCGCATGGTTGTTCGCCACATTGCCCACGACCGGGGCGGGGAAGCCCAATCGCCGCAGCGCTCCCGCCGCCGCGGGCGGAGAGCGAAAGGCGAAGCACTGGGTTGATTGGGGGCCGCACTTGCTCGGTGCCGGGCCCTCCCCGATCGCCCCCTCGACGTTGAGCAGCAGGATATCGGCGTCGCGCACCAGCGGGCGCAGCGGCGCCAGCAGCGCGTCCGGGTCTTTGGGCACCATCCGGTAGGAGCCCAGGTTGGTGCCCAGGGTAACGTCGCCACCGGCACAGATGCGCACCGCGTCGGTTTGTCCCTCCAGCATGGCCGGCACCAGCAGCAATCCGCCCCAAAACCGTGCGGCACGGCTATAGCATCGTCCGATCCCGCCGGGTAGCTTCCACGATACCTTCACATTTCCTCACACTTGCGGTGATTCCAATGACAACCGCCGCCCTTTCGCAGGAACAAGACCAGCTTGCCTCCCTGCTCGCCGAGGCGCGTGCACGCACGCTGCTGCTGGTCGAGCCCCTGTCCGACGAAGAGCTACGCATGCAGCACGACCCCCTGATGAGTCCGATTTTGTGGGACATCGGGCACATCGCGCACTTCGAGATGCTCTGGCTGGTTGAAAACACCCAAGGCCCGGTGCAGTTCTCCGAGATGCCCGGCATGTACAACCCCTTTGAAAACCCGCGTGCCGTACGGGACAAGCTGAAGCTGATGCAGCTTCCCGAGCTGCTGAAATTCATGGAGCAGGTCCGCGCGCGTGTGCTGGAACGGATCGCCGACGTGGATCTCCACGGGGACGACCCACTGCTCCGGGACGGCTATGTGTACCGGATGGTAGCCCAGCACGAGTACCAGCACAACGAAACCATCCTGCAAACCCTGCAGCTCAAGCGGGGGGAGCCTTACCATCCTGCCCCCAGGATCGCGGTGCCTGAAGCTACGATCCGGTCGGCGGGGATGGTACACTTTCCGGGTGGCGAGGTCCCGATCGGTACCGATGACCGCTCCGCGGCTTATGACAACGAGCGGCCGCGCCACACGGTTCATCTGGACCCGTTCTGGATCGACGCCGCGCCGGTGAGCAACGCCGAGTACCTGGAGTTCATGCACGCCGGCGGCTACACCACCCGTGAGCTGTGGTCCGACGCCGGGTGGGCGTGGCTGCGGGAAGCTCGCGTGGATGCACCCAAGTACTGGGACACCGAGGGCGGCGGATGGCGGACCCGGAGCATGGACCGGATCGGCCCGGTGGACCCCCATCACCCGGTCTGCCACGTCTGCTACCACGAGGCGGAAGCGTATGCGCGCTGGGTCGAGAAGCGTCTGCCTACGGAGCAGGAGTGGGAGGCGGCCAGCACCTGGAACCCCGAGACGGGAACCCGGAGCGAATTTCCCTGGGGGAATGAGACCCCCACCCCGGAGCACGCCAACCTGGACCAGCTCACCTGGGGCACCGCCCCGATCGGAGCCTACCCCCGCAACGTGTCGCCGCTGGGTTGCTACGGGATGATCGGCGATGTGTGGGAGTGGACCCGTTCGGACTTCCGGCCGTACCCCGGCTACCAGACCTTTCCATACAGGGAGTACTCCGAGGTATTCTTTGGAACTGAGTACAAGGTGCTGCGCGGTGGCTCCTGGGCTACGCGCCCGGGTGCGATCCGGAGCAGCTTCCGCAACTGGGACTACCCCATCCGCCGGCAGATCTTCAGCGGCTTCCGGTGCGCTCGCGATGGGTAAGGCCCTCACCCTGCCTCGCAGGCTCGGCTGTCCCTCTCCCATAAATGGGCGAGGGGAGGCGAACAGCACAGCCGGACACTGGAGCTTCTCTGCCGTTCGTAGTCCCTCTCCTGCTTGCGGGAGAGGGTGGCGCGTAGCGCCGGGGTGAGGGTCTGGGGTGAGGCCCATGCTTGACGAGGTGCGCGCCGGTCTCCTGCGCCCGCAGAAGGAGATCCCGTCCAAGTTTTTTTACGATACGCGGGGCTCGGAATTGTTCGAGGAGATCACCCGGCTCCCCGAATACTACCTGACGCGAACGGAGCGGGCGCTGCTCGAAGCCTGCGCACGTGAGTGGATCGGATGCGCTTCGCCCGCGCACCCTGGTCGAGCTTGGGGCTGGCTCTGCCGTCAAGACACGGATTCTGCTGGATGCCATGCGAAGCACCGGGACCGGGGAGCGTTACGTCCCGATGGATGTGAGCAGCGAGTTCTTGGACGGGACGGCAAGGGAACTCCGCGGCGAATACCCCGGCATCGGGATCGTGCCGGTCGTCGCTGACATCTCCGCGGAATGGGAGCTGCCTGAGGACCTGCCGCGCCCCGCGCTGTTCGCCTTCCTGGGCAGCACCCTCGGAAACTTCGACACCCCGGAAGCCATCCGCCTGCTCCGCCAGGTGCGGCGTGCGATGCATCCGGGGGATTGGCTCCTGCTGGGGGTTGACCTTCGCAAGGAGCCCGCGCGCATCGAGTCCGCGTACAATGACGCACAGGCAGTCACGGCGGAGTTCAACCGCAACATCCTGAGGGTGGTAAACCGTGAACTGGAAGCGGACTTCGATCCGGATGCCTTTCGCCACCTCGCCTTCTACAACGCGGAGCTTGGGCGCATCGAAATGCACCTCGAGTCAGGACATGCCCAGGTCGTATCCATCCCTGGAATGGCACCCATCCGGATCCGGGCCGGAGAAACCATCCGCACGGAAATTTCCTGCAAGTACGACCGTGCTACAGTGCAGGACTTGTTCACGTCGCCTCCGGTTTTGGAATAGACGGGTGGCACGCGGATGCCGAAGGTCTTTTCGCCCTGGTGATTGGGGTGCCGGTGGAGTGACCGCCGAGCTTTTCGAGCGAGACCTGCGCGACCGAGTTTTCCGCCCAAGTTCCGCCCCGGAGCGGATTGGGGCCGAGGTCGAGCTGCTCGTGCTGGATGCGGCCACACGGGCTCCGGTGTCGATCTGCGCGCCGGGCTGCGTGTCGAGCCTTCCGCTCCTCAGGCGCTTCGCCGCGCAGCAAGGATGGCGGGAGGCAATCAGTTATGGGTGCTTTCTGCCTCACTGGGGGGGTGTGAGCTGGGAGCCCGGAGGTCAGATCGAGTACAGTGCGCCGCCGTGCACATCTGTAACAGCGTCGCTCGCATCGCTTCGCGGCGTGGTCCTTCCGCTCCGGGTATGGATGGCGGATCACGGGCTGGAGCTGCTGAGTGTCGGCACCGATCCGACCAATCACCTTGCAAGCACGAGCCTCCAGCTTTCCGCCCACCGCTACGTCCGAATGGACGAGTACCTCGGCGCGATCGGGCCTGCCGGTCCGCGCATGATGCGCCAAACGGCCTCGCTCCAGGTGAACCTGGACTGGGGCACTGAGCCGGATCTCCGCTGGCGCACGCTGAATGCGCTGGCGCCCTACCTGACGGCGATCTTCGCCAACTCACCTATCTATGCCGGCGAGCCTACCGGGCACCAGAGCTTCCGGGCTCACACCTGGCGCGAGCTGGATCCGTTGCGCACGGGCCTTCTTGGCGTGGAGGTTGACATCATCGGAGAGTATCTCCGCTTCGCGCTGAATGCACCCGCCATTCTGGTGGATACGGCCGATGCTTTTCCGTTTTGCGCCTTGCTGGAGGAAGCGTCGCTGGAAGACTGGCATACCCACCTGACTACGCTCTTCCCCGAGGTGCGCCCCAAAGGCTACGCGGAGGTGCGCTCCCTGGACGCGGTTCCGCCGGAGTGGTACGCGGCGCCGCTCGCACTCCTCGCCGGGATCACGTTTCACCGGCGGAGCCTACTCGATGCCGCGGATCTGCTCGGCGCCCCGGATGCAGCGCTGCTCGTACGGGCAGGGCAGTTCGGGGTGCGCGATCTCACCATCCAGCAGGTGGCGTGCGACCTGTGGGAGATCGCGCTGCGGGGGTGTGCCGCCCTCGGCGAAGAGTTTATCGCGGCCCCCGATCTGGAGCGTGCGCGTGCCTTCCGGGACACCTATACCCGCCGGGGGCGCTCCCCGGCTGACGACCAAATCCCAACACTTTCCGGGTGTCAGGTGTCGTAAAGGGGAACGATGCCTGATGATGCGCACCTTGTCGGACTTGCGCGTGAAGGTGATGCCACAGCCTTCGAGCAGCTGGTCCGCCGGTACTTTCGAGCCGCCTACGCGGTGGCGCTCTCCGGGACCGGCGACGCGGACGACGCGGAAGACGTTTGCCAGGACGCCTTCGTGGTTGCCCTGGAGCGCCTGGATGAGTGCCGGCGCCCTGAGCGCTTCGCTGCATGGCTCCTCCAGATCGTACGGAACCGGGCGCACAACTTCCGGCGGCACCGGGCCGTGCGTCGTGCGGCGCCCCTGCTGGACGTAGACAACACGCCGGGCCCGGACGATCCGCTGCTGGACGCGGAGCGGGCGGAGTTGCGAGAGCGTCTGGTTGCGGGATTGAGTGCAATTTCCGAAACCCAGCGGGAGGTGGTTCTGCTTCACGATCTGGAGGGATGGAAGCACCGGGAAATTGCAAAGGCATTAGGGTTTCCGGAAGGCACGGTTCGCTATCACCTGCACCAGGCACGGCGGGCACTTCGCAGCCTGCTTGGGGCTTCTTTGCGCGGGAAGGAATGACATGATGGATCACGAACAGCTGGATCTTTCCGCGCTGGACCGCTTTGGGAATCCAGCGCGTCTGGAGGGTGCGGTGCGCGGGGTTATGGCGCAGGCCGCACCCGTTCTGGCACGACGTGCAACGGGGCGCCCGGTGCTGTCGCTGGTTGCTACATGGGCACGCCCGGCACTCGCCGCCGCGGCCGTCGTGGCGGCTGTGTCGGTGACCAGCCTGGCGGCACCCCTGGGTCGGGCCAGCACACCGTCCGCGCCGCCCGCATCCGTGGCGGAAGCGCTCAACCTGCCGGCTCCGGTTTCCGAGTGGCTGGCTGAGGAGCGCGAGCCCACCGCGTCGGACCTGATTTTGGCTCTGGATAATCTGCCATAGATAACCTGCCATGAGATCAAAGATTTTGGGTGCGATTCTGCTCGGGGCGACGTTTCTTGCCGGCGGGCTCGCCGGTGCGGCGTCGCTACGCGTGCTGAACGCCACTGAGCCGACACCTCCGCTTCCGCCGGGCACACACTGTCACGGACCGCACGAAAAGCGTGGGGGCAAGTGGCTGGAACAGCTCAACCTGTCCGCGGAACAGCGGACGCAGGTGGAGCGAATCATGGAGCGCAGGCGGGCACAGACGAGTGCGTTTTGGGAGAATGAGGGATCACGTCTCCGGGCGCTGGTGGATTCAACCCGGAGCGAAATTCGTACGGTTCTGACACCCGCGCAGCGTGAGCAGTACGACCGCCTTCGGAAGGAGCGTCGCGCCTCTCACAAGGATCGTGGTGCACCCTGGGAGATGGAACGGAGGGGGGCGCGATGAAGCAAGGCTGGTACGTGGCGCTGATTGCCCTGATTGCGGCTCCGGCCGCCGCACAAACCCCGGCGCGGCGGTCAAACTCCCAACCGCGTATGGCAAGATCTCCAGATTTCGCGAAGCGCGAAGGCCCTCCAGTCCGCGCAGTTCGCCAAAGCGGGAAACTATTCCGCTGGCGTCCGGCGGCACGGGTGCCCAGTACGACAGCTCGTCTCGGCGCGCAAGGCGTCGAAGAAAGTTCACTCCCCAGGCCTGGCCGCCCCGCGAGGTGCTAAATCGCAGTTGCGACATGGGGATGCGGAACTCGGCGGTCCATCCGAGCGAATCCAGCTGCGTAGCCACCTGCCACACCGCATCCCAACGCGCGTTCTCCTCGGCATCGTTTGTAATCATGTAGTCGCGCTGGACACCGCGCGGATTGACACCGAAGACAAATGCCGTCCGGCGGTCGGCGTAGCTGTCCAGCGCGATGTAAACCCAATCGGAGTACACCTCGCGATCTCTGCGTCCCAGCCGCCCAACGATGGAATCCGGTCGCGAGTCGAACATGCGGAGACCAACGTAAAGTGCCTGATTGTCGTACAGGATATGCGCTTCCGTGCGCTGGCTGGGGTGACCAGCAGGGCGCCAGGCTGCACCAGGAAAAAGCCAGCGTGCGTCTCATACGTGGTACCTCGGAAATACGTCAGGGATTCGCAAGCTACGGCGTGCTCCAGCTTGCGGCGCAGCTCGGCGACGTGAGTGTCCACAGTGGTGCGTACAACCTGTGGGACGCCATCGGTGAGCAGACCTTGAGCGCTGCAGAACGGTGATGTATAATTCGTACACCATGCACTCCGTGGGCGCAATGATTCGCACGCAGATTTATCTGACCGAAGCCGAGCAGCGAGGCTTGCGCGCTCTTGCTCGTCACACCGGCCTCTCCCAGAGCGAACTGATTCGGCAGGCCATCGATCGCTTGCTGTCGGAGCAACAGGAACCTGACCGCTCCGCTTTGCTCCAGCAGGCGCGAGGGCTGTGGAGCACGCGTGAGGATCTCCCGAACTTCGCGATGCTGCGGCGTGAACTGGACCATGCGGAGCCGGACGCCGCCTGATGGCGCATCGGCTGCTGCTCGACACTGACGTGCTGGTGGATTACCTCCGTGGGTACCCCGAGGCGGTCAGCTTTCTGGAGGCCCGGACCGAAGCGCTCTTGCTCTCTGCCATCACGGTGGCGGAGCTCTTTGCCGGCGTACGTGAAGGCAGAGAGCGCACGGCCCTGCTGACGTTTCTCACCGCGTTCGAGCTCATCCCCGTCGGACGCGAGATCGCCGAGCGCGGCGGACTGCACCGGCGTGACTACGGTCGCAGCCACAGCACGGGGCTGGCGGATGCCCTCATCGCCGCAACGGCCGAGCACGCCCAAGCTCGGTTGGTCACGCTCAACCGCAAGCACTTTCCCATGCTGCAGGATCTGCTGATCCCGTACGGCAAATCGTAGTGCGCCCAGCACTGCGTTGCAGCACAAGCTACGGCTGAAACCGGTACCCTGCCTTGCGCGCCGTGAGGATGTGCCGGGGGGCGGCGGGATCGTGCTCCAGCTTGCGGCGCAGCTCGGCGACGTGAGTGTCCACCGTGCGGGTGACCACGGCTCCACGGTGGCCCCAGACTTCGCGTTGAAGCTCCAGCCGCGACACCACCGCTCCTCGTCGGCGGATCAGCGCGAGCAGCAGGTCGAGCTCCTTGGGTGTGAGCGCAACCACCTCGCCCGCGCGCCGCACGACACGGGTGGCGGGGTCCACTTCCACGTCTCCGAACCTTTCGGCGGCGCCGACTGCATGCACTTGCGGGGTGTTACCCACCCGGCGCATCAGCGCTTCCACGCGCGCGAGGAGCTCCATGACGCCGAACGGCTTGGTGACGTAGTCGTCGGCACCCAGGCGGAAGCCGCGCACCTTGTCCGCCTCCTCGCCGCGAGCGGTGAGCAAAAGGACCGGCTTGGGGAAGCCTTCTTCCCGCAGGGTGCGGAGCACCTGATAGCCATCCATTCCGGGGAGCATCAGGTCCAGGATCATCAGGTCCGGAGCGGTGTTGCGGGCGCGCATCAGGCCTGCCGGACCATCCCCCGCCAGGGTAACGTCGTAGCCTTCGAACTCCAGATTGGTGCGGAGGCCGAAGGCGAGATCGGGGTTGTCTTCGACGACCAGGATGCGCTTCACATCGCGACCGGCTCGGGCTCCGCCACCGGGACCGGGGCACGCCGGCGGGCGCCGGGCAGCTCCACCACGATGCGTGCGCCCCCACCGGGTGCATCCTCCACCCAGCTTCGCCCACCGTGCAAGCTTGCGAGTTCGCGCACCACGGACAGGCCGATCCCGCTTCCGCCGGTTGCGGACTCCGCGTCCCGCTCCAGACGCCGGAACGGCTGCCATACACGCGCCCGGTCCCGGGCTGGAATGCCCGGTCCCTGGTCTTCAACCTCGATTCGCACGCAGGCCGCATCCATCCGCGCGCGAACGACGACGATCTGGCCGACGGGGCCGTACTTCACCGCATTGTCGAGCAGGTTGAGCAGTATCTGCCGGAGCGCGCCCGCATCCACCGGAGCGACGACGCCGGGCTGCAAGTCCACCCGCAGATCGGCCCGCCGCGAGCGGGCAAGCGGGGCGAACGTGTCCACCACGTCCTCCACTTGCGTCGCGATCTCCACCACCTGCGGGATGATCCGGTGCGCTCCCCGCCCGGCCCGCGAAAAGTGCAGCACATTCTCGACCAGGTGGGTGAGCCGCCGGGCCTCCTGGTCGATGATCTCCAGTGAGCGCTGCCGCTCACCCTCGGACCGGGTCCGGCGCAGCAGCAGGGTTTCGGCGAACATGCGGATCTGCGCGAGCGGCGTGCGCAGCTCGTGCGACACGCTGGACACCCAATCCGCCCGCATGCGAGCGAACTGCGCTTCCCGACGGAACTGCACCAGCGTCGCCGCCACGACTCCGGCGGTCAGCACCAGCAGGCCAAGGAGCAGGGGGAGACGCGACTTGGGCAAGCCACCAATCACCAGCTGCCGCGCCGCTGACGGGCGCAGCATCACCTGAGCGGTTAGGCCGTTGAACGGACCTAGCAGGGTATCCGAAGCGGCGAATTGCTCCGGATACTGCATGGGGGAGCGGTACACCTCGTGTCCCGCCGCACTGCTGACCCGAACGGCGAAAAAGGAGTCGGCCACCAGCCCGCGGGTGAGGGAGGGAGGCAGGAGCCGTTCGCGCTCGAGTACTTTGCGGAAGAGTGGGGCGAGCATGCGCCAGTCGGTAACGAAGCCATCCACCGACACCGGAGTGCCCCCACTATCACGCCGCAGCGTGTAAACCAGAAGGGTTTGCCCTTCGCCACCTAGACTGTCCATGATCGCCATGCCCCGATGCGGATCGTAGGCGGTATGAGCATGGGCGTTGACCGCGCGGACCAGCTCCGCCTGGTCCGACCGAGAAGGGATGTCCCCTTGAAACTGCAACTCGCCGGTCCCCAGCGTGAAGCGGAATACGTAATGCGCAACGGGGATGATGGGACAGCCACACGACGCCATGGCACTGGCCTCCTCGCCCTCCGAAAACGCGGCGAGCGGTGCCGCTTTTCCCTCCGGCTCTCCCACCGTGTGCTTGAGCGTGGTGAACGCGGCGGAGCCCAGGTACTCGCTGGCGTGCCGCGCAAATCCCCACGCGACGAATGCCGCGTAGTCGTTGAGCGCCCGCTCCGCCGTAGCGCGGTGCTCGCGCGCGGAACGTTGCGCCTGGTAGGCGAGTACACCCGTGAGACCCAGCGTGAGCAGCAGGAGCAGGAAGATGAGCGCCGACCGGGATCGCGCGGGCGATGTTCCGCGGGGCAGGTTCATGGGTACGCCTCGTGCCGAGGTGACCAGCTATCTCCGGTGCAATCTACCCATACCTGATGCGCCGGGGGAGGCGTCGATGTTCGGTTCGGTTCCGAAAATTGTCAGGAACGTGTCAGGAAGGTACTTGCCTGGTTCCTAATGCTGTGCAAAATAACGCAGCGTAAATTTACGTAGTGCCGCATCCAGGCTTGGCTAATACGGGATTGGAGGCACCGCCGGGCCGATGAACGACCCGTCTATCAACGGCAACCGCCCTCACGGGCGGACGGCAGTTCTCCCCTCCTCGAACTGGGGGAGGGGCCGCTAGCTTACCTCGCCCGGTGGCGGTGCGGTGGGCGAAGGCATCGCCGGGGGCGTATTGGCCTTACCCGCGGAGTGTGGGCGCGCGGGTGCGGCTCCGTTGGTCTCGATCAGGTGCTGCACCTTGCCATTCAACCGCCCTACCAGAATCCGGGTGGCTCGCAGGTCGTGGTTGGACTCGATCAGCATCAACGCCATGTCTGCGGCACCCCAGAGCAGCCCCGCGAAGACGATCAGACGCGTCACGTCCTGTAGCAGCACCGGAATTCCTGCTGCCCCCTGGCGCAGCACCCCGATTACGATCTCGGCGGTGAGCAGCAGGATCAGGAGCAGCGACAGCACCTTGAAAAGTCGCGCGATGTAGCGTAGCCCCGCGTGCGGCTCCAGATCTTCGTCGCGAACTTCCATTCCGGCAGGTACCTGGTCCCGTGTACCTTCCGCACGCCCTCCCTCGCGGCGTTCGGCGGCGGCCGGCGAGACGGCGTCCCGCGCGCCGTCTCGACGCTCGACTGCTATCGTGGTTTCGCGTTGCTCGTTCACGAGAATCTCCTGGTGAGGTGTGGGTTACCAGCGGGCGCGGTTGCCGCGCGTATCAATGTGCACCATGCCCCGGTGCCCTCCCGTGGGCGGGTAGTAGTGCATCCCGCCCACCATGCTGGGATATTTCCGCTCCACCCGGTCCACTGCCTGCCCGATGATCCTGGCATCAGCAAGGTTGATGCGACCATCGCCGTTCAGGTCGTCCATGAGGCCATTGCGGTCGTTGTCGATCGCAATATCCATCGCGTCGCCATACATGTGCCGCGAAAGCTGCCCCCGCCCCGCGGTATTCCCGCCGCTCGCGTTGTACCATGGACTGCGGAAGCCGCTGACCGCGAAGATGTGGCGCACCGGGTGGCCCATCTCGTCAATCTCCTGGAGCACAAGCTCGACCTTGTCCACAACCTTGGGGTTCACCACGACGTACTTGGGCCAGACGTTGTCCTGCAGTTTGGTTTGAAAGTGCTTCAGCTGGATGTGCTTGGACAGAAACATCTCCCGGTTCTGCGGCGTCATCTCGATGAGCCCCGGAGGTGTTCGGTAGATCGGGTTGCTGGGGCAGCGGCCAACCTCGCAGGGCCAGTCGCCGATCCGGAACCGCCCGATGCGCCCATTTACCTTGGCACTCATGGGAACCATGGTGATCACCGACAAATTGGGTACCGGACTGACCATCTCGCTGGCCTGGAGCACCACGTTCCACACTCCCGGGGCGCTTGGACGCGCCGCCGCGGCGCCCCCCTCCCTGCGGAAGGTGAGCGCTCCGGTCTCGGCGCTCGGCAATGCGGGATCTTCGCCTGGGGGCACGATATGCACGTACATGTTGCCGCTCAACCCCCGGAACTCGCGCGGGAGAGTACTCGCGTAGCGTTGCGCTGTCTGCTGCAGCAACGCCTCGGTGAGGCGTGGGGCGATCGTAGAGCCCAGGGGACCCCGTGTGATCCGCTCTGTTGCAGTAGCCGGTCTTTCCGGGCCGTCCCGGGCGACATTCAAGCCAGGAATCGTCGGATCGAGAGGGTCGGTCCCGGGCGGAGCCGCGACGCGCTGAGTGACCGAGAAAATGTAGCCGACGGCGAAGAGCGCCAGCAGCACCCAGAGGGTGACGTTGAACCGCCGCTCCTGCTCAGGAGTCAGCCCAGAGCGCTCCCACCGTGAGGCAGGCTCGCGAATCAGTGGGAAAAGGTTGGGATTCGCTGCGTAGCTCATAGTCGGTGTGGGTTACTTCATCATCCGTGCCGTACCATCGTCTTCGTGAGTTATGCGTGTGTGTCGCAACCGACTACTTCTTGACACCTAAACGAGTAATGCTACGATGTAGTATGGAGAACCTCCAGGTACCTGCCCGGAAACCGTGACGACGCTGTTCGTCGTTATCGGCCTTTCGCTGGTAGTCTCCTTCGTTTGTTCCATCCTGGAAGCGGTTCTGCTCTCCATCTCCTATGCGTTCGTGGCTGTGCTTCAGGAGAGGGGTGAGCATGCGGGTGCGCTCCTCGCCCGCATGCGGGAAAACATCGATGAGCCGATCGCGGCGATCCTGACGCTGAACACCATCGCCCACACCGTAGGTGCATCGGTCGGGGGTGCGCTGGCACTGGGAGTCTTCGGAAACGAGTGGATCGCGTTGTTTTCGGCGATTCTCACCCTGGCGATTCTTGTTCTGTCTGAGATCCTCCCGAAGACGATCGGGGCCACCTACTGGCAGCGGCTCGCCGCCCCCACGGCGTATGTGCTGCGCTTTCTCACGGTGGTGATGCGGCCCATTCTGTTTCCTCTTTCTCTGTTCAACCGGCTGATCTCGCCGCGCGGAGAGCGGGCACCTACTGTGAGTCGGGCAGAGCTGGAGGTGCTGGCGGAGATCGGCCGGAGGGAAGGCGCCATTGACGAGGACGAGTGGCAGGTGGTGACCAACGTGATGAACCTTGACAGCATTCATGTGGGGGAGGTAATGACGCCCCGGACGAGCGTGATTGCCGTCCCGGTGGAAGCCACGGTGGAGCAGGCCATGGAGGTGATGCTGGATGAGGGCCACCTCCGGGTTCCGGTTTATGAAGGAACCATCGACAACGTGGTCGGCATCCTGCTGGCTCGGGATCTGTGGCGTGCGGACCGCGAGGGAGTGAAGGAGGCTCGTGCCGCGATGCGCGCACCGCAGTTCGTGCCCGTCACCAAGCCGGTCGAAGACTTGATCAGGGAAATGCGCAAAGCGCGCATCAAGATGGCGGTCGTACTGGACGAGTTCGGCGGAACGGCGGGAATCGTGACTCTGGAAGACCTGATCGAAGAAATCGTGGGCGAGATTCAGGACGAGCACGAGCAGGAGCCGCTCGATTTCGAGCACGGGCCCGACGAGGTCCGCATCGAGGGGAGCGTTGCGGTCTGGGAAGTCAACGAGCGCCTGGGTCTCCATCTCCCGGAAGAAATGTACGATACAATCGGAGGCTACATCTTCGGCCATCTCGGGCGCATCGGTCACGAGGGAGACGAGGTTCAGGTGGAAGGTGGCACCTTTCGAGTGGCGAGCATGGATGGGCGGCGCATCGCCCGAGTTGCATTCTTCCCGGCGAACTCCACCGAAGGCGAGCATTCCCACTGACTCTTTTCCTGTTCGTGGTCGGGGCACGGCGGCACTCGGCGCCGTGGTGCTCCGCACGTTGCACCCCCGTCCACACGGGTAAGTGGAGCATGGATGCATGGGAGCTGGTACGGCTCAACCTGCTTTCGCCTATTGTCCTCGCCTTTGTCCTCGGGATCGTGGCCACGCTGGTGCGCAGCGACTTGCGGTTTCCTGATGAGTTGTACACCGCGCTCTCCATTTACCTGCTGCTCGCCATCGGACTCAAGGGTGGAGTGGCGCTGTCGGAAACGAACGTTGCGGAGCTTGCAGGACCTGCTCTGGTCACACTGGGGCTCGGGGTGGCAGTCCCGCTCTGGTGCTACGGGATTCTGCGCCGGCTGGGCAGCTTCTCGGTGGCCGATTCCGCCGCGCTCGCGGCCCATTACGGCTCCGTGTCGGCTGTAACGTTCATTGCCGCGCTTGCGTTCGTGCAGGCAGTCGGCGCGCCGGCCGAAGGGTTCATGCCTACCCTGGTCGCCATACTGGAGGTGCCGGCGATCATCATCGCTCTCCTCCTCGCTCGCACCCAGGGCGGGGGACGGGGCAGTTGGGGCGAGGTGCTGCACGAGGTGCTCGCCGGCCGCAGCATCCTGCTGCTCATCGGCGGCCTGGTGATCGGCGCGCTCGCGGGAAGAGCGGGGCTCCAGCCAGTGGCGCCCTTTTTTGTGGACCTGTTCCAGGGCGCGCTCACTCTGTTCCTGCTGGATATGGGGATGGTGGCCGCGCGCCGCTTCGGCGACCTGCGCCGGGTAGGGCCCTTTCTGGTCGCGTTCGGCGTGGTGATGCCCGTGTTGCACGGCGGGCTTGGAGTGTGGCTGGGGAGCCTGGTGGGGTTGTCGCTCGGGGGGAGCACCGTGCTGGGGGTGCTGGCGGCGAGTGCGTCCTACATCGCAGCCCCCGCCGCGGTGCGTATCGCCCTGCCGGAGGCGAATCCCAGCTTTTATCTGACCGGTGCGCTGGCGATCACTTTCCCCTTCAACCTCACGGTGGGGATTCCGCTGTACTATGCTCTGGCCGGAATGATCCACAGGGGAGGGGTGCCGTGAAAACAGTCCCGCTCAAGGAAGTCACCATTATCGCCGAAGCGCTGCTCGAAGAGCGTCTGCTGCGCGAAATTCGTGAGTTGGGTGCCCAGGGGTATACCGTGGGGCAGGTGCGTGGGGAAGGCTCGCGCGGGGTGCGCGCCAGCGAGTGGGAGGGGAAGAACGTGCGGATCGAGACGCTGGTAAGCGCTGAAGTCGCCGACCGAATTTTGGAGCACGTTGCTCACAGCTATTTCGAACACTACGCCGTGGTCGCCTACCTGAGTGATGTGCAGGTGGTGCGAGGAGACAAATACCTGGGAGCATGAAAGTGACAGTGCTGTGGACACCGTAACCCTGCTGCTCTTTGTCGTGGGGGTGGGGCTCCTGATCGGCGGTGCGGAGCTGCTCGTCCGCGGTTCATCGCGGCTGGCGAGTGCGGTGGGCATTTCCCCGCTGGTGATCGGGCTGACGGTGGTAGCCTTCGGTACCAGCGCCCCGGAGCTGGCGGTAAGCATCCAGGCGAGCTCGGCCGGTCAGGGCGACATTGCACTCGGGAACGTAGTGGGCAGCAACATCGCCAATGTGCTGTTGATCCTCGGCATTTCGGCGCTGATCGTTCCGCTGGTCGTATCCGAGCAGCTGGTGCGGCTCGACGTGCCGCTGATGATCGGTGCCTCCATGCTGCTGCTCCTGCTTGCGCTCGATGGCACCATCGGACCCTGGGATGGTGCACTGCTCTTCGGTGGGGTCGTGGTATACACCGCCGTTCTGATCCGCCAGAGCCGCAGGGAAACCGCAGCGGCTTCAGCATCAGGAGCAGTGCCGAACGCCGGCACCGGCGGGGGAGGATGGCTCGCCAATGCACTGCTCATACTCGTTGGGCTTGCCTTGCTGGTGCTCGGCTCGCGCTGGCTGGTGAACGGGGCGGTGCAGGTTGCTACCCTGCTCGGAGTGAGCCAGCTGATCGTCGGTTTGACGGTGGTTGCGGTGGGGACGTCGCTGCCGGAGATCGCCACCTCGATATTGGCCAGCCTGCGCGGCGAGCGGGACATCGCCGTGGGAAACGTGGTCGGGAGCAACCTGTTCAATATTCTTTCCGTACTGGGCATGTCCGCCGTGGTGGCGCCCGCAGGAGTTCCCGTGGCTCACGCGGCATTGACCTTCGATATCCCGGTGATGATCGCGGTAGCGGTTGCGTGCCTGCCGATCTTTTTCACCGGGCACCTGATTGCACGGTGGGAAGGGGCGGTATTCCTGGCCTACTATATCAGCTACACACTGTATCTGGTGCTGGACGCGACCAATCATGATGCGCTGCCTGCGTTCAGCAGCGCCATGCTCGTCTTCGTTCTGCCGCTTACTGCGGTGACGCTGGGGATTCTGGCTGCGCGGGCATTCGGTCGGCGGGGTTCAGGGGAAGCCAGAGCGTAAACGTCGAGCCCTTCCCCACCTCGCTTTCTACCGTAACGTCTCCCCCCAGGAGCCGGGCAATCCGGCGGCTGATGGAAAGGCCGAGGCCCACACCCCGCGCCGGTCCCTGTGAATGCGGTGGAACTCTCCGAATACGTTGTCCTGTTCTTCCTTGGGGATTCCCAGCCCGGTGTCAATCACGTCCACACTCACCCAACGCCCCAGGCCTGGGGTTCCGTCGCCGGTACGCTCGGCTGCGCGCACGCGTACTTCGCCCTCCGGTGTGTACTTCACCGCGTTGGAAAGCAGATTTCCCAGGATCTGCCGGACACGGCTGGTATCCACCCGGACGGGTGGAAGCCCGTCGCTGACGTCGATATCCAGCGCCAGACCTGCCGCCTCGATGGACGCCCGGTAGTCTTCCGCGGCCTCGCGAACCAGCTGGGCGACATCGGTGGCCCGACGCTCGATGCGGAGCTGCCCCGACTGGGCGCGGGACAGGGAAAGCAGGTCATCGATGATGTCGAGCGTTTCCTGGGTAGCCCAGCGCATTCGCCCTACCATCATCCGCTGATCCGGCGTAAGGGGCCCCTTGATCTCGGCCTCCAGCAGCTGGGCGTACGCGTCCACCGCTCCCAGTGGGTTCTTGAGGTCATGGGTGACGCCACGGACGAAGCTGGTGCGTTGCTCCATCAAGCTTTCCACCTCGCGGCGCCGCTGTTCGGCTTCGTCGGCATTGCGGCGGGAAGCTTCGGTGAGGGAGCGCAGACGTCTTGCCACCTGAAAGACCACACCCGCACCGGCGAGTGCGAGTACGACCAGTACAATCCCCAGCCGCCGCTCGTTGCGCTCGATCTCCCGGATCCGGGCGCGCATCTGCAGGGCTCGCTGCGCGATCCTCGCATCCAGCCGGCTCGCCGCCGCCAGGGTTGCCTCGTACAAACGCTGTTGCTCCGGAAGGCGTTGCCTCAGGGCACCGGGTGTCGGGGTGTAGCCCTGGAGCTCGGCGTCGGGGAAGGTGGCATGCCAGCGTGGGGCCTGGGTGCGCAGCGCAGCGAAGAGCTTTTCCGCGTCTGGACCCAGCTGTTCAATCAACGGAACAAGCTGTGCATAAACGCGCTCCTCATCAGCGCGGAGTTCTCGGTACCGGTCCAGCAGTGATGTCTCCCCGGTGAGCAGGAATCCGCGTTTCACGGAGATCTGCAGGGCGTAGATGCGCTGGAGGTCGTACGCGTGAGTACCGGCTGGCTCGGCGATTTCAGCAAGCTCTTCCCGTAGGTCACGGGTCCGACGCTCCACCTGAACGAATACCAGTACCAGCGCAACCAGAGCGGCGATCACTGCCACGAGCGGCAGCAGTGTGGTCCAGGAGGTCTTTGGGCTTGAGATAGTGGCGGCGAGCGGCGAGTCCGGGATCGGTTGCATATCCTATGATAACGAGCATGGATGCCCATACCAAATCATGCGCTGAACCTCGCTACCACATGGGGGTATCTGTCTTGACGCGCTTGCATGCGTCTTGCAATATTTGAGGCCAAGGAAGGGGAGTAGCTCCGTGGGTCCAAACCCACGCTGCCGAATCGTCAAGACTGCGCCCTGCGGGGCGCACGGTTCGGCAAGTCTGATCAAGACGGGCGAGACCTTCGCAAGGGCCGGGCATGGTGCCTCGGTCCCGCGAAGGCTCGCCCTTCGCACGTACAGACACCTGTTGAGGGAACATACGATGAACAACCTGAAAGTATTCGCGTTGATGGCTGGCATGACGGCGCTCTTCGGGGTGCTGGGGGCCAGCTTCGCCGGGCAGGGCGGGATGATCACCTTCCTGCTCATGGCCGGTGTGATGAACTTCGGAATGTACTGGTTTTCGAGCAAGATGGTGCTGCGGGCGTATGGTGCCCAGGTGGTGACCGCCGCGGAAGCGCCGCAGCTTTACGAGATGGTGGACCGCCTGCGTCAGCGCGCCGATCTCCCCATGCCCACCGTGGCGATCGCCCCGCACGCGCAGCCCAACGCATTCGCGACCGGGCGCAACCCGGAAAACGCGGTGGTGTGTGTCACGGAAGGGATCATGCGGCTGATCTCGCCCGATGAACTCGAGGGCGTGATCGCCCACGAGCTGGCGCACATCAAGAACCGCGACATGCTGCTGCAAACCTTTACCGCCACCATGGCCGGCGCGATCTCCAACCTGGCATACTTTGCTGTCTTCTTCGGTGGCCGGGACAACGAAGAGGAGGAAACCCTATCGCGGCGATCGCCGCGATGATCCTGGTCCCATAGCGGCGATGGTCATCCAGATGGCAATATCGCGGCAGCGGGAGTTCAAAGCCGACGCTGTAGGTGCCCAGATCTGCGGCCGCCCGCTGTCGCTGGCGAACGCGCTCCTGAAGCTGGAGGCGGGGCGCACCGCATCCCGATGGAGTATCCCCCTCCGTGGCGCCGCTCGCGCAGGTCAACCCGCTGGCGGCGCACGGCGGTGGGATCAGCAAGCTGTTTTCGACGCACCCGCCCACTGCGGACCGTGTTGCCGCGCTGAAGCTGCTGGCTGCGTAAGTACAGGGTGGCGAAAGCGAAGCGGCGCGTGACCTTGGGTCACGCGCCGCTTTTTATTTTATTGTGCCGGTGGGTTGGTGCCGAGCACGCGCGCGGGCATTCCCGTTGTCTGGCCCGCGCCTCTTCCGCCCCTGGCCCAATGAGCGACTCAGGCGGGGGCAGTGAAGTAGGCGATTCGACCCACACGGAGCCTTCTGCCCGGATTTGCGGGTCGGCCACCGAGACTGCGGTGATGACCACGTCCCTGGATGCAGGCAGACAGCCAGCCGTAACCAGTCCGGAGGGTGACACCGTTGCAATCGTGGTGTCGCTCGAAGACCAGCGTACCGCTCGAGAAACTCCGGGTGCGGCGTCCACTACCACGCGGAATTGGGTCGTATTGCCGGGGCCCAGCCCCACAACGACGTCGGGTAGCACCACGATCGAGAGCACCGGAGGCGCGTCGGGCAGCAGCTTGAGCGAAATCGCCCGGATGTCCGTCGGCTCCGCGTAATTGCACACCGTATCGCCGGGAGCCATGACGTCCCGGAGGACCACGCGCTCATAGCCGGGCTTGGACACCTCCACCTGGTATCGGCCCGGGCGGCGCTCGCCCGCCCCGACACGAAGTTCATCCCACGCACCACCGGAGTCTACGAAGGTGCCATCCCGGATCACCACCTTGGTGCCAATTGCCGCCGGGCTCCCATCGGGGCCGCGCACCTCCACGAGCACAGAGGGGCCACCCGTACCAATGCACTCTTGCTCTCGTCCCCTGCACGCAGCGAGGCCGAGCAGGCCTACGAGCAACAGCACGTAGTTCTTTACCATCCGAGCCGCACGTCCCCTGCCGGAAGGTCAGGAGCACCTGCTACATCGGGCGTGATCGTAAAGTAATAACGTCGCGGGAACGGGAAGAGGCCTACCAGCTCGGACACCGGGATTGACAGCACGAATGCCTCCGTATCCGCGGCTATAGATTCGCCGGACGCAAGATCGGATAGGATGCCGATCGCCTCGCAATTCCCGCCGCGCCGCCACCGCGAATCCCACACCGGACGGCCCGAACGCTTCGGGCTCCGGTACACTCGGACCCACGCCGCACATACCCCGGTGATCAGTTGCACCGGCTGTGCGCTCCGGTTCCACAGGCTGGTCGACACTTGGACGCTGTCGGGATCGGTCCCGAGTACGCGGACGTGACCTCGGTACACCACGCCATCGGGCGCTCCCATCCAGGGTCCTTGCCCCCACGAGGACCGGGGCTCCCCCTCCGCCCCGGAGCAAGCGGTCCCCAGGATTACAAGTAGCACCAGGCCCGCGGCGGGCCGGGTCGTCGCGCTCAAAGCCAATCGTACTCCTCCGGCTCCACGTCAGGCACCTTGTCGAGCAGGCGCAGGAACTCTTCTCTCGTACCAGCCCGCTCGGCCCGGTAGTCGGTAGTGAGCAGCGCCGAAAGCTTTTCGGCCGCCGCCGTGGCGAGGAACTGGTCCACCGAGATCCCGTCGCGCTCGGCCAGGATTCGAATCTGGCGGTACAGCGAATCCGGCAGTTTGACTTCAACTATGCTCATGGGATCTCCCCGATGTACGACCACGCCACCAGCCATAAGACAGCAACGGCAATCATCAGGACAAGGGGAACGACCTGATGGATCCATTGATGCCACCGCGGGGGTGGAGGGGGTGGGGGACCGCTCCGCCCGAACCAGCTTCCGGTAAGCCGAACCTGGCTCTGCCGGGTGGATGGCTCCAGGACGAACCCGAGTTCGTCACTGCTGACCTCCTCGAACCAGACCCGGCTCCAGCCGGCATTCTCATACCGCTGCGCGAGGATCCGGCGCATGCGAATGGTCATCTGGAGAGAGGGTACCACGAGCGAAAAGTGGCAGGGTTCGTCGCACCGGCCGCTGTGGCGCGCGAGGTTCGCATCGATCTCGTGCTCCAGCTCGTCGACCAGCACCTGCTGTTCGCGTGTCATGTCGCCTCGCATGCTCTTGCTGACCTTCCCTCACCCCGGCGCTGCGCGCCACCCCTCTCCCGCAAGCAGGAGAGGGACTGCAAATGCGGTGACAGCGCACGCAAAATCAACTCCCCTGGCAGGAGCCATGACAAGGTCAGCGCAGGCACAGGCGGCGGAGCATCCCGGTGCTTAGGCGCAGCGTGTGGTGAAGGCGGAATGGGTGGAGCGTGTCGAGAAGAGCAGGGCGTATACCACAAGGCAGGCGGTGAGCACGAACATGCGGATGAAGAGCCACATGCCATACGGGTCATCCTCCAGATAAAAATCCGCGGGGGCACGCCAGCGGAGCAGGCCGGTGAGAAACCAGCGATAAAATAGCGTCCACCCGAGAGGGAGGATCGCAGCGAGCAGCGGGAGACGGCCGGCAAGCATGAACCCGAGCACCCAAACGACCAGCGCGAGCCAAGGAGACGGCGGTGAATAGTGTGAGCTTCGGCCAGCTTCCGCAGCGTCTACCGCTCCACCCCAGTTCAGCGGATTCCAGGTTTGCCGAAGGTGCTCCACCCAGATCAAGACCCCGAGCATGAGCAGTGCCCGAAGGGCAGAGGACTCAAAGCTGAACGTGGAAAAGCGCGCGCAGGAGGTAACGCGCGCCGAGGGGCAATCGCGCCCAGACCGGACAGGACGTAGAACACGGCTATTTGATGCGGGCAGCGCGCCGCATTCAGAACCACCGTTCGAGTTGCCGATCCGGTCCCGGCACCGAAAAGGAGGTCAGAAAATGGTAGCGCCCCTGTGGCAGACTGTCTCCCAGGATGGTGCGCGCGGCGATTCGGGCTCCGTACGTGTGCGACTCGCCGGGGCGGAGCCGAACGGGTTCCAGGCGGAGCACGCAGCCCCGGGGACTCCACACCCGTGCCCCTTCCAGTTTCCGCCTGCTGTCCCGGTACGGGTCATCTTGCTTGATGAGGGTGCGGTACACCTCCAGGGCTGCACAGGGAGGCGATGTGCTCCCCGGAAAGAGTGCGGGCTCCCGGCCTGTGTTGGTCAACGCCAGGGTAAAAAGGAGCCTGTGCGGCTCCGTGGAGATCACCCGTGTGCCCGCGCTCACCGTCCACGGGCCTACCGTCTGGCGGGACGGCAGGGGACCTCGTGGGCGGGCCAGTTCGGCGTCTCCCGCGGGGAGGTGGACGGTATCTTCGCGCGAATTTCCCCTTTCCGGTGACGGGGGCTGAAACCAGGCCACACTCGCCGTGAAGTGGTACCGCCCATCTGGAAGGGAATCGCCCAGGAACTCCAGAAGCGGCAGCCTGCGCCCGAACCGCTCGTCGGTTTCGCCCGGTTCCAGAACATACAGTTCCAGCATCAGCAGGCAGGCTCCCGCCTTCCGCGCCGAGTCCCACACCGGACGCCCGGTTGGTTCGGGGGTGCGGTACGCGCGGAGCCGGGTCCCGCACCCGCTGGGGGAGACCTTCACCCGGCGGGAGCCCGCATTGGTGACGGCCACTCGGGTGCGGAGCTGTGGCAGGCTGCCGTCTTCCACCCGGGTGTCGGCGCGGTAGCCAAGCTGGGCCAGGGCTTCGGGGCCGTCCAGCGGAGGGAGTGTATCCCGGCTGAGGTGCGCCTGCCCCGCATCCAGCTCCAGTGTATCCCTGCCCAGCCGTACCAGGGCCGTGAAGCGGTAGCGGCCGGTGGGGAGCGAGTCGCCCAGCATGTCCACCACCGGGAATCGCTGCGGGTTCCGGGGGTCCGCGGGGAAGCCGCCGGACGTTACCACTCCCAGGTCACGCCCCGTGGCGCATACCTCCCCCCGGCCCACGGAAGTCCACACGGGGCGGGGATTCGTGGGGCGGTGCATGCGAAGCCCCAGCAGACAAAAGGTGCCCGCGGAGGCGAGGCGGCCCCGCGCATCCTGCACACTGGCCCCGGCGTGCAGAATGGATGGCACATGCGGCAGGATTTGCACCCCAGCCGTGACGTGTGCCTGCTCGGGTGGGATGCGCGGAGGAATTGTGTCCAACGGAGTGACGTCGCGAACCGGCGCGAGGGTGTCGCGCGGAAGGGGCGGATCGACGTACTCCGGGAAGCGAAAGGGATCATCCACAAGCGGCTCGGCTGCGCGCGGCGAGCACGCGGCGAGGACCACCAGGGAAAGGAGGATACCCGGAAGTTGGCGGCCCCGCATCAGCTCGTGGCCTACGCGGGGCAGCCGATCAGGGCGCCAATGACCGCACCTGTCATTGCTGCGAACGGAGTCATGACAATCCCGATTGCAAGAGGTGCGAGAGAATCAGTCCACAAGGTCGATGCGCCAGCGAACACGGATCCCGCGAGCGCCCCGAGCCCCAACCAGCTCCGCACCAGCGATCCCGGCCACGACGTTCGACATTCAGAGGGAGGGTGCGGTACGGAGCCATTGAGGCGCTGGGTACCTCCCCCCTGCCGGTGGTGTCCGCCGGGGTGTCACCGATCCATCCACCCGGCTGCCGGTGCGCACCTGTCCAGATCGATGGAGAAAGCTGCGGTCCTGCGCCGGGACCCGTCGGGGACTCCTGCGGTGCTTGGCCCATCAGCGGTGCTGCATACGTCGCGAGCAGCAACAGTAGAAGCGAGGTGGTTTTCATGGTGCAGTACCTGGGTAAGCGGGTGGAGAGCGTCGAAGCAAGCTGTTGTTCGCTAGCTTGATGGGCAGCGGTACGCGTAGGTCGCGCGGTTGGCCATGACGAACAGGGTGTTCCCAACAGACATCGGGCTGGACGACACCGGCCCACTGGTTAGGGCGAAGGCGCCGAAGAACCTCCCGGATGTGCGGTCGAAAATCAACAGCGGGAGATTCTTTCTAATTAGCAGGTCTCCGCACGCAATGAGATCGGTCACGCTCGCATTGCCAGTGGTGGTCTTCCAGAGGATGCGGCCGAGCAGGAGATCCGCCGCGTAAACGTGGTGGTCGTCGGATCCCATGTAGACCGTGTCGCCCCGGACGACGGGAGGATGATCCATCCCCCACCCCCTCTGCCCCTGGAAACGCCACACTTCACGGCCGGTGCTGGCGTCCAGGGCGAAAAGAGTTCCGGCTCGATTCCCCCGCGATCACCAGATCTCCGACAACCGTCAGGGCACCGTAGATCGGCGCGTATATCATCGCTCACATAGCGCCAGAGTTCCCGGCCCGTGGTGCGGTCCCAGCGCCACGATGACTCCCACGGGCCGGTACGGAACCCCCTCAATTCCGCGGTCTGCGGTTGCGAACACGCGGTCTCCGGCCACGAACAGGCCCGTGATCACCCCCATGTTGGGAAAGGCGGTGACTCCCCAATCGATCCGACATCAACGCTCCCAGATCGGCTGACCACTCTCCTTGTTGGGCGCATAGACCCGATGGTTCCGCGTGCCGATGTACGGTGCGCGCTCATCCACCGCGCTCTTGGCCGCGTACGCCGGTGAATCCGGTACAAAGCGCCACCTGACTGCCCCGCTTTCCGCGTCAAGGAGAAAACCGCATCAGCGTCGGCCAGAAAAACTGCGCATCCTGCGCAACGATATGTTGCTCCGCCGGGCGAGATTTCCGCGAATCAGGGTCCCCCCAGATCCCGGGTGCCCATGCGGACATCCAGCGTGCCCACCACCGCGTTACCCATGCCGGTGAACAGTCGATCTCCCTCCACGGCGGGCTTGCCGCTGTACCAGGGGTTCCGGTGTACCAGGGTCCGCCACAGCAACTCCAGCCCACTCTCGGTCTGGACCCTTCGGTTGGCGCTCCGTTCGGGCTCCAGAATGTCGCCGCAACCCGCCACCAACATTAGCAGTGCGCACCCGTACACGGGTCTGCCATACCCGAACCTCACCCAACTGCCGTCCCGAGGAGCATCCATGGGCAGCCCCCGAGCCACGTTCGCACCAGCGGGATGTGTGTGCAAGATCAACAGAGTGCCGGGTGTCAGCGCGAGACATTGCAAGGGCACAAGATCCGTAGCGCCGCGGTCGCAGAGTATCAGCTGGTATCGCATTGTCGTCTGGTAGAGCCCGTGTTCGCGTCCAGAATCCCCCAAAGGGAAGAATGCACAGAAAGTATGGACTGGTACCACCTGCGGGACTACGTAGACGACAGGGCAGCATGACGTAGTGGGGATGAACCAGCCCTGTGGAACTCAGCGATGTACCTCCACCACGTGCCGGATACTGTGGGGAAAGAGATCTCAGCTCGACTCCCGTGAATATGCGCGCAGACGATCTCCGACTCGAATATCCTGCTTGTCGCCTTGACGCACGGAGCCGCTGGGCTCCCCGAACGAGGACTTTTGCTCCAGGATTCACATAGAACGTGTCCGGATACGGCCCCGCCCGGTACGTCGCCTTGAGCAACGCGCGCTGATCGGGAAGGAGAGCGATGACCACGCCTTCCGCATCACGCTCCTTCGCGTGGTGCGGTGGCCGGAACAAGGCTGCAGCCGGCAAAAAGAGGAAGCCAAAGAGCACACGTGTGAGGCAGCGACCAAGCATGGTTCTACTCCGGAGCAAATGTGGTATCAATCACGGTTTCAGCGGGCCAGTTGGCATCCCTCCACTCGTGGATCACCCGAAGGCGAGAGTATGCGGAGGATGCAACCTGAATATCTGCGAGGTATGAAACGCCCGAAACCACATCCTGAGGCACGCCCCCGTAGCCCTGCCGGTGACACACAGCAGCAGTGTGCCCTCGGACACCTCCGTGGCTGCCGTGGCATTGTACGGTGGCGGGGGTCGGGAAGAACCACGAACCCGCGTTCTTTCGGCCTGAGGCTGCACGACAAGCAGGCTCGACGGCGGGGGTGAAAAACGCCGAAGATGAACTCCACGGGAATTCTGCCAGCAGGCTCCGCCATCCGTTGACAGGCGGCAAGGGCACAACCAGGGCGATAGCTGCACAGCGAACAGGTATACACAGGATCACTCCTTCTCCTGGCGGCGTGATGGGCACCCCAGTTCAAGAGGTAGAACGAGGCAGCAGGCAGGACTGTGACGGCACCAGATCCCGACAAAATGCCCAACCACAGACGCGAACGCGGCAAGTGCAGCGCGGAGATCTGACCCGCCGCTGCAGCTCGATGGAGCCGGGGTTACTAAGGCAAGTTCCGCCTCGAAGGTCTGTGGCTCCCCACTTGTAGCCAGGAGGACCACCGTGAAGCGGTAGAGCCAGGGCGGCAGAAGTGCGAAACTTACGTCCCGGAATACAGATCAGCCACCCGGCGACAACTCGATCGCGAGCGCATCCGCTTGACAATATCTACCCGGACCGAACTCCATACGAGATTCCCTCTGCTGCTATACGCGCGCAAATCCGCCGTACAGTACCTGAAACGATCAGCTCGATGGGTTCAGAGCTGGTATTGCGGGCAGTGACACCCCGTAGACGAACATAATGCCAGAAGCCAAACGCGCCACCCTGACCGGTGAATCGGACGCCGCCAGCCACGTTTTGCTCGCTCGGGTGGGCTGCGGAAGCACTCCGGCGGAACGGTACACAGGCCGTCAGGAGAGCGAGCAGAAGCCGCTGGGTTGATCGTTGCATGCACGGGGGTGAATAGGGAGCGGGTCAACTGGCTACGGCATGGCAAAAAAGATTGGGAATCCCGAGATCTGCGCCAC
>JAUJOM010000074.1 GCA_030447645.1 Longimicrobiaceae bacterium | reverse complement strand
TCCATCCTGGCGTCGCTGGCGGTGGCGCTGGCGCTCACCCCCGCGCTCTGCGCCTATCTGCTGCCCAACGCAAAGGAGACCGCGGCGGAGCACGAGCCGAAGGTGCCCCGGTGGCTCAAGGATCGCTATGACCGGGTGCTCCGTCCGGCGCTCCGGCACCCCCGGATGCTGGTCGGCGGGGCCGCAACCGCGGTGCTGCTGGCCCTGGCAGCGGTACCCTTTCTCGGACAGGCGTTCCTTCCCGAATTCCAGGAAGGCGCGCTGGTGATTTCAGCCCTTACGGTGCCCGGCACCTCGCTGGACGAGTCCGACGCGCTCGGGCGGCGCATCGAGCAGATCCTGCTCGCGCATCCCGCAGTGCGGGGCACCGCACGCCGGACCGGGCGCGCCGAACTGGACGAGCATGCCCAGGGCACCAACGCGGCGGAGATCGACGTGCGTCTCGATCTTTCAGAGCACGAGCTGGAGGAAGTGGTGGCCGAGCTGCGAGACAAGCTCACCGCGGTGCCAGGGACGGAGATCACCATGGGCCAGCCGCTCGGTCACCGGATCGACCACATGCTTTCGGGTACACGGGCCAGCATCGCCATCAAGCTGTTCGGCCCGGATCTGTACGAGCTGCGCAGACTGGGGGAGCAGATTCGGGCAGTGGCGGCCACGGTGCCCGGCACGGCCGATCTGGCGGTGGAGCAGCAGGCCGACGTGCCCCAGGCGCGGATCGCCATGAACCGGGACGCAATGGCGCGCTACGGAGTAACACCGGAGTACCTGGCCGAGATCATCGACGTGGCCTTCGGCGGTGAGCGCGTGTCGCAGGTTCTGGAGGGCCAAAACAGCTACGGCCTGGTGGTGCGCTTCGAGGAAGGCTCCCGTGGCTCACTGGAACGCATTGCGGGGGCGCTGATCGACACGCCTGTTGGCGTGCAGGTCCCGCTGTCTTCACTGGCCGAGGTGCGCAACGACCGCGGACCCAACGCGATCTCCCGTGAGAACGTGCAGCGCAAGATCGTGATTCAGTCGAACGTGTCCGGGCGGGACGTGGGAAGCGTGGTGCAGGAAATCCAGCGCAAAGTGGCGGACCAGGTGAAGTTGCCCCCCGGCTACAATCTGGAGTACGGCGGCCAATTCGAGTCGGCCAACGAGGCCACTCGCCGGATTGGGCTGCTCTCCCTGCTGTCGCTCGGGGCCATCCTGCTGCTGCTCTGCTGGGAGTTCCGCTCCGTGCGGCAGGCGCTGCTGGTGATGGTCAACCTGCCGCTGGCGCTGGTGGGTGGCGTATTCGCGGTGGTTTTCTCAGGCGGGGTGCTGAACATTGCCACCCTGGTCGGCTTCATCACCCTGTTCGGGATCGCGGTTCGCAATGGCATCCTGCTGGTGTCGCATTACAACCACCTGCTCGCGGAAGGGGTGCCGCTGGAGGAGGCGGTAGAGCGCGGCTCCCTGGAGCGGCTCAATCCGGTGCTGATGACAGCACTTTCGGCGGGGCTGGCGCTGATTCCGCTGGCAATCGCCGGGGGCGAGCCGGGCAACGAGATTCAGAGCCCGATGGCGGTGGTGGTGCTGGGTGGGCTGCTCAGCGCAGTCGTGCTCAACATGCTCGTGGTGCCCGCGCTGTTCCTTCGCTATGGGCGAGACCCCAAGGCGGAGCGGCACGTGTCCGAAAGCTCGGATGCGCAAGCTACCGTTGTTTGAGTCCGTGCTCCTTTTTGCAGCCGCTGCCGGCGGTGGCGCGCTGAACGCGGTTGCGGGCGGCGGCAGCTTCCTGACGTTTCCCACGCTGCTCTTCCAGGGAGTCCCGGAAATCTCGGCCAATGCATCCAGCGCGGTCGCGCTCTGGCCTGCCTCACTCGCCAGCGCGGGAGCATACCGCGCTGACATTCGCCTGGCGAAGCGATACTTGCTCAGCTTCAGCGTGGCGAGTGTCGCCGGGGGCATTCTGGGGGCGGCGCTTCTGCTGCACACCTCGGGGACAACCTTTCGGTCACTGGTGCCCTGGCTCCTGCTCTTCGCAACCCTGGTGTTTGCCTTCGGTGGGAGCGTAGTCAAACGCTTGTGCAGGGACCAAGATCCAGCCACCCACACCCCTTCGAGCGCATCGTCGGCGATTGGTTTTCTCACTCAGCTGCTAATCGCCACGTACGGGGGGTTCTTCGGTGGAGGAATGGGGATCATGATGCTGGCCACCTTTGCAGCCCTGGGAATGGAGGACATCCATGCCATGAATGGGCTCAAGAACTGGTGTGCCGTCTGCATCAACGGGGTTGCGGTGGTAACCTTTGTCGCGGCCGGCGTGGTGTCATGGCCACAGACGAGCGTCATGCTGATCGGTGGCGTTGCCGGTGGCTACCTTGGTGCCTCGGGGGCAAGAAAGCTGAACCCGATCCTGGTTCGGCGGTTCGTGATTGCCCTCGGCTTCGTGCTGTCCACCTACTTCTTTGTTCAAGGGTAGAGCGGGGCGCGGACCGGATGGTCCGCCCCCGCTCCGGGATCGCTACGGTGTCTGCTGCACCGCGCGCTTGGCGTTGACCCGCCCGTGGCCGAACACCGGATCCCAGCCCGGAGTGCCCAGGTCGTTGGCGCTGCCGCGCAGCACGCTGCGCACCTGTGGCGGCGTGAGCCTGGGGTTCTTGCTGAGCACCAGCGCCGCCACACCCGCCGCGTGCGGCGAGGCCATGGAGGTACCGCTCAGCATCGCCAGGTTGCCGGTGGTGTTGAGCACGGTGGTGCTCGTCGACCGGGAGTCGATCTGGTCCTTGAGGTAGAGCCCCTCTTCCAGCGAGATCGACACCGCCGGGATCCAGGCGCGCCCGTCGGGGGCCGTGGCCGTGCCGAGCGTCCCGTTGAAGTTGCCTGGCTGGTTGTTGTGGATGATGACGGCGGCGCACCCCGCGTTCATGGCGTTCACCGTCTTGTCGGCGAAGCTGACTCCGCCGCGGGTCACCAGCACCGTCTTCCCGGTGCAGTCCACCGCCTCGAAGTCGGCAGGGGTGCCCAGACCCGCGTAAAGGGTCGACGCGGTGAGCCCCTGCTTCCGGGTGTACCCGGCAAAGGCCAGCGCGATCGCCTCCAGCTCACGCCCGTTGTCGCTGCCGACGGTGAGCGCGGTCTCCACTCCCTTGCCCACCGGGTAGGAGGCCAGGTTGTTCACGCCCGGCGCGGTAAGTTCTTGCTTGGTGCCGTACTGGGAGAAGCTGGCGAGCATGTCCTGATCGTCGGTTGCGCCCACCGCGATCACCGCGGGGTGCGAAGCGGGGTAACCCACGTATGCTACGCTGCTGTTGCCTGAGGCGCCCACCAGGACGATACCACGATCGTACGCCGCCTGCAGTGCGGCGTCCGCCGCGTCGCTGAGGATCGTCGGCAGCACCGTACCGAACGACATGTTGACCACCTGCATGCCGTTGTCGATGGCCCACTCGAGCCCCTTGATCATGGTGGAAAAGCTGCCGCTTCCCGCGCAGTTCAGCAGCCGCATCGAGTAGGTCGTGGTCCGCGGCGCCACGCCTACCGTGTGGTTTCCGTTGTTCCGCGCACCCACGATCCCGGCGACGTGGGTGCCGTGCCCGTTGCAGTCGTCGAAGCCGCTGCCGTC
>JAUJOM010000025.1 GCA_030447645.1 Longimicrobiaceae bacterium | reverse complement strand
TGATTTGCTGGGCGGCACCGCCGGAGCGGCGAAACGTTTCCCGCAGCTCCCGAAACGCCCGGCGGTTTTCCCGCGCGTCGGGATGGTACGCTTCGCCCGCGGCCACCGCGGCGGCGAGCACCCGCCGGGCGTCCTGCTCCAGCCCGGCCGGAAAGACGTCGATCGGTTCTTCGCTGCCATCCAGCTCGAAGCCATGGTATACGCGGGAGCGGCGCAGTGTCAGCGGTCGCCTCCGATCCGCGTCGTACCGGAGGGCGCCGACGTCGGCTCGCGCGAATTCCCGGATCATGGTCTGCGGGATCTCCGTACCCTCGATCGAGCCCCTGGCCCTTCCGTGCTTGTCCGAAAAGTACCGGATGTCACCGGCGACCGCCGCCCAGTTGCCGCACACGCTCGCCCGGGAAGTCTGCACTTCCTCGCCCCAGCTGGTCTCCCCGTCCAGCACCAGCTGAAAGGGCATCACCTGGCCAACCAGGCGGCGCCAGTCCTGGACCAAGCGGTCGTTGAGTTTGGGCAGCTGGCGCGGGAGCGGGATCTCCAGCGAGCGGTAGATCGAGGCGATGGCGAGCGCCGCATCCTCGATGGAGCGCACCAGCACTCCGAGCGCTTCCGCCCAGGCGGCCAGCTCTTCCTCCGGAAAAACGTGGCGGGGCAGGCCATACACGCTTCCCAGACTGCCGCAATCCCGCAGCGCGCCGGCGTACAGGTTGTAAATGGTGAGGTGGTCACTGCCGGGTACGATCAGGCGGCGGATGGAGTTGTCCGGCTTGAGCATCCGGTGCAGGGACTCGATCGAGGCCGCCACTGCAACCAGCGGGACCAGAGGATCGTCGGCCTGCGCCAGCATCTCACCCCAGGAGCGGTCCACCGGCAGGACCTCCACCCGCCGCCCGTACGGCGTCAGGCGGTGGTCCTGGATCAGCCCCCGGCGCTCCAGCAGCTCCACCGCACGGCGGTACGCGATGCGGTCCAGCGGAACCGGGAGGTCCAGCTCGTCCGCGCGCACGCCCATGTCCGCGCAGGTCATCGCCACCCGCTCCGGATCGCCGGCGAGCTGAAAGTTCGGCTCGGTGGGGCGAAGTTCTTCGAAGCGCAGCGGCCGGTCAGTAAGGATCCACACTTCTCCCCCGGCAACGCGCCCGTGCACCCGCCCGGCCATCTGCAGGATTTCGTTGGCGCCAAGTGGCAGCCGCGTCAGCACTGCCTTGCCTCGCTCGATCAGGGTGGTGAACTGCGCGTCCTCGATGACAACGGTGTCCAGCCCCTGGATGTTGAGGGCGGACTGGCCGGCGGCGGTCATCGCCAGCAGGTAGGGCTTGTCCGGGTCGCCCGCTAAAAAAGGCGCAAGCTTGCTGACCGGCTCGCCGCCGTGATAAAAGACCGTGTTGATCTGCTTCCAGCTTTCCCCGACCAGCGTCGCGATCTGCTCCGTTTCGGCCCGGGTAGGAACGAACACGGCCACGCCGCGCTTTTGCCGGATCACGTGCCGGAGGAACCGTTCGCTGAGGAAATCCCCTGGGTCCGTGGTGTTGGAAACCCGCACCTCCGCTGCCCTGGCCGGATCGTACGCGCTGGACTGGATCACCTCCGCGGATTCCAGGTAGTCGGCGTAAAAGGTCGGGTCCACCGTGGCGGAAAGCCAGATGAAACGGCATCCGGCCCGCTTGCCCAGGGCGAGGCAAAGCTCCAGTTCAGCTGATGTCTGGTGGATCTCGTCCACCACCAGCGTGTCCGCCGAGTCGATCAGTCCGTCCTGCAGCCACCGACGGGCGATGCCCGTGGTGATGATCACCACGTTCTGAGTGGGTGTTTCCGGGGTGGCTTCACGCTCCCGGTTGACTACCCCCACCCGCAGCTCAGGCCCGACGATCTCCTCCGCCATCGGGCGGATGGCCAGCGTTTTCCCCGTCCCGTCCCGGCTACAATGCCGAAGCCGCGCCCGGATCGGGGCGAGTTCGCGGAGGTGCCCGCCATGCTCCCGGCCCAGCACCGTGGAAACCCCGGTCAGCCCCACCCCGATCTCGATGGTTTCGCAGGAGGCGCGCGTGGGCGCGATCACGACCAGCCGCCCTCGGGGAGGGCGTCCGGGATACCTTTCGGAAGGAGGGACGGTGGAAACTTCGACCATGGTGCTCCGTTTGCGTGAATGGGCGCACGAACGCTCCTCACTCGCGCAAAAACTCCGCCATGCCCAGCGAAACGCTGCTTTTCGTCGGTGCTGCCGAAGTTGCCACCTGTCTGGGGCCAGCCAGGGAAGCAGAGAGCATCCAGCCCCGCCGGAGCCCAGACCCGTGCGGCGGTGGCGGTGCATAACGGAAGGGTGGCAGCCGTGGCACCCGAGGCTGAAATGTACGCGCTACCCAGATGCGCGGCGGGTGTCCTGTGAGGGTGGGCTGCTGACTCAGGCCTGGTGGACTCCCACACACACGCGGTGTGTTCCCGGACGGTGGCGCGCCGACGAGTACGTGCTCCGTTGTCAGGGCGTGCCGTACATGGAGATCGCCCAACGAGGAGGAGGGCATCCACGCATCCGTGCGCGATCTGCGCACCCGCTCCGAAGACGAGCTGGTCGAGCTTGCGTTGCCTCGCCTCGCCGATATGCTGCGCGCCGGCACCACCACCGCGGAGGTCAAGAGCGGCTATGGGCTAAGCACCCGAAGACGAGCTGAAAATACTCGGGGCGATTCGCCGCCTGGGCGCCCTGCAGCCGATCGAGCTGGTGCCAACCTTCTCGGCGCTCACGAGCTGCCGCTCGAATTCCGTGAGCAACGAAACAGTTATGTGGACCTGGTGGTGAACGAAATGATCCCGGCGGTTGCCGCAGAGGGGCTAGCCCGCTTTTGCGACGTTTTCATGGAGCCTGGAGTTTTCGATCGTGCCCAGAGTGAGCGAATCCTCCGTGCAGGGCTGGAGCATGGCCTGGTTCCCCAAGCTGCACGCGGATGAGCTGGAGGGCAGCGGCGGTGCTGAGCTGGCCGTGCAGCTGGGTGCTGCGTCCGCGGATCACCTGGGCGCGGTCTCGGACGCGGGCGTCCAGGCGCTCGCCGGCTCAAGTACGGTCGCAACCCTGCTCCCTGCTACACTGTTTTTCCTGGGACGGCCGCGCTTTCGCCCCCGCACGAGCGCTGCTGGACGCCGGTGCCACGGTCGCGCTCGCCACGGACTTCAATCCCGGCTCGTCACCCACGCCCAATCTCCAGTTCGTGCTGTCCGCCGCCTGCTCGCGCATGGGCATGAGCCCGGCCGAAGCGCTGCGGGCCGCCACAGCAGGGCGGAGCACGAGCGCTGCAGCTGCACGACGGATTGCGGGACGCTCCGCACCGGCGGCGCCCGCTGACCTGGTGTTGTGGCGCGTCGCGAGCGTGGCCGAGCTTCCGTACCGGCTCGCGACGCCGCTCGTTGCGGGCGTGTGGAAGGCTGGGGAGCGTGTGGTGTGAGCGCCCCGCGCTTTGACCGTCCTGGCGGCGCAGCTTATTTTAGTGCTATGACAAATGTGGCCAGGCTCCGGGACAAGGCTCGACAGCTGGAGCAGCGAGAGCGATGGAGCGAGGCGCTGATGGTCTACCAGCAAATGGTGACTCAGGGAAGTGACCAGGACGTCGACGTGAGCCTGTGGAACCGAATGGGAGACCTCCACCTGCGTGTCGGTCAAACCGACGAGGCGGTGAATGCGTACGAGCAGGCTGTCACCGGATATCACCAGGCCGGGCTGCACGACAACGCGGTCGCGATATGCAAGAAGATCCTGCGGGCTGTACCCGGCTACGCGGAAGTGCACCGCTCCCTCGGTCGTATCTCGGCGCATCAGGGCTTTTGGGCGGATGCGCGCCAAAGCTTTCTCCGGTACGCCGAGCAGATGCGGGCAGGGGGACGCCCCGACGCGGCACTGGATGCCCTGCGGGAGTTTGCCGAGCTTGCACCGGACGACCTCGAGGTACGCCGGCTGATCGCGGAAGGCAACCAGCACGGCGCGGCCTGAGGGTGGGAATTGCTTTGACACGGGCCGGTAGCCGCCGCTACCTTGCCGCCACATGACGACCCGTGCCGCCCCACCGACACTCGCGACCATTCAAGCGCCGGTTGAGGCCCGTCTGGATGCCCCTTGAGCATCTGCGTCGTGCCCTTGTCGCAGACTTCCCGCCCGTAGCCGAGGTCAACCACTACCTGCTGCGGGTCCGGGGCAAGCTTTTTCGCCCGACTCTGCTTCTGCTCGCCAATGAGGTCGGCGATCAGCCCAGCGCGGCTGCTGAAACCCTCGCGGCCGTCGTCGAGCTGGTCCACCTCGCGACCCTGGTCCACGACGACGCAGTGGACCATTCAGTGCTCCGCCGCGGCATGCCAACGGTGAATTCGACGTGGAGCCACCAGGTGGCGGTGATCATGGGAGATTATCTGTACTCCCGCGCGATGTCGGAGCTTGCGCGCCTTGGCGAGATCGAGCCGATTCGTGTGCTCGCCACGGCGGCCAACGCGATGACGGTGGGCGAGATGCGGCAGCTTTCCGCACACGATGCCCTGACGTTCAGCGAAGCCGATTATAACCGCTTGATTGCCTCCAAGACCGCTTCCCTGATTGGGGCCGCCTGCGAGATGGGCGCACTTGTCGGGGCAGCGGAGCTTCGTGCTCCTCTCGTTGAGTTCGGGCGCGAGCTGGGAATGGCCTTCCAGATTGTGGACGACCTGCTGGACTACACCGCGGACGAGGCCGTGACCGGAAAGCCATCCGGAATGGATTTGCGGGAGCACAAGGTTACCCTGCCGTTGATCGCGGTGTTGCCGGCTCTGACCGGTTCGGAGCGGAGCGAGGTGGAGCAGTTCTTTGCGGATCCGCATCCTCGCGGCCATGCAATCCACCGCCTCACGGAGCTGGTCCGCGCACATGGCGGCTTGGATTATGCGAGGGGCCGGGCGCTCAAACACGGGCAGCAGGCCGGGGATGCACTCTCCGCCCTGCCCCACGGGGCCGTTGTGGAAGCGCTCCGGGAGAGTATTTGTTACGTGCTCGAGCGCCGCTACTGAGCGGCGCGCTTTACACCTAGACGGGGGTTGAAGCGAGAATGAATGCTGCTGTACGCCGGTACGCCGGGCGCCTGCTGCTGGCTATGCTGATGGGGTTTGTTCTGGGAGCGCTCCTCACGGAGCTCGCCGTGCAATTCATGCCGGAAAGCTCCGCGCGCACCTTCTTCACCACCTCCATTTCAGCGGCGTTCGGGCCCCTGGTGCTCGACCTGGTAGCATTCGGGATCACCCTCGGACCGCTGGTCCTCAACCTGAACTTCCTGAGCGTGCTTGGTGCGCTCGTAGTGCTCCTGGCGGCCAGAGCCTGGCTGTAGTCGTGCGCGCGAAGGAGCTGGTTACACCTGCCGCCGGAGCACTTCGTTCCGGCGGTCTTCGATACGCGCCTGCCGACGCAGCTCTTCCATCCAACGCTGAAGTTGCGCCCGCTCCACTCCTGGAGCGCCGCGCTCCGCTGTTGCTCCTTCTGCGCGGCCCACGCCGCGCGGTCCGCTTCGGTCCGGGCCACCGGGCGGATGATGAAGAGCCCAGCAGGCGCTTCCACCACATCGCTCACCCCATTTACCGGCGTGCCGAACGCCGCGCCCACCACCGCATTCGCCTGCCCCAGGGCGGGATTGGGATTGACGCGGGTGAACGGCCCAGCGGTCTGCACTTCCAGGCCACGGGCGCGCGCCACTTCTGCGAGCGATTTCCCAGCGCGAACCTCCGCCACCAGCTGTTTCCCAATCTCCGCGCGCGTGCACGCTTGGCTTCGCGGATCAACTCCGCGCGAATCTTTGGGGCCGCAGCTTCCAGCGACGGCACCCCCGCGGGCGAAAACTGCTCCAGCCGCGCGATGTAGTACGCCTGCTCGGTTTCAAACACCGGGCTGGTAGTCGCTGCCGGCTGGCCGTCCTGTCGAGTCCGCTCTTCCTGCGCCCATTCGACGGCTTCCAGTGCCGAGCCAATCCCCGGAACGAACGGGGACGCGTCCCGCGAGATGGTGACGCCTCGCCGTACTTCCAGCCCGAAGCGCTGCGCGGCGCGCTCGACGCCCTGCGTTTCCGCCAGCCGCTCCAGCGAATCCGCGCGAGCACCCAGGCGGTCGAGCGCCTCATCCGCCTTTTGCAGCGGAACCAGGATGTGCCTGGCCTTCACCTGGTCGCCGGTGCGCTCCTGAACCTGGATCAGGTGCACGCCGAAAGGTGAGATGACAGGTTCCGAAACCTGCCCAACGGGAAGAGAGAACGCGGCGCGCTCGAACTCCGGCACCATCTGCCCGCGGCCAAAGGTGCCGAGGTCGCCACCCGCTTCGCGCGAACCCGGGTCCGTCGACTCCCTGCGCGCAACGGCCGCGAAATCCGCACCGCCTGCGATCTCCGCCCGCAGCTGCTGCGCCCGGCGACTGCTGCGGCTGTATCGGCTGCATCCACCCCTTGGGCAGCAGTGCCAGGGTCACGCGCGCCGTGGCGGGCTGCTTGAGGGCGTCCCGGCGCTCACGGTAGCGCCGCCGAACCTGATCGTCGGTCACCGTCACGGTACCGGGCACCAGCCGATCCTCCACCAGGCGCACATACTCCACGGTTGCGGTCTCGTTCTGGTCACGCCACGCGCGCCAAAGCTCCGCCTCCGATACGTACGACCCAGCGGTTACCTGGCGGAAGAGCTTGCTCTTGGGGACCGCGTCGCGATAATAACCTTCCAGCTGGAGCAGCAGGGCATTGTCGGCCATGGGGCCGTCCAGAAACTGCTGGTACTTCGCGAGATCGAAGCGTCCCTCGGTCTGGAAGATCTCCTGCTGCACCAGCGACGGGTGCGCATTGGTACGAGCGGCCATGCGGATCTCCGCATCCGTCGCACGTATCCCGCGTCGCTCCATTTCTTGAGCAAGCAGAGCCTCGGTCACCACGCGGTTCCATGCTTCTTCCTCCAGCGCGCTGCTGCTCGCGCGAAACCTGCCCACCGAGCTGCTGCTGAGCGTTCTGATACAGCTCCTGGTACGCCGCCTGATACGCAGCGTAGGTGATCGGCTGACCGTTCACGCTCCCGAGCTCGTTGACTCCCGCGCCCGGGCTCTGGCCGGTGATGTCCATTCCCAGCTCGAAGACGATCCAGCCCGCAAACGCTACCGCCAGCAACACCATCATGGCCTTGCCGGCCTTGCCTCGCATGCTTCGCAACATAAAGCGGAATCAACTCAATCCAGGGAAAACTTCATCGAAATGGCAACCCGCAAAGTATTTGCGCTCCTGAAGGGGCGCAAGCGCTTCGTCCGCACAGGGCCCATTCAGGTTGACTGCTCCCGCGCGGGGGGGTATCTTCCCCGTCTCCTGCTTCAACCTTATTCTTCGCTCCATCCTTGCGTGCAGGGACCGATGCTTGATGCTCCCGCCGCGCTCGACGCCGAAATTCAACTGCTCGAGCGTCGCCACGCGGAAAACCCCGAAGGTCGCTTTTTCGTTCCGCTCGCAGACCGCTACCGGAAGCTGGGCGAACTGGATCGTGCCGAGATCCTGTTGCGCGAAGGCCTGCGCCGCCTTCCCGACTATGTGAGTGCTCGGATCGTGCTCGGCCAGTGCCTGGCGGATCTTGGGCGCGCCGATCAGGCGGCGGGTGAGTTCCGCTCCGTGCTGGTCGCGGACCCGCAGAACCTGCTTGCGCTGCGCGGTCTGGGAAGGCTCGCGGCAGCCGCGGGAGAGCACGAGGAAGCGGCCCGCTGGTACGGCGAGCTGCTCGCCGTGGACCCGATGAACGAGGACGCGCGCGGTGCACTCGACGCGCTGCGTACGCAGCCTGAGCCACCGCCCGTGGCTGACCCGCACTTCGAAGAGGTATTTGAAGAAGCGTTCGAACATCCACTGGAGCCGGGTGCGGAGCTGGCAACCGAAACCATCGCGGAACTCTACTCCGGCAGGGCTGCCACGACCGGGCCGCCGATGTGTACCGCGAACTGCTGCGCAGCGGGGGAGGATCCGATCCTGCGGCAGCGTCTGGGAGAGGCGGAGATGCTTGCCGCCAGCGCCGAGCACCCGGTCACAATTGCCGAAGCATTGACTGAATTGCTCGCGTGGCCGCACGGCAGCACACCGTGAAGATCGCCGTTGTGCACGGCCCGAACCTGAACCTCCTCGGGCGCAGGGAGCCTGCCGTGTACGGGAGCGCGACGCTCGCGGAGATAAACGCGGCGCTGACGACCCTGGCGGCGGAACTGGGCGTGGAGGTGGAAAGCTTCCAGAGCAACGGCGAGGGTGCACTGGTGGACTATGTGCAGGGTGCAGCCGAGCGCGTCGGGGGCTTTGTGGTCAATGCGGGCGGGTACACGCACACCAGTGTCGCACTCCGCGACGCACTCGTTGGGGTGGCGCGGCCCTTTGTGGAAGTGCATCTTAGCAACGTCTTTGCCCGCGAAGCGTTCCGCCATCGCTCGATGCTTGCTGACCGGGCGCTGGGGGTCGTATCCGGCTTTGGCCGGGACAGCTACCTGCTGGCGCTGCGGGCGCTGGCTGATCACCTTTTCCAAACGGAGCACACGTGGCGAGCACCGCCGACTTCCGCAACGGCATGACCTTGCAGATGGATGGAGCACTCTACACCATCACCTACTTTCAGCACGTAAAACCCGGCAAGGGCGGCGCATTCGTGCGCACCAAACTCAAGAACGTGCTCACCGGCGCGGTAATCGAGCGCACCTTCAGGGCGGGTGAAAAGGTAGACGAAGTCCGACTGGAGCGCCGCCCGGTCCAGTACAGCTACTCGGATGGGCAGCTGTACTACTTCATGGACCAGCAAACCTTTGACATGATTCCGCTGGCGGAGGACGTAATTGGGCCGGATCAGCTTCGCTATCTCAAAGAAAACATGGAGTGTGAAGGCCTGGTTCACGGAGACACGGTGATCTCAGTCGAATTTCCCAATTTTGTCGAGTTGCGGATTGCCGAAACCGACCCCGGCGTGCGTGGGGACACCGCGCAGGGGGGACCAAGCCGGCCAAGCTGGAAACCGGCGCGGTGGTGAACGTGCCGCTCTTCAACGAGGGCGATGTGGTCCGGGTGATCGCCGCGAAGACAAGTACATCGAGCGAGCCGGACGATGAAGGATGTCGACCTGGAGTTCCTGCGCGGACTGATTGAGGCGATCGACGACAGCGGTCTGGACCACGCGAGATCAGGGTGGGACCCAGGTTCGCATTTCCCGGACGCCGGGGATTGCAGGTGATGGCCGGGCCAGGCTGCCACGCCTGGTATCTCGTCGCGCCGTCGCCCTCAACTGGGGCTTCCGCCGCGCAGGTGTGCGGAAGCCCCCCGCCGGCTGCCTCAACGTGAAGTCGCCGATGGTGGGCACCTTTTACCGCCGGCCGGACGCGCCCTCGTACGTGGAAGTCGGCACGCGCGTCGCCAAGGGGCGAACGCTCTGCATCCTCGAGGCAATGAAGCTGATGAACGAGCTGGAGGCCGAGGTCGCCGGGACGGTACGCGAGGTGCTCATCGGCAACGGGGAGCCGGTTGAGTACGGACAGGTGCTATTCCGGATCAAGCCGGACGCGTGAGCGCGGAGAGACCGCGGTGCTCGAAGCACCGGTGGCTCTCGGAAGCTTTACGCCCTGTTCAGCGAGATGGTGCGACAGGGTGCGGATCTGCATCTCCGCGCGGGGCGCCGGCCGATGCTCCGGGTGAATGGCGCCCTCCACCAGGGGCGATCTGCCCATCGTATCGCAGGAGGATCTTCAGCGCCCTCGGCGAAGTGCTGGCCCTCGCAGCGCCAGCGTTTCGCCGGAACTGGACTTCGCGATCGGAGTGCCGCATCTCGGGCGATACGCTTTTTTGGAGCGTCGCTCGCGTTTTCCATTCGGGCGGTCCCCTCCGACGTACCGCGCCTGGAATCCGGGCGCAGCCGCCTCGCCGAGATCGCGGTCCGCAGGCCTGGTGCTGGTCACTGGAGTGACCGGCTCCGGGAAGTCCACCACCCTGGCCGCGATGATCGCACGTGAATGAGAACCGGTCCGTGAATATTGTGGGGATCGAGGATCCGGTCGAGTTCGTGCACCCGGACCTGACCCTGGCGCGCGAGAGTGATACGCTCTCCTCACGACGCGCTTCGCCATGTCCTGCACGCCCGGACGTCGCTGGGTGAGATCCGGGGCCGACTCGAACGCTGCTCAAGGCCGCCGGAGGGGCATCTGGTGTTTTCCATCTGCACACCACGGATGAAAACGAGCCGGATCTTGAGCTTCTTCCCGCCCCATCAGCAGAGTCGGGCCATGCTGGCGGGCGCTCTCGCGAGGATTTCGCTCCGTCTTGTGCCGCGGGGCAATGGGGAGCCGGCAGCCGAAGTCCTGGTGAACACTGCGGCCATCGCCGATCGCATTCGCCAGCCGGACCCGGGAGCGGACTGGACGAACTGATGGGAGACAGGCGCACTATGGAATGCAAACGCGATCAAAGCGATGGGACTGTACAGGCGGCTTTCGATCGATGTTCTACGCCGTGTCCGTCCGAATTCGCCCTTCGCGCCTCCGCGGGAGCACTGTGCAGGGATCGTCTGATGTTTCGCAAAGTGCTTATCGCCAATCGTGGTGAGATCGCCCTGCGCGTCATCCGGTGGCGAGCTGGACATCCATACACCGTGGCGTGTACTCGAGGCGGATCGCGAGTCTCCATGTGCGCTTCGCGGACGAGGACGTGTGCATCGGCCCACCCGCGGCACGGGAAAGCTACCTGAACATCCCCCGCATCGTCGCCGCGGCGGAGATCACCGGGGCGGACGCCATCCACCCCGGCTACGGCTTCCTGGCTGAGAACGCCGAATTTTCCGAGATCTGCGAGCGCAGCAACATCACCTTCATCGGCCCCACACCCGCTCAGATCCGGCAGATGGGCGACAAGGCCATGGCGCGGCAAACGATGGCGGAGGTGGGGGTGCCGATCGTGGCCGGCACCGATGCGATCGCCGATCCGGCCGAAGCGCTGCACGCTGCGGAGGGGATCGGCTTTCCCGTCCTGATCAAGGCGGCTGCGGGTGGGGGAGGCAAGGGAATGCGCGTCGCCCAGGACAGCAACGACTTCGCGCGCCAGTTTGGGATGGCCCGGCAGGAGGCCGCGGCCGCATTCGGGGATGACAGTGTCTACATCGAAAAGTATCTGGCCCGGCCGAGGCATGTCGAGTTCCAGGTCCTGGGCGATCAGCACGGGCGCGTGATCCACCTGGGGGAGCGGGACTGCTCCGTGCAGCGGCGGCACCAGAAGCTGATCGAGGAGGCGCCGTCGCCAGCGCTCAGCCAGGATCTGCGGGAGCGCATGGGAGAGGCAGCCGTGCGCGGAGCCGCCGCCATCGACTACGTGGGCGCCGGCACAATCGAGTTTCTGCTGGACGAGGACGGCTCGTTCTACTTCATGGAGATGAACACCCGCATCCAGGTGGAGCACCCGGTCACGGAGATGGCGACGGGCTTCGATCTGGTGAAGGAGCAGATCCGCGCCGCGGCCGGGCTTCCCCTGTCCATGCCGGACCAGCCGATCTCGTTGCGCGGGCACGCCATCGAATGCCGTATCAACGCCGAAGATCCCCGCCGCAACTTTGCCCCGTCCCCCGGGACGATCACCACCTTCCACCTGCCCGGCGGCCCAGGTGTGCGGGTGGATACGCATGTGTACGCCGGATACCGCGTGCCACCCTTTTACGACAGCCTTCTCGGCAAGCTGATCGTGCACGCGTCCACGCGCGAAGAAGCCATCATGCGGATGCGGCACTCGCTGGCTTCATTCGTAGTGGAGGGGGTGCATACGACCATCCCCTTTCTTCAAGACGTGATGGAGCATCCCGGCTTCGTTGCGGGGGAGGTGGACACCAAGTTTCTTGAACGTATGATGGCGGAGCGGGCACCGACGCAATGAGGCTGGATGTAATTTTCTCTCCCGGTGAAATCGTGCCGGCGGAGATTGCTGGGCGGACCGCGGTCATCATTGATGTGCTCCGGGCCTCGACCTCCATCGTGGAAGCGCTCGCGGCGGGGGCCAAGGCCATCTACCCTGTACCCTCCGTCGACGATGCGGCGCGGCTGGCGCACTCACTCGGGCGCCAATCCGTGCTCCTCGCAGGGGAACGGCGGCGACTCCCGATCCAAGGATTCGACCTGGGCAACTCCCCCGCCGAGTTTTCCAGCGAGCGCGTGGCGGGCAAGACGCTGATCATGAGCACCACCAACGGAACCGGGGTGTTCGGCCAGGCCGCCGCAGCCGAGCGTGTGCTCGTCGCGGCGCTCAGCAATCTTAGCGCGGTAGTCGACGAACTCGTGCGCACCGCAGCCGAGCCGGTGCTGCTTTGTTCGGGTCGCGAGCGGCAGTTCGCTCTGGAAGATGCGGTTTGCGCGGGTATGCTGGCCGGGCGCCTGTGTGCTGTCGGCCAGGGCCCGTGGACAATGAACGATGCCGCCCTAGCCGCCATGGCGCTCGCCGAGCGCTTCGGCACCCCGCAAGAGCTGTTTCCGATTACCGAGGCCGGCAGGGCCATTGCCGATGTCGGCCTGGATGATGATCTTTCCTTCTGCGCACAGCTTGACCGCCATCGGGTTGTGCCCGTATTCCAGGACCGCCACATCACCGCCGCTCCCGCCACGCTTGAAAATCAGCACTCCCATGCCGTACACCCTTGATGACCGCCAGCGCCGAGACCTGTGGGGGCTTGCCCTCGCTGCGCTCGCCCTGCTTTCCCTGCTCAGCATGGTACCACTCTCGCTGCTGGGTTCCAGCGCGCTGCGGTGGTTCCCCACCGGCAACATCGTTGGGGTGGCGGGGCGCGAAAGTGCGCGGGCGGCCTGGTGGCTCCTTGGGGCCGGAGCGATCCTGCTGCCGGTATTTCCCACCCTCTGGGGAGCGGTTGCCTTCGGGCGGGTGACTGCGGTCACGGCGCTACGCTGGACGGTGCTGCTGGTTGGGAGCATCGTTCTCCTGCCGGCGTTTGTGGCCACGGTAGCCGCGCCCCTGGGGATCGCAGGCTGGGTGGGCGGCGGGCTCAGCACGGCACTGGCTGGTGTTTTTGGCTGGACCGGCGCGGCGCTCCTGCTCTGGTTCGGTTTTACCGGCCTGTGCGTAGCAACCGTGCGCTGGAACCCGGTGCGCGCCGCCTGGGGACTGTCGCAGCGCGCGGCCGTCGCGGGCCGCCCGCGCCCTAGAGTCCACATAGCCGCAGCGGTCGCGGCACCGCAGGCTCCGGAGGCCGTGGCCGAGCTTTGGGGGGCCGACTGCGACACCGATCCGTTCCCCGACGCGGCGCCGGCTCCAGCAGGGCCGCCAGCGCGCAAGCCTGCCAAGGCAAAGCGCGCCCCGGAGCCACAGCCGGAGCTGGTGGCCGTCGAGACCGACGCGCCCGCGGACACCGATCTCCCGCCGAGCACACTGCTTACGCCGGCTGCCCCGCGAGACGAAGCGGCGGGAAGGGCGGAGCTCGGGCAAATGGGCCGGGTGCTGATCGACAAGCTGGCGACCTTTAAAATCTCAGGAGAGATCGTGGGGACCACCACCGGGCCGGTGGTCACGCAGTTCGAGGTGGAGCCCGCACCGGGGGTGAAGGTGTCGCGCATCGCGAACCTCGAGGCCGATCTCGCGCTGGCTATGCGGGCGGCTTCGGTTCGGATCGTCGCCCCGATCCCTGGCAAGGGCGCGGTAGGCGTGGAAGTGCCGAACCCCACCCCGGAGATGGTGCGCTTCCGGGAAGTGCTGGAGTCGCCGCAGTTTCGCGCCTCCAAGGCCGAGCTGCCGCTTGCGCTGGGCAAAGACATCGCCGGGCGCCCCTACGTGGCTGATCTCGCGAAGATGCCCCATCTGCTGATCGCGGGCGCTACCGGCTCTGGTAAGTCGGTGTGCGTGAACACCCTGATCACCTCGCTGGTGTATCGGCACCCGCCACAGCGGCTGCGCTTTCTGATGGTCGACCCCAAGATGGTCGAACTGTCGATGTATAATGACCTGCCGCACCTGCGGCACCCGGTGGTCACCGACAACAATGATGCCGCCGCCGTGCTCCGCTGGGCGGTGCTGGAGATGGAGCGCCGCTATCAGCTGCTTTCCGCCAATGGCGTCCGCAACCTGCAGGACTTCAACCGGCGTCTAGAGGGTGGTCAGATGATGCGGGCCGTGGAGGCGTCGGGCCCCGAGGGAGATCCGGATCGCTGGATCTACCAGGGCGGTACGCTGCCGTACATCGTGGTGATCATCGATGAGTTGGCGGACCTGATGATGACGGTGCAGGGAGAGGTGGAAAAGCCGCTTGCACTGCTTGCCCAAAAAGCGCGTGCGATCGGGATTCACCTGGTCCTGGCCACGCAGCGCCCCAGCGTGAACGTCATCACGGGCCTGATCAAGGCGAACTTCCCCAGCCGGATCGCGTTCCGGGTTTCCTCCAAGATCGACTCACGCACCATCCTGGATCAGAATGGCGCCGACACCCTTCTGGGCAACGGGGACATGCTGCTGATGCCCCCGGCGGCCAACGACCCGGTCCGCATCCAGGGTGCGTATCTGTCCACCGAAGAAACGGAAGATCTGATGCGCTGGTATCGGGAGCGCAAGCAAGAGCGCCAGACGGAGGAGGACATCCTGGAGGCCGTGCGCGCTCTCGAGGACGCCGGGCCGGGCGAGCAGGAGGAAGAAGCCATGGGGGAGCGCGACCGCTTGTTCCGGGAAGCCGCCGAGCTGTGCATTCAGCACCAGGGCGGATCCACCTCGCTCCTGCAGCGGCGGCTACGCATCGGGTATGGGCGTGCGGCGCGCGTCGTGGACCAGCTCCACCATGCGGGGGTGCTGGGCCCGCCCGATGGGTCCAAGCCTCGTGAAGTGCTGGTTGATCTGCTGGGACTGGACGCGGTCTGCCCCGACCGAAGCAGGAACGACGCAGGGGTGGTTGGGTAGAAGCCCCGCACAGACAGCGGCCTTCAACCCGGCTTTATTCCGATGATTCAGCATATTTTAGCGGCGCTGGCGCTCGCCGCGCCGCCTGCGCACCAGGCACCCTCCGCGCAGCACATCTTGAAGCGCGCCGAGCAGGTCTACGCGGCCACGAACTCCATGCAGGCCGACTTTGTCCAGGATTTGCGCGTGCCGCTGCTCGGCACCAGCCAGCGCAGCCGGGGCACCCTGTACCTGCGTCGTCCCGACCGTTTCCTGATGCGCTTCACCGACCCGGCGGGAGACCGGATCGTGGCGGACGGCCGCCATTTCTGGATGTATTATCCGAGCACGGACCGGAAGCAGGTGCTCCGCGCGCCCATCAAGGAAGGCTTCCACCAGGCCGATTTCCAGCGCGAGTTCCTTGCCGATCCGGGTGCACGCTACGTTGCCACCGTGACCGGAAGCGAGACCGTGGGGGGCAGGCGCACTCACGTCCTGCGGCTCGTTCCGCGGCGCGCGTCCGCTTACAAGCAGGTGCGCATGTGGGTGGACGCCCAGGACTTCACCGTTCGCCGCTTCGAAATGACCGAAGAGAATGAATCGGTACGCCGGGTCGAGCTCAGCAACATCCGCCGCAACATCACACTGGCGGACAACCTGTTCCGCTTCGTTCCGCCGCAGGGCACGCAGGTCTTTGATCAATGAGCAAGAACGCCACGTTCGACATCACGTCCGAGGTGGATCTCCAGGAAGTCGACAATGCCGTCAACCAGGCGCGGAAGGAGATCTCCCAGCGCTATGATTTCAAGGGCGTCACGGCGGAGGTGGAGTGGAGCAAAAACGACGCGACGCTCACGCTTCTGGCGGACGATGATTACAAGCTCAAAGCGCTGGTCGACGTGATCGAATCCAAGCTCGTCAAACGTGGGGTGCCGATCCGCAACCTCGATTTTGGCGAGCCCGAGGCGGCATTCGGCAACAAGCTGCGCCAGACAGTCAGCTTGCAGCAGGGGATCGCCACTGAAAAAGGCAAGGAGATCGTGAAGGCGATCAAGGCGGGCGGTTTCAAAAAGGTGCAGGCGCAGATCCAGGACGATCAGGTGCGTGTTCAGTCTCCGTCGATCGACGAGCTGCAGCGCGTTATGGCCATGCTCAGGGCGCAGGACTTCGGGGTAGAACTGCAGTTTGCCAACCTCCGTTCCTAGCGTAGCTTCGTCCCACAGGCTTTCCGCTGAGTGGTTCCGCCGGGCGAACGACGTGACGCCCGGCGGTGTCAACTCGCCGGTTCGTGCCTTTCGTGGAGTAGGCGGCGAGCCCTTCTTTGTGGACCGGGCCGAGGGCCCGCGCATCTGGGACGTGGACGGCAACTCGTACCTGGACTACGTCCTTTCCTGGGGCCCGCTGATTCTGGGTCACGCCCACCCGGACGTGGTGGAGGCGATCGGGCTCGCAGCTGCGCGGGGCACATCCTACGGCGCGCCCACGCCCGCGGAGGTGGAGCTGGCCCAATTGATTCGCGAGTTCGTTCCCTCCATGCAGCGACTCCGCTTCGTCAACAGCGGGACGGAGGCAACCATGTCGGCGGTCCGGCTCGCCCGCGCCTTCACCGGTCGTGATCTGCTCCTCAAGTTCGACGGGTGTTATCACGGCCACGGCGACTCGTTCCTGGTCAAGGCCGGTTCCGGTGTGGCCACGTTGGGGTTGCCCAACTCGCCGGGTGTGCCTGCCGAGCTTTCCCGGTTGACGCTTACCGCCCCCTTCAACGACCTCGAGGCTGTCGAGGCGGTTTTCCGGGCACATGCGGATCGGATTGCCGCGGTGATCGTCGAGCCGGCCGTTGGAAATGCCGGCTTCATTCTGCCGGAGGATGGGTACCTTCCGGGCCTTCGGCGAATCACCGCCGCCGCGGGCGCACTGTTGATCTTTGACGAGGTGATGACCGGCTTTCGGGTTGCCCCCGGCGGTGCGCAGGGGCACTTTGGCGTGCGGCCCGATCTAACCACCCTGGGCAAGGTGATTGGGGGAGGGCTGCCGGTGGGCGCGTACGGAGGACGGTCCGAGATCATGGACTGGGTCGCGCCGAGGGGGCCGGTGTACCAGGCGGGAACGCTCTCCGGCAATCCGCTGGCGATGGCCGCCGGTCTGGCACAGCTGCGCGTGCTCCGTGTTATGGACCCGTACCCGGAGCTGGAACGCCGCACCCGCCGGCTTGTGGAGGGTCTGCTGGCCAATGCCGCCGAACTCGGCGTGCCCGCCGTCGGGGCACACCTGGGCTCCATGTGGGGCGTGTTCTTTGCCGAAGGTCCGGTGCGCTGCTACGCGACCGCGCTGACCAGTGACACCCGGCTCTTCGGCCGATTCTTTCATGCCTGCCTTCAGCGGGGGGTTTTCTTCGCCCCTTCCGCCTTCGAGGCAGGCTTTCTGTCTACCGCTCACCAGGACGCAGACGTTGACCACACGATCGACTGTGCACGTGACGCGCTACGGGCGGCGCGCGGCTAGCGCGCTGGCGGCGCTCGCCACCCTATCGGCCTGCGCCCCGCCGCGCGAAGGTCCCGGACCCGCACCGACGGCCGGACCGACCCCCGCACCTCCGGCTGCGCCGGCGCGCCCGGAAGCGCCACCCGCTCGGCGCATTGAGCCGGAGGTCACGGTTGCTCTGCTGGTCGACACCACCCGGATTGAGCTTGCCGCGACGTCCGGCCTCGAGTTTTTCGAGATGAACACGGGCCAGCGCCTCGGGCGGACGCAGGGGGGCGAGCGCTACACCGTCTCGAGCGACGCGGCGGGCACGCTGCTGATCGCGCCGTCCGGGGGTGGGGCGGCGGGATGGCAAGCGCGTGGCACGCTCGTAGCGCGGTCACGTGGCGCCGAGCCGGTGCAGATCAACGGCCAGCTTTACCGTGGCTCGATCCAGGTTCGGTCCCCCCGGGCCGGACGACTGACGGTGGTCAATGCCGTTCAAATGGAAGATTACCTGATGGGCGTAGTGCCGCGGGAGATCGGCCAGCTCAGCCCGGGAATGAAGGAAGCGGCCAAGGCGCAGGCGGTAGCCGCGCGCACGTACTCGGTAGCCCGCAAGGAACGGCGCGTCGGGCTCGGGTTCAACTTTTACGCGGACGAGCGGGACCAGGTTTACGGCGGTGTGCGAGCCGAGAACGAGGAGGTGAATCGGGCGGTTCGCGAAACGGCGGGGGAAATCCTGGTTTACCGCAGCACTCCCATCGACGCGTACTATCACTCCACCTGCGCCGGTCAGACCGCCGCCATCGAGGAAGTTTGGAACGAGCCGCCCCGCCCCTACCTTGCGTCCGTGGTCGATATCAACCCGGCGACGGGTCAGGCGTGGGACCATACCTCGAGCCGCTTTCGGTGGACGACCCGCTGGACCGGTGCGCAGCTGACGCAGATCCTGAACCGCACCCTGGCGGATTCTCTTCCGGCGGGTCGAAAAACCATCGGGACGCTGCGGGATATGCGGGTGCTGGCGCGCACGCACTCCGGGCGCGTACGGACCCTGCGCATCGAAACCAGCGCGGGCGACTTCACCGTCGGCAGAGACCGTGTACGCTGGATCCTGCTGACGCCCGAGGGCCGCATTCTCAACTCATCCAAGTTCGATGTTCGCGTTGCCAAGAATGACAGCGGAGCAGTGACCGAGGTGGTCGCTGATGGCGGCGGCTGGGGGCACGGCATCGGCATGTGCCAGGTTGGAGCCAGGAACCGGGCGGTAGCGGGGCAGGATTACCGCCAAATCCTGCTGACGTACTACACGGGCGCCGAGATCCAGGACCTGTACTGATGCGCAGGCTACTTCTGGCGCTCCTGCTGTGCGTGCCGAGCGTGCTACAGGCCCAGGACATCGCGGATTACGACTACGAGAACCTCCGCCTCGGCGGGATCGGAGTGGATTTCGGCGTCATCCTGCCCACTCGTGTAGAGTCAACGCTGAGCCTCGGGGCACGGGCGGACCTCGGCTTCCTTGGACCCGGGGTCCGCATCATGCCCGGGATACAGTACTGGTCGTCTGCTCTCAGGGACCCTGAATTCCAGGGGGCTCGCTTGGCGGATCTGGTCGTGAACCTCGATGCCCACTATGTGCAGGCGGATCGCGTGGGAGATCCCTATCTGGGCGCCGGCATTGCCCTCCACATCTTGAACGGCAGCGGGTCCGGGATCACGCAGGCGACGGAAGACCTGCTGGACACCATATCGCCCGGGGTAAACCTGCTGGCTGGAGCGGCCATGCCGCTCGGGCCGCAGCTGCGGATTTTCGCCGAGGCACGGGGCGTGCTTGCGACGGAAATCCGGTACGCCGCCCTGTCGGTGGGCGCGATTTACAACCTTCCACAACGGAGTCCCTGATGTCCGCTGTGCAAACGCTGATCGACGGACTGAACACTGACCTCGCGGCCGAGTACCAGGCCGTGATCATGTATCGCACCTATGCCAGCCTGGTTAGCGGCCCGTATCGCCAGGACCTCAAGGCGTTCTTCGAGGGCGAAATTCAGGACGAGCTTGGCCATGCCGCCTTCCTCGCCGACCGCATCGTGGCCCTCGGGGGGACGCCGACGGTCGAGGTAGCACCCATCCCGGTGACGACCGACAACCGGCAGATGCTGGAAAATGCGCTGGAGGCCGAAGTCGACACGATCAAACGCTATACAAGACGCATTGACCAGGCAGAGGCGGCCGGTGAGATCGGCATTAAGGTGCAGCTTGAAGACCTGATCGTGGACGAGAGCGGTCACCGCGACGACATTCGACGCATGCTGGTGGACTGGCGCTAAGTGCTACAAACCGCTATCTTGCTAGTTTATATTGGCCTAGAACCGTATAGCGGGACCGAGCTATGAAGCCTGACATTCACCCGACGTACCAGACCGCGACGGTGCACTGCGCCTGCGGCAACACCTTCCAGACGCGCTCCAGCAAGGACAACATCGGGGTGGAAATCTGCTCCAACTGCCATCCTTTCTACACAGGAAGGCAGAAGCTGGTGGACACCGCTGGCCGCGTGGAGCGCTTCCGGCAGCGCTACGCCGCCAAGTAAGACTCACGAGCCGGGGCCCCATGCCCCGGCTCGCTTGTTTGCCCCACCATGGAAGACCGTATCCACGACATCGAGCGCCGGCACGAGGAGATCGGCACGCTGCTGGCCGACCCGGCCGTCATCGGTGATCCCAAGCGCCTGCGAGACCTGTCCCGTGAGCATTCGACGCTGGCGGAGATTGCCCAGGTCGCAGGTCGCCTCCGGCGCGCGCGAAAAGAGCTGGACGGTGCCCGCGAAATGCTGGCGGAGTCGGGGAGTGATGCCGAGATGCGAGCGCTGGCGGCGGGCGAGGTGGCTGCGTTGGAAGGGGAGGTGGAGCGCTCCGACCTGCTTCTCCGGCAGCTACTCGCGCCGCGTGACCCCCTGGAGGACCGCGATGCCATCGTGGAAGTGCGCGCGGGTACCGGCGGCGATGAAGCCGCCCTCTTCGCGGGCGAGCTTTTTCGCATGTACAGCCGCTTCGCGGAAGGCCGTGGCTGGAAGACGGAGCTGCTTTCCCTCTCGGAAGGGTCGATGGGTGGCGTCAAGGAGGCCGTCTTTGTCGTGCGGGGGCGCCACGCGTACGGGGATCTGCGCTACGAGTCCGGTGTGCACCGGGTGCAGCGGGTTCCGGCGACCGAGGCGCAGGGCCGGATTCACACCTCGGCAGCCACCGTGGCGGTGCTCCCCGAAGCGGAAGAGGTAGACGTTGAGATCAACCCGAGCGAGCTTAAGATCGACGTGTACCGCTCTTCCGGCCCCGGGGGTCAGTCGGTCAACACCACCGACTCCGCCGTGCGCATCACTCACCTTCCGACGGGCCTGGTCGTCACCTGCCAGGATGAAAAGTCCCAGCACAAGAACCGCGACAAGGCACTTGGCGTTCTCCGCTCCCGGCTTCTAGACGCGCGAATCGCGGAGCAGGAAGCGGAGCGGGCCCGGGACCGCAGGGCGCAGGTGGGCACCGGAGACCGCTCGGCCAAGATCCGCACCTACAACTTCCCACAGAGCCGCGTCACGGACCATCGGATCGGGTACACGACGCATGCTCTCCAGGCGGTGCTCGGGGGCGATCTTGCCGAGATGATTGACCGCCTCAAGCTGGCTGGTCAGGAGGAGCGCGCGGCATAGGCGTGAAGGAGCGAGTATGGACCCCACTTGAGCTGCTCCGATGGACCACCGAATACCTGGCGCGAAAAAGCTTCCACAATGCGCGGCTGAACGCGGAGCTGCTGCTGGCGGGGGTTCTCAAGTGCAAGCGCCTGGATCTTTATCTCCAGTTCGACCGGCCACTCGGCGCCACCGAGCTCGCGGAGTTCAAGGCTCGCCTGAGGCGACGTGCGCGTCGTGAGCCTCTGCAGTACATTGAGGGGACCGCTGCCTTCCGCAACCTGAGCCTCGTGGTAGACCCGCGGGTGCTGATTCCGCGCCCGGAAACCGAGGTGCTGGTGGGAGAAGTGCTGCGCTGGGCGGAGGCGCGAACCGGGGTTGCCGTGCTGGATATCGGGACGGGCTCGGGAGCGGTGGCGATCAGCCTGGCGACCGAGGGAGCCGACCGGATCAGTCGGGTTGTGGCGACCGACGTATCGCCCGACGCGATCCAACTGGCGCGCGCCAACGCAGCCAGTGCCGGCTGCACCGTCGATTTCCGCGAAGGAAGCGTTTACACCCCGGTGCGGGGAGAGTGCTTTGACGTGGTGGTATCCAACCCGCCGTACGTCGCGGAAAGCGAGCGTGGTGAACTGGACGCGGAGGTGAGAGATTGGGAGCCGGAAGCGGCGCTCTTCGCCGGGCCCGACGGACTGAGCGTGCTGCGGGATCTTGTGCAAAATGCCCCGGTGCACCTCAATCCCGGCGGGCTGCTGGCTCTGGAAACTGGCAGCGGGCAGACGGAGATTGTGGCAGAGCTGATCCGTGGCGCGGGCGGGTTCGCGGAGCCGCGCACGGCGCGCGATCTTGCCGGACGTGCCCGTATTGTGCTGGCCGCTTATCGAGGGAGGGAGTAAAGATGGACGCGATCCAGGAAAAGGCGCGGGAAGTAGGACGTCTGCTCGCGCAGACCACCGAGTACCAGGCATTGAAGCGGGCCAATCACCGGCTCGAGGAGGATCGAGGGGCCGCGCCCCTGCTCGGGCGTCTAGCCACCTTGCAGGACGAGTTTGCTCGTGCGCTGCGTCGTGGAGTGGAGCCGCCGGAAGCGCAGCAAACCGAATATGAGCAGCTGCTGGACCAGGTGCAGACAATGTCGGTGTACCAGGGCGTGGTGGCAGCCCAGGCCAACTTTGACCGTCTGATGATGCGGATCAACGAAGAAATCGCCCGCGGGATCGAGGCGGGCGAGCAAAGCCGAATCATTCTGCCTTCCTGATGGCCCGCAGCAGTTCCGCTACCCTTTGGCCTCGCTGGGCGGAATCCGCCGTTCTCAGCGGGCTCAACTCCATGGCCGATTGGCTGGCACGGGCACGGGTACAGCCCAACCTGATCACCACCGTCGGCTTCGTGGTTACCTGCCTTGCCGGGCTCGCGTTCGACAAGGACCACGTGCGACTTGCGGGTGGGCTGGTGCTGGCCGGCGGAATCCTGGACGTGTTCGACGGCCACGTAGCCCGGGCGACCGGCTCGGTCTCGGTGTTCGGGTCCTTTTACGACTCCACTCTGGACCGGATCTCGGAGATCGTGGTGTTTCTCGGAATCTTGTCGCTGTACAATGATACCAGCGTTCCGCGTGGCGACGTACTGATGATCTACGCGGTGACCCTGGCGATGGCCGGGTCGCTGATGATCTCCTACATTCGTGCCCGTGCCGAGGCGCTCGGACTGGACTGCAAGGTCGGCGTGATGCAGCGCCCGGAGCGCATCGTGCTTGTGGGCCTGACGTCACTGATTTTCGGCCTCGCCTGGGATGGACTGGCGCTGAAGGTGGTTTTCGTCACCATGGCGATCCTCACCAATCTGACCGTTCTGCAGCGCATCATCTGGGTTTACCAGCGCACGCGCGCAGCCACTCCAACCGCAACTCCCAATGCTTGAAGATTCTGCCGTGAATCTGCCCCATGCTGCTCCACGGCCCGCTGAGGGGCGCCTCGGAATCCTGCTCCCCGGGCTGGGAGCGGTGGCGACAACCTTTATCGCGGGGGTGGAGCTTGCGCGGCGCGGGATCGGCCGCCCGATCGGCTCGGTCACCCAGCTCGGCACGATCCGGCTGGGCAAGCGCAGCGAGGGCCGCACCCCTCGCATGTCGGAGTTTGTTTCGCTCAGCACGCTCAACGACCTGGTTTTCGGCGCCTGGGACCCGATCCCGGACGACGCGTACACCTCCGCGGTCACGGCTGGCGTTCTCAACCGGCACGAGCACATCGAGCCGATCGCCGACTTCCTGCGCGGCATCCAGCCCATGCCCGCCGCGTTCGATCAGCGCTACGTCAAGAAGCTCCACGGCACCAACGTCAAGCCCGGGACGAGCAAGCGCGAGTGGGCCGAGGCGCTCCGCGAAGACATCCGTCGCTTCAAGCAGAAACATGACTGTGACCGGCTGGTGATGGTGTGGTGCGGCTCCACCGAGGTGTACATCAAGGCAAGTGAGGTCCACCAGTCCCTCGAAGCGTTCGAGGCGGGGCTGGATGCCAACGACGACGCCATCGCGCCAAGCATGCTTTACGCGTACGCCGCGCTGACGGAAGGTGTGCCCTATGCCAACGGAGCGCCCAACCTGTCGGTGGACTTTCCGGCGATGCTGGAGCTGGCGGCGCGGAACGAGGTGCCGGTTGCGGGCAAGGACTTCAAGACCGGGCAGACGCTGATCAAGACGGTGCTCGCACCGGGGTTGAAGGCCCGCATGCTCGGGCTGGACGGGTGGTTTTCCACCAACATCCTGGGAAATCGGGACGGCGAAGTGCTGGACGATCCCGAGTCGTTCAAGACCAAGGAAGAGTCCAAGCTGTCCGTGCTGGAGCACATTCTCCAGCCGGATCTGTATCGGAGCTGTACAAGAACTTTTATCACAAAGTCCGCATCAACTACTACCCTCCGCGCGGCGACGCCAAGGAAGGGTGGGACAACATCGACATCCGCGGCTGGCTGGACTATCCCATGCAGATCAAGGTGGACTTTCTGTGCCGGGACTCCATCCTCGCCGCCCCCATCGTACTCGACCTGGCGCTCTTCCTTGACCTGGCGGCCCGTGCGGGAATGCACGGGATCCAGGAGTGGCTTTCGTTCGACCTCAAGAGCCCCATGCACGCGCCGGAGGTGTACCCGGAGCACGACCTCTTCATCCAGCAGATGAAGCTCAAGAACACCCTTCGCTGGATGATGGGCGAGGAGCAGATCACCCACCTCGGGCTCGAGTACTACCTGGACGAAGTGGACGCCATGGTCGGTGCGTAGCTTTCGCACGCTGGCGGCCCCGGGAGAAGCGGAGATCCGCGTCCAGGGGAGCCGCTTTCTCGCGCTGGCGTCGCCGATTGAGACAGAGGAGGCGGCCTGTGCGCGGCTGGCCGAGCGGGCGCGGCGGATGTGGGACGCCACCCACCATTGTTCCGCGTGGGTGCTCCGGGAAGGCATCCGGCGCGCCAACGACGCGGGCGAGCCGGGGGGGAGCGCGGGGGCGCCGATCCTCGCCGCCATCGAAGGGGCCGGACTGCTCGACTGCTGCGTGGTGGTGACGCGGTACTACGGTGGGGTTCCACTCGGAATTGGAGGGCTGATGCGTGCGTACGGCGATGCGGCCGCACAGGCGCTCGCCGTGACTCCCAGGCGCACCGGTACGCTGGCGGTGCGCTTTCGCATTCGCTACCCGTACCTGCTGACGGGTGCGGTGATGCGCGCTCTGGGCCGCTCCGGAGCCACGGACATTCACCACGGCTACGCACCGGGGGGTAGCCGGGGCGCCGTCGAGCTCGCCGTTGGAGTCGGCGAGGAAGCGATCCTTCGCGATCTGCTGCAGGAGCAAACCGGGGGCGCCGTGGAGCCCGAGCTGCTTGGACGGACCATCCTTTATGCGCTTGACGCTCCCACAGCGGGGGTCTAGCTTTCGTCAGCGGGCTGATTTTTCCCGGATTCCTCATGCCTCAATCTGGCGGCCGAAGGGCCATCGATCTTCTCGGCGACTTTTCCGGCGAGCTGCTCGGCGGAGTCATGGGTGCACCCCGTTCCATCGGGTATGCTCCCGCGGCCAACTGGCGCCCGGAAACGGACCTGTACGAAACCGCGGACGCCTACCACGTGGTGCTGGATCTGGCAGGCGTGGATCCGGCGCATCTTGTCGTGGAGATGGAAGGGGAAATACTGACCATCCGGGGTGTGCGGATGGAGGGGAGCCGCGTCGGTCGACGCTATCATGCGATGGAGATCGCCGCCGGTCCCTTCGAGCGGCGGGTGCGTATCGCGCGTGCGGTGGAAATGTCCGGCATCAGCGCGAGCTACCAGCGTGGTATCCTGGAGGTGCGCCTCCCCAAGGCTGAGGAGCGCCCGGCGGGCAGGCGCCGGGTGCCGATTGGCTGACGCGACGGAGGAAACCGGCGATCTCGTGCTCACGGATCGCCTGCCGGTCCTGGCGCTACCCGAGGTCGTGCTGTTTCCTCATGTGGTGCTTCCGCTCGCCATCGAAGCTCCGGAGCAGATAGCGCTGGTGGACGAAGTGCTCCAGGGCGACAAGCTGCTAGCCGTGGCCGCCCTGAAGCCTGACCGAGCCGCGGACGAGCCGCAGGGCGACGATGCTCCTTTTTACGAGGCCGGCACCCTGGCTCAGATCGTCCGCATGATGAAGCTGCCGGACGAGTCCGTCCGCATGCTGGTTCAGGGACGTTCCCGCATTCGTCTGGAGCAGCCGATCAAACACGGCGACTTCTGGCTCGCCGAAGTTCGCGAGATCCCGATCACCAGAGCGGAGGGCGTGCGCATGGAGGCGCTCCGCCGTAGCGTCTCGGATCTGTTCCGGGAGATCGTGGGCCTGTCTCCCGCGCTTCCTGATGAAGTCGGGCCACTGGTGGACGCGCTGGATGATCCCGCCAAGCTGGCGGACTTCGTCGCGGCCAACCTTGGTTTTGATGTGGAGGCCAAGCAGGAGCTCCTCGCCGAGGGCGACGTGGCCCGGCGTCTGGAGCGCATCACCGAGCTGCTGGCGAAGGAGCTCGAAATCCTCCGGGCTCGTGCGGATATCCAGAACCGCGTTCAGGAGCGGATGGGCAAGTCGCAGCGCGAGTATGTGCTGCGCGAGCAGATGCGCGAGATTCAGGATGAGCTGGGTGAGGGGCAGGGCGGAGAAGCGGCTCAGCTTCGCGCCGAGCTGGAGGCCGCGGAGATGACCGACGAGGCCCGCGCGCAGGCGGAAAAGGAGCTCGCGCGGCTGGAGCGCATGGGAAGTCAGTCCGCCGAGTACGGGGTGGTGCGCACGTACATTGATACGCTGCTGAGCCTCCCGTGGAAGAAGGAGTCGGAGGCCGAGGTGAACCTCCCGCGGGCCCGCGAGATCCTGGACCGGGATCACTATGGGCTGGAAAAGATCAAGGAGCGCATCATCGAATACCTGGCGGTGCGGAAGCTGAACCCGCACGTGCAGGGCCCGATCCTGTGTTTCGTCGGCCCGCCCGGGGTGGGGAAGACGTCGCTCGGCAGGTCGGTCGCCGAGGCGATGGGGCGGGTCTTCGCGCGGATCTCCCTTGGTGGTGTACGGGATGAAGCAGAGATCCGCGGACACCGCCGAACGTACGTCGGAGCGATGCCAGGGCGGATCATCCAGGCCATGCGAACCGCCGGGGTCCGGAACCCCGTGTTCATGCTCGACGAGATCGACAAGATCGGGCAGGACTTCCGGGGCGACCCGACCTCGGCCCTGCTGGAGGTGCTGGACCCGGCGCAGAACGACACTTTTGTGGATCACTATCTTGAGATTCCGTTCGACCTTTCCGCGACGGTGTTCATCGCCACCGCGAACTCGCTTTCCACCATCCCCGAACCTCTCCTGGACCGGATGGAAGTGCTGCATCTGAGTGCGTACGCACCCGGCGAAAAGCTGGAGGTGGCCCGCCGCTACCTGGTGCCGAAGCAGATGGCGGAGCACGGTCTACAAGTCGAGCAGGTGGAGATCACCGAGGATGCGCTGGTGCGCTTGATCGCGGAGTACACGCGTGAGGCGGGCGTACGCAACCTGGAGCGGGCGGTGGGCGGGTTGATGCGCAAGGCCGCGGTACAGGTGGTCGAAGGGCGGATGGATCCCATCCGGATCACCGGGGAAACCCTCCCAGAGTACGCGGGTCCCCCGCGCTTCCGTTCCGAGATCGCCGGAAGGGAGCAAGAGGTCGGTGTCGCCACCGGTCTTGCGTATACCCCGGTGGGTGGGGAGATCCTTTTCATCGAGGCGGTGCGCATGCCGGGCAAGGGCCGCATCTCCCTGACGGGGCAGCTTGGCGACGTGATGAAGGAATCTGCTCAGGCCGCATTCTCCTACCTGCGCGCGGGTGGGGATGGACTGGACATCGATCGGGAATTGTTCACGTCGACCGATGTCCATCTGCACGTGCCGGCGGGAGCGACGCCCAAGGACGGGCCCTCGGCCGGGGTAGCCATGACGGTGGCGCTCGCCTCTCTGCTCTCCGGCCGGCCAGTACGCCCGGAGATCGCCATGACCGGCGAGATAACGCTGCGAGGCCATGTGCTGCCGGTGGGCGGAATTCGCGAAAAAGTCATCGCCGCGGAGCGAGCCGGCATTCGAACCGTGCTGCTGCCGGCCCGGAATGAGCCGGATGTGGAGGAGATCCCGGAGGAGGTGCGCGACCATCTGGACATCCAGTTCATCGAGCACGCATCGGAAGCGTTCGAGCGTGCGCTGATCGAGGAACCCGTACTCGCCGGGGCGCTCCCATGAGCTCCCCCATGCTCGCCGAAGCCGTGATCGACCAGTTGCGCCGTCGGTATCCCGCGTACCACGAGACGGCGTACCTGTTCATCCTTTCCGGGCTGCACTTCACCATCGAAAGCCTGCTCGAGCCCCGCCACATCAGCGGGCGCGAGCTGGCCGAAGGGTGCCGCGACCTGGCGCTGGAGCGATACGGCCCCATGGCCCGCTCCGTCCTGGAATTCTGGGGCATCCGCTCCACCCGTGATCTGGGCGAGATCGTATTCGCCCTGGTCGACTGCGGGGTGCTGGTAAGGCAGGACGGTGACACGCTCGACGAGTTCGACTCGGTGTACGACTTCGAGGAGGTCTTCGAGCGTCGCTACCCCTGGGCCGCTCCCCTATCCCTGGTCAGCTAGACCCGCCCAGCGTGTTCGGGATCGAGCACGTGCCCGTGGTTTCCGCGGACGAGATGCGCCGCTGGGACCGCCGGGCGATCCAGCGCGGTGGAATTCACGAGCGCACCCTGATCGAAACGGCCGCCCGTGCCGCGGCCGCGGTCGTGCAGCGGGTCCATCCCTCGGGGCCGATCGCCGCGGCGGTGGGCGGTGGCAACAACGGGGCGGACGCACTTGTCTTGCTCCGGGTGCTGCGCGCCTGGGGCCGGGAGGTGATGGCGGTGCTCGCGGAAGGTGTGCAGGCGCGTCCGGAGCTGTTGCACGGCTGGGATGTCGAGGTTGTACCCTCAGGGGAGGCGGAACCCGTTTTCCATGGTTCGGCGGCAATCGTGGATGGGATTCTGGGGACCGGGGGAACGGGTGCCCCTCGGCCTCGCCAGGCGGCGCTGATCGAGGCGGTCGGGCGCGCGGGCCGGCCGGTGATCGCGCTCGACGGTCCGTCAGGAGTGGACCTTTCCACGGGCGAGATCCCGGGGCAGGCGATCCGCGCCGACGTTACCGTCACCTTCGGCGCTCCCAAGCGTGGCCTGCTCCTCTTTCCCGGGCGGGCACACGCCGGCCGCATCATCGCCGTCGAGGTTGGCTTCCCACCCATTGGCCCGGACGAGCACAATGCTGCCCTCATCACCCCCGACTGGGCACGGCGACATCTTCCACGGATCAGCCCCAATGCACACAAGGGAGAGCTCGGCACGGTAGCCATCGTGGGCGGGCACCCGGGAATGGCGGGCGCGGCGTTGCTCGCGGGGCTTGGAGCCGGGCGTGCCGGGGCGGGGAAGATCGAGCTGGTTTCGGTGCCGGAAAATCGGGAGATCCTGCAGGTCGCCATCCCTGAGGCCCTGTTCGTGGAGCGCGCGTCCGACGGTCTGGAGGGGGTGCTGGAGCGGGCCGGGGCCGTAGTCTCGGGACCCGGAATGGGCACCGGTGACGAGGATCTCGCCGTGCTTCGGCGCGTGGTCGCGGCGGGCGACGCCCCGCTGCTCCTGGACGCGGATGCGCTCACACTGCTCGCCCGCACCCCGGATCTGCTGGAGGGCGTGTCCCGCCCGGTGCTGCTCACCCCCCATCCGGGGGAAATGTCCCGGTTGCTCGGCGTTGAGACCGGGGCCATCACCGCGGACCCGTTCCGTTTTGCCGGCGAGGCGGCGGAGCGCTGGCAGTGCCCGGTGATGCTCAAGGGTTGGCCGTCGCTGGTGGCCGCACCCGGAGAACCGACTCTGGTCAATGTGGCGGGGCACTCGGGAATCGCCACGGGTGGGATGGGTGACGTGCTGGCCGGAGTCGCCGGCGCACTACTCGCGCAGGGCGCCGGCCCCCAAGTGGCCCTCGTGCTGGCTCTTTTCTATTCCGGGCGCGCCGCGGAAATCGCCGGTCGGGGGCGATCCCTGTTGCCCCGCGACGTCACCGAGGCGCTCCCCATGGCGCTGGCGGGTGCCGGCAGCGCCGCTCCCCCACTGGTCCTGCCCGGGGTGATTCTGGACCTCCCGCCGCCCCGTTGACAGCCCGACGCGGGCGTGTGTACGTTGCGCATCCGCTTCCGACCCGTACCTGATCCAGCTCCATGTCATCCATCGCCGATATTCACGCCCGCGAAATCCTCGATTCGCGGGGCAACCCGACCGTTGAAGCCGAAGTCGTCCTCGCCAGCGGCCTGATCGGCAGAGCTGCCGTGCCGAGTGGCGCGTCAACGGGGGAGCACGAGGCGGTGGAGCTGCGGGACGGCGACAAGAACCGCTACGGCGGCAAGGGTGTCCGGGACGCGGTGCGGAACATCCGCGAGCAGATCGGGCCGGCGCTGCAGGAGTTCGAGGTGTACGATCAGGTCGGGATCGACCGGGAGATGATCGCGCTGGACGGCACGCCCAACAAGCAGAAGCTGGGAGCCAATGCCATCCTGGCCGTGTCGCTGGCAGCCGCCCGTGCCGCCGCCGCGGATTGCGGCCTTCCCCTGTACCGCTACCTGGGCGGCCCGCTCGCCAACCTGCTCCCCGTGCCGATGATGAACATCCTGAACGGGGGTGCGCACGCCGCGAACAATGTGGACTTCCAGGAGTTCATGATCATGCCCATCGGCGCGGAAAGCTTCTCGGAAGGCCTCCGCGTCGGCGTGGAGATCTTTCACTCGCTGAAGAAGGTGCTGTCCGCGCAGAAGAAGAGCACCTCGGTAGGCGATGAGGGTGGCTTCGCCCCGGACCTGGCCGACAACCGGGAGGCGCTGGAGGTGATCGTCCAGGCGACGGAGGCTGCCGGCTACCGCATGGGCGAAGACGTGGTCTTTGCTCTGGACGTGGCGGCGTCCGAGATGTACCGCGACGGAGGGTACGTCTTCCACAAGTCCTCCGGGGAGCGGAGGAGCGCGGCGGAGATGGTGGAGTTCTACCGCGAGTGGGTGGGCCAGTACCCGATCCGCAGCCTCGAGGACGCGCTGGACGAGAATGACTGGGACGGCTGGAAGCAGCTTACGGAGGCCGTCGGGGACCGCACCCAGCTGGTGGGCGACGACCTGTTTGTCACCAGCACCGAGCGCCTAGCGCCTGGCTGACGGGATCGAACGGGGTGTGGGCAACGCCATCCTGATCAAGGTGAATCAGATCGGCACCCTCACCGAAACCCTGGAAGCGATCGAGATGGCACGCCGGGCCGGCTACAACGCGGTGATGTCGCACCGCTCGGGCGAGACTGAGGACACCTTTATCGCGGACCTTGCCGTGGCTACGGGAGTGGGGCAGATCAAGACTGGGTCGGCGAGCCGCACCGACCGCGTAGCCAAGTACAACCAGCTCCTGCGCATCGAGGGCCACCTGGGGGCGGCGGCGCGCTATCCGGGCAAGGGCTTATGGCGGTGAATCTGAACCCGCGGCTCGTCCCCTGGCTGCTGCGCGGCAGCGTCCTGGCGGTGGCGACCTACTACGGAGTATGGGGTGGCGAGTACTCCATGTGGGATGTGCGCCGCCTGCGAACCCAGGTGGAGGCAGAGAGTCTGCGCGTCGTCCGCAGCCGCGCGGAAACCGACTCGATCCGCACCTTGGCACGCAGTCTGGAGAATGACCCGGCCACGATCGAGCGAGTGGCGCGAGTGCGATTCGGGATGATCCGGGAGGGCGAGATGCTGGTCCGGTTCGTCGATATGGATACCGTCGGAAGAGACGGCCGGCTGGCGACCTTGCCTTGACACTCCCGGGCTACTCGTTTAATTTCCCTGTCACGTCGCGGGGTGGAGCAGCCTGGTAGCTCGTCGGGCTCATAACCCGAAGGTCGCGGGTTCAAATCCCGCCCCCGCTATTATTGCACGGCGGAGTAGCTCAGCTGGTTAGAGCAGCGGAATCATAATCCGCGTGTCGGGGGTTCGAGTCCCTCCTCCGCTACTCCAGCTGATGCCGGGTAAGGCCGCATCTCCTCGAAGAGAGAACCACCCCTGGGCGGTTTTCTCTTTTCTTTTGTTCGGGTGACCGGTTTGCGGAACACTGTGACCGCTTTGGTCTAGAATCCGTCTTTCCACGTACTGATCACTCACCCGTCGGAGTCGTTCCATGAAGTTGCCAATCCATATCGCTGTTGCTCGTTTGAATGCGCGTACGTTTGCGCTTGCTGCTCTTGGTGCAGTCCTGGCTGCCGCCGGGTGCAACGAGGGCGGCGGGCTTGTCGATCCACCTGACAGCAGCGTAGCGTCCGTGACTGTGACTGGACCATCGTCCCTGCAGGTTGGTGGTACGGCGCAGCTGACCGCGACTGCAACCAACGCGGACGGGCAGCCGCTGCCGCAGAAAAGCTTCTTCTGGACCAGCAGTGACAACGCAGTCGCTGAGGTCGACGGGAATGGGATGGTCACGGCTCGCGGACCCGGGTCCGCCACCATCACGGCAACTTCCGAGGAGAAGCCCGGAACGATGCCCATCACCGTTTCGGCGGGTCCGTCTATAGCCCTGTCAGTGGAGCGCGTAACCTTGAGCGCACAGGTGGGGCAGAGCGCGACGGGTCCGGTGGCTGTGACAAACAGCGGCGGAGGCGCGCTCAGCGGACTGAGCGGCGGCGTGACATACCGGGCGGGTGAACCCATCGGGTGGCTCACGGCGGCTCTGAGCAGCACCACCGCACCCGCGACACTGACGCTCACTGCCAGTGCCGCCAACTTGCAGCCAGGGACCTACAACGCAACCGTCGCCCTTGGATCCGCCACTGCGGGCGTAGCCGCGAGGAGCGTGAGCGTCACCTTCACGGTGGGACAGGGCCCTGCCGTTGGCCTGTCCGCCACAACGATCTCCTTCGCTGCGGTAGCCGGCCAGGAAAGCCCGCCGGCCCAGACGGTAGCTGTGACGAACGCCGGGGGTGCAACGCTGAGCGGGCTTAATGGTGTGGTCACGTACGGTGCGGGGCAGCCCACCGGATGGCTCACCGCGGCACTCAGCAGCACCACCGCTCCAGCGACACTCACGCTGACGGCGAACACCAGCAACCTGCCGGCAGGGACCTACAGCGCCACGGTGACGATCCGCTCGTCGCTTCCAGGTGTCGCCGAGAGGAGTGTGAACGTCACGCTTACTGTCGCGGCCCAGCCGGTGCCCATCATCCAGGTTGCCGAATCGAGTGTGAGCTTTAGCGCTACGGCCGGGCAGACTAGCGTGCCGGCCCGAACGATCACGATCACGAATGCCGGCCCTGGGACACTGACTGGGCTCAGCGGTATCGTCACCTACCCGCTGGATCAACCCGCGGGCTGGCTCACGGCGGCTCTGAGCAGCACCACCGCTCCAGCGACACTCACGGTGACGGCGAATGCCGCCAACTTGCAGCCGGGGACCTACAGTGCCGCGGTGATCCTCCGCTCGTCGATCGCGGGTGTGGCTGAGAGGAGCGTCAACGTGACGCTGACCGTGACGGCGCAAGCCCCGTCCGCCACTACGCTTGCAGCGACAAACGTCGCCACCACGACAGCCACTGTGAGTGGCCGGGTGAATCCGAACGGAACGGCCACACAGGCGTTCTTTGAGGTGAGCACGCGACAGCACGTTTGGTAGTGCTGTTCGGTCATCCGACCCACAGGCCGTCGGAAGCGGACTCACCGATCAGGCGGTAAGCCTTGCGCTGACTGGCTTGACGCCGAACACGAGGTACTTCTACCGAGTAGTGGCGACGAACAGCGCCGGGACAACTCGGGGCAGCATCCTGAGCTTTACCACCCAGCCAGTTGCTGCGGCGCCGTCGGCAAGCACCACGGCGGCCACGAGCGTGACTACCACCACGGCGACGGTGAACGGCACAGTCAACCCAAATGGAACGGCCACACAGGCGTTCTTTGAGGTGAGCACGAATAGCGATCTCAGCAATGCTACTACGTCGACGCCGCAGTCCTTCACCGGTAGCAGCGATCAGGCGGTAAGCCTTGCGCTGACTGGCCTGACGCCGAACACGAGGTACTTCTACCGAGTAGTGGCGACGAACAGCGCCGGGACAACTCGGGGCAGCATCCTGAGCTTTACCACCCAGCCAGCCGCAGTGGCGCCGTCGGTCACCACGCTCGCAGCGACAAACGTCGGCATCACGGCTGCGACTGTGAGTGGCAGGGTGAATCCGAATGGGACCGCTGCGCAGGCGTTCTTTGGGTGAGCACCGACAGCACGTTTGGCAGTAGTGTGCGCACATCGAACCCGCAGGCCGCTGGAAGCGACACCACGATCAGCCTTGTGCTCACCGAGCTTGCGCCGGCTACCCGCTACTTCTACCGGGTTGTAGCGACGAATGCTGGCGGGACGGCTCGGGGCAGCACCCTGAGCTTCACCACACAGCCAGCAGTGGCGCCGTCTGCAACGACAAGGCCGGCAACGAACATCACTGGCCGCTGCCACACTGAATGGAACGGTGAACCCGAATGGAACAGCCACTCAAGCGTTCTTCCAGTTCAGCACGAGCCGCACGCTCACCGCTGCCGACTCAACAACAAAGCAGACGATCGGGAGCGGCACGACCGTCCAGCCAGTCGCGGCTGCGATCACCGGGTTAACTGCTGCAACCAAGTACTACTACAGAGTGGTGGCAGTAAATAGCGCTGGGAGGACACTGGGCTCTGTCGACAGCCTCACCACACTGGCAGTCGCACCGCCGCCACCGTCGAACCTTGTTGCAACCCCGGCAAGTGCGCCCCGACGGGCCAATCTCTCTTGGAATGCGCCTGCGGGCGCGACCGTGACCAGTTATCGGATTGAGCGCCGGACGGCTGCGACCCAGTTTGCAACTCTCGTCAGCGTGCCGGGTAGCACGACGACTTATGAAGACACCACTGTGGCGAACAACACCACCTACACTTACCGAGTCCGGGCGTGTGTAGGAAGCGGTCCAAGTGAAGTTTGCTCTAACCCTTCGAACGAGGCTACTGCAGCCTTCGGAAACTAAGCTGCCATTCGATGAAACTTAGAATGTCGAAGAAGTTTTTCTTAGCCGCGGCGGTAATGCTCACGGCGTGCAGTGGTCCCACTCTGCACGTGACATCCGACACGGCGTGGTCGGGAACCGTAAACGGCAACGGCCGGAGCGACACCGTGGCGGGCTCGGGTGATAAAACCTTCGAGCTTCGTCGTGGCACCACGTGCTGGACGTTCAACAAGACGACGGCGCAAGGGACACTCCGGGCTTATGCCCGGGGGAATGGGAGTCCTTTGAACGGGGACGACAGGACTGCTGATCCGTTCGGTAGCGTTAACGGCTGCGTGTGATGCCGTAGGGCCCGTCGCCGACACTCAGCAATGCGCCGTAAGGGTGAAAACACCTTGCGGCGCATTGCGTTTTCCGCGATCTATTTGCCTTCCGCGGTGTACAATATTCGTGCATTTGGAGGCGAGGGAGCAGCGGACCTAGGAGGGAAACGATGGCGCAGTCTGCAATCAATTTCGCCGCGGCCGGCGGCGTTGACTTCGCCCGTCTGGAGCGCAGCCTTGGGCTGCGGGTGCGGCCCGCGGGGCGGGGTAGATATCGGATCAGCGGAGGGAGCGAAACGCACTGGGTGGACCTGCACCATCCGCAGCACCCGCGGTGTGACTGCGGCGATCACCTGTGGCGGGAGCGCATCTGCAAGCATATTCTTGCCGCGCTGCTACGGGAAGGGGATGAGCGGGTGCTGAGTGCGGTTGGCTCGCTGGTCGTCCAGCTCCGTGAGATGGCACGAGCCGCCTGATCAGCGGTGCCGGGTGACCGCGACCTGCTGACACATATCCAGCACCGGGCAGGTGGAGCAGCGCGGTAGCTGGCCGGTACACACGTGCTTGCCGAACGGCACGAGCAGCCGGTTGATGTCGATTCTGTGACGTTCCGGGAGTTTTGTTTCCAGCGCGGCGAGCGTTCCTTCGGGAGTGCTCGCCGTTGTGTATCCCCAGCGGTTCGTCACCCGGTGAACGTGAATGTCCACACTGATCCGGGGCTGACGGCAGGCAATCCCCAGAGTCAGATTGGCGCACTTGGGTCCGACGCCTGAAAAGGCGAGGAGCACATCAGCGTCACAGGGCAGCTTGCCGTGGTGCTCCCGGACCGCGATTTCCGCAACCGTGTGAATCTGTCGTGCTTTGGTTTCGTGGAAGGTGCACTCGGCGATCAACGCGTCGATCCCCTCAGGTCCCAGCTTCACCACGTCAATCGGCGCGCGAGCGCGGCCGAAAAGGCGGCGAGCCGCGAGCAGGCTAACCTCGTCGCGGGTGCGTATGGAAAGGATGCACGCCACCAGCTGCTCGAAGGTCGATTTGAGCCCCTCGTCGAACAGCTGGAACATCGCCGCCGGAGGGAAGGGGCGGATCGCATCGGCAATCCGCCCCAGGGCTACATCGACGTCGAACGGGCGTTTCACTCCGGTCGGGTGCCACCTACGGCAGGGTCCCCCTTGCTATCGCCACCACGCTCACGAATAATGATGTGCTCGGAATCCGGGCGCTGCTCGCTCGGTGTATTCACCCGGTGCTGGTTCCGCTCCGGGATACCGGCTACTTTCTGACCCTCACCCCCGGCGGGCTTGTCGATTCCGGCATCAACCAGACCTGGTGCGCTGAAGAGCGGTCCGCCGTCGGGCGCATCCTCAAAGCCGGTTTCGGCGAACCCCTGCTCACCGAGCGGATCGGCCTCCTCGATCTCCTCATCGTCGAACGCGGGGTCGACGTTGCGATTGACGCTCATAAAATCTCCAATGGTAATTGAAACGAGAGGCGGAACGGGCCTTGCACAAATTGGACCCGTCCGGACGCCCAACACATAAAATAAGGACAGCATGGAACCGAGGATCCTCAGTGACCGTGACGTGTGGATGTTGGCGGCTGCCGGGCACCTGAACCTGCGGGGTGCCGACCTGTCGGGCGCCTTTCTGGAGCGAATGAATTTGGAGGGCGCCAACCTCGAGCGCGCCAACCTCAAGGGTGCGAAGCTCGCGGGTGCGAACCTGAAGGGCGTGAACCTCGCAGGGGCAGACCTGGAGGGGGCGAACCTCAAGGGTGCGACGCTGACGCAGGCGACTCTCACGGAAGCATTCCTCAAGGACGCCCAGCTCTGGGGGGCGTACCTCGAAAAGGCGAGCGTCGAGTGGGCGTACCTCGAGGGCGTGCACCTGGAATGGGCGTATCTTCGCAAGGTTCAGTTCACCGGCGCGTTCCTCAAGGGCGCGGTGCTCACCGGCGCGGACCTGACCGGTGCCGATCTAAAGGGAGCCAATCTCACGGGCGCCTATCTCCGCGGCGCGGACCTGTCGCGTGCCGCGCTTGAATGGGCAGCCCTCGACTACAGCGACCTCGCCGGCGCCAATCTGTCGGAGGCCGACCTCGAGGGTGCGAACCTCACGGGCGCCACACTTCGGGAAACCATCTTCAAGGGCGCCAAGCTGGTGGGGGCCAGGTTTACCGGGGCGGATTTGACCGCGGCCAACCTGGACGGAGCTGATCTATCCGGCGCCGACATGGACCGCGCCACTCTCGACGGAGGGGAAAGCGCTCGCGAGTCGCTGAAGGTTGCGGCCGAAAGTTGAGCATTGCGGGGTCCGCCCGCGACGCCCTAAGTTACCCGTCCAGCATGAGTCATCTGATCCTCTGGACCCTGCCGATCGCGATGCACAAACCCACCGCCGAGCCCGTGAACGGCCAGGCGTACATCGAGCTCCGGCGGGGCCGCGTCCTGCAGGCGATTGGACGCAACTCCAGGCAGGTGTCCGACGCGATGCTTTCGCCAGCCAGGATGGCGTTTCTCCGTCGCGAAGCCGAAGAATTATACTGGAACGAACTCGCCTGGGAAGAACTCACGGACGAGGAGATCGTGCACGGAGGGCACCTCACGGAGATGGTATTCCCCGGGCTGCTGGCTTTCGTGGACGGTCTGGTTTCGGAAGGGAATTCGCGCCCACCCCACCTGGAGGTGGTTGAGAGCATCCTTGCGTTCCTTGGCGACCGCTACGCCACCATGTCAGCGGAGCTGGAAGCGGGAGCGGATTCCCGCAAACTGGTATGGGCCCGTGCCATGACTGCCCGGCTGGTTGACCTCGTGTTGTACCGGCTGCTCGGTCTGTCTCCGGCGGAGCGCGAGGAGCTGGAAGCCACGTCCTGACCGGTGCGTCGCCGCGGCGGGCACGCGTATCTGGCCGGTGCCCCCCTGCTGATCGCGCATCGGGGCGGGTCTGCCCTGGCGCCCGAGAATACCCTGCTCGCCTTCCGCCGCGCACTGAAGTGGTGGCGGGCTGATATCCTGGAGCTGGACGTGCAGCCTACCGCCGATGGGGAGGCGGTGGTGATTCACGATCCGACTTTGCAGCGTACAACCGACGGGCGCGGCCCCGTGGCCGCGCAGACCCTGGCTCAAATCCAGCGCTTCGATGCCGGCTTCCGCTTTTCGCCGGACGGGGGACAAACCTTTCCCCTCCGTGGACGTGGCGAAACCATCCCCTCGTTCGACCAGGTGCTCGCGACGTTTCCCACGGCTCGGGTCAACGTGGAGATCAAGGACGGGCGTGCAGCGGAGCGCGTGTGGGAAACCATCCACGCGCACGGCGCTCACCGCCGGGTTCTCGTGGCTGCCGGCGAGCGGGCGAATCGACGCCGCTTTGTCGCTTACGCGGGTCCCATCAGTGCGGCACGGGAAGAAATCCTCGCCTTCTGGCTGGCGCATCGGGCACGCGCGCGGCGCCTCTATGCTCCACCCGTGGATGCCATGCAGGTGCCGGAGCACTCCGGCGGGCTTCGGGTGGTTTCCCCCGGCTTCATTCAGGATGCGCACGCGGGTAACCTGCCCGTGCACGTCTGGACCGTGAACGCGCCAACCGATATGGAGCGGCTGCTGGCCTGGGGAGTGGACGGGATCATCTCCGACCGGCCGGACAGACTCGCCGAGGTATTGCACCGGCTCCGCGGACGCCCGCTTCCACCCGGGCCTTCCCCCGGCGACGCGGAGCCGTTTCTGGAACGCTTGTTGCGCGCCTAGGGTCGGCACGCACGTCTAAATCCAGGAGGGTTCATGTCCCGGAGTGAGACCCGATCAGGCCAAGCGGGCGGTGTATACGGTCCGGCGCGATACGGACTCGGCCCGTACCACGAGCGGCTGCGCTCACGGCAGCGAAGCGACGAGGAGCTGCTGGAGAGCGTGCGGGAAGCGCTCTTCTACGATACGTGGGTCGACGCGGAAGCGATTGAAGCCGCGGTTCAGAACGGCATTGTACTGCTGCGGGGTGAGCTGCCCAGCTATGAGGAGATCCGCTACGCAACGGATGACGCGTGGGACGTGGAGGGGGTGCGAGGCGTTCGTTCCGAGCTGACGCTGCGGAAGGGAGGACCACGCAGGTAGACGCCGCGGCTCTCGAGCACCGTTTCCGTCAACACCTCGCCGCTCTCGAACTCGCGGACAAGCACCTGCTCGTCGCACTTTCGGGCGGGCGCGATTCGGTCGTCCTGCTGTATCTGCTCCGGTTCGTCTGCAACGCTCGGGTTTCCGCCGCGCATCTGGACCATGGAATGCGGGTACGCAGTGGCGCAGATGCACAGTGGGTCGCCGGGTTGTGCCGCGCGTGGGGGGTTCCGCTTGTGGTGGCACGCTGCCGCGAGGCTCCACGCGGCGAGGACGCTGCCCGTCGGGAGCGGCACGCGTTTCTGCAAACCGCGGCGCGCGTGGCGCAAGCAGACCGGCTGGTGATGGGCCATCACGCCGACGACCAGGCCGAAACGGTTCTTTTCCGGGTACTCCGCGGGACGGGGGTGCGAGGCCTGGCCGGGATGGCCCCGCTGGGCCCGGGACCGCTCGCGCGTCCACTCCTCCCGTTCTGGCGGCGTGACCTTGCACGCTACGCCAGGGCGAGACAGCTTCGCTGGCGCACCGATGCCACCAACCGGGCGCTTGGCCACGCGCGCAACCGCATCCGGCTGGAGTTGATTCCGCGCCTCGAGCGCACGATCGCACCTGGCGCACGGGCCAGCCTGGTTCGCCTGGCCGAACTCGCGGGGAGAACGAAGCGCTGGTGAAGCAGGCCCTCGGGGGCGTGGCCTCGGAGGCGATTCGCACCGACGGCGACGCCGTAATACTTTCGCGAGCGCGCTTCCGCCAGAACCCAGTTCTGGCGCCGCTTCTGCTACGTCAGGCATTACGCTGCTTCGGTTCCACACCGGGGCAGGTCGGAACCCGCATGGCTGTTCAGTTTATTATGGACAGTCCCAGCGGACGCGAGTTTCTCCTTGCCGGTGGCGTGTCGTTGCTCGCGGAGTTCGACGAGGTGCGCGTCCGGCAGACCGCGGCGGCGCCTGCGCCTGACCAGCCCCTTTGTTTGGATGGCCCGGCCGGGACGGGGCTCGCGCACATTGGCGGCCGGGAGTACAGGGTTGCCTGGGGTGTGGACAGCTGGCTCGGTGATGCACCGGACGGGGTGGGGCTTTGCACGGATCAGCTCCGCACGCCGCTACTGTTTCGCGGTCCCAAGCCGGGCGACCGCATCCGGCTTTTTGGCGGCAGTCGGGCACTCAAGAAGTTGTGGAGTGATCGCCGGGTGCCGCGCTCTCGCCGGGCCAGCACGCCGGTCCTGGTCGACGCGGCGGGTATGGCGCTCTGGGTTGTGGGTGTCGCGCGCACGGTGGAGTTCCAGCCACGGCATGGTGAGGACGCCCTCTTGATCCAGCTTTCGGATGCTTGATACCGACAAAATTCTCGCGCGCACGGGTGGGCGGCCGATCCGCCGCATGGTTTACACCACGGATGAAATCGCGGAGCGCGTGCGCGAGATGGGAGAGGAAATCGCTAAAGCGTATCCCCCCGGCGAAGACCTGTTGCTCCTCGGCCTGCTGAAGGGATCGTTCATGTTCATCAGCGACCTGATCCGGGACATTCCGCGCCCGGCACAGGTCGACTTTCTGGTCGCGTCTTCGTACGGGAGCAGCACCACCAGCTCCGGAACGGTGCGTCTGCTCTACGATCCGGAAGCCAACCTTGCCGGGCGGCACGTGATCATCGTTGAAGACATCGTCGACAGTGGCACGACGCTGAACCGCCTGATTCCGCTGCTTGATGCGCGCGGTCCCAAGTCGCTCGAGGTGTGCGCTCTTTTGCACAAGCGGATCGCAACCAGTCTGGTGCGGGACGCGCGCTGGGTTGGTTTTGATGCACCCGCCGAGTTCCTGATCGGCTACGGCCTCGACCACTCGGAGGATTTTCGTAACTTGCCTTTTATTGCGAGCTTATAGATGGCTGATCGCGAACCCAATCGTCCCAACGTGCCCCGGTGGGCCCGGATCTCCAAGACCGCCTCGCTGTGGGCGTTGATCATCCTGATTCCGGTTGTCCTGCTTCAGGTGATGGAAGGCCGCCAACCCACAGCGGAGCCCCTTAACTATACACAGTTCAAGAACGAGCTGGACCGCGGCAACGTTGCCGAGGCTGCGGTGATCGAGGGGAGTCAGCTCGACGGCAAGCTGCGGGCCCCGATCCAGGGCAAGCAGGGCCAGGTCACGCACTTCAGCACTCTGCTGCCGGTGAGTGACTCGGAAGTACTGCTCGCTTCCCTGGAAGAACGAGGGGTGCTTATCTCTGCGCGCAAGGCCGACCGGCAGTGGCTCGGCATCATCGGGGGGCTGCTTCCGTGGCTGATCTTCTTCGGGCTCTGGTTCTTTATCATGCGGCAGATGCAGTCTACCGGCTCCAAGGCGTTCCAGTTCGGGAAATCGAAGGCGAAGCTGCTTTCCGGCGACACGCCCAAGGTGACGTTCGAAGACGTCTCCGGCGCGGAGGAAGCCAAGTACGAGCTGCAGGAGATCGTCGAATTCCTCAAGGACCCGCAAAAGTTCACCAAGCTGGGTGGGCGGCTGCCCAAGGGCGCCCTGCTGGTCGGCCCTCCGGGCACCGGCAAGACGCTGCTCGCCCGCGCGGTCGCGGGTGAGGCCGGGCGGCCCTTCTTTTCCATGTCGGGGAGCGACTTTGTCGAGATGTTCGTCGGGGTGGGAGCGTCCCGCGTGCGCGATTTGTTCGAGCAGGGGAAGTCGCATGCGCCCTGCATCATCTTTATTGACGAGATTGACGCGGTCGGCAGGCATCGGGGTGCCGGCCTCGGCGGCGGGCACGACGAGCGGGAGCAGACGCTCAACCAGCTGCTGGTGGAGATGGACGGCTTCGAGTCGAACCAGGGTGTGATCCTGATTGCAGCCACCAACCGCCCCGACGTGCTCGATCCCGCGCTGCTGCGCCCGGGCCGCTTCGACCGGCAGATCGTGGTGGATGCGCCGGACGTAAAGGGCCGGGAAGGCATCCTCCGAGTACACCTCCGCAAGATTCCGGCGGCACCGGATGTCAACGTCCCGACCATCGCTCGGGGAACGCCGGGAATGGTGGGTGCCGACCTGGCGAACCTGGTGAACGAGGGGGCGCTGCTCGCGGCCCGCCGTGGCAACGACCAGGTGTACATGGCGGACCTGGAGGACGCCAAGGACAAGGTCATGCTCGGCGCGGAGCGCAAGAGCATGGTCATGAGGGACGAAGAACGCCGGCTGACTGCTTATCACGAGGCCGGGCACGCGGTGTGTGCGATCAAGACCCTCGGCAATGACCCGCTGCACAAGGTCACCATCGTGCCGCGCGGGCGGGCGCTCGGGTTGGCTTTCACCCTCCCGGAGGACGACCGCGTTTCCGTGACGCGGCAGCAGATCGAGGCCAACCTGGTGATGAGCTACGGCGGCCGGGTGGCGGAAGAGCTGGTTTTTGGGCGCGACCGCGTCACCACGGGAGCTTCTAGCGACATTCAAAAGGCCACCAGCATCGCGCGCAGGTACGTGACGCAGTGGGGTCTCTCCGACGTGGTGGGGCCGATTTTGGTGGGTGACAACGAACAGGAAGTGTTCCTCGGGCGGGAGCTGCAGCACCGGCGTGAAGTGTCTGATCGTACGGCGCAGCTGGTCGATGACGAGGTGTCCCGGCTCATCTCCAACTCCTACAGCCGCGCCAGGGAAACGCTTTCCGAGCACATGGCGCTGCTGCACACGTTAGCCAGCGCGCTCCTGGAGCGGGAAACGCTTACCCGGGACGACATCGAGCGGCTGGTCCGCGGAGAATCGCTCCCGCCGCGCGCCTCGGAAGCGTCTCCATCAACGCCCTCCCCGGTTATGCCCGCGCCGGCTGGTCAGCCACGCCGCGTTCCTCCCCCGCTTCTCGGTGGTCCTGAACCCGCGCCGGCGTGAAGCCGGGCGGGTGGCGACTTCGGTGCGAAACTCTGGACCTGGCGCGGGCGCGGATCATGGGGATCTTGAACGCCACGCCGGACTCGTTCAGCGACGGCGGACGCTTCGCTGACCCCGCTCGTGCACTGGATCGGGCGCTGGAGATGGTCGCTGCCGGTGCTGACCTGGTCGATGTAGGTGGCGAGTCTACCCGTCCCGGCGCCCGCCCGGTACCCGCCGAGCAAGAATCCGCCCGCATCCTCCCCATCGTAAAGGCGCTCAAGGCCCGGCTGCCCACGCCGATCTCGGTGGACACCCGCAAGGCCGAGGTGGCGCGCGCCGCACTGGACGCGGGCGCTGACGTGATCAACGACGTTTCAGCACTCGGCGACCCGGCGATGGGACGGGTGGTAGCCGCTTCCGGGGCCGGCCTGGTGCTCATGCACATGCGGGGTGACCCCCAGACGATGCAGCAGGCAGCCAGCTACCATGACGTCGCCGGCGAAGTCTCCGCGGAGCTGGGCATAGCCCTCCGGCGAGCACAGGCGGCGGGTGTCGACTCCGAGCGGATCGTCCTCGATCCAGGCATCGGATTCGCCAAGACGGCGGAGCACAACCTGGAGCTGCTCGGCCGGCTCGACGAGCTTGCTCCTCTCGGCCACCCCATTCTGCTCGGCCCTTCCCGCAAAGCGTTCATCGGCAAGCTGTTGGGTGATCTTTTACCCGAGCAGCGGGATGTCGGCACCGCGGCGGCATGCGTGCTGGGTTTGCTGCGGGGTGCGCGCATCTTCCGGGTGCATGATCCGCGCACCACCCGGGAGGCCCTCTCGGTCGCGGAAGCGGTGTGTCAGGTAGAACGGAGCCGCGCGTGAGCGGCCTTCTGGAGCCGCTGGGCTGGCTTGTTCCCGACTGGAAGGATCTGCTGGAGATTGGCATTGTCACGGCCGTGCTGTACCGGGTACTGCTCGTATTCGTGGGGACCCGCGCCATCCAGATGCTTGCGGGGCTGGTATTTCTTGTCGGCGCGTACTTCATGTCGCGCATCCTGGAACTCCAGCTTCTGCAGTCACTGCTCGAAGCCGTCTTCCAGTTCGGGGTTATCGCGGCGCTGGTGGTCTTCCAGCCGGAATTACGGGGTGCGCTCGCGCGGCTGGGTCAGAGCCGCTTGCTGCGCGCCAGCAGCCCGCTGGAGAAGAACGAGGTAGCCGAAGAGATCGCGCAGGCGGCCGAGGAATTGGCGCGGGACAAGATCGGCGCGATCATCGCGGTTGAGCAGAGGGTGGCACTCAGCGAATACATCGAAAAGGACGGCACGCCGCTGGACGCCCGGGTTTCCGCAGCGCTGCTCGCTACCATCTTCAGCCCGTATTCGCCGCTGCACGATGGGGCGGCGATCATCCGTGGTGACTCCCTGGTTGGGGCAGGGGTGGTTCTGCCGCTTACACAGTACACACCCGCGGATCGCACCCTGGGTACTCGCCACCGGGCCGCTCTCGGCCTGTCGGAGGAAACCGACGCGCTGGTGCTGGTGATATCGGAGGAAACCAGCACCATCAGCGTCGCGCACCGCGGCCACCTGCAGCGCGGCCTCGGTGCCGAACACCTCGCGCCGCTGCTCGCCGGCCGCAGCGGATCCCCACTCGCATCCTGACCGCGGCGCGCTTGCGCCCGCTTTGCGCCCGGGTGTACAATCGGGAGATGGATGCGTCCGGTGTGGCAGAGCGGGTTGCGAGCGTTCGCGAACGTGTAGACCGCGCGTGGCGGCATTCCGGCCGCAGCCATCCGGTGACACTGGTGGCCGTTACCAAGAATCACCCGCCTGACGCGGTGGAGGCAGCGGTCGCTGCGGGGGTGCACGATGTGGGTGAAAACCGGGTTCCGGAGCTTGCCGACAAGGTCGCGCAGGTCGGCCGGAGCGCGGTGAGATGGCACCTGATCGGGCACCTGCAGCGCAATAAGGTACGGCGGGCGCTCCCCCTTATTGATCTGCTCCATTCCCTGGACTCGCTCCGGCTCGCTCAGACGGTATCCGCCGAGGCGGTCGGCCAGGGGCTCAGAGTACGCGCTCTCGTGCAGGTCAATGCTTCGGGAGAGGCGAGCAAGGGCGGCTTCGACGCCGGCTCAGCCCTGGAAGCCCTGGCCCGGATCGCTGAGCTCCCCGGCCTCGGGGTGGTGGGATTGATGACCATGGCACCCTTCGATGCCGACCAGGGTACGCTCCGACGGGTCTTCGGGGCGACTCGCCAGCTCTGGGAGGAAGCCGGCCGGCAGGTCAGCGCTTTCGACGCCGAAGTGTTGAGTATGGGCATGTCCGGCGATTTCGAGATCGCGGTGGAGGAGGGGAGCACCATGGTTCGCGTAGGAACCCTATTGTTCGGAGAGCGCCAGCCATGATCGACCTCACGCCCCTCGACGTTCAAAAGAAAAAGGGGGATTTCCGCCGCTCCGTACGTGGATATGACCCGGGCGCCGTTGACGAATTCCTGGACCTGGTTGCGGAGCGCATGACGGAGCTGGTGCGTGAAAACGGCAGTCTCACAGTAAGCATGGACAACCTGGCCCAGGGGTTGGCTGGTTTCCGTGAGCGGGAACGTGCCCTCAACGAGGCACTGGTCTCGGCTCAGCAGCTACGCGAGGACATGCGCTCCCAGGCGAACCGTGACGCCGATCTGGTGCTGCGCGAAGCCCGGGCGGAAGCCGAACGCATCGTCGCGGACGCCAAGCGGCAGGTGGGAGCGGCCGCGGAAGCGCTGCGCCGGATTCAAGCCCAGCGGGTTCGCTTCCTGGGCATGTTCCGCAAAGTCGCCGAAAAGCAAATCGCGGAAATCGAGCTGGAAGAGGACCGATTGCGCGACCCGGGAAGAATGGAGACGGAAGCGATGCCGGAACGGAATGCGTCACCGGATTCCGGCCCGCCCCAGTGGATGCCGGCAGCGGGTCATCCGGGTGAGGACGGCTGATGGCAGCACGCTACCCGGAGCTGCCCGCTTCAACGCTCGCCCTCGAAGAGGGAATCCTGGAAAGCTGGCGCACGGAAAAAACGTTCGTCCGCAGCCTGGAACAAACCGCTGAGGGCGAGCCGTTCGTGTTCTACGAGGGTCCCCCCACGGCAAACGGGCGACCCGGCATCCACCATGTGCTGGCCCGCACTCTCAAGGACGCAGTTGCACGCTTCCGCACCATGCAGGGTCGGCACGTGCCGCGGATCGCCGGCTGGGATACGCACGGATTGCCGGTGGAGATCGAGGCGGAGAAGCGGCTGGGGATCTCCGGCAGGCGCGACATCGAGCGCATCGGCATCGCTCGCTTCAACGAGGTGTGCCGTGAAAGCGTGCTGCTTTACACGGACGAGTGGGAGCGCTTTTCCGCCCGGATCGGCTACTGGCTGGACTACTCCCGTCCCTACATCACCTACCACGCGGAGTACATCGAGAGCGTCTGGTGGCTGATCAAGGAGATCGCCGACCGGGGACTCATGTACCGTGGGCACAAGATCCTCCCCTACTGCCCGCGGTGCGGAACCGGACTTTCCAGCCATGAGGTCGCCCTCGGGTACCGGGATGTCAAAGATCCCTCGCTTTATGTAACCCTGCCGCTGGTTGGGGAGAACGGCGAGGCGGACGGCCGGGAGCTTCTGGTGTGGACCACCACCCCCTGGACGCTGGTGTCCAACACCGCGCTCGCGGTGAACCCGGAGCTTGAATACGCGGAGGTGGAGCATGAGGGCCGGCGCCTGATACTGGCGGCAGCCAGGGTAGCGGCCCTGTTTGGAAGCGAGCAGCCCGTTTCGCGCGGCCTGCCCGCGACGGAGCTGATCGGGCTCCGCTACCAGCGTCCGTTCGACTGGGTGGGCACCACCACCTTTCCCGCTGAATCAGTGGCGCGTGCCTGGCACGTGTTCCCGGCTGAATGGGTGAGCGCGGAGGAGGGTACGGGCATCGTGCACACCGCTCCGGCTTTCGGCGCGGATGACTACGCGCTGGGCCAGCAGCACGATCTCCCGGTACTGAACCCGGTGGATGACCGCGGTGCCTTCGTGGAGGGCCTCCCGCTGGTGGGAGGGAAGTTCGTCAAGGATGCGGATGTGGACCTGGTCATCGAGTTGAAGCGACGGGGACAGGTCTTTCGCTCGAGCCGGGAGGAGCACTCCTATCCGCACTGCTGGCGGTGCGGAAGTCCGCTGCTGTACATGGCGCGCGATTCCTGGTTCATCCGCACCACACAGCTGAGAGACGAGCTGCTGGCCAACAACCGCCAGATCCGCTGGCATCCGCCGGAAGTGGGAGTGGACGCTTCGGCGAGTGGCTGGAGAACAACGTGGACTGGGCGATCTCCCGCAGCCGCTACTGGGGTACGCCGCTGCCGATCTGGCTGTGCGACGCCGATCCCCGGCACATGCAGGTGCTCGGATCGTTCGCCGACTTGCGGGAACGGGTGGGCCCGCTTCCCGAGCCCTTCGATCCGCACCGTCCCTTCATCGACGAGCATACCTGGACGTGCGGCCACGTCGGCTGCCCGGGGACCATGCGGCGCGTCCCGGAGGTGATCGACGTCTGGTTCGACTCGAGGGCGATGCCCTTCGCACAGCACCATTACCCGTTCGAAAACCAGCGCACACAGGAGCGGCAGTTCCCCGCGGACTTCATCTGCGAGGGAGTCGACCAGACCCGCGGCTGGTTTTATTCGCTGCTGGCCATCTCCACGCTGCTCGGCAGAGGTCCGGCGTACGGCAACGTAATAGTAAACGACCTGATCCTGGACGCCGAAGGTCAAAAGATGTCCAAGTCCAAGGGTAACGTAGTGGACCCTGGAAGGCTATGGAGCAGTTCGGGGCGGACACCATCCGCTGGTACCTGCTCGCGATTTCCAATCCGTGGGTACCGAAGCGCTTCGATCCCGAGGGGGTGAAGGAAGTCCAGCGCAAGGTATTCGACACTTTGCGCAATACGTACCGGTTTTTGCGCTTTACGGCAATCTTGAAGGGTGGACGCCCGGCGTCGCAGATCCCGCTGCCTCGGAGCGCTCGGTCCTCGACCGCTGGCTCCTGTCGCGTCTTGCCGCGGTGACGGAAGCGGTGCAGGGAGACATGGAAGCGTACAACCTGACCCGTGCCGTGCGCATTCTGGCCGATTTCATCGTAGACGACCTGTCGAACTGGTACGTTCGGCGTTCCCGTGACCGCTTCTGGGGAAGTGCGGAAAGCCCCGATGCCCGCGCGGCTTTCGCTACGCTTCACGAGGCACTGGTCACAGTGGCGCGGCTCGCCGCCCCGGTGATGCCTTTCCTCACCGACTGGCTTCACCGTGCTCTGGATGGACAGAGCGTGCACCTCGCCGGCTTTCCCGAGCACCAGGACTCCGTTCGGGACGAGGCGCTGGAGCGCGGCATGGAAGCGGTGCGCATGCTGGCTACTCTCGGGCGTGCGGCGCGTGAGGAAGTGGGCATCAAGGTCCGGCAGCCGCTTGGGGCGCTGTATGCGGTGGTCCCGCAGGGCTATCGCGTCACCGGGAGCCTGCTGGAAATCGTCCGGGACGAGCTGAACGTAAAGTCGGTAGACTTCATGGACCAGGCGGAAGAGCTTGTCACGTTTTCCGCCCGCCCGAACTTCAAGGCGCTGGGCGTCCGACTCGGGAATCTCACGCCGCAGGTCGCAAGCGCCATCCGAAAACTTTCATCGGAGCGCCTGGCGGCCTTTCGCTGCGGCGAGCCGCTGGTGGTGGAGGTGAAGGGGGAGCGGGTCCAGATTGGTGCGGAGGATATGGAGATCGTACAAATTGCCCGGGGCGACTTGAAGGTGCAGGCGGAGGCCGGGTTCACCGTAGCGCTGGACCCCACCATTACCCCCGCGCTCCGTGCCGAAGGACTCGCGCGGGAGCTGGTCAACCGGGTCCAGCGCCTCCGCAAGGACGCCGGGCTGGAGGTCTCCGATCGAATCCGCTTGGGGATCGCCGGCGACGACGAGATCCGCTGCGCCTCGGAGGCACACCGGGACTTCATTGCAGGGGAGACCCTGGCGCGAGACGTGATGATCTATACCGGAGAAATTCCCAGTAACAACTACGAGATAACACGCGAAGTCGGCCTGGACGGTGTGCGGGCAGTGGTCGGGCTGGCGCGAGTGGAGTCGTAGCCATGGAACAAGGCGTCGCAACCCGGTCGGTGGAAGACCCCTCCCTGCGGTCAGAAGCACCGACAATGCGCGGCAAGCTTGGCCTGTACCTGGGGGTCGTAGGTGGTACTGTCCTGCTCGACATCGCAACCAAGCTGCTGGTGCAGCGCACCCTCCGGTTTGGTGTTCCCATCCCGGTGTGGGGCGACTTCTTTCGGCTGACCTACATCTACAATCCGGGTGCTGCTTTCGGTCTGCATCTGGGCGACTACTCGCGCTTCGTCTTCATGGCGCTCGCCGTCGTGATGGTTGTGCTCCTTTTCTCGATGTATCGGAGCACCCCGACGACGGACAAGGTTCGCCTGTTGGCCATCGCGGCGGTGACTGGAGGGGCCATCGGCAACCTGATCGACCGCGTGCGCTCACATCGCGGGGTGGTGGACTTTCTGGATTTCGGGATCGGGACCGTGCGCTGGCCGGTGTTCAACGTCGCCGACATCGCCGTGACCAGCGGTGCGATCCTGCTGGCCATCTCGCTCTGGCGTGAAGAAGTTCCGGCGCCCGAGGCCGGTGACGGAAGGTGACGTACATACCCGGGTGCTGGTCGTCGAACCGGGCGAGGGAGGACGGCTCGACGCGTTTCTCGCCGCGCAACTTGATCTTTCCCGCAGCCGCATTGCGGTGCTCATTGCCGACGGGCACGTAACGGTGAACGGGCTGCGGGCCAGAAAGCGCGATCTGCCGCGCCCCGGCGACCGCATCCAGATCAAGCTCCCTCCCGCCGAGCCATCCCAGCTCGTTCCCGAAGCAATCCCTCTCGACATCGTGCATCAGGACGCCGATCTCCTGGTGGTCAACAAACCGGCCGGTCTGGTGGTCCATCCGGCCCCAGGGAATCGCTCCGGCACTCTGGTGAACGCACTGCTGCACGCCGTCGGGGACCTGTCGGGAATCGGAGGTGTGCTCCGTCCGGGCATCGTGCACAGACTGGATCGAGACACATCCGGTCTCATGCTGGTGGCCAAGCATGACGCAGCCCACCGTGGCCTCGCGGACCAGCTCCGCCACCGGCGCGTCCGCCGCATTTATCTGGCCGCCTGTTGGGGGCACCTCCCTGCCGACCACGTCACCGTGGACGCCCCAATTGGGCGCCATCCGACGGAGCGAACCCGCATGGCGATCTTGCACGAGGGTGGACGGGAAGCGCGAACCCACTTTCGCCGAGAGGAGCGATGGCGCGCGGCGGACCTGCTCCGCGCCGAGCTGGACACGGGGCGCACCCACCAGATCCGGGTTCATCTGCTTCACCTCGGCCACCCGGTGGTAGGTGACCGCACCTATGCGGCGGGGCGGGAGCGCGGGTTCAGTGGTCCCGAGCGCGGATCGGCGGCCGAGCTGGCTCGCCGTACGCCACGCCAGTTCCTGCACGCCACCGAACTCGAGTTCACCCACCCCCGGACTGGGCAGGAGCTCCATTTTCACGCTCCGCTTCCGGCCGACCTGCGCCCCGCACTCGAGTGGGGTCGCGGAGAGGCCGCGGGAGCCAGCCAGAAATCTCATGGATGACGAGTTCGCTGGCCATAGAAGCTCGGCGGAACCCCCGAATTCTTGCCGGATCCTGACATGAGCGGACTTGACGACGGAAGCCGACCGCGGTAGCATTGGCGCATGCCCAGACCGACACCTGCCCAGCGTCGCGCGTCCCCGCCTAGCTCCCACAGCGCTGAGTCCGCCGAGAGCAGTCTTCGGCTCGATCTGCAGAACTGGGTGCTTCTCCTCGCCGGGCTTGTTGCCATCGTGCTTGGATTCGTTCTGCTTGCTCGCGGCTCTGTCACCGCCGCACCGTTGCTCTTGGTGCTCGGGTATGTAGGTCTGGTGCCATTCGGAATTTTGCGCAGGGGCGCTTAGCTCAGCTGGTTCAGAGCACCTGGTTTACACCCAGGGGGTCGGGGGTTCGAATCCCTCAGCGCCCATGTAGGTAAAGCAAAGCCCGGCAATCACTTAGGTTGCCGGGCTTCTCGCATTCTGGTCGGAGTGTCCGCACCGGAGTGAGCACGAGGTGAGCAAGAGGGTGAAAGTCACGCAAAGCTCCACCGAGGACCGAACTGAGTAACGGACTTAGCGAAATGGACGCTATCACTCTCATCATCGCTGTTGTGGGAGCAGTAACCGGTATCGTGGGATCAGCAACCGGCATCTACGCAGTGCGGCGCGACCGCGCAAAAATCAAACTGTCGCGGTTGCCCTTTGACGAGAATTACCTGAGAAAGAAGCGTCCGGACCTGGGCCAGCCGGGAGCGGCGAGCGAGGTACCACTTGATCTATCCAATCCTTTCTTCTGCCTCTCCATTGTGAACGTCGGGACCCGGCCAATCACGATACTGGAGGCTCATGCTGCCTTCGACAGCGCCAGCGAAGGCATACAATATGACTGGCATACCCACTGGTTCCGTTCCCTGCAAACGCTCCAACTATACGATAGAAATACTGTTTGCATTCTGGATGAGACGCAGCCGATGGCCAAGTTTCTCTACCCCGCAAGGGCAGCTCCGCTATTAGCACTGACTATTACGTCGGCTGGAAGAAAATACCGGTACTACCCTTCGCTATCCGCCCGTTGGAGACATTTTTGGCGGCGGCGGGAGCGGCGGCGAATCCTGAAAGCCAAGGCACACGAGGGGGACAGACAGGTCGCAAGCGGGGCAGGACTTCCTTCCGCAGGGCACGCGGAGAACGATCCCGGACGCTGGTCAGGGGATAGGGGCGGTCACGATTTGCGCCCATGATACTTTTGGATGCTTTTCGTCCATGTGCGCATCCAGCGATCAGCGACAGCGGGTTCGAGCCTGTGGATTGGTAGCACGCCATCCTCGCGTAGAAAGTAGCCGTCAGACGTTGACCGGTTAATCATCGATGAAACGATCCAATCCCACACAAACCCCGCAAATGCTGCGCGATACGCCCACACACCTTCAAACTTCATCCGATATGGTAGGATGATCGCCCTTTTGAAGAATTCACGATGCACCGGCAACGCATGAATGAAGCACGGATAGAAATGGGCATTCCCCGGATCGGATGCTAGCAGGTTCGACCGGATCGTGGCTTCGTGGGCACCAAGTCTGACAGTGGAGAATTCCTTTGAGGTGCTCACGCCTGCACGCCAGATGATGCTGAGCAGGAATAGCTTGAATTTCTGGTAATCTACCCCCGGTACAAACAAGGTCCTGCCGTACGGTACAACCGTACCCACCGGCTGGTGAAAAAGGATCTGACTGGCGTGCTGTTCCCAAACGCCAAACCGCCCCTCACAATCTGAACACAGCAGCGATTCACGAAGCCCGCGCTGGTCAAGGCGGGTCTGACTTCCGCGCCAAAGGGGCACGCGCATGAACCGATGCTTTTCATCATATACGTCACTGTATAGGAATTCGGGCAGGATATGTGATTGCCGGAGCGGTTCGTAGGCGCCACAACGCTTGCACGGGGCAACTG